>CAYOJA010000005.1:0-106644 GCA_964404175.1 uncultured Thiobacillus sp. | reverse complement strand
AACATGTTCACCACGGCCTCGGAAAACCGCGACTACGCGGTCAAGCCGATGAATTGTCCGGGGCATGTGCAGATTTTCAACAGCGGGCTGCATTCCTATCGGGACCTGCCGCTGCGACTGGCGGAATTCGGCGCCTGTCACCGCAACGAGCCTTCCGGTGCCCTGCACGGCATCATGCGGGTGCGCGGATTCACGCAGGATGACGCCCACATTTTCTGCACCGAAGACCAGATCGAGCAGGAAGTGGCGGACTTCATCGTCATGCTGCAAAAAATCTATGCCGATTTCGGTTTCAACGATGTGCTGGTGAAACTTTCCACCCGGCCTGAAAAACGTGTCGGCTCTGACGAAAGCTGGGATAAGGCCGAGGCTTCACTGGATGCCGCGCTGAGGAAGAACGGCCTGGAGTTTGACCTGCAACCGGGCGAGGGCGCCTTTTACGGCCCCAAGATCGAATTCACGCTCAAGGATTCGCTAGGCCGCCTATGGCAATGCGGCACCATCCAGCTCGATTTCAACCTGCCGGTGCGGCTGGGCGCGGAATTTGTGGACGAAGACAATGGCCGCAAGCCACCGGTCATGCTGCACCGCGCCATTCTGGGGTCGATGGAGCGTTTCATCGGCATTCTGATCGAGCACCATGCCGGCAATTTCCCGGTCTGGCTGGCGCCCGTGCAGGTTGTGGTGCTGAATATCAGCGACGGGCAGGCTGACTATGTGCAAAAAGTCACAGAAACCCTTAGAAAAGCAGGCATCCGGGCGGTTCCGGACTTGAGCAATAACAAAATAACCTATAAAATCCGGGAACATAGCTTGCAGAAGCCACCTTATATCCTGGTGGTGGGCGATAAAGAAGTGGCAACCGAGGCCGTTGCCGTTCGTGCCCGAGGCAATC
Organism: uncultured Thiobacillus sp.; assembly: GCA_964404175.1. Lineage (GTDB taxonomy): Bacteria > Pseudomonadota > Gammaproteobacteria > Burkholderiales > Thiobacillaceae > UBA6918. The sequence continues at coordinate 105,749 of CAYOJA010000005.1, read as the reverse complement.
AGGATTTGGGTGTGATGTCTGTAAAGGATTTTGCAGCACGGCTTGTCGGCGAAGCACAGGCACGACAGTAAGCAAAAATCGATATGGCAAATGAGGAGCGGGCATCTTGCCGCTCCTTGTTTATTTTGCCCTTTTGAGGGTTTGACTTGGAGAACGGCTCATCGCTACTGAAAAACAGACGCGGATCAACGGAGAAATTGATGTACCCGAGGTTCGTTTGATTGGTGCTGAAGGTGAACAACTAGGTGTCGTGAACTTGCGTCAGGCGATGCAGGTTGCGGAAGAGGCGGATCTGGATCTGGTGGAAATTTCCCCGACTGCCAAACCGCCGGTCTGCAAGATCATGGACTTTGGCAAGTTCAAGTACCAGGAGAGCAAGAAGCAGCACGAAGCCAAGCTCAAGCAGAAACAGGTGCAGGTCAAGGAAATCAAGTTCCGGCCGGGCACGGATGAAGGTGATTATCAGATCAAGCTTCGCAACATCAACCGCTTTCTGGCGGATGGCGACAAGGTTAAAGTGACCCTGCGCTTCCGGGGGCGCGAGATGACTCACCAGGAACTGGGCCTGGCGCAGTTGAAGCGGGTGGAAGCAGATGTGGCGGAGATTTCCGTCACCGAGCAGTTCCCCAAGATGGAAGGCCGCCAGATGATCATGGTGCTGGCGCCTAAGAAAAAGAAATAAGCTTATTGCAGACACCGGGTTTTTAACTCGGTGCCGCAATAACTATCCCGATTAAGCGCACGCTACGCGACGCATAATCGGGACGAAAACCCGGTTCGCCGGGTAACAAGTGGTCGACAGGTTGACAAGCGCATCAAGGGTGATGCCGCCTGCGGTCATGACATAAATGGAGCACGAAAAATGCCGAAGATGAAATCCAAGAGCGGCGCTGCAAAGCGTTTCCGCGCACTGGGTAGTGGCAAGTTCAAGCGTACCCACGCTTTCCTGCGTCACATCCTCACCAAGAAAACCACCAAGCGCAAGCGTCAGCTGCGTGGCATGGCAGTGGCCGATGCCACCAACCAGAAAGCCATGCGCAAGATGCTGCCCTACGCATAAGGAGGATAGAACATGCCACGCGTAAAAAGAGGTGTAACGGCCCGCGCCAGCCACAAGAAGGTGCTCGATGCCGCCAAGGGTTACCGCGGCCGCCGCAAGAACGTATTCCGTATTGCCAACGAAGCGGTGATGAAGGCGGGGCAGTATGCCTACCGTGATCGCCGCCAGAAAAAGCGTCAGTTCCGCGCCTTGTGGATTGCCCGTATCAACGCGGCAGCCCGTGAATGCGGCCTGTCCTACAGCGTATTCATGAACGGCCTGAAGAAGGCGGCCATCGAGGTCGACCGCAAGGTGCTGGCCGACATTGCTGTGTTCGACAAGGATGCATTTGCCAAGCTGGCTGCTCAGGTAAAAGCCGGCCTTGCTGCCTGAGTGATGCTGCTGTGAAAAAGAGGCCGTGAGGCCTCTTTTTTTGTTGGTAACCACGAGAGATTCATGCGCAACCCAAACGAAATCGTTGCCGAAGCCCTGACCGCCATCCGCGGCTGTCAGGATATGCCCGATCTGGAGCAGGTCAAGGCCAGGTTCATGGGCAAGCAGGGCGCGTTGACCGAGTTGCTGAAATCGCTGGGCGGCATGTCGCCGGATGATCGCAAGCAGGCGGGCGCGCGGGTCAACGAAGCCAAGCAGGCAGTTGAGGCCGCGCTGAAAATGCGCCGCGAGGCGATTCAGGAAGCCGAGCTTGAACGCAAGCTGCGCGAAGAAACCATCGATGTCACTCTGCCTGGCCGCGGACGTGGACATGGCGGGCTGCATCCGGTCAGCCGTACGCTGGATCGCATCCAGACGCTGTTTCGTTCCATGGGTTTCGAAGTGGCAGACGGGCCGGAAATCGAAACCGATTTCTATAATTTCACCGCACTGAACATTCCCGAGGATCATCCGGCGCGTGCCATGCACGATACCTTTTATCTGGAATCCGGCGATGTGCTGCGCACGCACACTTCGCCAGTGCAGGTGCATTACATGCAGTCGCACCAGCCGCCCTTCCGCATCATTGCGCCAGGCCGGGTATATCGCTGTGATTCGGACGTAACGCACACACCCATGTTCCATCAGGTGGAAGGTTTGTGGGTGGACGAGTCGGTTTCATTCGCTGATCTGAAAGGGGTGCTGGCAGATTTCATGCGGCGCTTCTTTGAAGTAGACGACCTGGTGGTGCGTTTCCGCCCGTCGTTTTTCCCGTTTACCGAACCCTCGGCCGAAATGGACATCGGCTGCGTGATCTGCGGTGGCAGCGGTTGCCGTGTCTGCTCGCATACCGGCTGGCTGGAAGTGCTGGGCTGCGGCATGGTGCATCCAAACGTATTCAGACACGTGAACATCGATCCCGAACGGTATCTGGGTTTCGCCTTTGGACTCGGCGTGGAACGCCTTGCCATGCTGCGTTATGGCGTGGATGATCTGCGGCTGTTTTTCGAGAACGACCTGCGCTTTCTGGCGCAGTTCAAGTAATACAAATGACAAGCGCCTCTAGAAATTGTTGCGAGCGGTTGTCAGCCGGGTGCGCCCGGAGCGCAGGAAGCGGAGTGTATTCGGATATACATGAGCATTCCGAGCACCGGACGCGCCTGGATCACGACCGCACAGTAGATTTATAGAGGCGCTTATGCAGTTTCCTGAATCCTGGTTACGCACGCTGGTTAATCCTCAACTCACCACGGCCGAACTCGCTCATCGCCTGACCATGGCCGGGCTGGAAGTCGAAGCTATCCAGCCCGCCGCGCCGCCTTTCACGGGTGTCGTCGTTGGCGAGGTGCTGTCCGTCGAGCCGCATCCCGATGCGGACCGTTTACGTGTCTGCAAGGTGAATGCGGGCGAGGGCAGCCCGCTGCAAATTGTTTGCGGAGCGCCCAATGTGGCGGCGGGTCAGAAAGTGCCTTGTGCCCGTGCGGGCGCCAGGCTGCCTGAAATGGAAATCGCCGAAGCAAAAGTCCGCGGGGTCGAGTCGTTTGGCATGTTGTGCGGCGCGAGTGAGATCGGCCTGCAGGACAAGGTGGATGGCCTGCTGGTGCTGCCGGCCGATGCTCCGGTGGGCACGGACATTCGCAGCTACCTTGCGCTGGACGACAGCATCATCACACTGAAATTGACACCGAACCGCGCGGATTGCCTCAGTCTCATCGGGCTGGCGCGCGAAGTGTCGGCGGTGACTGGAACGCGAGCCTATTTGCCAAGCCAGCCGCCGGTCATGAAGGAAATCTACGACACATTTGGCGTGGAGGTGCACGCGCCCGAAGTCTGCCCGCGTTACGTGGGCAGGGTGATCAAGGGCATCAATCCCAATGTGCAGACGCCGGACTGGATGGTGATGCGGCTGGAGCGCAGCGGCATCCGTCCGATTTCAGCGCCTGTCGACATCACCAATTATGTTTTGCTGGAACTGGGCCAGCCCATGCACGCGTTTGACCTCGACAAGGTCTCGGGTGGCATCCAGGTTCGATGGGCCAATGCAGGCGAGAAAATCGCCCTGCTGAATGAGCAGACAGCGGAATTGTCCACCGACATGCTGGTGATCGCCGATTCGAATGGTCCGATTGCATTGGCCGGGATCATGGGTGGCGCGGCCACCGCGGTTGGCCTTGAAACACGCAATATTTTTCTGGAAGCGGCGTATTTCTCGCCGGAGGCCATCACCGGCCGGGCGCGCCGGCTGGGGCTTGCCACAGATTCCTCCCATCGTTTCGAGCGCGGCGTGGATTATTCGAATACGAATATGGCCATGGAGCGCGCGACCAAGTTGATGCTGGAAATCTGCGGCGGTCAGCCAGGCCCTGCTGTCGAAGAAACCGGGAAACTGCCTAGGCGTGAGATCATCAAATTGCGCCCGCAACGGGTCACGAAAGTGCTGGGTGTTGAGTTGACTCATGAAATCATGCGCGGCTATCTTCAAAGGCTTGGCATGAGTGTCCGGGATGATGGCGAAACCTGGCATGTCACGCCGCCCGGTTACCGGTTTGATCTGGAAATCGAGGAAGACCTGATTGAAGAACTTGCCCGGCTGCATGGCTATGACCAGATCGAGGCGCGCGCTCCCCGTGCAGGCACGATCATGCTGCCGGTTGAGGAAACGGTTCACGAGATCTCGCTTCTGCGAAATTATCTGGCGGGACGCGACTACCAGGAAGTCATCACCTACAGTTTTGTTGATCCTGCCTGGGAGGAGGCCTTGTCCATCAGTGTCGCGCGCATAGCCTTGCAAAACCCGATTGCCAGTCAGCTTTCTGTCATGCGTTCGACCTTGTGGGGCGGGCTGATCAATGCCCTGGCGAATAACCTGAACCGTCAACAAAGCCGGGTACGTCTGTTTGAAGCAGGCCGCGTCTATTTGCAGGAGGCAGACAGGTTACGGCAGCCGCATTATCTTGCCGGGCTGTGTTACGGCCCGGCCTTTGCTGAACAATGGGGTGTGGCGGAACGCGCGGTCGATTTTTTTGATGTCAAGGGCGACCTGGAAAACCTGCCGGGAATTGCTCTGGAATTCCGCACGGAAAACCATCCCGCGCTTCATCCGGGACAGTGTTCTCGCCTCTATATCAATGGGCATCCGGTGGGCTGGCTGGGTACGCTCCACCATAAACTGGCGCAGTATTTCGACCTGCAAGGCGTGCCAGTGCTTTTTGAGCTGGAACTGGATGTACTCGGCAACCGGGTTCTGCCACGCCATCAAAGTCTCTCGCGTTTCCCTTCCGTGCGGCGTGATCTTGCTTTCATGGTGGATCAAAGCGTTACGGTCGAGGCGGTCCTCAAGACCATGAACGAGTCGAAAGACAGCCATGTCCGCGAGCTGGCCTTGTTTGATCTTTACCAGGGTCAGGGAGTGCCGTCTGGACAAAAAAGCCTTGCATTCCGGGTAGTTATGCAAGATACTGAACGTACGCTCACAGAGCCGGAAGTGGAGACGGTTGTGGCGCAAATTGCCGAATCCGTGATCAACCGGCATGGAGCAAAACTCCGGTCCTGAGGCTTGATAATCATGACAACCCTAACCAAAGCTGAACTCGCCGATCTTCTTTTTGAAAAAGTAGGGCTCAACAAACGCGAAGCCAAGGAGATGGTCGAAACGTTTTTTGAGGAAATTCGCAATTCGCTGGAAGCGGGCGATACCGTCAAGCTTTCAGGCTTTGGTAATTTTCAATGTCGGGAAAAACCTCAGCGCCCGGGACGCAACCCGAAAACTGGCGAAGAAATGCCCATCTCGGCGCGGCGTGTCGTGACCTTCCACGCCAGCCAAAAACTCAAGGCCATGGTGGAAGACGCCGAGCATGACGGAAGCCTACAGTCAGAGTGAACTGCCGCCGATTCCGGCCAAGCGATATTTCACCATTGGCGAAGTTGCGGAACTGTGTGCGGTCAAGCCGCATGTATTGCGTTACTGGGAACAGGAATTCTCGCAGCTCAAGCCGGTAAAGCGCCGGGGCAACCGTCGCTATTATCAGCATCACGAAGTTCTGCTCATCCGTCGCATCCGGCAACTTCTGTACGAGGAAGGCTTCACCATCAGCGGCGCGCGCAACAAGCTCGAGTCGGCCGATCCGGCCAAGGCGCAGCCAGTCAGGGAAAGTCCGGAAAAAAGCCTGACACCGGCAGAGCTGCGCGAAGAACTGATCGCCATTCGGGATTTGTTGTCGAAGTAGTTCATCCGGCGATATAAATGCTGGTATAATCTCGGGCTTCGTCGGGGCGTAGCGCAGCCTGGTAGCGCACCTGCATGGGGTGCAGGGGGTCGGAAGTTCGAATCTTCTCGCCCCGACCAATTTCCCTATACCAGCTGCAACTTTTCACTGTGTTCCTCCATTGAAATCGCGCGAAAAGCTGCGGCAACGTTGTAAAATCAGCCGCATGTCCTGCGGCTTTTTCATTTCCTTCGTCACCCGCGTTCCTTTTAGAAATTAGTCATGCGGATTCTGCTCAGCAACGACGACGGTTACTTCTCGCCTGGTTTGGCCGCGCTCGCAAATGCGCTGGAGCCGCTGGCCAGCATCACGGTTGTCGCACCTGAAAGGGATCGCAGCGGCGCCAGCAATTCGCTCACCCTGGATCGGCCCTTGATGCTGAGACAGGCGCCTTCCGGCTATTACTATGTGAACGGCACGCCGACCGACTGTGTCCATCTTGCGGTGACGGGCATGCTGGATCATCTGCCCGACATGATCATTTCCGGTATCAACCATGGCGCCAACATGGGCGATGACACCATTTACTCGGGCACGGTGGCGGCGGCCACTGAAGGCTTCCTGCTGGGCATTCCCGCGATCGCTGTCTCGCTTGCCAACATGCACGACGGTTACTTCGACACTGCCGCAAGAGTTGTCAGCGAACTGGTTAACCGTTACCAGCGCAATCCGTGGAAGGAAGCAACTCTGCTCAACGTCAATGTGCCCGATGTGCCGTGGGAAGATATCGAGAAATGGGAAGTGACCCGGCTGGGCAAGCGGCACAAGGCCGAACCGGTGCTGAAGTCGGTGAACCCGCGCGGCCAGACCATGTACTGGGTGGGCGCGGCCGGATCTGCGCAGGATGCGGGTGAAGGTACGGATTTTTTCGCGGTGGCGAACAATCGCGTTTCCATCACGCCACTGCAAATCGACCTGACGCATTACGCGCAAGCGGAAAGCGTGAAAGGCTGGCTGGCGTGACCAATAATCCGCGCGCCGGGATTGGCATGACATCGGCCCGTACCCGTGGCCGCATGATCGAACGCCTGCGCGAACAGAAAATCTCCGATGCCATGGTTCTTGCCGCCATGGGTGTCGTGCCCAGGCATCTGTTCATCGACCAGGCACTGGAAAGCCGCGCTTACGATGACACGGCCCTGCCGATCGGATTCGGCCAGACCATTTCCAATCCCTACATTGTCGCCCGCATGACGGAACTGGCGCGCAACAACCGGACATTGCATCGCGTGCTGGAAATCGGCACGGGCTGCGGCTACCAGGCGGCGGTGCTTGGGCAGGTTGCAAAAGAAGTCGTGACCATGGAACGCATCGCCGCGCTGGTCGGTCAGACACGCAAACGCTACCGGGATTTGCGCATCAACAATGTCAAACTCAAGCATGGTGACGGCATGCAGGGTTATGCCGAGGGTGCGCCTTATGATGCCATCGTCATCGCGGCGGCATTCGCTGCCGTGCCCGAGGCGCTGCAACTGCAACTGGCTGACGGCGGCCGTCTGGTCATGCCGCTTGGCGACGATCAGCAGGTCCTGCTGGTGGTGACCCGGCATGGGGATGAGTTCACGGAAGAAAGGCTGGAAGCGGTGAAATTCGTGCCCTTACTGCCAGGGGTCGCGTGAAAGCTTTACTGGCCACACTCGTGTTGTTCATGCTGGCGGGCTGCGAGGCTCCCGGCTTCGCGCCGATCGGCGAACTGGTAAAACCCAAACCCGCGACACCAGCCAAAGCGGTTTCCAAACCCGTGGCGAATGCGGCCCCGCCAACCTTGCCATCAGGCGTGGCACGAACAGGCGAGGTTGTCGTGCAAAAGGGCGATACGCTATTTGCCATTGCGTTTGAAAACGGCCTGGATTACCGCGACCTGGCTTTCTGGAACAACCTGCCATCCCCGGATGTCATTCAGGTTGGGCAAGTCCTGAGGCTGACGCCACCGGCTGTTCTTTCAGATAAATCAAAGGACGTAGAGACCCTGCCATTGCGTGATGCTGGTCAGCCGCTTGTGAAAAACATCAAGGAAGCGCCACTCCTGACCGAACCCAAGGCACAGCGTTTGCCTTATACCGAAGCAAACTGGGCAATGCTGACCGGAAAAACACAGGATGCGCCCACGGCAGCAGAAGCCCCTCAAGCCAGCGTAACGTCTCCCTCAACAACCATCGTATCAGAGCAAGAAACCGACGAGGAATGGCGTTGGCCTGCCGAAGGTTCGCTGATTGGACGGTTTGGCGAAGGAGGCGGCAAGGGCATCAATATCGCGGGCGAAAAACAGTCGCCGGTATTTTCATCCGCGCCCGGGAAGGTGGTATATAGTGGCTCGGGGTTACGCGGCTATGGAAAGATGGTTATCGTCAAACACCCGGCTGAATATCTGACTGCCTATGCCCATAATCATGCCATCCTGGTCAAAGAGGGGCAGTGGGTTAAAAGCGGGCAGAAAATCGCCGAAATGGGAGATACGGAAAGTGATCGCGTCAAGCTGCATTTTGAAATCAGGCAATTCGGAAAACCGGTCGATCCGCTGAAAATTCTTCCCGAGCGCAAATGAGCCAAGAAGACGAACCCATTGAAGAGAACGAGGAAGTCGAGCTTCCAGAACCGGCTACTCACGATGAAGCCGAGGCGCAGCCTGTCGAGGAATTCGATATCCAGGCCGATGTCACGCAACTGTATCTCAACGAAATCGGCCAGGCCGCCCTGCTGACGGCCGAACAGGAAGTCGCCCTGGCGCGCCGCACGCGCGACGGCGATTTCGAAGCCCGTCAGAAAATGATCGAGCACAACCTGCGGCTGGTGGTGAATATCGCCAAGCACTATGCCAATCGCGGTTTGGTGCTGCTTGATCTGGTCGAGGAAGGCAATCTGGGCCTGATCCACGCGCTGGAAAAATTCGATCCCGAGCGCGGCTTCCGCTTTTCGACTTATGCAACCTGGTGGATCCGGCAGAACATCGAGCGTGCGATCATGAACCAGTCGCGCACCATCCGCCTGCCCGTGCATGTCATCAAGGAACTCAATATTTTCCTGCGCGCGCAACGCCACCTGGAAACGCACGGCGTTACCGACCCCACGCTGGAAGACATCGCCAGCCTGACCGGCCACGAGGTTGAGGAAGTCCGCCGCGTGATGTCGCTCAACGAGCGCGTGGCCTCGCTCGATGCGCCGCTCGATATCGATCCCAACCTTTCGCTGGGCGAAGCCATCGCCGATGAAAACAGCCAGATGCCGGAAGACATGCTGCAAAACGCCGAAGTCCAGCGCCATGTGCACGAATGGCTGGAGCAACTCAACGACAAGCAGCGCTGGGTGATCGAACGCCGTTTCGGCATCAATAACAACGACATCTCCACGCTTGAAGACCTGGCAGTGGATTTGAAAGTCACCCGCGAGCGCGTCCGGCAAATCCAGATGGAAGCACTGCGCGTCCTGCGCAACATGCTGCGCCGCAAGGGCGTGTCCAAGGACCAGCTATTCTGATGATCGACTGGACACGTATCCAGACCGTTTTTCTGGATATGGATGGAACGCTTCTCGATCTGCATTACGACAACCATTTCTGGCGCGAGCATGTACCGTTGCGTTTTGCCGAAAAACACAAGCTGAGTTTCGATGAAGCGCGGCAGGAACTGACCGGCCGCTACCATCATCGCGCCGGCTCACTCGACTGGTATTGCGTCGACTTCTGGAGCCGCGAACTGGAACTCGACATCGCCGAACTGAAGCAGGAAGTCGCCCACCTCATCGCCATCCATCCGGATGTGCCGGAATTCCTGCAAGCCGTGCGTGATTCCGGCCGCCGGGTCGTGCTGGTCACCAACGCCCACCGCAAAAGCCTGGACCTGAAAATGCGCAAGACCGGTCTGGAACGTTACTTCGATGCGCTGCACACTTCACATGATGTCGGCCTGCCCAAGGAAAACCCCGCGTTCTGGATCGGCCTTCAGGATCGGGAACCCTTTAACCCCGATGCAACCTTGCTGGTCGACGACAGCCTGCCCGTGCTGCGCAGTGCACAAGCCTACGGTATTACTCATCTCTTGGCGGTACGGTTTCCGGACACCAAACAGCCGGAAAAAGACCCGGAGGAGTTCACGGCCATTCATACCTTCAGGGATGTGATGGTTGGGTTATCAACTGGTTAAGCCAGAATCGCCACCGCCACTTTCCTGCCTTCTCCAGCCAGAATGTTGTAGGTCCTGCAGGCCGCGCTGGTGTCCATGACTTCCAGTCCGATACGGGCTTCGATCAGTGGCCGGGTGAGGGCAGGGTGGGGGAAGCGCAGTTTTGTCCCCGTTCCCAGCAGCACGATTTCCGCGCCCAGCCCGGCCAGGTGGCTGAAGTGACTTTCCTGCAGCATTTCATAACTCACGGAAACCAGGGTTTCCCTGTCTAGTTGGGCTGGCGTCAGGATCAATCCGAAGGCCATGCGCTCGCCGTTGACCAGCACGTGGTCGGCTTCGTAGCCAGTGAAGTAATAGCGCCCGTCAGGTCCGCTTAAATGCAGTTTCAAAAGGTTTTCCGTTTACCGTCGTGTTTGCCCGTGGTGGGCTGCTCAAGTAGAATTACAAGCTTTAAGTCCCAGATTCTAGGGCAATTTTTTCAGGAATCCGAGTGAGCTCTCTCCCTGGCATAAAACCCGTCAAAAAGTCCGGCAAGCTGGAAAGCGTGTGTTACGACATCCGCGGACCGGTGATGGCACGCGCGCGCCAGATGGAGGACGAGGGACAGCGCATCATCAAGCTCAACATCGGCAATCCGGCACCATTCGGTTTCGAGGCACCGGAGGAAATCGTCCAGGACGTGATTCGCAACATGCAGAACGCGTCGGGTTACAGCGAATCCAAGGGACTTTTCGCCGCGCGCAAGGCGATCATGCACTACACGCAGGAGAAGGACATCAAGGGCGTGGATGTGGATGACATCATTATCGGCAACGGCGTATCGGAACTGATCGTGATGTCGATGCAGGCGCTGCTGAACAATGGCGACGAGGTGCTGGTGCCGGCACCCGATTACCCGTTATGGACGGCGGCAGTGAGCCTGGGCGGCGGTACGCCAAAACATTACATCTGCGACGAAGGCGCGGGCTGGCTGCCGGACATCGCTGATATCAAAGCCAAGATCACACCCAACACGCGGGCGATTGTGGTCATCAATCCCAACAATCCGACCGGCGCGCTGTATCCGGACGATCTGCTGAAAGAGATCGTCGAACTGGCGCGCCAGCATCAGTTGATCATTTACGCCGATGAGATTTACGACAAGGTTTTATACGACGGCGCCACGCATACATCGATTGCCGCGCTGTCCGAGGATGTGCTGACCATCACCTTCAACGGGTTGTCGAAGAATTACCGCGCGTGTGGATACAGGGCGGGCTGGCTGGTGATTTCGGGCGAAAAGGACCACGCGCGCGATTACATCGAAGGCCTGAACATCCTGGCGTCGATGCGCCTGTGTTCGAACGTGCCGGGGCAGTTCGGTATCCAGACCGCGCTGGGCGGCTACCAGAGCATCAACGATCTGGTGGCATCGGGTGGAAGGCTGGCGCGGCAACGTGATGTGGCCTGGGAAATGCTGACTCAGATTCCTGGCGTGTCCTGTGTGAAGCCGCAGGCCGCGATGTATCTGTTCCCGAAGCTGGACCCGAAGATGTACCCCGTCCGCAATGACCAGCAGTTCATACTGGAAATGCTGGAGCAGGAAAGGGTATTGGTTGTGCAGGGTACCGGCTTCAACTGGCCGCATCCGGACCATATCCGGGTTGTGTTCCTGCCGCATGAAGAGGATTTGCGTGAGGCAATCGGCCGTGTTGGCCGTTTCCTCGAACGCAAGCGTCACAAATAATTTTTTATTTTATTGATGATATGAAACCGATTAAAGTAGGTCTGTTGGGCTTAGGCACCGTGGGCGGCGGGACATTGACTGTTCTGCGCCGCAACCAGCAGGAAATCACCCGCCGTGCGGGCCGCGAAATCCATGTCGTGATGGCAGCCGTGCGCGACCTGAAAAAGGCGGAAAAACACAACGGCGATGGACTGAAGCTGACCACCAATCCGTTTGATGTGGTCGACAATCCCGAGATCGATATCGTTGTTGAACTGATAGGCGGGCTGTCTCCGGCAAAAGAGCTGGTCATGCTGGCAATCGAAAAAGGCAAGCATGTTGTCACCGCCAACAAACACCTTATCGCCAAGCATGGCAACGAAATCTTCGCTGCCGCGCAAGCCAAGGGCGTGATGGTGGCGTTCGAAGCTGCGGTGGCGGGCGGCATTCCCATCATCAAGGCGATCCGGGAGGGACTGACCGCCAACCGCATCGAGTGGGTGGCGGGCATCATCAACGGCACCACCAATTTCATCCTCAGCGAAATGCGCGAGAAGGGCCTGGGCTTCGATACCGTGCTGGCCGAGGCGCAGCGTTTGGGTTATGCGGAAGCCGATCCCACGTTTGATGTCGAGGGCATCGACGCGGCGCACAAGCTGACCATTTTGTCTGCCATCGCGTTCGGCATTCCCGTGCAGTTCGAAAAGGCCTATACGGAAGGCATTACCAAACTGACCGGCGAGGACGTTAAGTATGCCGAGCAACTGGGCTACCGGATCAAATTGCTGGGCATCACCCGGCGGCGCGAAAACGGCATTGAGCTGCGTGTACATCCCACACTGATTCCAGAGAAGCGTCTCATCGCCAACGTCAATGGCGCCATGAATGCGGTGCTGGTCAAGGGCGATGCCGTCGGACCGACCCTCTATTACGGTGCGGGCGCAGGTTCCGAACCCACTGCTTCCGCGGTGGTAGCGGATCTGGTCGATGTGACGCGGCTTGCAACTGCGGACCCGCACCAACGCGTGCCGCATCTCGCCTTCCAGCCTGATGCGCTGAAGGCTGACCTGCCTATTCTGCCCATGGAAGAAGTGGAGACGTCGTACTATCTGCGTATGCGCGTAGCGGATGAAACCGGCGTGCTGGCGGACATTACTCGTATTCTCGCTGATGCCGGCATCTCCATCGACGCGCTGATGCAGCGCGAGCCGGAAGAAGATGAAACCAGCACCGACTTGATCCTGCTGACGCATGAGACGATCGAGAAAAACATGAACACTGCTATTGCGCGTATCGAAGGTCTTGCTTCAGTTCAGGGCAAGGTCACGCGCATTCGGCTGGAAACGCTCGGCAAGTAAAGTTCAGGCATGAAATACATCAGTACCCGGGGCCAGTCGCCCAAAGCCGGCTTCACCGATATTCTGCTGGGTGGGCTTGCGCCCGATGGCGGGCTTTATCTGCCGGAATCCTATCCGCATTTCAGCGATGCCGAGCTGACAGTCATGCGCGGCATGAACTACCGTGAACTGGCCTTCGCGATCATTTCCTGCTACGTCGATGACATTTCTGCCGATGATCTCAAGCGCCTCATCGACAAGACCTACACCGCGCAGACCTATCATTTTGTCCGCGAAGGCCAGAATCCCGAGGACATCACGCCGCTTTTGACGCTGGAGCCCGGTCTGCATCTGCTGTCGCTGTCCAACGGACCGACACTGGCCTTCAAGGACATGGCCATGCAGCTGCTGGGCAACCTGTTTGAATACGAACTGGGCCGCCGCCAGGAAAGCATCAACATCGTAGGTGCGACTTCGGGCGACACCGGCTCGGCGGCGGAATACGCCATGCGCGGCAAGCGGGGCATCCGCGTATTCATGCTATCGCCCGAACATGGCATGACGCGGTTCCAGCAGGCGCAAATGTATAGCCTGCAAGATCCCAACATCTTCAATATTGCCGTCAAGGGTGTGTTTGACGACTGCCAGGACATGGTCAAGGCGGTCTCGAACGATGCCGCCTTCAAGAGCAAGTACAAGATTGGAGCTGTCAATTCGATCAACTGGGCGCGCGTGCTTGCACAGATCGTCTACTATTTCAAGGCATACTTCGCGGCCACTGAAAACAACGCGCAGAAAGTCAGCTTTGCCGTGCCGTCTGGCAATTTCGGCAACATCTGCGCCGGGCATATCGCCCGCATGATGGGTTTGCCTATCGACAAGCTGATTGCGGCCACCAACGAAAACGATGTGCTGGACGAGTTTTTCCGCACCGGCGTTTATCGGCCGCGCGATGCGGCGCACACCTATCACACCAGCAGCCCGTCGATGGACATTTCCAAGGCCTCGAATTTCGAGCGCTTTGCCTTCGATCTTGCCGGCAGGAATCCAGAAAAGATCCGCACCATGTGGGCTAAAGTCGACAAGGGCGAGGTGGTGGATTTCAATGCCATTGATGCAGGTTCGGGCGGGTTATTCGGCCGTGTGCCTGGTTACGGCTTTGTGTCCGGCGCGAGCAATCATGCTTTTCGCATGCAGACCATCCGCGAGACGTATGAGCTGTATGGCGTGGTCATCGACACACACACGGCCGATGGCCTGCACGTGGGGCTGAAGTATCGCGAACCCGGCATTCCGCTGGTGGTGCTGGAAACCGCGTTGCCAGCCAAGTTCGAGGATGCCATCCAGGAAGCTATTGGCCAGAAGCCCGAGCGGCCGGCGGAGCTGGCCAGTCTTGAAGCCTTGCCGCGCAAGCTTGAGATCATGGCGCCGGATGTGAACGCGCTCAAGGCCTACATCGCCAGCCAGATTGGCCAGTAAGAAATTCCAGACACTGCTTTCGGAAGTCCGAGCCTGCCGGATTTGCGCGGACAAACTGCCGCACGAGCCACGCCCTGTCCTGCGCGCTTCGCCAACGGCAAGACTGTTGATCGTTGGACAGGCACCGGGACGCAAGGTGCATGAAACCGGCATACCTTGGAACGACCCCTCTGGCGATCTCTTGCGCGACTGGCTGCAACTGTCACGCGAGCAGTTCTATGACGAATCCCGTATCGCCATCATCCCCACGGGCCTGTGTTATCCCGGCACGGAGAAAGGCAGTGACCTGCCGCCACGACCTGAATGTGCGCCGCACTGGCATCCTCGCTTGAGAGCGGTTTTACCGGAAATTCAGCTTACCCTGCTAATCGGCCAGTATGCCCAGCGTTATTACCTGGGCAGCCGTTGCAAACGCACGCTGGGAGAAACCGTTGCAGCCTGGCGCGAATATGCCCCGGAATTTTTACCTCTGCCGCATCCCAGTCCGCGCAACCGCCTGTGGCTGAAGAATCACCCATGGTTTGAAGAGGCGATCATTCCCATGCTAAGAAAACGGTTAAAACAGATTCTTCGCGATTAGGCGATAATTTCACTTGGGAGTGACCAATACTTACATGAGCATGAAACTGATTTCTTCACCGACCACGCCCTTCGGCCGCAAGGTCCGCATTGTTTTGCTGGAAAAGAAAATTCCTTTCGAGCTGACCATAGACGTGCCGTGGGTCGCGGATACCAAGGTGGGAAATTTTAACCCGCTGGGCAAGGTGCCGGTGCTGGTGCTAAAGGATGGCGAGACGCTGTATGACTCGCGCGTGATTGTGGAATATCTGGAGCATGTGAGCCCGGTCGGACAATTGATTCCAGCCGACGCCGGTTCCCGCATTGAAACCCGCAAAATCGAGGCGCTTGCCGATGGCATCACCGATGCCGCCGCGCTCATCTTTCTTGAATACAAACGGCCCGAGGAACAAAGAAGCCAGGACTGGATGCTGCGCCAGCAGACCAAGGTGTTCAAGGGTCTGGAAGCGCTGGCGGAGGCCCTGGGCGAAAGGCTTAACTTCATCGGCAACAAGCTCAGCCTTGCAGACATTGCCGCCGGATGCTGTCTCGGTTATCTCGATTTCCGCTTTCCGGACATCAAGTGGCGCGAGGCGCATCCCAATCTGGCCGCCTTTTACGATAAGGTCAGCGGCCGGGCCAGCTTCAAGGAAACCGTGCCCGTCGTGTAAGGACAGGCGGCCTGTCTCGACTGAAGATAAAACCTCGGGGATCGTCATGCCGCTGCCGCCCAAACTTGAA
The DNA here is from genome assembly GCA_964404175.1 of uncultured Thiobacillus sp. GTDB lineage: Bacteria > Pseudomonadota > Gammaproteobacteria > Burkholderiales > Thiobacillaceae > UBA6918. The sequence goes on along the minus strand of CAYOJA010000005.1, from coordinate 90,075 downwards.
ATCGTCACCCTTGCCGGCGGATGCTTCTGGTGCCTGGAAGCGGTATTCAATCGCCTTAAGGGCGTCGATAAAGTCATCTCGGGTTACATGGGCGGACACATGCCCAACCCCGACTACAAATCCGTGTGCACGGGCAGCACTGGCCATGCGGAAGTGGTGCAGATCCAGTTTGATCCCGCGGTAATCAGTTTCGACAATCTTCTGGAGGTGTTTTTTGCCATCCACGATCCCACCACCCTCAACCGGCAGGGCAACGATCGGGGCACGCAGTACCGTTCGGCGATTTTCTACCACACTCCTGGACAGCAGCAGATTGCCAGAACAGTGATCGGAAGAGAGCAATCGAACTGGCCGGATGCCATCGTCACGGAAGTGACCGAAGCAGGAACCCTCTATCCCGCCGAGGAATATCACCAGGACTATTACGCCAACAATCCCTATCAGCCTTATTGTCAGTTTGTGGTTGTGCCCAAGGTGAGAAAAGCGCTGGAAAAATTTGGCGAGAAAATGCGCTAATCAAAAGCGACTGGGGCGCCATCGCGGCCAAGCCGGTATGTCTTCCAGTCAGGTCCGCATAGTCCAAACCTGAACGGTCCTTCGCGACCCGGCGCGACAAAGCGCAAATCCTGAAACCACACGCATGGCCCGCAGGGGTGGCGGTCGATGCGATACAAGGCGGGCGCGCTGGCGAACCAGCGGAAAAATTCAAGCTCCGGACGTGCCCAGATATCACGCGCCAGCATATCGTCACTTCCTGCCCCAAACTTGGGAGTTGTTTGCCAGCCGGCCAGTGCCGCCGGCTGGAATGACGCCAGCGAACGGCTTAGCCAGTTTGCATCGGGCGAAGCCGTTTGTAGCGACCGCGCATTGAGCTTGAGGTGCGAATAATGGTAGCGGTCACCTTCCTGTATCAGCACCGTCCAGTTGAATGGCGCGATGGGCCGGGGTTCGGCGGTGACCTGAAAATCATTCCAGCCCTGTGATCGGGCATAGACTGTACCGGCATCAATCGCTTCCTGTTTCCAGTAAAACTGCATCCCAATCCAGATGGCTACGCCCAAGGTCGCAATCCGGGCCGGATTCATGGAATTTTTCATCAACAGGCTTGCGGCAAAACCGGCAAGCAGGATCAGCGTCAGCACCGGGTCGATGATGAACGTGGTGCCCAGCGAATATGTCTGGTTGGTGAATGGCGCGAGAAGTTGCGTGCCGTAGCCGGTGATCCAGTCGCCAATGATATGAACCAGCAGTGCGACAGCAGTCAGCCCGTAAAAATCGCGCCAGCCGCCTGAAGATTTGAATACACGCGAGAATATCCAGGAAAGCAGCAAAGCCCACAACGGCAACAGCAACAGCGAATGGGTTTCTCCACGATGATGCAGCAGGTAGAGCTGAGAGGAGAAGGGCGCCAGCAGAATATCCAGATCAGGCGCATTGGCCGCCAGTGCGCCAGCGATGTAGCGCGTTTTCATGGACAGCTTTTGCGCCGGGTAGAGTCGCGCGGTGATGAGTCCGGATAGGGTATGGGTCAAATTATCCATTTAACATTGATTGTCGTTTTGCAATCAGGTTCGACACGCTTTGTAACCTGATTGATTTAAAAGAATAAAAATTCTGTCATCTCGCCCAGCTACGATTTTGCTGAAACTTGGTTACCCGATCGCAGTCTACTGGAAAGTTCCACTCAATCAATATTCATGCAAATTATTGAAACTTCAAGCGCGGCGGCACAGCGCCTTCTGAGAAAAACCGATGCTGATCCGGTTTACGAGGTTGCGCTGGCAAATGGCATCGAGCAACTGCGCGCCGCGCAGGCCTTGCGCTATGCCGTGTTCAATCTTGAATTGAACGAAGGCCTCGCTTCTGCCCACGCCACGGGTCTGGATGCGGACAGGTTTGATCTGGTTTGCGATCATCTGATCGTGACCGAGAATGAAACTGGCGAGGTTGTCGGCACCTATCGCTTGCAGACGGGCGCGAATGCGGCGAGAAATTTCGGTTACTACAGCGAACAGGAATTCGATTTCGCGCCGTATGAACCCATCCGCGACGAGATGATCGAGTTGGGCCGTGCCTGCGTGCATAAGGCGCACCGCAATCTGAGCGTCCTGTCGCTGCTGTGGGGCGGCATTGCGCGGTATGCCAGGGAACGAGGCGGGCGCTATCTTGTGGGGTGCAGCTCGCTAACTTCGCAGGATGCGTCTGAAGGCGCGGCGGTTTACCGTCAGTTTGAAAGCCGTTATCTGGCATCGGAAAGTTTGCGCACCTTGCCCTTGCCGGAAGTAGCCTGTCCGCTGGGCACAATTTCTGGTAATTCTGTTAGACCACCCAAATTGCTTTCCACTTATCTGTCACTGGGCTCGAAAATCGCCGGGCCACCTGCCATCGACCGCGAATTCGGCACCATCGATTTTCTGACCCTGTTTGATATCCATGACCTGTCGGCGCGCAGCCGGATGATGCTTGGGCTATAAGCGTTCAGACTAATGATGTGCGGCAGGTGCGATGTGAGATTGACTGCCGCTGAATAGCTGCGCAATATCCACCGCATCGAAGCGGTATTGTTTGTCGCAGAATTCACAGTTGATTTCCACGTTGCCCAGTTCGGCAATGATGTGATCGACTTCGTCCCTGCCCAGCATTTTCAGCATGTCGCCCACCTTGTCTCTTGAACAGGTGCAGGCAAAACTCAACGGTTCCTGGTCAAACTGGCGCAGGGTTTCCTCGTGGAACAGGCGCATCAGCACATCGCCGGGCGGCAGCGAAAGCAGCTCTTCGGATTTGATCGTGTCGGCCAGCAGCGTGGCGCGGTTCCAGGCGTCGGCGTCCGAACTTTTCTGATCCGGCATGCGCTGCAACAGCATGCCCGCAATCCGTTCGTTGCTGGAAGCGAGATAAATCCGGGTGTCGAGCTGCTCGGAACTTTGCATGTAATGGGCCAGTGTTTCCGCGACTGTCGCGCCTTCCATGGGCACAATGCCCTGGTAGTTCTGCTTGCCCGCCTGACTTTGATCTAGGGTAATGGCGAAATTGCCCTGGCCGAGCAGGTCTGCAAGGCTGTCGCTGGCGGGAATGTCGCCTGTCCATTTTGCCGTAGCGCGCAGGGTCTTCTTCGAAGTGGCTTCCACCACGATCAGCCTCACCGGTCCCTTGCCCTGCAATTGCAGCACCAGATTGCCGTCGAACTTGATGTTGGAAGTGAGCAGGGCGGCGGCAGCCAGCAGCTCGCCCAGCACCTTCTTCAACGGCGCGGGATAATCCGTGTGGCTTTGCACGGTTTTCCATACCGCATCGAGCTGGACGATGCCGCCCTTGACTGGCGCGTACTCGAACACGAAGCGCGTCAGTGCATCAGCCATGCTGCTTTTCACCACCCCAGGAATCCTTGAGCGTGACCGTGCGACTGAACACCGGCGCGCCCGGTCTGGAGTCCTTCAGGTCGGCGACAAAATAGCCGTGACGCTCGAACTGGAAGCGGTCTTCAGTCACGGCGTCCTTCAGCGCAGGTTCAAGCTGCGCGGTAATGACGGTTTTTGAATCCGGGTTGATGTCTTCGATGTAATCGCGGTCTCGCCCCGGATGCGGCACGGCGAACAGGCGATCGTAGAGGCGCACTTCGGCCTGGTATGCATGCTGCGCGGACACCCAGTGGATGTTGCCCTTGACCTTGACCGAGTCGGCGCCCGGCGTTCCGGATTTGGTGTCGGGCAGGTAGGTGCAGTGCACGGCGGTGATGTTACCGGCAGCATCCTTGTCGCAGCCCGTGCATTCCACGACATAGCCATAACGCAGCCGCACCTTGTTGCCCGGGAACAATCGAAAATAGCCCTTGGGCGGGTTTTCGGTGAAGTCCTCGCGCTCTATCCAGAGTTCGCGCGAAAGGGGAATGGCGCGCTTGCCCAGTTCCGGCTGTTGCGGATGGTTGGGCGCAAAGCATTCCTCGGTTTGATTTTCCGGATAGTTGTCGATGACGAGTCTGACCGGGTCGAGCACGGCTATGCGGCGCAATGCGTGTTCGTTCAGATCGTCGCGCATGCAGGCTTCCAGCACGCTCATGTCGATCCACGAATCGGCTTTTGACACACCGATCTGGTCGGTAAAACGCTTGAAGCCCTCGCGCGTGAAACCCCGGCGGCGCGCGCCCATCAGCGTGGGCAGGCGGGGGTCATCCCAGCCGTCGACGTGTTTTTCGTCCACCAGCTGAATAAGCTTGCGCTTGGACAGTACAACGTAAGTCAGGTTGAGGCGGGCGAACTCGATCTGCTGCGGCAGCGGCCGGGTGAAGAAGCCGCCATCGGCCAGCTTGTCCAGCAGCCAGTCGTAGAACGGCCGCTGGTCCTCGAATTCCAGCGTGCAAATGGAATGGGTGATGTTCTCGATGGCATCCTCGATCGGATGGGCATAGGTGTACATCGGGTATATGCACCAGGTGTCGCCGGTGTTGTGGTGTGTGGCACGCTTGATGCGGTAAATGGCCGGATCGCGCAGGTTGATGTTGGGCGAGGCCATGTCGATCTTGGCACGCAGCACATGCGCGCCGTCGGCGAATTCGCCCGCCTTCATGCGGCGGAACAGGTCGAGGTTTTCTTCCACCGAACGGGTTCGATATGGGCTGTCCATGCCCGGCTCGTTCAAGGTACCGCGATACGCACGCATGTCTTCAGCCGAAAGCGAATCCACATAGGCATTGCCGGACTGGATCAGGTACTCGGCGCAGGCATACATCGTGTCGAAATAATCTGAGGCGTAATACAGATGCTTGCCCCAGTCGAAGCCCAGCCATTTCACTGCGCTGACGATGGAATCGACGTATTCCTGTTCCTCCTTCTCCGGGTTGGTGTCGTCAAAGCGCAGGTGACACACGCCGTTGTAGTCGCGAGCCAGGCCGAAGTTCAGGAAAACCGACTTGGCATGGCCATAGTGCAGATAACCGTTGGGCTCAGGCGGAAAACGGGTTTCCACCCGACCGCCCCATTTCCCGGCGGCATTCTGCTCGTCGATGATATTGCGGATGAAATTGGTGGCGGGCGCGGGCGCTTCTTTGGGTTCGGACATGATGCAAACAGGAGTTCTGAATAAGCCGGATTTTACTTCAGGAGATGATGCCGCCGCCCAGACAGACGCGGTCATCGTAAATGACAACCGATTGGCCGGGCGTGACGGCCCATTGTGGCGTATCGAAGCCCACTCTTAATCTGCCATCGTCTTCCAGTTTCAATACGCAGGTGGCATCCTGCTGGCGGTAGCGGGTTTTGGCGGTGTAGGGTCGGGCCAGGTCGGGCATTTCGCCTGAAATCCAGCTCAAGTCCTGGGCAGTGAGTTCCCTCGATTGCAGCAGGGGATGGCCGTGGCCCTGGACGACGATGAGGGTATTGCTGGCCATGTTCTTGCCGGCGACGAACCAGGGCTCGCCCGAGCTTTCCTTTTGCCCGCCAATGCCGAGGCCTTCGCGCTGGCCAATGGTGTAATAGGTGAGGCCCTGATGCTCGCCGACAATCTTGCCTTCCGGCGTGCGCATTTCGCCCGGCGTTTTGGGCAGATAGCGTTCGAGGAATTCGCGGAAGTTGCGCTCGCCGATGAAGCAGATGCCGGTTGAGTCCTTTTTCTTCGCATTGGGCAGGCTGATCTTCTCGGCGAGCTTGCGCACTTCGGGCTTGGGCAGTTCGCTCAGGGGGAAGAGGGCAGGCTTGAGCTGAGCCTGATTCAGGCGGTAAAGAAAATAGCTCTGGTCCTTGTTGGTGTCCAGCCCGCGCAGCAGGGTCGCGCGTCCAGAACTGTCTTCTCCGCGCCCGGCATAGTGGCCGGTGGCGATGAAGTCCGCGCCGCGCTTGACGGCATCTTCCAGAAAGGCCTTGAACTTGATTTCCGAGTTGCACAGGATGTCGGGGTTGGGTGTGCGGCCAGCCTGGTATTCGCGCAGGAAATAGCTGAACACGCGTTCCTTGTATTCGGCGGCGAAGTTGACGGCTTCCACTTCGATGCCCAGAACATCGGCCACGGCCAGGACGTCGAGAAAATCCTGGCGTGCGGTGCACTGCTCGGTGTTGTCATCGTCGTCCCAGTTTTTCATGAACACGCCGAGCACGTCGTAGCCCTGCTCTTTGAGCAGGTATGCGGCAACGGCTGAATCCACGCCGCCGGAAAGGCCGACGACGACGCGTTTTGTCATGTATGCACCACGAAATCCAGTGGAAAGCGCCGTCCGGACAGGTAATCCTGCACGCAGCGCATGACCAAAGGACTGCGATGTCGGATGGGGCTGGCAGCGATTTCATCCGGCGTGAGCCACACGGCGCGGATGATGCCGGTGTCCAACTTGTATTCGGGGTCGAACCCCGTCGCTTTGCACACATAGGCAAAGCGCAGGTAAGTGATGTCGCGCGCCGGGTTCTGTGTGGTGTAGGCGCCGAGCAGGGCGACGGGTTCGACGTGGTGGCCGGTTTCTTCGAGCGCTTCGCGCACGACAGCTTCCAATAAAGTTTCGTTTTTTTCCCAGTGCCCGGCAGGCTGGTTGAGCCGCAGGCCGTCAGCGGTCTCTTCCTCGACCAGCAGGAATTTTCCATCGCGCTCGACGATGGCGGCGACGACAACGTGGGGGAGCCAGATGTTCGTTTCAGACATGCAATTCCTTCCATTCACCGGTCGCCAGCCCTTCCAGATTCCAGTCGCCAATTGCCCGGCGGATCAGCCGCAGGGTAGGGTAGCCTGCCTTGGCTGTCATGCGCCGCACTTGCCGGTTCTTGCCTTCGCTGATTGTCAGTTCCAGCCAGCTTGTGGGGATGGCCTTGCGAAAACGGATGGGCGGGTTGCGCGGCCACAGATTTGCGGGCTCATTTATGGTGCGCACCTTGGCCGGGCGGGTGACAAAGTCGCCCAGATCGATGCCTTTCCTCAACTGCGAAAGCGCTGCTTCGTCCGGAATGCCCTCGACCTGAGCCCAGTAAATCTTGGACAATTTGTGCTGAGGGTCGGCAATGCGTTTTTGCAGCGCGCCGTCATCGGTTAAAATCAGCAATCCCTCGCTGTCTGCATCCAGCCTTCCGGCGGCATAAACGTCCGGAACCGGTATGAAGTCTTTCAATCCTTGCCAGCGTCCTTCCGGAGTGAATTGACTCAGGACGCCGTAGGGTTTGTTGAACAGGATCAGACGCGACATACGCCCTATTATCGTTTAATTCAGCATCGTTTATTACTGCCCATCATGACATACCAGCACATCAAGATTCCCGCCAACGGCCAGAAAATCACGGTCAATGCCGACAACACCCTGAAGGTGCCCGACATGCCCATCATCCCTTTTATTGAAGGAGACGGCACCGGCGTGGACATTACGCCGGTGATGCGCAAGGTGGTGGATGCGGCTGTGGCCAAAGCCTACGGCGGCAAGCGACAGATCGCCTGGATGGAAGTGTATGCCGGCGAGAAATCCCTCAAGGTGTATGGCGCGGACCAGTGGTTGCCGGAAGAAACGGTTGAAGCGGTCAAGGATTACGTCATTTCCATCAAGGGCCCGCTGACCACGCCGACTTCCGGCGGTATCCGTTCGCTGAATGTGGCCCTGCGCCAGATGCTGGATTTGTATGTCTGCCTGCGCCCGGTGCGCTATTTTTCCGGCGTGCCTTCACCCGTGAAGGAACCCGGGAAAGTCGACATGGTGATCTTCCGCGAGAACACCGAGGATATCTATGCCGGCGTGGAGTGGGAAGCCAATTCCGATGCAGTGAAGAAGGTGATCGAATTCCTGCAAAAGGAAATGGGCGTGAAGAAAATCCGTTTCCCGGAAACCTCCGCCATCGGCATCAAGCCGGTGTCGATCGAGGGCTCCGAGCGCCTGATCCGCCGCGCCATCCAGTACGCCATCGACAACAATCGCAAGTCCGTCACGCTGGTGCACAAGGGCAACATCATGAAGTTCACCGAGGGCGGTTTCAAGAAATGGGGCTACGAACTGGCTTCGCGCGAATTCGGTGCCACGCTGATCGACGAAGGCCCGTGGATGAAACTACCCAACGGCATCGTCATCAAGGACGTGATCGCCGACGCCTTCCTGCAGCAGATCCTGCTGCGTCCGGCCGAATACGATGTGATCGCCACGCTGAACCTGAACGGCGATTATGTTTCCGATGCGCTGGCGGCGGAAGTCGGCGGCATCGGCATCGCGCCGGGGGCGAATCTTTCCGACACAGTCGCCATGTTCGAGGCCACCCACGGCACCGCGCCCAAGTATGCTGGCAAGGATTATGTGAACCCGGGCTCGATCATTCTCTCGGCGGAAATGATGCTGCGGCACCTGGGCTGGACCGAGGCGGCCTATCTCATCATCAAGGGCATGGATGGCGCGATCGCCGCGAAGACCGTGACCTACGATTTCGCCCGCCTGATGGACGGCGCGACCGAGATCAAGTGTTCCGCATTTGGCGATGCGATGATTGCAAAGATGTAGTTCCGCCTTAGCGAAGGCGTAAAAAAACCCCGCTTTCGCGGGGTTTTTAATTTGGGCTGTCTGAATCAGGCAGCTTGAATATTTGAAGCCTGCTTGCCCTTGGGGCCCTGGCTTACTTCAAATGATACTTTCTGGCCTTCCTTCAGCGTCTTGAAGCCATTCATGTTGATGGCGGAAAAATGCGCGAACACATCTTCACCGCCGTCGTCGGGAGTGATAAAGCCGAAACCCTTGGAATCGCTGAACCACTTGACGGTACCTGTTGCCATAGAAATCATCCTCCATTTGGCGTACTGCAGCCGCGAACTGCGTGCGGCCAACCGCTTGTTGTGTGATACAAGACGCCTTGTGCTGCCCTGAATCTCCAACCACCCAAAGTCCCATGAAAATCAGGAACTTTCCGGCTTTCTACGCTGATTCACGGGCTTTGACAAGGGTTTACAAAATTTTCCGGCAGATGGGGTAGAGTGCTGTCTCCCGATCACCACAACTAAGGAGCCTTTCATGAAGCCTGCTTTATTGATATTAGCCGCGCTTACTGCCCTGTCCGCCACGCCTGTGATGGCGGAAACGGCGCAACAGAACCGCATGAAGGAATGCAACACTCAAGCCAAGGGCAAGACCGGCGACGAGCGCAAGACTTTCATGAGCGGTTGCCTGAAGGGCGACTCGCCAGCGGTTGCCGCGTCGGGCAAGGAACTCTCGCCGCAACAGCAGCGCATGCGCGACTGCAATGCCGAAGCCAAGGGTAAAACCGGCGATGCCAGGAAAAAATTCATGAGCACTTGTCTGAAGGGCAAGTGACTTTTTCATTGGAAACAACAAAGGCGCCTGTTGGCGCCTTTGTTGTTTCTGGCACCGTAAAATAGCCTGATGAAATTACGCTGGGATATTTTCTGCACGGTCATCGACAACTTTGGCGATATTGGCATTGCCTGGCGGCTGGCGCGCCAGTTGACGGAAGAGTTCGATCAGGATGTGCGGCTGTGGGTGGACGATATGGGGAGCTTCCAGCGGCTTGAACCCAGGCTCGATCAAAACAGAACCAGCCAGATTATTGGCGGTGTCGAGATTCATCACTGGACAGATACGCCGTCGGACACCGAGCCTGCGCAAGTGGTCATCGAGGCGCTGGCCTGCCGTCTGCCTGACGCCTATCTGCAAAAAATGGCGGCCATGACGGTCAGGCCGGTCTGGATCAATCTCGAATACCTCAGCGCGGAAGACTGGGTGAAGGATTGCCACGGCCTGGCTTCGCCGCATCCCCGCTTGCCGCTGACCCAGACATTCTTCATCCCGGGCTTTGGTCCCGGCACGGGCGGGTTGCTGGGCAGCCCGCGCCAGCACGAAGAACTGGATGCCTGGCGGCGGCAAGCCGGCGCGAGAGGACGTTTTTTCGCGGAGCTTGGGATTGAATCCTTCCCTGATCAGGCGTTGGCAGTCTCGCTGTTTGCCTACGACAATCCAGCCATCGCGGGGTTACTGGATGCCCTGGCTGAATATTCCCGGCCAGCCATGCTCATTGTGCCCGAGGGCAAGGCGTCCGGCCGCGTGGCGGCTTGGATGGGCAAGTCAGAATTGCAATCCGGGCAAATCGTCAGATGCGGCCAGCTTGATGTTTGCACTATTCCCTTTCTGGACCATGACCGCTATGACCGTCTGCTCTGGGCGTGCGATCTGAACTGTGTTCGTGGCGAGGATTCCTTCATCCAGACCCAGTGGGCGGCACGTCCGCTGATCTGGCAGCCGTACATGCAGGAAGACGGGGCACACTGGAAAAAGCTCCGGGCATTTCAGGCGCTTTACCTGGAAGGCGTGGAACCGGACACGGCCAGGCTGCTGGCCGAGGCCTGGCGAGTCTGGAATGCGGGCGAAGCCGCCCCCGGAGTCTGGCGGGAATATCTGGAAAAACTGCCCGAATTGAGTGCCCATGCGGGTCGCTGGGGAATCCGGATCAAAACCTGGCCCAGTCTTGCGGATGAACTGGTCAAGTTTGCCCTGAATAAGATACAATCGCCTGTTTTTTAAAGCTTAATCAGGACTAAATATCATGAAAACCGCCCAGGAACTCCGCGCCGGAAACGTGGTTATGATCGGCAGCGACCCCATGGTGGTGCAGAAGGCCGAATACAACAAGTCTGGCCGCAACGCCGCCGTGGTCAAGATGAAACTCAAGAACCTGCTGTCCGGAAGCGGCACGGAAACCGTGTACAAAGCCGACGAGAAATTTGACGTTGTCACACTCGATCGCAAGGAATGCACGTATTCCTACTTTGCCGATCCCATGTACGTGTTCATGGATGGCGAATACAACCAGTATGAAATCGAACCGGACAACATGGGCGACGCGCTCAATTATCTGGAAGACGGCATGCAGGTCGAAGTCGTGTTCTATGACGGCAAGGCCATTTCACTGGAAATGCCGACCACGGTCGTGCGCGAGGTGGAATACACCGAACCCGCCGTGCGTGGCGATACGTCCGGCAAGGTCATGAAGCCCGCCCGCCTCAAAGGTACCAACTTCGAAATCCCGGTGGCCGCCTTTGTCGAAATCGGCGACAAGATCGAGATCGATACCCGCACCAACGAATTCAAGCGCCGCGTGTAAGCAAAAACGGTTTTCTTGCGAGACGAAAAGGCAGCTTCGGCTGCCTTTTTCATCATGGATCGGCAAGGCAGCATTGGCTGCTTTTTTCATTCCCTGAATCTTTTCTCCAAATACTGACGACGAAGCTCCAGTCGTGTGCGCAACGCGTTTGCAACCTCGGCCTGACTGACTTCGCCATCACCGTCCGAATCAATCCGGTCAAAATGCCTGGCGGCGTTGGGGTATTGACGACGGAATTCCTCACGATCCAGGCGGCCGTTTCCCGACCGGTCGGCTTCGTTGAATCTTTGCTTGGCCCGCTCGCGCAGGAATTGACGGCGCTTCTCCAGCCTGTCATGGCCATAGAGTTCGTTCGAATACTGATCGAGGTCGTCGCGCAGGCGCTCGCGCTCGAGATCGCTCAGATGGGATTCCTGCGGCCGTTCCATGGCGGATTCCGCCTGGGCCAGGCCAGCCCAGGCAGTCAAACAGAGCAGCAATCGGGCAAGCGTGCGCACGTCGAACGGCCCGTATCAATGGCGATCCGGGCTGGCGCCTGGTCCACCGGCAGGGCCGGGAGGATTTTCCCAGTTGGTGCCTGGACCCCCGCGGGGGCCGGGCGGGTTGTTGTCGCGGTCAAGGCATTTCTTCGGATATTTCTTGCAAAACCGTTTGCGATCCGGGCTTGTGCCGGGGCCGCCTGCCGGTCCGGGCAGGTTTTCCCAGTTGGTTCCGGGGCCACCTGCTGGTCCGGGCGGGTTGTTGTCACGGTCGATGGCCAATGCGGGAAGGCTGACACTGGCCGCAAGCAATAAAACTGCAAAGGAACCGGTTTTCATGGCATCTCCTTAATATTGAAGGTTGGAGGGGAAATTACTGCGCCTTTGGGCGCTTTTCGTCGTCATGTTTCTCGCTGTGGATGTCCTTCGACAGGGTGTTCAGGTCCTGGTGCATGTCCTTGCGCTCTTCGCGTGTCATGACACCGTCGGATTTGTATTCACGCTCCTGCGCACGGATTTCATGGCGTTCCTGCATTAATCCCTGAGTTTCGGAGCGGGTCAGTTCGCCGGAGCGAACACCTTGCTTGATGCGATGTCCCTGAATGTGCTGACGGGCGTTGACGCCAGGGTCGCGATTCTTCAAGTTGCGGTGGCCCTCCGCCATGGCGGAGAAGCTGGAAACTGAAATGGCGGCCATGACGGCAGCGCTGATCATTGTAAGCTTGTTCATGATTATTCCCTTTCTCAAAATTTGGTGGATGTCTTGTGTGGCATCAACTTGCTTGTCCACGTCTTGCATTGTGGACAGTCTATGTAAACGGGGTTTGTCTGTCAGCGTGCCGTATGTAAAGCTTTTTTTCCGGCAGGCTTTCCGGAAACATTTGGAAACAATTCTTCGGCTCGAGCCTGTAACATCAACTCCATGAATGAACGCATCCTGGTGGTTGACGACGATCTGCGCCTGCGCGACCTGCTCGAACGTTATCTGAACGAGCAGGGTTTCGATGTCCGCATGGCTGTCGATGGCGCCGCCATGGACCGGGAGCTGGACGGAACGCGCTTTGATGCTCTGGTGCTGGACTTGATGCTGCCGGGCGAGGACGGACTGTCGATCTGCCGGCGATTGCAGGTTTCACATCCGGAACTACCCGTTGTCATGCTGACGGCCAAGTCGGATGAAATCGATCGCATTGTCGGTCTGGAAATGGGTGCGGACGACTATCTGGCCAAGCCCTTCAATCCGCGCGAACTGGTGGCACGACTGCGCGCCATTCTCCGCCGGCGTCCGATATTGCCTCCTGGCGCGCCTGCGCGGGAAGACGAAGAAATATGCTTTGCCGGTTTCATCCTCAAACTCGGCAGCCGGGAATTGATGAAGGGGGAGACGCGTCTTCCGCTGACCGGAGGCGAATTCGCCATTCTCAAGGTGCTGGTGGCACATCCTCGCCGTGTGCTCAGCCGCGAACAGCTCATGGAGCAGGCGCGCGGCCGCGAACACGATGCGTTTGATCGGGCCATCGACGTGCAGATTTCCAGGCTGCGCAAACTGATCGAGATCGACCCTTCCCAGCCCAGGCTCATCCAGACCGTGCGCGGGCATGGCTACGTGTTTGTGCCCGATTCATGAAAGCGCTTCCTGAAAGCCTGCTTGCCCGCACGGTCTGGCTCATTGCCGGATTATTGCTGATCAGCCAACTGGCCTGGCTGACGCTGTTTGGCTTGTACGAACGCGAGCCCCGGGCGAAGCAGATAGCACATCGCGCCGCCGCCATCGTCAATCTCACCCGCGCGGCACTTCTGGCCGCCCGGCCTGATCGGCGCAGGGATTTGCTGCTCGATCTATCGCAAAAGGAAGGCGTGCAGGTCATTCCAGTCGAGCCGGATGAAGTGGATGTTCCGCCGCCGCCGACGCCTCTCCTGGCCAGGGTTGCCGATGAAATCCGCCGCGAGCTGGGTGATGAAACCCTCGTTGCATTCAGCGAGCAGGATGAAGAAGGCCTGTGGATCAGTTTTGCGATCGGCGAAGATGAATACTGGGTGGTGATGCCACGATCCCGGCAAATCCAGCCCTTGCCCTGGGCATGGATAGGCTGGGGCGCGGGGGTGCTGCTACTGTCGATTCTGGGCGCCTGGCTCCTGGTGCGGCGAGTCAACCGTCCCCTGGTCGAGGTATCCCGGGCGGCCGCTTTGCTGGGACAAGGGGAGACACCGCCAAGTCTGGACGAACAAGGCCCGCGCGAAATCGCCACGCTCAGTCGCGCGTTCAACCGGATGCGGGATGATCTGGCAGCCATGGAAACCAACCGCGGCCTCATGCTTGCAGGTATTTCGCACGATCTTCGCACACCGCTTTCCCGTCTTCGGCTGGCGGTGGAAATGAACGTTGGTCATGAACGCGAGCGTGACGCCATGATCCAGGACATCGAGGACATGGACACGCTTACCCGGCAATTCCTCGATTTCGCCCGGAGCGAAACAGAGGAGTCCAGCGAGATCGTCGACATATTCAGTCTGGTGCAATCCGTGGCAAATCGATTTGCAGCACAAGGAAAGCCGGTCGCGGTTTCAGGACAATCGTGCCGTCTGCGCGTGCGGCGGCAAAGTTTGATGCGCGCTGTGGACAATCTGCTGGAAAACGCTTTTCGTTACGGCGCGCCGCCGGTTTCCGTCCGGCTGCAACAGGAAGGCGGGCGCTGCATCATTGGCGTGCTCGACAGTGGCCTTGGCCTCAACGTAGAGGAACGTCAGCGGGCCAGGCAGCCGTTCTATCGCGGCAACGCCGCTAGGACGAACGCGCAGGGAACAGGACTGGGGCTGGCCATTGTCGATCGCATCGCCCGGCAGCACGGCGGTACGCTGGAGCTTGTCAACCGGCCAGAAGGCGGCCTCGAAGCCCGTTTGGTTTTAGTGTCCTGATGCCAGATTCATTTTCTCCAGGCGCTGACAAAGCGTGTCGATGATGCGACGCGACAGTGGAGCGGAATGGCGCATCAGGTCTTCGAGTATGTGCGGCGGCAGTGCCAGTACCGCCACATCGGATTCGGCGCGGACGCTGGCCGTGCGTTTTTCCTTGAGCAGATAGGCCATCTCGCCAAACAACTGACCTTCATTCAGTGCCCCCAGCTTGCGTTCGCCACCGTCGATTTTCTTGTAGATGCCGACCTCGCCGGAATAGAGGAAATAGGCTGTTTCCGAGTCGTCGCCTTCTTCGATCAGGGTTTCGCCAGGTACATAGTTCTTGCCATAGCGTTCCAGCAAACGATTGGCACGGCTGAAGACGTAGACTTCAAGTTTGTTGGCGCCCTGGCCCTCGCCGCCCAGAAACAGCCGTTCCAGCGCTTCTACGTCAACCTTGCCCACGGCGTGCAGGCATTGTGCCCACAGATAAAAAACATTGCAGGCGAAATACGCGCCAATCAGTACGAAAACCGCGCCGCCCAGTGCGCCATAAAGTGACTGGTATTTTTCAAGCCGGAAGAAATGCCCGAACAGGGCAAACAGCAGAAACAGGCTGATCGATGCGAGCAGGGCAACGATTGCGGTATCGCGCGCCTTGGGATGCTCGATGGGCAAACGCCAATAGGCCAGAAATACCAGCAGCCATATCATGAACAGCACAAAGAGAGCATTGAGTATTTTCAGCAGCGTGGCCTGAAATCCGCCGATGATTTCAACACTGGAAAAAAACGTCAGCACGGCCTGCGCGACCCCCGCGAGGCCCAGCAATCCCAATGCAACCGGAAGGATCACCAGGGGCAACAGCCACGAAGTGACAAAACGCCGCTTGATGTCGGCCGGAAAAATAACCTTGAATGCGGATTGCACTGCATTGACCAGCCCGCGTGAGGACAACAGCAGCGTCAGCAATCCCACGCTGCCCGCTGCAAGCTGCGTCTGCCTCGGCAGGAATCCAACCTCCGTCAGTACATCCAGCCGCAACTGGTTATACAACGCGGCAAACAGCATGGTGGCCGGCACATAGCTCTCGGCCAGTTTGCCCAGCCATTGCATGCCATAAGACAGCAGCAGCAGCAGGGGCGTGGCTGACAGCATGAAATAAAAAGCCGTTGCGGCGGCATGATTCTGCAGTCCGTTCTTCATGAACAGGCGAATCGTGGTGTAGCCCACCTGGGACAGCCAGTCCAAGGTGTTTTGCTGTGGCATGGCACGGAGACTCATGGCCTGAAATGTACCTTATTGACAAGAAACTCAACAACTTGAGATTCTTCGATCATCCTGCCCAGGCATGTAGCGCATCAAAAATGCGAGTTACGGCAAGCAGACACGCCTGGTCTGGCTTGCGGTACGAAAACCGGCAAATGCGTCTCGCCGGTGCGGCAGATAAAAATTTCGAAACCCAACCCGCTTCATGGCGGGATCGGTAAACGGGCCGCCTCCCCGTAATTCCATGTGTGTGTGAAACCAGGGCTGCGAGTAGTCGCGGTAGGGATCGGGTGTGAAACCCGGATATGGCGCAAAGCAATCACGCAGCCACTCCCATCCCGTCCCCCGGTGAAAATCCGGACTCGCGGCCGCGCGCAGCCACTGCGAGGCCGCGGGCAACTGGCGACCCATCCAGATGGCGCAGGCTGCTGCTTCAAATTGATTGACATGCAGCATGGGTGCATCGGGAACGATGGGTGTCCATCGATCAAAGCGCCTCACCCGCCAGGCGCCGTCATGTCTTTTCCAGTAGAGGGGATGGTCGGCATCGTTGGTCATGCGCCACGCCCAGCCGTCATCAGTCCACGCCGATCTGTGTTGATATCCCCCGGCATCGACAAATTCGGCGAAGACCTGCTCAGTAACCGGAATGTTGTCGATGTCAAAATCAGGCACGGAGACGGTGTGACGCCATTTCTCGTTGTCGAAAATGAAACCTTCATCCATGCCACTGCCCAGACTGGCCTCGCCAGCGTCCAGATGAAGCCGTTTGGCTGGAACAGGCAAATTACCGGAAACGCCTGATGGGTGTGGCGGCGCATATCCCAGATTCTGGAAAGCCATCCACCAGGCTTCAATGTGCATCAGTTCGTGATAAAGGCAAAGCTCGGCAAAGTAAGCCAGCTCGTTGTTGTATATGTGGTGAAGTTTCGCGGTCACGGCATCCGTTACGCGGGTGGCATACGCATCAATTGCCACGGGTGGGAGCAGCGGCAACTCCCAGCGGCTGTCATGCGCAACAGTCGAAGAATCGTAGAGCGCATCCACGCCGGCCAGCATGCCGGGTGAACAAGTCCCGTCAGGATTTTCCCGCAGGCACCATCGTTCCTGAAACCAGACAATGTGTCCGTACTCCCAAAGCGGCGGATTCAGGTGTCCTGCGCGCGGTCCCAGCCAGGCCTGATCGGGCAGGCAGTCAATAAGCACCTTAAGCTGACGGCGTGCGCTGGCCAGCCTGTCAATAATCTGGTTTGCGGTATAACCGCTGATGGGTCGTATCCGGTCCATGTTCCTGGATGAACTATAGTTGACTGAACGATGTTTACGCATGGATAACAAGCCAATTCAATCATGTCCTTTCGTTTCATGGAGTTTCCTTCCGCAGGCGATGACTTGCGCGCCGATGCGCTGGCCGGATTGGCTGCTTGTCCAAAATCCATCTCGCCGAAATATTTCTACGATGAAGCAGGCTGCCGCCTGTTCGAGGAAATCTGCAGACAGCCTGAATATCGGCTTTGCCGCATCGAGCAGGCGCTGATGAAATCGAGCCTGACCGAAATCGCCTCCGCCATCGGCGCGGTGGACTGCATCATCGAGCCGGGCGCGGGCGATTGTGTAAAAGTCAGGCAGTTGCTGGATGCCTTGAACCCCGGGCAACTGGTTGTCATGGACATTGCAGGGGGCGCGCTGGCCACGGCGGCAGAACAACTCGCACGTGAATATCAGGACGTGGCGGTTACCGCGCTGGGCATGGATTTCGTTCACGATCTGGAGGTTGCGTCGCCGCATCTTCCGCCCGGACGCCGGCTTGTTTATTACCCAGGCTCCAGTATTGGCAACTTTTCACCGGCGGAATCAGTTTTTCTGCTTGAGCGGTTCAAAAAGCTTGCGGGCGGCAACGGCCAACTGCTCATTGGCTTCGATCTGAAGAAGGAGCCGGAGCAGCTTCATCGTGCGTACAACGATGCCGTCGGCATCACGGCTGCGTTCAATCTCAATCTTCTGGCGCGGCTGAACCGTGAGCTGGGCGCCGATTTCGAGCTTTCACGGTTCTCTCACCATGCTTTCTACAATCCGGTTGAAGGCCGCATTGAAATGCATCTGGTCAGCCTTGCCGATCAGTCTGTCAGTGTTTCTGGCCAGCGTTTTCATTTTGACCTGGGCGAGACATTGCATACTGAAAACTCCTACAAATTCCGGTGCGATGAATTCAACGAGATCGCCAGGAGCGCGGGCTGGCGACTCTCGGCTGAATGGATAATAGAAGGTTTTGCCGTACAGCTTTTCAACTGAAACGTCAGGCATGCTGTCCCGCCACCCAGCCGGATGACCATGCCCACTGGAAGTTGTAGCCGCCCAGCCAGCCGGTCACGTCCACTACCTCGCCGATGAAAAACAGCCCGGGAACGCTGGTGGCTTCCATGGTTTTTGAAGAAAGCGCGCGGGTATCCACGCCGCCCAGTGTCACCTCGGCTTTGTTGTAACCCAGTGTGCCGGAGGGCATCAAAGGCCAGGCATTCAATTGCGCCGCGATTTCGGCAATGACCTTGTTCGAATATTCCGCCATCGGCTTTGTCCAGCCATGCAAACCACACCATTCATGCGCAAACCGGCGCGGCAGTTTCTCGCCCAGCAGATGGGACAGCAGGGCGCGCGAATGGCGGTGCTGGCCCAGCCACGCTTCTGCCTCTTCGTCAGGCAGCAGGTTCAGCTGGATGGGCTGTTTCCTGTTTTTCTGATAGTCCTGAAATTGCCAGTAGCTGGATGTTTGCAAAACGGCCGGACCGGACAGGCCACGATGCGTGATCAACGCCTGTTCGCGAAACAAAGGGGAATTGCTGCATTGACTTTGCGTGTCGAACGACACGCCTGACAGCGGTTTGAGCGTGTTCAGGGTTTCAGGCGGCAGCGCCAGCGGCACCAGCGCGGGTTTGGGCGGCACCACGGGAATGTTGAACTGCTCCGCGATCTTATAGCCAAACGGCGTGGCGCCCAGCGCGGGCACGGCAAGTCCGCCAGTGGCAATGACGGCGGACTCGCATTTTAAATTGCCCTGGCTGGTCTGCATCCCGAAACGGTTCTTGCCTTCCGCAAGCAATGCAATGGATTTCACTTCACACGGCTGTGCCCATTTCACGCCGGCCCTGCCACATTCGTTTTTCAGCATGGCGATGATGTCTTGCGCGCTGTCGTCGCAGAACAACTGTCCCAGCGTCTTTTCGTGATAGGTGATTCCGTGGCTTTCAACCAGTTTGATGAAATCGTGCTGGCTGTATCGGGCTAGCGCCGAGCGGCAGAAATGCGGGTTTTGCGAGAGGAAGTTTTCCGGCCCCGCATTCAGGTTGGTGAAATTGCAGCGTCCCCCGCCGGAAATCCGGATACGCTCGCCAATTTTTGCGGCATGGTCGATCAATAGAACATGCCTGCCGCGCTGCCCGGCCTGCGCCGCGCACATCATGCCCGCCGCGCCCGCGCCAATGATGATGACATCCGGGTTCATGGATATGTATTTTCTCCTGGCAGGCGCATGCGATTGGTCGAGAACAAATCAACAGCCGGGACTATACTTCGATTGAGAAAGTTAGATGTTTTTATAGTCCATTATTGTGTGATCAATACATGGTAGAGATTCTCGGACAAAGCGATTATCGGTTCAGGACCCTGTTCGAATCCTCGCCGGACCCGGCGTGGATTATTGATAACAATCATTTCGTGGAGTGCAACCAGGCGGCTGTTTCCATGCTCGGATATTCCAGCAAGGAAGCCTTGTTCAACACCCATCCTTCCGAGCTGTCGCCTGAATATCAGCCTGATGGAGAAAGTTCCTTCAGCAAGGCTGAGCGAATGATGTCTATCGCGCTTGAACAAGGGCTTAACCGCTTCGAGTGGGTTCATCGGCGATTTGATGGGAGCACTTTCTTTGCGGAAGTCACCTTGTCGGCTATCACAATGCAGGGCAAGCCCCTGATTTATTGTGTCTGGCGCGACATCAGCGAACGCAAGCACGCCGAGGAAACAATCCGCCGGGACAGGGAACAGCAGGCCACGCTGCGCAGGCTTCTGGAAACCGTGCACAGGGGCGGCGCACTTGAAGAGACGCTGGATGAATGCCTGAAACAGCTTCTGGCCGTGTCCTGGCTTTCCATTCTGCCCAAGGGCGGGATATTTTTGATGGATGACGGCGGCCAGATACTGAGACTGGTTGTATCCCGCGATCTGTCACCGGAAATCCGCACCTTCTGCGCCCGTGTGCCGCTGGGGCTTTGTCACTGCGGCCGTGCGGCCGCCACCCGGCAAATGCAATATTCCCATTGCGTGGATGAGCAGCACGAGATCACTTACCCGGGCATTGCCGATCACGGCCACTACAGCGTGCCCATCATGTCGGGCAATCTGTTGCTGGGCGTGCTGGTGCTGTATCTTCCAACCGGATTCAAGCGCGATGCCATCAAGGAACAGTTCATTTCTTCCGTGACCGATATCCTTGCGGGTTTTATCAGCCGCAAGCAAACCGAGGCGGAGTTGTCCGAGCACCGGATTCATCTGGAGGAGTTGGTGTCGACACGCACGTCCGAACTGGTGTCGGCGCGCAACGAGGCCGAACGCCTGGCCAAGGTGAAGAGCGAATTCCTGGCCAACATGAGCCACGAGATTCGCACGCCGCTGAACGCCGTTCTGGGAATGGCCAAAATCGGCTTGCGCAATGCGGGAAATCAGCCCTGCAGGGAACATTTTCACCACATTCTCGATTCCGGCCAGCACCTGCTGGGCATCATCAACGATATTCTCGATCTCTCCAAGCTTGATGCCGGGAGAATCAAACTGGAAACGCATCCGTTCCAATTGGTTCCTGCCATGGAACAAGCCATCAATCTGGTTGCCGGGCATGCGCGGGAGAAAGGTTTGACGTTGTCAACGAACCTGGCCGCGGATTTGCCGACCTGGGTCAGCGGAGATTCGCTGCGTCTGCGTCAGGTGCTGGCCAATCTGCTCAGCAATGCCGTCAAGTTCACCCATCAGGGCGGTGTCACGCTGACGGTTTCGAGGGAAGGTCAGACCACGCTTTTCACCGTGACGGATACCGGAATTGGCATCAACCCTGAACAGATCGCGCTCCTGTTCACGCCTTTTGAACAGGCCGACAGCTCCACCACGCGCAAATATGGCGGCACCGGGCTGGGGTTGGCCATCAGCCACAATCTGGCCACGCTGATGGGGGGCGAAATCACGGTGCAAAGTGTGCCGGACAAGGGCAGCAGCTTCACATTGCGTCTGCCATTGCCGGTATCCGTGCCTTCCATTCCGGCCATCGCTGAGCATCAGCATCATGCCCTGCCAGGCGCTAAACGGCTTGCAGGTTTGAAAGTGCTTGCGGCGGAAGACGTGGAAGTCAACCGCCTGATTCTGGAAGACCTGCTTGTCCATGAAGGCGCTCAGGTTCAGTTTGCCGTCAATGGCAAGGAGGCGCTGGAACAGCTTGAAGAAGCGGGCGTCAGCAGCTTTGACGTGGTGCTCATGGATATCCAGATGCCCGTGATGGACGGACATGAAGCCGCCCGTCGCATCCGCGATCTGTCATCGGGTTTGCCGGTGATTGGCCTGACCGCGCATGCCTTGCCAGAAGAGCGGCAGCGCTGTCTGGATTCCGGCATGCTGGAGCGCGTGACCAAACCGGTTGACATCGATACCCTGGTGGATGCCATTTCCATGCATGTCGTGTGGGAGCAGGGCGTGGATGGCATTCCAGCCGGCCACGAGACGGCAGACGCGGCCAGGGAAGGACAGTCCCCGCAACAAAAACTCACCCCAGTCTCGCTGATCGACTGGGCGGCCTTTACCAAGCGTTATCGTAATAGAAGCGATTTCATCATCCGGCTGCTTGGCGTGGCGCGAACTTCGCTGGCCAGTACGCCCGACAAACTGCGCAATGCCATTCGGCAAAACGATCTCGATACGATCAAGTTCATTGCGCACAGCCTTAAAGGCTCATCCGGCAACCTGGAAGCGGCGAAACTGATGGAACTGGCCAAAGAAACGGAAATGAGCGCGCGGCTGGCTACGCCCGATGCGCTGACCCTGGCGGAGGAACTCGCAAGGCAGGTGGAAATCCTGTTGCGGGAACTGAACTTCCGGCTGGGCGAAGGCGGCTCCTGAACGGTTATCAGACAAACAGGCGCTTATCTTTCCGCAACTGTTTTCAGGCCGGCGAGGCTGTCTTCAAAATCCTTGCCCACCATCTTGTCCATGCTGACAAACACCTGAAACACCTTGGAAATGAAGGGCGATGGGCCATGCATGGCCCAGTTGACCTCGGTGTATTCGCCTTTTGGCTGCAAGGTAAATTCCGCCGTGTTGTGCGCTTCCATTGGCTTGATGAAATCCAGCTTGATCACGAGTCTTGAGGGCGGAACAGATTCGATTATTTCCATGCGGCCGTGGCCAACCTTGTTGTTGCCCTGCCATTCATAGCTTGCGCCTGTCCCGCTTGCCGGGCCGCCGAATGTTTTCTTCATGGCCGGGTCCATTTTCTCCCAAGTCGACCAGCCTTTCCATTGTTGCAGGTCGTTGAGAATGGCAAAGATCCTTTCCGGCGGTGCCTTGATGCTGGCCGAGCGCTCCACGCGGAAGGTGTCAGGTTTGGTTGAAGCGAAAATCAGCACCGCCGCGATCAGAACAACAACAATCAATGCAATGAGCTTGAGCATTGTTCCCTCCTTTTTTGTTGACGTGCTTTCAACAATAGACCCTTGTTGTCTAAACTGCACGAATATCCAGATACATACGTATTATTGACAATAGTCCATAAATGGACTATACAGTCATCAAAGCATTTCGGGAGTTCAACCATGCCAGCTCCGGCCATTGCAGTCAAAGCCAAGGCGCCGCTCACCAGCCGCGATATTTCTGTGGCAGGCCTGCGCGCGTTTTTCAACATCGCCCAGGCTTGGGGGCTGAACACCGACGAGCAGATGACCCTGTTGGGCAGTCCGGGCCGCTCCACTTTTTTCAAATGGAAGGCCGCGCCGGAAAGTGCCGACCTCAAGCGCGACACGCTCGAACGTCTGTCCTATCTCCTTGGCATATACAAGGCTCTGCAAATCCTGCTGCCTGATCCCGTTGCTTCTGACGCCTGGGTGAAAAAGCCCAACACCGCGCCGCTGTTTGCCGGCAAAAGTGCGCTGGAACGCATGCTGGGAGGCAACATCAGCGACCTGCTGGCGGTGCGCCAGTATCTGGACGCCCGGCGCGGCGGCTGGGCTTGAGCATTTACCCTCGCGTTTCGCTCAACTGGAACCCGGCCTGGCGCGTCATCCCCACGCGATTTCCCGCCGTCAACCTGTTTGACCGCATCGCCGCGCCGGAAGACTTTGAAGCGCTGTATGCGCTGGAAGCCATGACCAACGACCGCCTCCGCGACGAGGTCGGTGATATCAGCCTTGTTCCGCCAGAAGAACGGCAGTTCGGCAACGGCAGCGGACCCATCATGGCCGCCTTCACACACCTCAACCCGCAAGGCAGCCGCTTCAGCGATGGCAGCCATGGCGTGTTCTATTGCGCCAGGAAACGGGAAACCGCCATTGCCGAAACCCGCTACCACCAGACGTTGTTCATGCGGGCCACGAACGAACCGGCCATGCGCCTGCAAATGCGGCTGTATTCCGTGGAAGCCAGGGGTAGGGTGGCAGATCTCCGAAAAGCCAGCCAGACCGAGCCGCGCATCGTTGATCCCGATAGCTATGTCTATTCGCAAGGCATCGGTAGAGCGCTGCGCGAGGAGGGCGTGCTCGGCATCCTGTATCCCTCCGTCCGCCACGCCGGCGGCCAATGCCTCGCTGCATTCAAACCCATCCTGCTCAAGAACTGCCTGCACGCCGCCCACCTGGAATACCACTGGAACGGGAAAGAGATTGATGCGGTGTTTGAAGTGAGTCAGGTAGGGTGAGAGAGATGTTTTTCCAACGGATACAGCAATCATGATTGAAGAAGAACGAACGACCGGAATGGGGCTCTGGACCGATGCTCGAGAAATGCTTGATGCTGCAAAACATCTTGCGGCTAGTAAAAAATTTGAATTAGGCCAACCGCTTTATTATTTATTAGGTCATTCACTAGAGCTTGCATTCAAGAGTTTTATACGCGCAAGAGGAGCAAACTTGGCCGATCTAAAAAATATCGGACATGATCTTGATCAAGGACTTATCAGAGCCGAGCAAAAAGGACTTGGAGAGCTGGTCAATCTTTCGGAAAAAGAAAAAGCAGTTATCACAATGATCAACCAGTACTACAAATTCAAGGAGTTCGAATATCGAGTCACTGGGGCAAAAAAATATCCGCTTTCCAGTGACTTGATTTCACTAATCGAGCGACTTTTAAATGCAACAGAATCGACTTGTATTAAGAGCATCAATTTTTAAGTTATTTTCAAGCAAGGTGGGCTTTGTATTGAGGAGCCGGCGGGATTGTGTCTGGCTCGCGTTGCCTCCGCGATCCAGCCATCCCTCGCGTTGCTCGGGACCAGCCTGAGGCTGTCCGTCGCAAGCAGTGCTTGCTCCGCGAACCCGATAGCGGGTTCTCATCCCAACCAACTCCACCAAACAACAACGCCACCCGGATGGGTGGCGTTCTTGTTTGGTGGAGCCGGCGGGAATCGAACCCGCGTCCGCAAGCCCTCTACAGGCAGTTCTACATACTTAGTCCGGTGAATTGGTTTTAACCTGCATCACGCCCGCCGAACAGGCTTGATGCCAGCGAGTTGCCTTGGATTTAATCCTGTTCAAAGCAACCCTGAACAGGACGATCATACTGAGATTACCCTGCTGTTAGTTGCCTAACCCACCCCGTATGCTGGCTGGTGCAGGGTCTGGCGCAATTAAGCGGCCAGAGCGTAAGTTTCGTCGTTTGCGTTTAAACGATTTCAGTTGGATTTACGAGGTGCTCTGACCCTCGGTATGCCCCACTCTGCTTTGCGACCCACGTCGAAACCAGGTCGGCCCCGGTAACTGGTGTGTTGTGCAGTGTTTTCATTCTAGCTTTCCAGGGTTGTATCGGAAAGCAAAGAATGGACAGTATGTGGGTGGGATAGTTCAGATATCAAGAGGAAATCCCCCGGCTCGCAGGTTCGCCACCTCCTTTATCAAGGGGGTTTAGAGGTAATCCAGAATTTCCTCGGGCGAGGAAACCAGCCCAAGCGCACCCCAGTTGTGGGGCTGGTCGTTTGTGTCGAGGTAGCCGTAATGGGCAACGATGCAGGGCATGCCGGCGTTGCGGGCGGACTCGATATCGCGCTCGGCATCGCCGACGTACAGGCAGTTTTCAGGCGGAATGCCCACCTGCTGGCTGGCAAACAGCAGCGGGCCGGGGTGGGGCTTGGGTTCGGGACAGGTATCGCCGGACACGATACAGGCAGCGCGTTCGGCCAGGTCCAGCAGCGAGAGCAATGGTTCGGTGAAGCGGGCGGGCTTGTTGGTGACGACGCCCCAGGGCAGGTTGCGGCTTTCCAGTTCTTTCAGCACCTCGTTCATGCCGTCGAACAGGCGGGAGTGGCGGCAAATGTTGTCGGCATACAGCTGCAGGAATTCCTGCCGCATGGGGGCGAAGCCGCTGTCTTCGGGTGTAATGCCGAATCCAAGCTGGAGCAGGCCACGTGCGCCATGCGAAGCCTGCGGGCGGATGACTTCGAAGGGCAGGGGCGGCAGTCCGTGCACGCCACGTTGCAGGTTCAGGGCATAGCCCAGATCGGGCGCGGTATCGACGAGGGTACCGTCGAGGTCGAAGAGAACGGATCGGATCACTGTTCCGCTGGCCTTCGGCAGGCCATCAGGTAATTGACGCCGGTATCGTTTTCCAGTGCGTAGGTTTTGCTCAGCGGGTTGTAGGTCATGCCGATGAGGTCGACGACTTCCAGCCCGGCGGCGCGGGCAAAACCCGCCAGTTCCGCCGGCTGGATAAATTTGGCGTAGTCGTGCGTGCCCTTGGGCAGCAGTTGCATAAGGTATTCCGCGCCCAGCACGGCGAAGGCGTAGCTTTTCAGGTTGCGGTTGAGCGTGGAGAAAAACACCCAGCCGCCGGGTTTGGCAAGCTGTGCGCAGGCCTGGACGACGGAGGCGGGCGAGGGCACGTGTTCCAGCATTTCCAGGCAGGTGACGGCATCGAACGCGGCGGGGTTTTCCGCCGCCATGTCTTCGGCGGCAATCTGCCGGTAGGTGACCTCGCGGCCGGATTCGAGCAGGTGCAGCCGGGCCACTTTCAGCGCTTTTTCCGACATGTCGATGCCGGTGACCGTGGCGCCGGTGGCGGCCATGGATTCGCTGAGGATGCCGCCGCCGCAGCCAACATCGATGACGTTCTTTCCAGCCAGCCCGGCGTGGCGGTCGATCCAGCCAAGGCGCAGCGGATTGATGTCGTGCAGGGGTTTGAACTCGGAATTCGGGTCCCACCAATGGTGAGCGAGTTCGGAAAATTTCTGGATTTCGGTGGTGTCGACGTTGCTCATGTGTTTACTGGATCGCCACGGGTTTTCAGCCTTCGAGATGACGGCGGGGTCATTGCGAGGAACAGTCAGTGACGAAGCTCCGGCCTTTGAAATGTAATCAGGACGATAGTTTAGCCGACCAGTAAGCCAATCTGGCCCTTAAATCGGAAGGGTTAAGTTTGAGTGCATGGCCATCGCGAGCCGCCAGTTCGCCGCCCACCCAGACATGGCTGACCTGGCTGCGCCCGGCCACGTAAACGAGATGCGACACGGGATCGAATACCGGCTGGGAGGACAGGCCACCCAGATCGACCGCCGCCATGTCGGCCCATTTCCCCGCCGCAAGCGAACCGATTTGACCATCAAGCCCCAGGGCTTTGGCGCCACCCAGCGTGGCAGCCTCAAGCGTTTTCGCCGCGGGCAGGGCAAATGCTTCGCCGGAAACACCCTTGGCCAGCAGGGCGGCCAGCCGCATGTCGGCAAAAAGGTCGAGCCGGTTATTGCTGGCAGCGCCATCGGTGCCGATGCCGAAGTTGATGCCGGCCTTGAGCCATTTGTGGGCGGGGGGCAGGCCGCTGGCCAGCTTGAGGTTGGAGGCAGGGCAGTGGGCGATGTGGCAGCCGTGGCGGGCCAGCGTGTCGATTTCGCCCTCCAGCAGGTGAACGGCATGCACGGCAATCAGCCGGGGTGAAAGCAATCCGGCTTTGCCCAGCCGTTCCAGCGGACGGACACCGTATTTGGCCTGGCTTTCCTCAATTTCGTGTTCGGTTTCGTGCAGGTGGATGTGGACGGGCGCATCGAGCTGTTCGGCCAGCACGCCGATCCGGGCCAGCGCGTCGTCCGAAACAGTGTAGGGCGCGTGCGGGGCGAAGGTGAAGGAAAGCAGCGATTCGCCTTTAAAGCGATCTCGCACGGCCAGCCCTTTGTCCAGACAGTCATCGGCATCGCTGGCGTAAGCGGTGGGAAAATCCATCACGATCATGCCGAGACTTGCGCGCATGCCGGAGTCCAGCGCGGCTTCGGCGGCGGCGCCAGGGAAGAAATACATGTCGTTGAAGCAGGTAATGCCGCCCGCCAGCATCTCGGCGCAGGCCAGCAGCGTGCCGTCACGCACAAAATCCGCCGAGACCAGCGCCTGTTCGGCTGGCCAGATTTTTGTGGTCAGCCATTCCATCAGCGGCAGGTCGTCGCCGAAGCCGCGCAGCAGGCTCATGGCCGCGTGGGTATGCAGGTTAACCAGGCCGGGGATGAGGGCGTGATTGGGCAGTTCCAGCGTGTCGCGCGCGGCAAACCGGCTTTTGGCCTCGCCAGCCGGAACGATGGCGGCGACACGCCCGCCCTTGACCGCCAGGGCGTGATTCAGCAGTACGCCAGCGGGTTCCACCGGAATGATCCAGCGGGGAATAATCAGTAAATCAACGAGTTCGATCATTCCGCATTGTTACCAGAAATCGGCGCTCAGGGAAGCAGGGCTGGCTACCACGACCATGTTAAAATTCTGGTTTTTACGTTTCCGGTCAGCACAATAAATGGAGCAGTTCGCCAAAGAAACCCTGCCGATCAGCCTGGAAGAGGAGATGCGCCGTTCCTACCTCGATTACGCCATGAGCGTGATCGTGGGGCGCGCCCTGCCGGACGTGCGCGACGGTCTGAAACCCGTTCATCGCCGGGTGCTGTTTGCCATGAGCGAACTCGGTAACGACTGGAACAAACCCTACAAGAAATCGGCGCGTATCGTTGGCGACGTGATCGGTAAATATCACCCGCACGGCGACACGGCGGTGTACGACACCATTGTGCGCATGGCGCAAGATTTCTCGCTGCGCTACATGCTGATCGACGGCCAGGGCAACTTCGGCTCGGTTGATGGCGACAATGCGGCGGCGATGCGTTACACCGAAATACGCATGGCGAAAATCGCCCATGAGATGCTGGCGGACATCGACCGGGAAACCGTCGATTTCGGGCCCAACTACGATGGCTCCGAGCAGGAACCGCTGGTACTGCCCACGCGCATTCCCAACCTGCTGATCAACGGTCAGACCGGCATTGCGGTGGGCATGGCCACCAACATCCCGCCGCATAACCTGAATGAGGTCTGCAAGGCCTGTCTGGCACTGCTGGCGGATCCCGAGACTTCCATCGAACAGCTGATTGAAATGGTGCCCGCGCCGGACTTTCCGACCGCCGGCATCATCTACGGCCTGTCTGGTGTAAAGGACGGCTATCGCACCGGCCGCGGCCGCGTGATCATGCGGGCCAAGTGCCACTTCGAGGATATAGGCAAGGGCGAGCGCCAGGCCATCATCATCGACGAGCTGCCCTATCAGGTTAACAAGGCCAATTTGCTGATAAAAATTGGCGAACTGGTCCGGGACAAACGGATAGAAGGCATTTCAGATTTGCGGGACGAGTCCGATAAATCCGGCATGCGTGTCGTTATTGAACTGAAGCGCGGTGAAAACGCCGACGTCATCCTGAACAATCTGTACAAGGACACGCAGATGCAGGACACCTTCGGCATGAACATGGTGGCGCTGGTTGATGGCCAGCCCCGCCTGCTCAATCTGAAGGAAATGCTCGACGCCTTCCTGCGCCATCGCCGCGAAGTGGTGACGCGGCGCACGGTGTTCGAACTGCGCAAGGCGCGTGAGCGCGGCCACATCCTGGAAGGTCTGGCGGTCGCGCTGTCAAACGTCGACGAAATCATCCAGATCATCAAGTCTTCCGAAACGCCCGCCATCGCCAAGGAAAAGCTGATGGGCAAGCCCTGGCGCTCGAAGCTGGTGGAGGAAATGCTCGCGCGCGTGGAAGCGGATTTTTCCCGCCCGATCGGTTTGGCGCCGCAGTATGGCCTGCACAAGAAAGGTTATTTCCTGTCGGATATTCAGGCCCAGCGCATTCTGGAAATGCAGCTCCAGCGTTTGACCAACCTGGAGCAGGACAAAATCGTCGGCGAGTACAAGGAAGTGATGGAGCGCATCGCCGACTTGCTGGACATTCTGGCCAATGCCGCTCGCGTGACGCAGATCATCCGCGACGAGCTGACTCAGGTGATGGAGCAGTTTGGCGACAAGCGGCGCTCGGTGATCGT
The DNA here is from genome assembly GCA_964404175.1 of uncultured Thiobacillus sp. Classification (GTDB taxonomy): domain Bacteria; phylum Pseudomonadota; class Gammaproteobacteria; order Burkholderiales; family Thiobacillaceae; genus UBA6918. The sequence goes on along the minus strand of CAYOJA010000005.1, from coordinate 60,816 downwards.
GACCGACACGCAGGATCTTTCCATGGAAGATCTGATTGCACCGGAAGACATGGTCGTCACACTGTCGCACACCGGCTACATCAAGACCCAGCCCATGACGGATTACCGCGCGCAGAAGCGTGGCGGGCGTGGCAAGCAGGCGGCGGGCACCAAGGAAGACGATTTCATCGAGAAGCTGTTCGTGGCCAATACCCACGACTACATCCTGTGCTTCTCCAACCGCGGCCGCATGTACTGGCTCAAGGTATACAACGTGCCGCAAGGCGGGCGTGCCAGCCGTGGCAAACCCATTGTCAACCTGTTGCCGTTGACCGAAGGTGAAAAGATCAATGCGTTGCTGCCGGTCAAGGCATTTGACGAAGAACATTACGTCTTCATGGCCACCGCCAGTGGCGTGGTCAAAAAGACGCCGCTTGCCGAATTCTCGCGTCCGCGTTCGGCCGGGATTATCGCGGTCGGCCTTGATGACGATGACTATCTCATCGGCGCGGCCATTACCGATGGCAAGCACGATGTGATGCTGTTCTCCAATGGCGGCAAGGCCGTGCGCTTCGACGAAAACGATGTGCGGCCGATGGGACGTGCCGCGCGTGGCGTGATCGGCATGCGTCTGGCTGATGGCCAGCGGGTGATTTCGCTGCTGGTGGCGGAAGATGAAACCGATTCCGTGCTGACTGCCACGGAGAATGGTTACGGCAAGCGGACATCCATCACGGAATACACCCGCCATGCACGCGCCACGCAGGGCATGATCGCCATTCAGACCACGGCACGCAACGGCAAGGTGGTGGCGGCCACCCTGGTCAAGGAAGACGACGAAATCATGCTGATTACCGATGGCGGCGTACTGATCCGCACCCGTGTGAAGGAAATCCGTGAAATGGGACGCGCCACGCAGGGCGTGACATTGATCAGCCTGGATGAAGGCCAGAAGCTGATCGGCGTTGAATCCATCCAGGAAACGGAAGGGGACGAGTAAGCATGCTGCGCTGGCTTGCCTTGTTCCGCAAACCAGATGGACGTGCCGCGCGGCATCCGCGCACCCTTGAAATTGTGTTTGCCCTGAGTGGCCATCCTTCAAAAACCCTGCGGATCAATCTGGAGTCGTTGCGGAGAATCGCGATCGTGGCCGGTGTGGCGGTTTTTGGCTGGTTCTCCGCAACTTTCTATGTGGCGTATTCGCATCTCTCCAATATGGAAGCCATCGCCCATGCGGATGCGCAGGCAGAGAAAATCGCCGCGCTGAAGGCAAGTAATTCCAGGCTGGCTGAGGACCGTCAGGCGATGGGCCAGCACATGATCAGCCTGCAACACCGGGTTGAACAACTGGCCGCCAAAGTGCATGGCCTGGTCAATGGCGCTAGGGAACGTTTTCCGGTTGAGCAGGGCCAGCGCTCTTCCATGGGCGGGCCGGCCATCCCGGTTACCGAGGCCAACGCATCATCCTTGATGCAAGGCGAACTTGCCCTGCTGGACGAACGACTGGCAAGCCTGCTTCCGCAACTGGAATCGACGCTGGAACGGGAGGTGGCGAGGCCGGCGGGTATGCCCGTGGATGGCGGGTTTCATGTCAGTTCGAATTATGGTTTGCGCAACAATCCTTTTGGCAAGGGCCATGAGTTTCACGGCGGGATGGATTTTCCCGGGGATACCGGTTCGCCCGTCAAGGCGACGGCTCCAGGAAAAGTCGACGAGGCAGGCCACGGCGGGGCCATCGGTAATTTTGTCGCGATCGAGCATGGATATGGCTATCGCAGTGTCTATGGCCATTTGTCCAAGGTGCTGGTCAAACCGGGTGAAACGGTCAACAAAGGGCAAGCCGTGGGATTGCTTGGGAATACAGGCCGATCCAGCGGACCGCATCTTCACTATGCACTTCAGTACCGGGGCAGGGCAATCAATCCCGCGCCCTATGTGGAGCAATAACCAAGGAGGCGACAATGTTCACTGCCAAAACCAAATCCACCAAAGCGCACAAACCTGAAAGCCAGCATGTGGCCATGACTTTCATCAGCCTGGGCAGCGAAGTACAGGGGGACCTGGTGATAGCGGGAAACCTGCGTGTTGAAGGCATGGTGCGAGGCAATGTTCGCGCCGAAGGCGATATTGAGGTGTCGTCGAGTGGCGTGATCGAAGGACAGACGGTTGCCGCGCGCAACATCCTCATCCATGGCCGTGTGAAAGCGACCATCACCGCCAATGGGCAGCTTCGCATCCATAGCCAGGGAGAAGTGGAAGGCGATGTTACGGCGGAATCCCTCGATATCGAATCCGGTGCGCGCTTCGTCGGCTACAGCCACACCGGCATCAAACACAGTGCCGACATCATCAGCATGGAAAAGAAATCATGACCGCAATCTATAACTTCAGCGCCGGCCCGGCAGTGTTGCCCAAGGCCGTTTTACAGCAGGTTCAGCAGGAACTGGTCGACTGGCACGGCAGCGGCATGTCGGTCATGGAGATGTCGCATCGCGGCAAGGAATTCATGGGCATTGCCGCCGAGGCCGAGGCTGACCTGCGTGCGCTGATGAGCATTCCTTCCAACTACAAGGTGCTGTTCCTGCAGGGCGGGGCGTCCTCGCAGTTCGCCATGGTTCCGATGAATCTTCTGCGCGGCAAGACTTCCGCCGATTATCTCAATACCGGCGAGTGGTCAAAAAAGGCGATCAAGGAAGCGAAGAAATTTGGCGGCGTGAATGTCGTCGCCAGCAGCGAGGACAAAAACTTTTCCTACGCGCCGGAACAGGGCCAGTGGAAACTCGATCCGAACGCGGCCTATGTGCACTACACACCCAACGAGACCATCGGCGGCGTGGAAATCTTCTGGACCCCGGACACCGGCAGCATACCGCTGGTGGCGGACATGTCATCGAACATCCTGTCGCGCCCCATCGATGTTTCGAAATACGGCCTGATTTATGCTGGCGCACAGAAAAACATCGGTCCGGCGGGGCTTACCATTGTCATCGTGCGCGAAGACTTGATCGGCCAGGTGGTTGCGGGGACGCCGACCATGTTCGATTACAAGACGCACAGTGAAAATGAATCCATGTACAACACGCCGCCGACCTTTGCCATGTATGTGGCCGGGCTGGTGTTCAAGCTGCTGACGAAACAGGGTGGCCTGGCGGCGATGGAAAAGATCAACCGCGAAAAAGCCACGCTGCTATACGGCAAGCTGGACAGCACCGGTTTCTACAATTCCCCGGTGGCAAAGGAAAACCGCTCGTTGATGAACGTGCCGTTCACGCTCAAGGACGCGGCACTTGACGAGGCTTTCCTGAAAGGCGCGAAGGAACGCGGGCTGCTTCAGCTCAAGGGCCATCGTTCCGTCGGCGGCATGCGTGCCTCCATCTACAACGCCATGCCGAAAGAAGGCGTGCAGGCGCTGGTTAACTACATGAACGATTTCGAAAAGGCGAACGGATAAACAGCATGGCCAAGGCATACAAGATACAGACCCTGAACGCCATCTCCGCCAAGGGGCTGGCGAGACTGCCACAGAGCTACACCGTCGGCGGCGATGTGGCCGAGCCTGACGCCATTCTGGTGCGCTCGGCCAACATGCACGACATGGCCATACCCGCCAGCGTCAAGGCCATAGGTCGCGCGGGCGCTGGCACCAACAACATTCCGGTGAAGGCGATGTCCGAGCGTGGCATGCCGGTGTTCAATGCGCCGGGCGCCAATGCCAATGCCGTTAAGGAACTGGTCATTGCCGGCATGCTGATGGGTGTGCGCAACCTGATTCCCGCGGTGAAATTCAGCGAGGGTCTGACCGGGTCGGACGAGGAAATCCACAAGGCAACCGAGGCGGGCAAGAAGAAATTCGCCGGCGGCGAATTGCCGGGCAAGACGCTGGGCGTCATCGGCTTGGGCGCGATTGGCTCGCTGGTGGCGGATGCCGCCATCAAGCTGGGCATGAACGTGATCGGCTTCGACCCCGGCATTACCGTGGAAGCCGCCTGGCGGCTGCCCTCACAGGTCAGGAAGGCAGCAAGCGTGGAAGACCTGTTGCGCCAAAGCGATTTCGTTTCGTTGCATGTGCCGCTGATCGATGCCACACGCAATCTCATCAATGCCGAGCGCATCGCAGCCATGCGGGCAGGCGCCATTCTGCTGAACTTCTCGCGTGAAGGCACGGTGGATAATGCGGCGGTGATCGAATCGCTTAATGCTGGAAAACTGGGCGCCTACATCTGTGACTTTCCGGCCAATGCGCTGAAAAACCAGTCCAGGGTTGTCACCCTGCCTCACCTGGGTGCTTCGACCGAAGAGGCCGAGGAAAACTGCGCCATCATGGTGGCGCAGCAGGTCACGGATTTTCTGGAGAACGGCAACATTCTCAACTCGGTCAATTTCCCCAATGTCGAAATGGGCCGCGAATCGGCTTACCGCATCGCGCTGGTCAATGCCAATGTGCCCAACATGGTGGGCTCCATTACTTCCACGCTGGCGGGAGCAAGTCTCAACATCCACAACATGGTGAATAAATCCAAAGGCGACATGGCCTATACCCTGGTCGATGTGGACAGCCCGGTGACCGATGTGCTGTTGAAACAGCTGTCCGCCATCGAAGGTGTGCTCAACGTGCGCTATCTGCCCGCCGATGTCTGACGAGCTGCTCAAGCTGCGCAATGGCATCGACGCTGTCGATGCCGAGTTGCTTCGCCTGTTGAATGAGCGGGCCAAGCTTGCGCAGGCGGTGGGCCACATAAAGAATGGGCAGATTTACCGCGCCGAGCGCGAGGCTCAGGTGTTGCGCCGCCTGTGTGCGGAAAACCCTGGCCCGCTGAAGCCGGAAAACATCGAGCATCTGTTCCGCGAAATCATGTCGGCCTGCCGCGACCTGGAACAGCATCTGCGCATAGCCTATCTTGGACCGGAAGGCACTTTCAGCCAGGCAGCGTCCTACAAGCATTTTGGTCATGCAGTCGGCAATGTACCCTGTGCCACCATCGACGAGGTTTTCCGCGCGGTGGAAACCGCCCGTGCGGATTACGCCGTGGCGCCAGTGGAAAACTCTTCCGAAGGCGCGGTGTCGCGCACACTGGATCTGATTGTTGGCAGCACATTGAAGATATGCGGTGAAGTGCTGCTGCCCATCCATCAGAATCTGCTGCGTAAATCAGGTGGACTTGAAGGGATTGCAAAAGTCTACAGCCACGCCCAGTCGCTCGCGCAATGTCAGCACTGGCTCAACCAGAATCTGCCACGGGCCGAGCGTGTTCCCGTCAGCAGCAATGCCGAAGCCGCACGGCTCGCATCCATCGAACCTGTTTCAGCCGCGATTGCCGGCGAGATCGCCGCCGAGACTTATGGTCTCGACATCGTTGTCTCGCACATCGAGGATGAACCCAACAACACCACGCGTTTTCTGGTGCTGGCGGATCATGATGCCTCGCCCTCGGGCCGCGACAAGACCTCGCTGGTGATCTCGGCGGCCAATGTGCCGGGCGCGATGGTCAAGCTTTTACAGCCGCTTGCCGATGCGGGCGTGTCCATGACCAAGTTCGAGTCGCGGCCGGTCAAGGGGGCCAATTGGGAATACCTGTTCTTCGTGGACATTGAAGGACATCACGAGGATGCCTCTGTTGCCCTGGCTCTCAAGGAGATAACTGCCCGTTCAGCGATGCTGAAAGTTTTGGGTTCCTATCCGGCTGCGTGCTGATGAGTGCTTCGTTAGAAAGCGTGCAGCTTGATGTTTGCGAACAGGTTGCGCGCCATATCAAATCCATCGCGCCCTATGTACCGGGCAAGCCGATCACGGAGCTTGCACGTGAACTGGGACTGGATCCGTTATCCATTGTCAAACTGGCTTCCAACGAAAACCCGCTTGGGCCCAGCCCGAAAGGTCTTGCAGCGGCTCAGGCCAGCCTGAAGGAAATCGCACTGTATCCGGATGGCGCAGGTTTCTCGCTCAAGGTGAAACTTTGCGAGAGGCTGGGACTTTCCCAGGAAAACATTGTGCTGGGCAATGGTTCCAATGATGTATTGGACATGGCGGCCCGCGCGTTTCTGGGATCGGCTTCCTCGGCTGTTTATGCGCAACACGCGTTTGCCGTGTACCCCATTGCCACGCTGACTGCTGGTGCGAAGGGCATTGAAACACCGGCAAGAAATTACGGACATGATCTTGCGGCAATGCGATCAGCGATTCGCGAGGACACACGCGTGGTCTGGATCGCCAACCCCAACAATCCGACCGGAACCTTCCTGCCCTGGAAAGAGGTTGAAGCATTCATTCAATCTGTTCCTCGGAGTGTTCTCATCGTGCTGGATGAGGCCTATGGCGAATACCTGCCGCCCGGAGACCGTTTCGATACGGTTACCTGGCTGTCGCGTTACCCCAATCTGCTGATTGTCCGCACCTTCTCCAAGGCCTATGGTCTGGCCGGGTTGCGGATCGGCTACGGGATTGCCCGGCCGGATGTCATCGATCTGCTCAATCGCGTGCGTCATCCCTTCAACGTGAACCTGGTGGCTTTGGCCGCCGCGGAAGCGTCGCTGGATGATCGGGCTTTTCTTGACCAGAGCTACGAGGTGAATGCTTCGGGCATGAAGCAGCTGGTTGAAGGGCTCGGCAAGCTGGGGATTGACCATGTGCCTTCGAAAGGAAATTTCCTGCTGGCAAAGGTAGGCGAGGCCGCGCGCATCAATGCCGAACTGCTCAAGCGTGGTGTGATCGTCAGGCCGGTGGCCAATTACGGCTTGCCGGAATTTCTGCGCGTGTCAGTGGGGTTGAAGGAACAGAATGCCCGCTTCCTGGATGCCTTGAGCGCCTGTCTATGAGTTTTCATGTCAACCGTCTTCTTATTGCGGGCGTCGGACTGATAGGCGGCTCCTTGGCTGCTGCGCTGAAGCAGGCTGGCGTGGTGGATGAAATCGTTGGTCTGGGGCGCAGCCGTGAAACCCTGGAACAGGCCAGGTCGCTGGGTTTGATCGACCGCATTGCGGAATCGCCAAGGGAGGCAGCCCAGGCCGATGTGATCGTTTTGGCCATGCCTGTTGCGCAGACAAGCTCGGTGCTTTCCGGCCTTGCGCCCCATCTCCATGAAAAATCAATCATCACGGATGCGGGCAGCACAAAATCCGATGTGATTGCCGCCGCAAGACGCGCTTTGGGAAAGAACTTTTTCTGCTTTGTGCCGGGGCATCCGATTGCCGGCGCCGAGAAGAATGGTCCGCAAGCGGCACGTGCCGATTTGTTCAGTGGCAGGAATGTGGTGCTTTGCCCCGAGGCGGATACCGATGCGGAAGCCTTGACGGTTGTCGATTTGCTATGGAAAAGCGCCGGTGCTCAGGTGTCGATCATGCCCGCCGCACGGCATGACCAGATATTCGCGGCCGTCAGCCATTTGCCGCATCTGGCTGCATTTGCGCTGGTGGACGATCTTGCCGGCAGGGCCGAGGCTAATGATTTTTTCCGTTTTGCCGCCAGTGGATTTCGCGATTTTACCCGCATTGCCGGCAGCAGCCCGGAGATGTGGCGTGATATCGCACTCGCCAACCGCGAGGCCATATTGGGCGAACTGTCTACCTATATGAACAAGCTGGGTGAAATCGCTTCGGCCCTGGATAAAAGCGATGCTGCTGCGCTTGAATCGATTTTCAGACGTGCAAGTGAAGCGCGGAGAAAATGGGAAAAGGAAAATAAATGATTTTCTCTGCGTCTTTGCGTCTTTGCATCTAATCTGTTTTTTTATTCATGGAATATCTCGATTTACCTGCCTTCAATTCTGCGTCCGGCATGATCAAGTTGCCCGGCTCGAAAAGTATTTCCAATCGCGTGTTGCTGCTGTCCGCACTGGCCTCGGGCACGACGGAAATCAGGGAGCTGCTGGATTCGGATGACACCCAGGTCATGCTGGAATCGCTGACCCGTCTGGGCGTGAAATGGATGCGTCACGCGGGTACGGATAACTATCGCGTGGAAGGCGTAGGCGGAGCGTTCCCGGTCAAGCAGGCCGAACTCTTCCTGGGCAATGCAGGCACGGCATTCCGTTCGCTGACGGCGGCCTGCGCGCTTTCTGTCGGTGATTATGTGCTGAAAGGCGTGGCGCGCATGCACGAGCGTCCGATTGGCGACCTGGTCGATGGCTTGCGGCAATTGGGTGCGCGTATCGACTATTTGGGCAATGAAGGGTTTCCGCCGCTACACATTCATACCGGGCAGGTCAGCGATGCGCCGGAGGTCACCGTCAAGGGTAATGTTTCCAGCCAGTTCCTGACGGGATTGCTGATGTCCGCGCCCTTGTTGGGCAGAACCGTGACGATAAGGGTGGACGGTGAACTGATCTCCAGACCCTACATCAAGATCACGCTGGGGTTGATGGAGCGGTTCGGCATCAAGGTAAGGCAACAGGGTTGGGAAAGTTTTACCGTTCCCGCGGGCATGTATCAAAGCCCCGGCGAAATCGAGGTGGAGGGCGATGCTTCTTCCGCCTCGTATTTTCTGGCGGCGGGTGCCTTGGGGCATGGTCCTGTCCGTGTGCTGGGGGTGGGCCGCAACGCCTTGCAGGGCGACGTGCAGTTTGCCGCCGCGCTGGCGCGCATGGGCGCGGAGATTGGCATGGGGCCGAACTGGATCGAGGCGCAACTACCCTGCAGTGAGCGGATTCGGGCTGTGGACATGGATTGCAACCATATTCCCGATGCGGCGATGACACTTGCAGTGCTGGCCCTGTTTGCCGATGGCCCTACCACGCTCAGGAATATCGGTTCCTGGCGGGTCAAGGAAACGGATCGCATTGCCGCCATGGCAACCGAGCTGCGCAAGTTTGGAGCGGTGGTGGAAGAAGGCCCCGACTACCTCAAGATCACGCCGCCTCCCCCCTCACGCCTCACGCCGAACGTTGCTGTCGACACCTATGACGATCATCGCATGGCCATGTGCTTTTCGCTGGCGACTCTGGGCGGTGTGCCGGTTCGCATCAACGACCCCAAGTGTGTCAACAAGACCTTCCCCGAATATTTCAATGCGCTGGCGACGATTACCGGCCAGCCGGCTGCGTGCAAACTCTTGCGATGAGCATCCCTGTCATCACCATCGATGGCCCATCCGCATCGGGCAAGGGCACCATTGCCGAACGGATTGCCGAAAAACTGGGGTTCCATGTGCTGGATTCCGGCGCGCTTTACCGACTCTCGGCGCTTCATGCCCTGCGAAGTGGGATAAGCCTGTCTGATGAAGCCGCGCTCGCCATTCTGGTGGCCGAACTTCCTGCAGAATTCCGCGCGGGCAAGGTCTGGCTGGCCGGCGAGGAGGTGACCCAAGCGATACGTTCCGAAGAAGCGGGCGAGGGCGCGTCAAAGGTGGCGGCCCTGCCTGCGGTTCGCCAGGCCCTGCTGGCGCGGCAAAGGACTTATGCCCAGCCGCCCGGGCTGGTGGCGGACGGCCGGGACATGGGTACCGTGGTCTTTCCCCATGCCCAAACAAAGGTCTTTCTGACTGCCTCTCCTGAGGCCAGGGCGGAAAGACGATATAAGCAGTTGATCGAAAAGGAAATCCCTGCTAATCTACCCGCCCTTGTCCGTGATATGCGGGCCCGGGACGAGCGAGATACGCAACGTGTGGTGGCGCCTTTGAAGCCCGCGGCCGATGCGCTTGTACTCGATTCCACCCAGTTCGATATCGAGCAGGTGGTGGAAGCGGTACTCAAACATTACCGCTCAACCCGGAAAAATTAAGCGCCAGCTTTAACCAAAGGAAGTGGCTGGCATTGTGCAACCAACCCCATTCGCAAGAATGGACAGAAGGTCCATATACATGTCTGCAACCCAAACCTCCGCCTCCAACGAAAGCTTTGCCGCCCTGTTTGAAGAGTCGCTGACTCGCCAGGAAATGCGCCAGGGCGAAGTCATCACCGCCGAAGTGGTGAGCGTCGACGACAACTTCGTGGTGGTCAACGCCGGCCTCAAATCTGAAAGCCTGATTCCCACCGAAGAGTTCAAGAACGACCGCGGAGAAATCGAAGTCAAAGCCGGCGACTTTGTACAAGTCGCCATCGAATCCCTGGAAGACGGTTTTGGTTCCACCAAACTGTCCCGTGACCGTGCCAAGCGCCTGTCCGCATGGCTCGACCTTGAAGCGGCGATGAACGAAGGCCGCATCGTCACCGGCATGGTGGCCGGCAAGGTCAAGGGTGGTCTGACCGTATTGATGAATGGCCTGCGCGCCTTCCTGCCTGGCTCCCTCGTGGACATGCGTCCGGTCAAGGACACCACGCCGTACGAAGGCAAGGAAATGGAGTTCAAGGTCATCAAGCTCGACCGCAAGCGCAACAACGTGGTGGTGTCACGCCGCGCGGTGCTGGAGCAGTCCATGGGTGCTGACCGCGAAGCGCTGCTCGATACCCTGAAGGAAGGCACCATCATCAAGGGCGTGGTCAAGAACATCACCGATTACGGCGCATTCGTGGACCTGGGTGGCATCGATGGCCTGCTGCACATTACCGACATGGCCTGGCGCCGCGTCAAGCATCCTTCCGAAGTGGTGCAGGTCGGCCAGGAAGTGGAAGCCAAGATTCTCAAATACGATCAGGACAAGAACCGCGTTTCGCTGGGCCTCAAGCAGTTGGGCGACGACCCGTGGGTGGGCATTGCCCGCCGCTATCCGCAAGGCACCCGCATGTTCGGCAAGGTGGCCAACCTCACCGATTACGGTGCATTCGTCGAGATCGAACCTGGCATCGAAGGCCTGGTTCACGTGTCCGAAATGGACTGGACCAACAAAAACGTCAGTCCCGGCAAGGTCGTCCAGCTGGGTGACGAAGTCGAAGTCATGGTGCTCGACATCGACGAAGACAAGCGTCGCATCTCCCTGGGCATGAAGCAGTGCAAGGCCAATCCCTGGGAAGAGTTTTCCAGCAACGCCAAGAAAGGCGACAAGGTTACCGGCGCCATCAAGTCCATTACCGACTTTGGCGTATTTATCGGCCTGCCGGGTGGAATCGATGGTCTGGTGCATTTGTCCGACCTGTCCTGGAACCTGCCGGGTGAAGAAGCCGTGCGCAATTTCCGCAAGGGTCAGGATGTGGAAGCCGTGGTGCTTGGAATCGATACCGAGCGCGAGCGCATTTCATTGGGCATCAAGCAACTGGAAGGCGATCCGTTCAATTCCTTCGTTGGCAGCCATGAAAAAGGCAGCATTGTGAAAGGCACGGTCAAGTCGCTGGATGCAAAGGGCGCCACCATCGATCTGAACGGTGAAATGGAGGGCTACCTGCGCGCTTCCGAGCTTTCGCGTGACCGTGTCGAGGACATCCGCAATCACCTCAAGGAAGGTGACGAGGTTGAAGCCATGATCATCAACGTGGACCGCAAGAATCGCGTGATCAACCTGTCTGTCAAGGCCAAGGACAGCGCTGAGCAGGATTCCGCAATGAAGAAATACAGTGCGGAATCCGCCGCCGCCGCAAGTGGCGCAACCAATCTGGGCGCGCTACTGAAAGCCAAGATGGACAACAAATCTTCTGATCAGCAATAAACGGAACAAGCATAAACCTTGATCAGCATTAATCTTGATTTGGACCAAGCGATTGCATGACTAAATCAGAGCTTATCGCCCGGCTTGCCGTTCGCTACCCGCAATTTGCGGGTGCGGATGCGGAACTTGCCGTGAAAACCATCCTGGATGCCATGATCAAGACCTTGTCATCGGGCGGGCGTATTGAAATACGCGGGTTTGGCAGTTTTTGTTTGAACTACCGGCCTGGCAGGCTTGGGCGCAACCCCAAGTCTGGCGAAAAGGTTGAAGTGCCGCCCAAGCATGTGCCGCATTTCAAGGCTGGCAAGGAGCTTCGGGAAAGGGTGGATTACCATCAGCCCTGAACGGCATTTATCAGGTTTGAACGGCGCTTGCGGGCGCCGTTTTTCTTTATGCAACCGGGTACAATTCCGTCTGAACCAATATTTGAGGGCAACATGCGATATCTAGGCTGGGCGGTGAAAATCCTGCTTTTTATTGTCCTGCTGGGATTCGCCTTGCATAACAGTCAGCCAGTCACCCTCCAGTTTTTCCTGGGGTATGTCTGGCAAGCTCCGCTGGTCGTTTTGCTGCTTGCGGCTTTCGTGCTGGGTGCGCTCTCCGGTGTGCTTGCATTGCTGCCTGTTCTTTTCCGGCTGCGCCGTGAGCGCGGCAAATTGCGCAGGCAGGTAGATGGCGCGACCGAAACCGATACATTGTCTCTACCGCTCAACTGACATTCATGGAATTTGAATACTGGTGGCTGCTGGCTTTTCCGCTTTTTTTTGCACTGGGCTGGCTGGCCGCGCGTATTGATATCAAGCAGGTGGTGACGGAGTCACGCACTGTACCCAATTCCTATTTTCGCGGTCTGAATTTTCTGTTGAACGAGCAGCCAGACAAGGCGCTGGATGCTTTTCTTGAAGTCGTCAAGCTGGACCCCGAAACAATCGACCTGCACTACACGCTGGGTGCGCTGTTTCGCAAGCGCGGTGAAATCGACCGCGCCATTCGCATGCACGAAAATTTGCTGGAGCGCGAGACGCTGGGAGAAGAAGACCGGCTGAAAGCCCTGGCTGAGTTGGGGCAAGATTATCTCAAGGCGGGATTGCTGGATCGTGCGGAAGCGGTATTCACCCGATTGCTGGAAACGCCTTTTGCCGGCCAGGCACGCCGGTTTCTGCTGGAAATCTATGTGCAGGAAAAAGACTGGCAGAAGGCCGTGCGAGCAGCGGAAGAACTGGACAATCAGTCGGCGCAGCCCATGAATGCCGAGATCGCGCATTTCCATTGCGAACTGGCCACCCTGGATATGGTGAAAGGCGACAAGGATTCCGCGCATGGACATCTCGAAAAAGCGTTGTCCATTCATCGGCAATGCACGCGCGCCAACATCATGCTGGGCGATTTGCAGACGGGCGACGGCAACCGCGAAGGCGCGATTGCGACCTGGCGACTGATTGAAGCGCAAAGTCCCGGCCACATGGTGCTGGTTGTGGACCGGCTGCTGGATAACTTCAGACAGCTGAATCGTCTGGAAGAGGGACTGGAATGGCTGAAGGGTCTGCTGACGCGCCATCCCTCGCTGGATTTGTTCAATACCCTGTATCACGCAGTGATGCAAAGCCAGGGGGCGGAAGCGGCCTACCAACTGGCGCGCGAAGAACTGCGCCGCAACCCGAGTTTTCATGCGCTGGAACGTCTGGCCGAGGCCGAGTTGATCACGGCGCCGGAAAATCGCCGCGAGGTTATCCAGAATGCCAAGAGCCTGATACAGAGCCATGTGCAACGCTTGACCCGCTATCACTGTGCAAGCTGCGGTTTCAAAGCCAAACAATTTTTCTGGCGTTGTCCGGCCTGCGGGCGCTGGGACAGTTTCGACCCCGCACGGCATGAAGAGTAATCAAGTTGAGAGTTGAGAGTGTAGGCCCAAGGGTCATCGTCGCGCTGGATTACCCGGATGCGAAATCCGCACTGATGCTGGCAGATCGCTTGTCGCCGTCCGAGTGCAGACTGAAGGTTGGCAAGGAACTCTTTACGGCTGCCGGCCCTGATCTTGTGAAGCAGTTGGCGAAAATGGGATTTCCGGTTTTTCTTGACCTCAAGTTTCACGATATTCCCAACACGGTTGCCGCGGCTTGCCGGGTGGCGGCAGATCTGGGTGTCTGGATGTTGAACGTGCACGCAAGCGGCGGTCGAAAAATGATGGAGGCGGCAAAGGAGGCAGTCGATCAATCCGCGCACAAACCGCTATTGATTGCCGTAACCGTGCTGACCAGCATGGATGAGGCCGGACTGCGTGAAATCGGCGTTGACCGGCGCCCGGCGGAGCAGGTAAAACACCTGGCCGGTTTGGCACGGCAAAGCGGTCTGGATGGCGTGGTCTGTTCGGCCCAGGAGGCGGCGGATTTACGCGCAACTTTCGGCGAAGACTTTGTATTGGTCACGCCGGGCATCCGGCCGGCCGGCACGAATGCAGGCGATCAGTCGCGCATCATGACGCCGGCAAGCGCTGTCCGTGCAGGCAGCGATTATCTGGTCGTGGGGCGTCCGATCACCCAGGCTGAAGATCCACTGACTGTATTAAGAACAATCAATCAGGAAATTGAAAAGGAATTGGCATGAAGGTTACAGTCATCGGTACCGGCTATGTCGGTCTGGTAACGGGCACCTGCCTGGCGGAAATGGGCAACAGTGTCATGTGCCTGGATGTGGATCCGCGCAAGATCGAAATTCTGAAATCCGGCGGCATCCCGATTTACGAGCCGGGCCTGGAGGACATGGTCAAGCGCAATGTCGAAGCCGGCCGCCTTCGTTTCACGACCAATATCGAGGAAAGCGTTGAATTCGGCACCATCCAGTTCATTGCTGTCGGCACGCCGCCGGACGAGGATGGTTCTGCGGATCTGCAATATGTGGTGGCCGCCGCGCGCAATATTGGCAAGCACATGAGGGATTACAAACTGGTGGTCGACAAGTCCACGGTTCCGGTCGGTACGGCAGACAAGGTGCGCGCGGCCCTGCAGGATGAGCTCAAAAAACGCGGCGCGGACATTCCATTCAGCGTGGCGTCCAATCCGGAGTTTCTCAAGGAAGGCGCGGCGGTCGATGATTTCATGAAGCCAGACCGGATTGTCGTGGGCACCGACAATGAACAGGCCACGCAACTGTTGCGGGCGCTGTATGCGCCTTTCCAGCGCAATCGAGAACGCGTCATTGTCATGGATATCCGCTCGGCGGAACTGACCAAATATGCCGCCAATGCCATGCTGGCCACCCGCATTTCCTTCATGAATGAGCTTGCCGTGCTCGCCGAGAAACTAGGCGCGGATATCGAACAGGTCCGACATGGCATTGGTTCCGACCCGCGCATCGGCTATCACTTCCTCTATGCGGGATGCGGCTACGGCGGCTCGTGTTTTCCGAAAGACGTTCAGGCCCTGCGCAAGACCGGGCAGGAAAATGCCATTCCGTTGCGCGTGCTGGATGCGGTGGAAGAAGCAAACGATACACAGAAACTGCTGCTGCTGAAAAAGCTGACCGCGCGTTTAGGCAACGATCTCAAGGGGCGGCGTTTTGCCCTGTGGGGACTAGCGTTCAAGCCAAACACCGATGATATGCGGGAAGCGCCATCACGCGTGCTGATGGAGGCTTTGTGGGAAAAGGGTGCGAACGTGATTGCGCATGACCCTGCCGCGATGGAAGAGACGCACCGGATTTATGGCGACCACCCGCAACTGACCCTGGTTGACGAACCGATGAAAGCGCTGGACGGAGCGGATGCGCTGCTCATCGTTACCGAGTGGAAGGTTTTCCGCAGTCCTGATTTCGATGCAATCAAGGCAAGCTTGAAACAGCCGCTCATTTTCGATGGCCGCAATCTTTATGATCCTGCCATGGTGCGCAGCCTTGGAATGGAGTATTTCCCCATCGGACGCCAATGAGCAACTGGAAACATATAGAAGATTTCGTCGGCAATACCCCGCTTGTTGCGCTCAAGCGCATGCAGGGCGAAACCGGCAATACTATTTTGCTGAAGCTGGAAGGCAACAATCCGGCAGGTTCTGTGAAAGATCGGCCTGCCCTGTCCATGATTCGGCGGGCCGAGGCACGCGGAACAATCAAGCCGGGCGATACGCTCATCGAGGCGACTTCCGGGAACACGGGGATCGCCTTGGCCATGGCCGCAGCCATGATGGGTTACAGGATGATACTCGTCATGCCGGAACATCTGTCCATTGAACGCCGCCAGAGCATGGCCGCCTACGGTGCGCAAATTGTGCTCACGCCGAAGGAAGGCAGCATGGAAATGGCGCGGGACGTGGCCGACCAGATGGTGCGCGAAGGCAAGGGCATCATGCTTGACCAGTTTTCCAATCCGGATAATCCGATTGCGCATTACGAAGGCACCGCGCCGGAAATCTGGCGCGACACCCAGGGCAAGCTCACACACTTTGTGTCGAGCATGGGCACCACCGGCACCATCATGGGCTGCTCGCGCTATTTCAAGGAAGTGAATCCGGCGATCCAGATTGTTGGCGTGCAGCCGGAGGAGGGCGCTCAAATACCAGGGATCAGGAAATGGCCGGAGGCCTATCTGCCCAGCATCTGCGACTTCAAGCAGATCGACCGCATGATTTATGTGGGCCAGAATGATGCCGAAGAAACAACCCGCCGGCTGGCCCGGGAAGAGGGCATCTTTGCCGGGGTATCCTCGGGCGGCGCGCTTTACGCTGCACTCAAGCTTTCAAGGGAAGTGGAAAACGCCGTGATTGTGTCGATCGTCTGCGACCGTGGCGACCGTTATTTGTCCACGGGCATATTCCCAGCCTGACAAACTTATTTTTTTGACCAGCCGCCCGATTTGCTCACGATATATTCGATTGCTGCCGAGATTTCTTCGTCTTTCAATGCATCACCATGGCCTGGCATGAGGTTGTGCCCATTCTTGACGCTGTACAAGAGTGATTTGGGGCCATAGCCAGAGCGGAATTTCCACTGCTCGACGGAGCCAATTTGAGGCACGTTGACATCTCCCTTTGAGTGGCATTGCGCACAGTGTTTTTCGTAAGTAACTTCGCCGGAAGCCGAGGCGGCAAGTGGCAGTATCATCAATAAGGCAGGCAAGAAAGGTATGTTGCTCATGGCTGGCTCCTGGGGCGAGTTAAAGTCAAAATACAAAATAACCACATTTGTTAGTGCTTTTAACAACATAGTATAAATTCTTCAAATCAGATTGATGGCCAGGCAAAAAACCATATTTACCTGCACAGAATGCGGCGCGGCCGCGCCAAAATGGCAGGGGCAATGCCCAGGTTGCGGGCTCTGGAATACGCTGGTTGAAACGGTGACAGAGAAAACATCTGCATCGAGATTCCAGCCACTTGCCTCGATCAGCGAAGTCCGACCGCTTTCCGAGGTGGAAGCCACCGAGGATGAGCGCATTGCCACAGGTATTGCCGAACTCGACCGCGTGCTGGGTGGCGGCATCGTCATGGGTGGGGTGGTGCTGATTGGCGGTGATCCCGGTATCGGTAAATCCACCTTGCTGTTGCAGGCGCTCGCCCACCTTTCCACGCAACTGCCCACCCTGTATGTCAGCGGTGAAGAGTCCTCGCGTCAGGTGGCATTGCGCGCGAAACGCTTGAATCTCAACGCTGCAGATTTGCCACTTCTTGCCGAAATTCAGCTTGAAAAAATCCTTGCCGTGCTGGAAGACAGGCAGCCTCGCGTTGCGGTCATTGATTCTATTCAGACTGTTTTTTCAGAAGCGCTGCAGTCCGCGCCCGGGTCTGTCGCACAGGTGCGTGAATGTGCCGCGCAGCTGACACGCTATGCCAAACGTGCGGGGACGAGCCTGTTCCTGGTGGGACATGTCACCAAGGAAGGTGCGCTCGCTGGCCCGCGCGTGCTGGAACACATGGTGGATACAGTCCTGTATTTCGAAGGCGACACGGGATCTTCTTTCCGGCTGGTCCGTGCTTTCAAGAACCGCTTCGGCGCGGTGAATGAGCTGGGCGTATTCGCCATGACGGAAACCGGTCTGAAGAATGTTTCCAATCCTTCCGCGATGTTTCTGTCACGCCACGGCCAGCCAGTGCCCGGCACCTGTGTTGTGGTGACGCAGGAGGGAAGCCGGCCCTTGCTGGTGGAAATTCAGGCTCTGGTGGATAGCGCGCACGCTTCCAATCCCAGGCGGCTGTCAGTCGGTCTGGAAAGCAACCGGCTGGCGATGTTGCTCGCAGTGCTGCATCGGCATGCCGGTGTGGCCTGCTTTGATCAGGATGTTTTCATCAATGCCGTGGGCGGCGTAAAAATCGCCGAACCCGCAGCCGATCTGGCGGTGCTCTCGGCGATTGTATCCTCGCTTAAAAGCAAACCGGTGAAAGACAAGCTGATCATCTTTGGCGAGGTGGGACTTGCGGGCGAGATTCGCCCGGTGCAGCGCGGCCAGGAAAGACTGAAGGAAGCGGCGAAACTTGGCTTCACGCAGGCCATCATTCCAGCCGCAAATCAGCCCAAACAAAAGATTGCCGGGATGGATATTGTGGCGGTCAGCCGGCTGGACGAAGCATTGAGTCAGTTATTTTGACGTTTTTTGCGCTTTTGATACTGGCGCCTTTCGTCCTCGAGCTGGTCTATTTCCCGGTCAATGATGACAACGTCCGGATGCAGTTCTGTATAGGACGATAATAATTCACTGCGTCTGACCTTGAGCTTTGCCAGTTTTTTTTCCAGTTCTTCCAGGAAAAAATCCTCATTTGACGAAGGTTTTTTCTTGTTTCCGGATTGAGGTTGAGAGGTTTCCTCGTTTTTGGCCGAGGTGAGCGATTTTGTGATCGTGACAAGCTGGGGCGTCTGAATGGATGGGGTGTTGGTTACTGATCCGCGCTGCACCTGATTCCTTTCCAGAACAAAGGTCGTCACGATCATGCCTATGGTCAGAACAAGCGCAATCAGCACGGGCATTCCAAATGCAACTGCCTTTAATGTTCGGGACAATGGCGGATTGACCGGCTGTTCAGTGCTTTCTATCGGTGGTGGATGCAGGAGCTTGTTGAGGTCATTTACCAGGTCGTTGGCATTTGAATAACGGTCGTGGGGTTTTTTGGCCAGACAGCGTGCAAGTATTTCGTCAACACCGACCGGGATATTCCTTCTGGTCTGCGAGATGGGCGCGACGGGTTCGTTGACGATGCGGAAGAGGATGCCGTGCAACTCCTCTCCGCCAAACGGCGGACGTCCGGCAAGCATTTCATACAGGACAACACCCAGCGAAAAGATATCCGACCGGCCATCGACGGGCTGACCCTGCACCTGTTCCGGCGACATGTAGCGCGGCGACCCCAACAGCATGCCGGCGCGAGTTTCGGTGTTGCTCATCAAATGGGCAATGCCAAAGTCGGTGAGCTTGACGGTTCCGCGTTTGCCCAGAACGATGACATTGGGCGGTTTGATGTCGCGGTGGACAACGCCATGGTCGTGCGCGAACGCAAGCGCATCCGCCATCTGCAATGAGGTTTCCAGGGCAAGCTCCAGAGGGAGAGGCCCATGTTCGCGGAGGATTTCACGGAGCGATGGCCCGTCGAGATATTCCATGGCGATGTAGGCAAAGTCATCGGTTTCACCTACGTCATAGATGGTAACTATGTTCGGATGCGACAACCTGCCGGCGCTTTTGGCTTCACGCAGAAAGCGGTCCTCGAACAAGCGCTTCTCCTCCTCGGGCAAATTGAGGGGAATGGTCTTAATGGCAACCGTGCGCTCGATCAGCGGGTCAAGGGCGCGATACACCGTGCCCATGGCGCCCTCGCCAAGCTTGTCCAGAATGTCGAACCGGCCGATTCTCATCGCGTCATCAAGGCGTACATTCAATTGTCTTGCCACGTACATCACGGCTGTCCGGGCCCATCAGCCATAGATACCAAGGTAACAGATCGGCGGGTTGAGGCAGCTGATCCGGATCTTCTCCGGGGTGGGTCTTGCGGCGCAGGGGAGAATTGACCGGTCCGGGAATCAGTATATTGATCCGGATATTCGGCAGGCGTTCCAGTTCCTGGCTGAAAATCGTGGCAAGCGCTTCCAGCCCGGATTTGGAAACGGCATAGCCACCCCAGTAGGCTGCGGGGTGCAGTCCGTGGGTTTCGCCAGTAAATATGACCGATGCATCGGGCGAGGCTTCCAGCATGGGCAGGCAGGCACGGGTGAGCGCATACGGAGCAGCCAGATTGACTTTCAGCAAGGTATTCCACTGTGTCAGGGTTTGCTGATTCAGCGGCGTGAGCTGGAAGAAGGACGCGGCGCTGTGCAGGATTCCATCGAGCCGCTTGAGATGGTAGGAAATCGTTCCGGCCAGCCGCTCGAATCCCGAGTCATCCGCTGCTTCAAGATCAAAGGGAAACATGGCGGGTTCGGGGCCTCCGATGGCGAGAATTTCATCGTAGATGGCATCCAGCCTTTTTTCGTTGCGCCCGAGCAGCGCAACTGTGGCGCCGTGACGCGCGTAGGCGATGGCCGCCTCCCGGCCCAGGCCGCTGCCCGCGCCTGTCACCAGGATCACGCGGCCCTTGAGGCAATCAGGTTGGGGTTGGTAGTTCGGATTCATGATGTCGTATCAGCAACTGTGCGCATTGTACGCCGCTTCGGACTGCCCCTTCGAGCGTGGCGGGATAGGGGCCTTCCACATAATCGCCGGCCAGATACAGACCTTTGCAGGCGGTTGCATGCGGAGGCCGCGCGAGGTTTGGCCGGCAGGTGAAGGTTGCGCGTTTCTCGGCAATCCGTTTGATGAGTTTCGGCGCGGGAAGCGGTCCCAGTGCCTGTTCCACACGGGTATGGATTTCAATCAGCCAGCGATCGTCGTCCCAATCCAGATGCGTGCCTTCCGCGCTGGCAACCGCGGCGATCATTCCCTTTCTGCGATGCGTGGCATGCATGTCGAAAATGAACAGCGGGACGGGATCGACCCATCCCGTCAAAGGCGCGCGGAAATGCAGTGCGACCGGATATTCCGCATAAACCGTGACGATGGGCTGATAGCTTATTTTCTTCAACCGATGAGCAATCGGCTCGCATTCAGGCAAGGAATCAAGCAGGGAAGAGGCATGAATTGGGGACGTGGCAATGATGATTGCATCATGCTGTGCCTCCTCACCCGTATCCCGGCATGTTTTCCAACTGGAATTTTCAAATTTCAATGCATTGATCCGGTGTTGCATTCTGGTTGTTCCGCCAAGTCGTTTAAGCCAATCCAAAGCGGGTTCGGGAAACAGTGAAGTCAGGTCTTGTCTGGGTATCAGAAAATCGCTGTTAGACGGGCTTCCGGTCAATGAATCCTTCAGCACTCGAGCGAAGACTTTGAATGATGCCAGCTTGACGGGCGTATTCAGCGCGGCAACGCAGAGCGGTTCCCACAGGAAACGTCGAACTTTCTCCGGCTGACCGGCAATCGCCTCGGCGACGCTGTCCGGGCCGTCCGGCCGGAAGTCGGTTTTTTGCAAAGCCCGGATGAAACGTATCGCGGCCATTTTCTCGGCCAGCGAAAATCCCCGTGCAAGAAGTAGCGCCGCCGCGAGGTGGAATGGGGCGGGCAGGCGTGGGGCGCGCAGCATGACGCCGTCCGGATAATCCAGTGTCAGCGGCAGGCGCAGAAACCCGGTTGCCAGACTCCCGGGCGACACGGTTTCCATCAGCCGCAAGGTTTCGGTATAGGCGCCGATCAGCAGATGCTGGCCGTTGTCGAATACACCGTATTCAGTCTCAACGCGGCGCGCGCGTCCGCCCGCGAATTTGGCCGATTCGTAGAGGGTGACGCCATGGCCTGCACGGGTCAGCTCAACGGCAGCGGCCAGCCCTGACCAGCCCGCGCCAATAACTCCAATATCCTGTTTTGAACCGCTTCGCATCATGCGAAGGTGGCGGCTTTCCAGGCGAGCCAGAGTTTGCGCACCGGCGGCAGGGAAATTTTTTGATCCAGCACGTGAAAGTTGTCGCGCCGGATTTCTTCCA
Organism: uncultured Thiobacillus sp.; assembly: GCA_964404175.1. Taxonomy (GTDB): domain Bacteria; phylum Pseudomonadota; class Gammaproteobacteria; order Burkholderiales; family Thiobacillaceae; genus UBA6918. Next base: position 39,341 of record CAYOJA010000005.1, on the reverse strand, counting down.
GCAGCGCGCGATAAATGGCGGCCATGGCCAGGCCCGCACGCTGTGATTTGCGGTCTTCGTTTGGCAGCCATGCCAGGGCTCGCTCGTAAGCTTGTACTGCACGTTCGTACTGAAACTGCATGAGCGCCTGAAATCGCTCGCTATGTTGGCGATGAAGAATTTCTGCCGGCGTGACGTTGAATTGTTCCAGTTCATCCTGCGGCAGATAAATTCTGCCGCGCGTTGCATCCTCTCCCACGTCACGGATGATGTTGGTAAGCTGGAATGCCAGGCCCAGTTCATGCGCGTATTTAAGTGTTTCGTGATTCCTGTAGCCGAAAATCGCTGCGGCGGACTGGCCCACGACTCCCGCGGCCCGATGGCAATACAGCAACAGGGTTTTGTAGTCCGGGTAACGATGCTGGTCCAGATCCATTTCCATGCCATCGACGATTTCTTCCAGCCACTCTCTGGAAATCACCCGGAATGTCAGGGATTCATGCAGGGCCTGGGTAACGGGGTGGCGCGGCGTGCCCTGGTAAAGATTGCCGATTTCATCGCGCCACCAGGCAAGTTTGAGCCGCGCCACATTGGCGTCGCTGCATTCGTCCACAACGTCATCCAACTCGCGGCATAAAGCGTAAAACGCGGTGATAGCATCGCGGGTGGCCGGCTTCAGGACACGAAAGCTGTAATAAAAACTCGATCCGCTGGCGGCAGCTTTTTCGCGGCAATATTCGTTTGGATTCATGAAGCTGGAGGTTATCGTTTCAGCAATGCCCTGAAGACCATGACGAGCCAGTCCCAGGGATTCAATTTGACGCGGCGCTTGAGTGGCGCAAGGGGGTCGAGGTAGAGCTTATGCAGAATGCGATCCCCACCGGCTATGATCATCCTGGCCTCGAATCCGGCACGGCCTTTTAAAGCCAGGCCAAGCGGCGCGCTGGCCTGGAGCATCTTCTGCACACGCTTGATCTGGGCGAGCATGAACTGGCGCCAGCGATCCTCCGGGCTGGAAATCGACGAGATCACCGGGATTCCTCCCAGACTTTGGTGGAGGATGGGAGATGGGTCATCGGTGGCGGAGGCCTGGCCTGCAAGCCTGCCCAGCAGCTTGTCTGAGAACCCCGCCTTTGCAAGTTCGTCCTGCGGCAGGTATACGCGCCCCTTGCGAAAATCAATGGCCACATCCTGCAGGAAATTGATGAGTTGCAGGCTGGCGCACAAACCATCCGAGTAGGCGAGATGGCGAGGCGTGTTGTCCTTGAACAAAGCCATCAGCAGGCGTCCAACCGGATTGGCTGAGCGCCTGCAGTAATCCATGACTTCACTGAAATCGGCATAGCGGGTTTTCACCACATCCTGTTTGAAGGCGGATAACAAATCGCGGAAGGGCTGCATGGGAAGTTGGTGATCGCGGATAATCTGGGCCAATTCTGAAAAAAGCCTGTCTTCCGGGGTTTCACCCCTCTCGATTTGGTTCAACCGGGCTTCAAACTCATTCAATGCAGCCAAACGTTCATCCGGTGACTCCGTTCCCTCGTCCGCGAAATCATCCGCCGCCCGCGCAAACGCGTAAATGGCGCGAATCGGCTGGCGTAACCGCGAAGGCAAAACGCAGGATGCAACCGGGAAGTTTTCGTAGTGATCAATCTGCACGGAGTTAAAAAAACCGGATAGGAATGAAGGGCTTAGCCCCAGGTGGCGAGAATCTGGCTGACAGCAGGGCATTGATTATATTACTATTATTGGTTTGAACATTAGTTTAAACCGGCTGCGGCCGCGAAAGTGGCGGAATTGGTAGACGCACTGGATTTAGGTTCCAGCGCCTCGCGGCGTGGGGGTTCGAGTCCCCCCTTTCGCACCACCTTATTATTGTTTGTTTATCTGACAGAAAGTGTCCCATGCAATCCAACCTTGAAGTGATTGGCTCATTGGAGCGCCGGATTGATCTGGCTGTTCCCATGGCTGCAATTGAAGCGGAAGTCCAGAACCGGCTAAAGCGCCTCGCGAAAAATGTAAAGGCTCCTGGCTTCAGACCAGGCAAAGTGCCGCTCAATGTGGTCAACAAGCAGCATGGCCCGGGTGTCCGTCAGGAGGTGCTGGGCGAGTCGCTGCAAAGAAGCTTTAGTGAAGCGGTTGCCGCACACCAGCTGAGAATTGCCGGCATGCCGAGATTTGAACCCAAGGCATCGGAATCTGGCGAGGCGGATACGGGTCCGGCGGAGATTCGCTTTTCGGCGACATTCGAGGTTTACCCTGATGTCAAGGTTGGTGAACTTGGCAGCGCGTCGCTTAAACGCCCGGTTGTCACGGTTGGTGACGCCGATGTCGATGCCACGCTGGAAATTCTGCGCAAGCAGCGCAGGGAGTTTGAAACGGTGGAGCGCGCCGCGAAAAATGGCGATCTGGCCCGGTTTGATTTCAAGGGAAGCCTGGACGGACAACCCTTTGAAGGGGGCGAGGCACACGATTTTGTGACGGTGGTAGGCGAAGGCCGTTTGTTGAAGGCCTTCGAGGACAATCTGGAAGGTCTGTCTGCAGGGCAGGGCAAGGGGTTTGACATGACCTTCCCGGCGAACTATCAGGCCGCTCATCTGGCAGGGAAAACAGTCCATTTTGAAGTTGCCATGAAAGAGGTTAAAGCGCCCAAGTTGCCGGATGTTGACGCCGAATTTGCCAAATCCCTGGGGATCGAGGATGGCGACATCTCCAAGCTGCGTAATGAAATCAAGGCAAACCTCGAGCGCGAGACCAAACGCAGGGTACAGGCTCGTGTCAAGGAAGGCGTCATGGAAATCCTGCTGGCTAACGCTGTGCTGGAACTTCCAAAATCCCTGGTTGGTCTGGAAATTGAGCGGCTGCAAAACATGATGCGCGCGGATATTGAATCTCGTGGCGGAAAGGCGAAAGAAATGCCGCTTTCTGCCGATATGTTTAAAGACCAGGCGGAGCGAAGGGTGCGTTTGGGCCTGATTCTTGCTCAGGTTGTTGAGACGCATGGTCTGGGTTCGAAGCCTGAGCAGGTACGCGCGCTGATCGATGAATACGCGCAAAGCTATGAGGACCCGCAGGAAGTGGTGCAATGGTACTACCAGGATGCGCAGCGGCTTCAGGAAGTGGAAGCCTTGGCGCTCGAAGATAATGTGGTAGCATGGGTCGTCGGCCAGGTAAAGGTTGATGATATGCCGACAAAATTTGATGAACTGATGGGACGTGCCGGATGATGGGAAAGTATATCGAGCCTCAGGGACTGGGGCTCATCCCGATGGTTATCGAGCAGAGCGGCCGTGGTGAACGGGCTTATGATATCTATTCACGCCTGCTTCGCGAGCGAGTCGTATTTCTGGTTGGACCTGTCAACGATGCCACGGCCAATCTGATTGTCGCCCAGCTTTTGTTCCTTGAGTCCGAAAACCCGGACAAGGATATCTATTTCTATATCAACTCGCCGGGTGGATCAGTTTCGGCCGGGTTGGCGATCTACGACACCATGCAATTCATCAAGCCCGATGTCTCCACGCTTTGTGTCGGACAAGCGGCCAGCATGGGCGCATTCCTGTTGACCGCCGGAGCGAAGGGTAAGCGTTACTGCCTGCCTAATTCCCGTGTCATGATTCATCAGCCTTTGGGCGGATTTCAGGGCCAGGCATCGGATATCGAGATACATGCCAAGGAAATCCTGTATTTAAAGGACAAACTGAATGGCATGCTGTCCAAGCACACAGGGCAGCCCATGGATGTAATTGAAAGGGATACCGACCGCGATAATTTCATGAGCGCCGAGCAGGCCGTGGCTTATGGTCTGGTTGACAAAGTGCTGGAAAACCGCGAACAGGCGGCCGCCTAACAGGAGAATGTAATGTCGGACAAGGGCGCAAACGACAAGCTGCTTTACTGCTCTTTCTGCGGGAAGAGCCAGCACGAGGTACGCAAGCTGATTGCCGGCCCGTCGGTGTTTATTTGCGATGAATGCGTCGAGCTATGCAACGACATCATCCGCGAGGAAATCCAGCAAAACCAGGCGACCAAGGGTTCGTCCGATCTTCCCACGCCACACGAAATCCGCGGCATCCTTGACCAGTACGTGATTGGCCAGGGGCAAGCCAAGAAAGCACTTTCCGTCGCGGTATATAACCATTACAAGCGGCTGCGCTCCAGTCAGGGCAAACCTGATGAAGTTGAACTGGCGAAAAGCAATATTCTTCTTATCGGCCCCACGGGCTCAGGCAAAACCCTGCTTGCACAAACTCTGGCCCGCTTGTTGAATGTGCCTTTCGTGATCGCGGATGCCACAACGCTTACCGAGGCAGGTTACGTCGGCGAAGATGTCGAGAACATCATCCAGAAGCTGCTGCAGAAGTGCGATTACGATGTGGAAAAAGCCAAGCATGGTATTGTTTACATTGACGAAATCGACAAGATTTCCCGCAAGGCGGACAACCCTTCGATAACCCGTGATGTATCGGGTGAAGGCGTTCAGCAGGCATTGCTGAAACTGATCGAGGGCACGACTGCATCCGTTCCCCCGCAAGGTGGACGCAAGCATCCCAATCAGGAGTTTGTTCAGGTCGATACGACCAACATCCTGTTTGTTTGCGGCGGCGCCTTTGGCGGCCTGGAGAAAGTGATTCGAAACCGCTCGGAAAAAGGCGGCATCGGCTTTGGAGCAAAAGTCAAAAGCGTGGATGAGAAAAAGCGCGACATGGAACTTTTGCATACCGTCGAGCCGGAGGATCTCATCAAGTACGGTTTGATTCCGGAATTTGTTGGGCGGCTGCCTGTGGTTGCCGTGCTGGACGAGCTGGATGAAGCGGCGTTGATCGAAATCCTGACCGAACCCAAGAATGCGTTGACCAAACAGTTCGCCAAACTTTTCAAGATGGAAGGGGTTGAACTGGAATTCCGCGAAGGTGCGCTCAAGGCGATTGCCAAAAAAGCGCTGGAACGGCGGACAGGCGCCCGGGGATTGCGCTCGATTATCGAGCATTCATTGCTCGACACCATGTTTGATTTGCCCTCCATGCAGAACGTGACCAAGGTGGTGGTTGATGAGTCGCTGATAACCGGGGACGGGCCGCCCTTGATGATTTATTCCGATCAACCGGCCGAGCCGGCGGCGGCAGGATCATAAGAACATCAAAGGGGGCGTCAGGGAAATTTCTCTTGCGCCCCTTGATGTTTTTGAAGCTGGCCGCATGTTCTTACCCTGTAGCAATGCGCGTGCGGAGCGCGTGTGGAAACCAATATTAAAGGCGTAAATTATGAGCACTTCAGATAGCGGCGAAATTGTTCAACTCCCCTTGTTGCCCCTGCGCGATGTGGTGGTGTTTCCGCATATGGTCATCCCGTTGTTTGTCGGACGGCCAAAATCCATCAAGGCACTCGAAACCTCCATGGAAAGCGGCAAGCATATCCTGCTGGTCGCGCAGAAATCAGCTGCCCAGGATGAGCCCGCCACCACCGACCTTTATGACACTGGCAGCATGGCAACTGTGTTGCAAATGCTCAAGCTCCCAGACGGCACGGTGAAAGTACTGGTTGAAGGTAATCAGCGTGCGCGTGTGCTGGAAGTGACCGATGAGGAAACACATCTCGCCGCATCCGCCGAACTGATCGCGATGGATGGCAAGGATGATACTGAAATCGAGGCCATGCGCCGCGCATTGATGGCGCAGTTTGATCAGTACGTCAAACTCAACAAGAAAATCCCGCCCGAAATTCTGACCTCGCTTTCCGGCATTGATGAAGGTGGCAGGCTGGCGGATACGATCGTGGCCCACCTTCCCTTGAAGCTTGAGCAGAAGCAGGAAATCCTTGAAATGATTTCCGTTGCCAAACGGCTCGAACATTTGATGGGTCTGCTGGAAGCCGAAATCGATATTCTCCAGGTGGAAAAACGCATCCGCGGCCGGGTCAAGCGCCAGATGGAAAAATCCCAGCGCGAGTATTACTTGAACGAACAAGTCAAGGCGATCCAGAAGGAACTCGGCGATATCGAGGAAGGCGCCGAACTCGAAGAGCTTGAGCGCCGCGTCAAGGAAGCGGGCATGTCCAAGGAGGCTGTTGCCAAGGCCGAGGCCGAGCTGAAAAAGCTTCGCATGATGTCGCCCATGTCGGCCGAAGCAACTGTTGTGCGCGGCTACATTGAAACGCTGACCAATCTGCCCTGGAAAAAGAAAACCAAGATCAGCAAGGATCTGGGTAAAGCCGAAAAGGTTCTTGACGAAGATCACTACGGTCTTGAGAAGGTCAAGGAGCGCATCCTAGAGTACCTTGCTGTCCAGCAGCGCGTGGACAAGGTGAAGGCGCCGATTCTGTGTCTGGTTGGCCCGCCTGGGGTTGGCAAGACCTCACTGGGACAATCCATCGCGCGCGCAACCAATAGAAAATTTGTGCGCATGGCTTTGGGTGGCGTGCGTGATGAGGCTGAAATTCGTGGACACCGCCGCACTTATATCGGCTCCATGCCAGGCAAGATCCTGCAGAGCCTGACGAAAGTGGCGGTGCGGAATCCGTTGTTTCTGCTCGATGAAGTAGACAAGATGGGACAGGATTTCCGTGGCGATCCATCTTCAGCCCTTCTGGAAGTGCTCGACCCCGAGCAGAACCATACTTTCCAGGATCACTATGTCGAAGTGGAATACGACTTGTCGGATGTCATGTTCGTGGCAACCGCCAACACCATGAATATTCCCGCGCCATTGCTTGACCGCATGGAAGTGATCCGCCTGTCCGGCTATACGGAAGATGAAAAGATCAACATCGCCCAGCGCTATCTGGTGCAGAAGCAGATGAAAGCCAATGGTTTGAAGGACAGCGAATTCGCGGTCGCTGAATCGGCCCTGCGTGATCTTGTACGCTACTACACCCGTGAAGCGGGCGTGCGCAGTCTGGACCGAGAGATTTCCAAGATTTGCCGCAAGGCAGTCAAGCAATTGCTGCTCAAGAAGCAAAAGGCCAAACTGTCGATTACATCGCGTAATCTGGACAAGTATGTTGGTGTCCGGCGCTTTACCTACGGCATTGCAGAAAAGAATAACCAGGTTGGCCAGGTGACGGGGTTGGCCTGGACGGAAGTGGGCGGCGAGTTGCTTACCATTGAAGCAGTCAAGTTTCCCGGCAAGGGCAAGATGACGACGACAGGCAAGCTTGGAGAAGTGATGCAGGAATCCATCCAGGCGGCCATGTCGGTGGTTCGCTCACGCGCACGCCAGCTGGGCATCCCGGAAAATTTCCACGAGAAGCATGATCTGCACATTCACATGCCGGAGGGTGCCACACCCAAGGATGGGCCGAGCGCGGGCATCGCGATCTGCACGGCCATGGTGTCGGTGTTGACAGGGATTCCCGTGCGCTGTGATGTGGCCATGACCGGTGAGATCACCTTGCGTGGAGAGGTTTTGCCCATTGGCGGACTGAAGGAAAAGCTTCTTGCAGCCCACCGTGGTGGTATCAAGCTGGTGATGATTCCGGAGGAAAACGTCAAGGACCTGACGGATATTCCGGACAACATCAAGAACAGGCTGGATATCCATCCCGTCAAATGGATAGATCAGGTACTGCAAATCGCGCTGGAACGTCAGCCGGAACCGCTTGCGGACGAGGTGGCTGAAGAATCTGTCCCACCAACCGATGCAGTGGTGCAGCCCGCCGTAAAACATTAATTTCCAGGCGTTTCCGGGAGTAAAAATTCCGCCGCAAGGCGGAATTTTTATTGTCGGCCAAGAGTTTTTCTGTTGCCCGGAAAACCGCTTGACACAAGGTTTTCAGGATTGTTATAAATCCGCCTCAGGGTTTTCCTGCGCGTTGCATCGAAAGGGACAACACATGAACAAATCTGGATTGATTGACGCCATCGCTGAGTCGGCCGATATTTCAAAGGCTGCAGCCGGCCGCGCTCTGGATGCGACAGTTGACGCAATGAAGAAGGCTCTGAAAAAGGGCGACAGAGTGTCGATTGTAGGCTTCGGTACCTTTTCTGTAGGCAAGCGTGCTGCACGTACTGGCCGCAATCCCCGCACCGGCGCCTCCATCAAAATCAAGGCTGCGAAGGTTCCGAAATTCAAAGCTGGCAAAGGTTTGAAAGATGCTATAAACTAACGGGCTTTGCGGGTGCTTAGCTCAGTTGGTAGAGCGTCGCCCTTACAAGGCGAATGTCGGCGGTTCGAACCCGTCAGCACCCACCAAGTCATAAATGCAGAAAAAGTTTTGGAGCGGTAGTTCAGTTGGTTAGAATACCGGCCTGTCACGCCGGGGGTCGCGGGTTCGAGTCCCGTCCGCTCCGCCAACCATAGAAAGACGAACCTCGGTTCGTCTTTTTTCTTTTTGGATTTTCCGCGCTCGCGCTGGCCAAAACCGTTCCCATCCTTGGCGATTCAGGCGACAATGCAATTTTTCGGGTAGATAAAGACAGTTATGCTGGAAGCTATACGTGATCGCGCGCAAGGCTGGATTGCCAAACTCATCCTGGCCCTGATTACCATCCCGTTTGCCCTGTGGGGCATCGATTCATATTTCAGCGGGGGCGGCAAGACCGAATCCGTTGCCGAGGTGGGTGATGCCAACGTGACGCGTCAGGCCTTTTCCGAGGCGATAAAGGAACAGACTGACCAAATGCGTCAGGCCATGGGACAAAATTTTGATCCCGCAGCCGTTGAAACCAGGGAGTTTCGAGAGCAGGTGCTGGCCCGTCTGACAGATGAAGAAGCCATGTTGCAGGAAGCAAAAGCCGCCGGACTCCAGATTCCGGATACCCAACTCGCCGCCGTACTACAGCAATTACCCCCGTTCCAGGAAGACGGCAAGTTTTCGCCTGATCGCTATAAGCGTGTTTTGGCGCAACGCGGGTATACGCCCGCCTATTTTGAGTACCGGCTCAGACGCGATATCACGCTTGAGATTCAGCAGCAGCCGGCCATTGCCGGCGCAATGGCATCCGCAACTTCAGTTAGCCTTATCTCACGAATAGCAGGGCAGCGCCGCGAAATTTCGGTTTCGGAAATCAGCCCTGCTGTTGCCTCGGCCCAAGTCAGCATCAGCGATCAGGATATTCAGGCCTATTACGAGGCTCACAAGGCCGACTTCACGGAACCGGAAGCTGTCCGTGTGGAATATGTCTCATTGTCACTGGGTGATCTGGGCAAGGCCATCGCAGTCACGGAAAAGCAGGTGCAGGATTATTTCGCGGCCAATGCCTCAAAATTTGGTCCACCCGAGGAACGGTCCGCAAGCCACATCCTTATTGCGGCGCCAGAGGGCGATGCGAATGCCCGCAAGCAGGCAAAAGCCAAGGCAGAAGGCCTTCTTGCAGCCATACGCAAGGCGCCAGGAACATTTGCCGAGGTGGCCAAACGCGAATCGCAGGATCCGGGTTCCGCTGCAACAGGCGGAAGTCTTGGAACATTTGGCCGGGGCATGATGGTCAAGCCTTTTGAGGATGTCGTGTTTTCCATGAAGCAAGACGAAATCAGCAATCTGGTGGAAACGCAGTTCGGCTTTCACATCATCAAACTGGATGGCGTGAATTCAAGCTCGCCCTCGCTTGCCTCGGTACGTCAGCAAGTTGAAGACGACATCAGGAAGCAGCAGGCGCAGAAACAGTTTGCGGATGCAGCTGAACAATTCAGCAATCTCGTTTATGAACAGGCGTCAAACCTCAAACCTGCAGCCGATGCCCTGAAACTGCCGGTCAGAACATCGGACTGGATGACTAAAAAGGGACTCGCGACGGTTCCCTTCAATTCCACAAAATTGCTGGAAGCCGTTTTTGCAGGAGATGCCATCAAGGCCCGGCAAAATATAGAACCCGTAGAAATTGCACGTAACGAACTGGTGGCTGCACGTGTGATTGAACATCATCCGGCCAGATCAAAGCCCATTGCCGAAGTTTCTGCGGACATCCGCCAGAAACTGCTCGTCGAAAAGACCGCGAAGTTGATCGAGACACAGGGCCAGACGCTGATTGAACAGTTAAAACAAGGCAAGGAACCCGGCGGACTCAACTGGTCCGCTTTCAGGATGGTCAGCCGTCAGCAGCCTGGAGAGTTCGATCCGAAAACGCTGCAGGCCATCATGCGTGTGGATACGGCAAAAATGCCTGCCTACCTTGGGACATCCATGCCAAATGGTGGCTATCGCGTTATCCGGGTGACAAGACTCATCAACGACGCTGCCACGGACCCGGGCTTGCGTTCCGCCGTCGAATCAGGATTGTTCCAGACCTATGCCAGAACGGATGCTCAAGCTCAGATAGATCTGGCACGGTCGGCCCAGAAGGTTCAAATCAAGCAGGACGTGCTCGACAAGAAGGAGTAATGCTCACTGTAAGCAGCATAAAAAAACGCGCCATGAGCGCGTTTTTTTATTGGGATGATATTCATCTGTTTAGTGCTCTGCGCCGGCTGTCGTGTTGAATCCGGCATCCACATACGTAATTTCACCGGTGATGCCCGATGCGAGATCGCTCAACAGAAAAGCAGCTGCATTACCGACTTCCTCGATGGTGACGTTGCGTCGCAAGGGCGCATTCTGGGCGACGATATCAAGCTTGTCGTTGAAGTTGGCGATGCCACTGGCGGCCAGGGTCTTGATCGGTCCGGCGGATACGGCGTTGACCCGGATGCCACGCGGTCCCAGGCTTTGCGCCATGTAATAGACACTGGATTCCAGGCTGGCCTTGGCCAGGCCCATGACGTTGTAATTGGGTACGGAGCGGATGGAGCCCAGATAGGATAGTGTCAGCAGGGCGGCTTTGCGGCCTTCCATCAACGGCAGCGCCGCCTTTGCCAGCGCGGCAAAGCTGTATGAACTGATGTCATGGGCGATGCGGAAGGATTCGCGGGTGACGGATTCGAGATAATCGCCCGCCAGTGCTTCCTTGGGGGCGAACGCGATGGAATGTACCAGACCGTCGAGCCCGTCCCACTGTTTGCCCAGTTCCGCAAACAGGGCGCTGATCTGCTCATCGCTGCCCACGTCGCAGGGGAAAACCAGATTCGAGCCGAATTCCTTGGCAAATTCGGTCACCCGTTCCTTGATGCGTTCTCCCTGATAGGTGAAGGCCAGTTCGGCGCCTTCGCGTTTGCAGGCGGCGGCGATGCCATAGGCGATGGAGCGGTTGCTGATCACACCGGTGATCAGGAGTTTTTTGCCAGCCAGAAAGCCCATAATCTTGTCCTTGCAACGAAAAACATTAGTGAATTATACGCTGACGGCACGGGCGAGCTTAGGTACACTGTCTGCCCATGCGTGCATGGAGAGCCTTTCTGTTTCTGCCCTTGATTCTGGCGGGTTGCGGCAATGTCTGGAACAACCCGTATCCGGGTGAGGCGCCGGGACTCAAAACCCTGTATACCGTTTTCGAGGAACGGCCCAAGCATCTCGACCCGGCCCGTTCCTACAGCAGCAATGAAGTCGAATTTACCGGGCAGGTTTACGAGCCGCCGCTGCAATACCACTTTCTCAAGCGTCCCTACACGCTCGAACCCCTGACCACGACTGGCTTGCCCGTTGTCCGTTACTGGGACAAGGCAGGCCGCGAACTTTCCGGAAATATCTTGCCCGGGCAGGTGGCGCGCACGACCTACGACATCACGATCCGGCCCGGGGTACGCTACCAGCCGCATCCCGCATTTGCAGTCATGCCAGGTGGCAAGCCGCGTTATCTTGGACTGGCCGTGCAGGATCTCAAGCCGATCAACACCCTTGGTGACTTCAAACATACCGGTACCCGGGAGTTGACGGCTGAAGACTATGTATACGAGATCAAACGGCTGGCAAGTCCCCGGCTGAACTCACCCATATTCGGACTGATGAGCGAGTATATCGAGGGGCTGGATGCGCTCAATGCTCGACTGGTCAGTGCATCAAAATCACTGCCGAAGGAAGCCTGGCTGGATTTGCGGCCCCATGATTTTCCGGGTGCGCAGGTCACGGGCAAATACAGTTTCCGCATCACACTCAAGGCACACTATCCGCAATTCATCTACTGGCTGGCCATGCCGTTCTTTGCGCCCATTCCGTGGGAAGCAGAACGCTTCTACACACAGCCCGGCATGGAGGAACGCAACCTCAACCTCGACTGGTTTCCGGTCGGCACGGGGCCGTTCATGCTGAGCGAAAACGATCCCAACCGGCGCATGGTGCTGTCCAGGAATCCCAATTTTCATGGCGAGGTTTATCCGGCCGAAGGTGAAGCAGGCGACAGTGAGAAAGGCTTGCTGGCGGATGCCGGCAGCGCGCTTCCGCTGATTGACCGCGCAGTCTTCACCCTGGAAAAGGAAGACATTCCGCAGTGGAGCAAGTTTCTCCAGGGCTATTACGATGCTTCGGGCATCAGTTCGGACAACTTCGACCAGGCCGTTCAGTTCTCGCCGGAAGGCGAGGCCGACCTCACGCCGGAAATGAAAGCCAAGGGCATCCGGCTGGTCACGGCGATTACCACTTCCAGCCGCTACATGGGCTTCAACATGAAAGATCTGCTGGTAGGACATGCTGGCGGCGAGGCGGCGCGAAAATTGCGTCATGCCATTTCCATCGCCGTGGATTACGAGGAATTCATTTCGATCTTCCTCAATGGACGGGGCATCGCGGCGCAGGGCGCCTTGCCGCCCGGCATATTCGGCTACAAGCAAGACTTCAATCCGGTTGTTTATTCCGCCACGGGCAAGCGTCGCAGCCTCGAAGAAGCCAGAAAGCTGCTTTCCGAGGCGGGCTATCCAAACGGCCGCAATGCCAGGACCGGCGACCCGCTGGTGCTGTATTTCGATACGGCGGCCACCGGGCCGGATGCGAAATCGCGTCTCGACTGGCTGATCAAACAGTTCAAAAAACTGGACATCCAGCTGGTCATTCGCGCGACGGATTACAACCGCTTCCAGGACAAAATGCTCAAGGGCAACGCACAGATTTTTGAATGGGGCTGGAACGCCGACTATCCCGATCCGGAAAATTTCTTTTTCCTGCTGTACGGCCCCAACGCCAAGGCCGGGAAGAATGGCGAGAACGCGGCGAACTACAGCAACCCGGAATTCGATCACTTGTTTGCGCAGATGAAGGGCATGCCCAACGGCTCTGAGCGCCAGCAGGTCATCGATCGCATGACCGATATTTTGCGAGCCGATGGGCCATGGTTGTTCGGTTTCCATCCCAAGGGCTTCAGCCTTCAGCATGCCTGGGTCGCCAATGTCAAACCGAACCTGATGGCCAACAACACGCTCAAGTACCGCCGCATCGATCCGGCGCGGCGCGAGCAGAGCCGTGCCGAATGGAATCGTCCGGTGCTGTGGCCATTTGTTCTCATGACAATCGTTCTGGCGTTGTTGATCTGGCCCGCCTGGCGTCAGTACCGCAGGCATGAGGAGGGCAGGGGATGATCCGCTATCTGCTGCGCCGCCTGATGTACGCTTTCCCCATCCTGATCGGGGTCAACCTGATTACATTTTTCCTGTTCTTCGTGGTCAATACGCCGGACAACATGGCACGCATTCATCTTGGCGTGAAGCACGTCACGCCCGAGGCTATTGAACAATGGAAGGCCGAGCACGGTTACGACAAGCCGCTGTTCTTCAATCCGCAACAAGAAGGCATCAAGGCCGTGACGGATACATTGTTCGTGGATCGCTCGGTCAAGCTGTTTGCCCTCCAGTTCGGCAAGGCGGACGACGGCCGTGACATCGCGCGCGACATCAAGACGAGGATGTGGCCTTCGCTGGCGATTGCTCTGCCGGTCTTTGTCATAGGCCTGCTGGCGAACATCACGGCGGCGCTGCTGATGGTGTTCTATCGAGGCACGCGTCTTGAATATGCCGGCGTGGCAGGCCTGATCGCGCTGATGTCGATTTCGGGTCTGTTCTACATCATTGCCGGCCAGTATTTCATCGCCAAGCTGTGGCAGTGGCTGCCGATATCCGGGTTTGACGGCGGCATCGATGCGGTCAAGTTCATTCTGCTGCCGGCGATCGTGTCGGTGGCCGCCGGCATCGGCAGCGGGGCGCGCTGGTATCGCACGATTTTCATCGAAGAGATTGGCAAGGATTACGTGCGCACTGCCCGCGCGAAAGGCTTGTCGGAACTGCGCGTCCTGTTCAGGCACGTGCTCAAGAACGGCATGATTCCCATCCTGACCGGCGCGGTGGTGGTGTTGCCATTGCTATTTACCGGCAGCCTGGTGACGGAGTCTTTCTTTGGCATACCCGGCCTGGGCAGTTACACCATCGATGCCATCCGGTCGCAGGATTTCGCCATTGTCCAGGCCATGGTGTTCCTGGGTTCCGTGTTGTACATCGTCGGCCTGCTGCTGACCGACATTTCCTATACGCTGGTCGATCCGAGGGTGCGTCTGTCATGAACTTCCAGCCGCTCTTTCTATGGACGGACATTCTCGTCTGGCTGCTGGTGCTGGCGTGTCTGGTTTTCGGCTGGACTATCGCGCGGACACCTGCCCTGCGGACTTCCTGGTATGCCGTGCTGGCGAGACCGATGGGCATGGCTTCGCTGACCGTGCTGGCGGTGTTCATGTTGATCGGTTTGGCGGACAGTCTGCATTACCGGGCGCGTCTCGATAATGGCCAGCTCGATGTGGAAGTGAAAAGTGTGCTCGACAAGGCGCTGGGCAGCTTGAATGAAAAGCCCGAGCGCACCTATTCCGCGCCGCTGGCAACCCACGCCCAGGCCAGGGAAACCATCGAAAAGCCTGACGGGACACAAGTTCGCGAAGCGCCGCGTTTGCAGCACGGCGGCACGCATCTGGCCGATCCTGCGAATGACTGGCTTGCCGATGTTACCGCGCTAACCTTGAAGGGGCTGGTGTGGGGCGTGCTGGCCAGTTTGTTGCTGTTCACGCTGTTGGCATTGCTGATGAGATTTGTATGGCGATGTGAGTTGAAAGCAGCGTTTGTGAGACTGTGGTTTCCCGCGCCCGGTACGCTTGCCTGGCGCAGCCTGCTGATTACCGGAGGCCTGATTGTGCTGCTGGCGGGTGTGATAACCAGCCTGGCCGGCGGCTATCATGTGCTGGGCACGGACAAGGTCGGTCAGGATGTGCTGTACCAAACCCTGAAAAGTGTGCGCACCGGCTTGGTCATCGGCACGCTGACTACGCTGGTAACCTTGCCGCTGGCGATTGGGCTGGGTTTGCTGGCGGGCTATTTCCGTGGCTGGGTCGACGATGTCATTCAGTATATTTACACCACGCTGAATTCCATTCCGTGGGTGCTGCTGGTGGCGGCGGCGGTGCTGATCGTGCAGGTGTTCATCGAGCAGAATGAAAGCAGTTTTTCATCCGTTGCCGAGCGCGCCGATGTCCGTCTGCTGGCGCTGTGCGTCATCATCGGGCTGACAGGCTGGACGGGTCTCGCGCGCTTGCTGCGTGCCGAAACACTCAAGCTCAGGGAGCTGGATTACGTGACGGCTGCCCGCGCCTTTGGCGTATCCGGCCCCCGCATTTTGATGCGGCACATCCTGCCCAATGTGCAGCACCTCATCCTGATTTCCATCGTGATGGATTTCTCCGGCCTGGTGCTGGCCGAAGCCATTCTTTCCTACGTGGGCGTGGGTGTGGACCCGGTGATGAACAGCTGGGGCAACATGATCAACGCCGCCCGACTGGAACTGGCGCGCGAGCCGGTTGTGTGGTGGCCGCTGTTGGCGGCATTCGGCTTCATGTTTGCGCTGGTGCTGGCCGCCAACCTGTTTGCCGATGTGGTGCAGGATGCCTTCGATCCG
Organism: uncultured Thiobacillus sp.; assembly: GCA_964404175.1. Lineage (GTDB taxonomy): Bacteria > Pseudomonadota > Gammaproteobacteria > Burkholderiales > Thiobacillaceae > UBA6918. The sequence goes on along the minus strand of CAYOJA010000005.1, from coordinate 23,636 downwards.
CGCGTTTCAAAGGCGGCTGGAGGCAAGCCATGAGTTTGCTGCATGTCGACAACCTGACTGTCCGCATCGGCGGCGTGACGCCCGTGGATGGCGTCAGTCTCTCTATCGATGCCGGAGAAAGCTTCGTGCTGCTGGGCGAATCCGGATCGGGAAAATCCATGACCGCGCTGGCCATCATGCGTCTGCTGCCATCGGGCGGGCACATCGCCGCCGGCGATATCCGGTTTGATGGACAGCAACTTCAGTCCCTGCCGGAATCCAGCATGCGCCGCCTGCGCGGCAGCGGCATGGCGATGATTTTCCAGGAGCCGCAAACCTCGCTCAATCCGGTGATGACCATCGGCGAGCAGATCGCGGAAGCCTTGCCGCCGGGCCTGTCCCGCTCGGCGCAAAGGGCGGAAGTGATCCGGCTGCTGGATGAAGTGGGTATCCCCAATCCGGAAATGCGCCTGCACAGTTATCCGTTTGAGCTTTCCGGCGGCCAGAAGCAGCGCGCCATGATCGCGCAGGCGCTGGCCGGACAGCCTAAATTACTGATCGCGGACGAGCCCACCACCGCGCTGGATGTCACGCTACAGGCGCAGATACTTGAACTGATCAAGCGGCTGGCCCGGGAACGCGGCATGGCCTTGCTGCTCATCACGCACGACCTGGGCGTGGCCCGGCACATGGCCGACAAGGTTGGCATCATGTATGCGGGCCAGCTGGTTGAAACCCTGCCGGTCGTTGAAGAGAAAGGACTTGAGCAGGCGTTTCATCCTTACACCCTCAAGCTGATGGATGCGGTGCCCAGGCTTGATCGCGCCGGCGTCAGGCTGGCGGCCATACCCGGGCGTGTTCCGGCACTGGATCAGCCTTTTCACGGTTGCCGTTTCGCCGACCGCTGCGAACATGCATTATCGCCATGCGCGGGAACATCGCCAGAGTGGACTTCCCTCGATGCAGGACATGCCGTTCGCTGCCATCTGACCCGGGTTCCGGCGGCGGAACGGCGCTCAACAATCGACAAGACCCATGCGGCAGTGCCTGTGCCCGGCAAGGAAACAGTGCTTAACGTGCGCGATCTGGCGGTGACGTTTACCCAGCGCACCGGACAGCTATTCGGCAAGCAGCATATCCGCGCGGTGGACGGCATCGATTTCGATCTGGCCCGAGGCGAGACGCTGGCACTGGTGGGCGAATCCGGTTGCGGCAAGACCACGGCGGTCAAGGCGATACTCGGGCTGACGCCCATTGCGCGCGGAGAAGTCATGCTCGACGGCCAGCGCGTTTCCGGTTTGAGCGAACGCCAGTTCAAGCCGCATCGCAAACTGGCACAAATCGTTTTTCAGGATCCCTACAGTTCGCTCAATCCACGCATGCGCGTGGGCGATATTCTTGCCGAGGGCATGATGACCCTGGGGATCGGCGATGCCTCCAGCCATAAGGAATCCATCGCTGCACTATTGGAGAAAGTCGGTTTGGCGCCGGATGCGGTCAACAGGTATCCGCACGAATTTTCCGGCGGCCAGCGCCAGCGCATCGCCATTGCCCGGGCGCTGGCCGTCAAACCGCGCGTGCTGGTTTGCGACGAACCCACCTCCGCGCTGGATGTCTCGGTTCAGGCGCAGATACTCAACCTGCTGGCCGACCTGCAACGCGATGAAGGGCTGTCCATGCTGTTCATCACCCACAACCTTGCCGCAGTTGGCTACATTTCTCATCGCGTGGCGGTGATGAAAGAGGGAAAAATAGTCGAGACGGGCGCAACCCGCGACATTCTCACCCGGCCGCAACACCCCTACACCCAAAGCCTGCTTGCCGCCGCCGTGTAAAGCTGCTGGCAAATTCCAGAATCCGGCTTGGCCGGCAAGTAAAGCCAAGGCCGGTTCAGTGCGATCTATTACTTTGGTTGTATTGACACCTGGTGACGGTTGACTCTAGGCTGGCCGCAACAAACAGATCATTTCGGTGCAAGGCCGGCTTGAGAGAAAAATCAGGGGACTCAACATGGAAAGCTTGTCGATAGCAGCAGAACGGCGTGAGCCACATGAAGTAATGAGGGGGTGGACTGCTGCTATAAAAATTTTGACAAACGCGCGATTAACCGTGTTCCACTTTTCGAAACAGTGTCTGACACTGTTTTCATTGAAGGGAAAAAATCCGAGCCAGGCCCCTTTCGCTCCTTTCGCTTTCACTGTTTTTGGTCTTTGCAGCGGATCTCCTGCCGCGCCACTTGCCCCTATCGTTTGGGCTGATCTATGTAATGTCGGTGGTACCTCCTCTGACGCACAAGATGTTTGTGATTTGCGCGGGGAATTGCTCGGCTATCCGCTTTATTCTTTCGATCCTTATACACTGGTAAATGGTGTTACCTGTGGATCCGCTAGTCGGGGTATACATAAAGCAAGTGCGGGTTCGCCCGCGACAAAATGTAGATGATATGCCACATCCGGCAATTTGGGGTTTCCGCGTCTGGGCCAATATTGTGGCCCGGGTGCAATTGCTTCCGGGAATCCACCGAACATGACGTGTAGTTTTTGCCCCGCGCCTTTCATTGAGGAAAACGGAGTTTGCGTATCACCTCCTGCGCCCCAGCGTTCGCCTAACAAGGATACTGGCAAGCCAGATTGCTCCATGGTTGTGGGAAATCCCATTAATGTGGGAAATGGGAACAAATTTCTAGAGGAGGAGGATCATTTTGGTGGGGTTGAAAATGAGCTTGGTATAAGACGTTCTTATAATTCCGTATACTTCAATTCTCGATCCAGTATTGGCAAGAACTGGCACTATACTTTTGGCGTATTGATTAAGGAAATTTCGAATGTGTCGATTGAGCTCATTCGCTCCGACGGCAAATCTTTAGGCTTTAACAATACTGCTGGCTCTTGGGAAGCCGAGGTAGACGTTCCTGGTTATTTGATCGAGAATAAGGGCACTGATAATCTTCGTAGTGGTTGGACGTATCGTGCTAACGGCACGTCGGAATTATACGATGCGGCAGGCAAACTTCTCAGTATCACAGGCATATCTGGGTATACCCGCACATTGATCTATGACGTGCCCGTTGCCAACGGCGGCGATGGCGATGCCGAGACGCTGGACACTATCACCGACGACACCGGCCGCCAACTCAGATTCGGCTACGACGCGCAAAAGCGCATCGCCAGCGTTACCGACCCCGCTGGCGGGGTCATTGCCTACACCTACGACAGCCAGGGCAATCTCATATCCGTCACTTATCCCGATGGCAGGAGCAAGACCTACCACTACAACGAACCCGAGCACACTTCCGGCGCCAGCCTGCCGTATGCGCTTACGGGCATCACCGACGAAAACGGTGTACGTTATGCAACCTACAAATACGCCGCCAACGGCAAGGCAATTTCCACTGGCCACGCAGACGGCACCGACTTGCATACACTCACCTACGGCACCAACACCACCACTGTCACCGACCCGCTCGGCACATCGCGCACTTACAACTTCACCACCATCCTCGGCGTCGTCAAAAGCACCGGCCAATCCCAGCCCGGCGGTTCCGGCTGCGGCCCCGCGTCCTCGTCGACCACCTACGACGCCAACGGCAACGTCGCCAGCCGCGCCGACTTCAATGGCAACAAGACCTGCTACGCCTATGATCTGACGCGTAATCTCGAAACCGCACGTGTCGAAGGCCTGGCTGCCGCGACGGCCTGTCCCGCGAATCTGTCGACTTATAACCCTGTCGCCGACACTGCCCAGCGCAAGATTCTCACCACTTGGGACGCCACCTTCCGTCTGCCGACCAAGGTCACCGAAGCCGGACGTGAAACCACCACCGTCTACGACACGCGAGGCAATCTCACCAGCCGCAGCATCAAGGACACCGCCACCAACGTCACACGCACCTGGACCACCAGCTACACCTACCACGCCAGCGTGCCCGGCGTGCTCACTCAAAAGGTCGACAACGGCCCGCGCACCGACGTATCGGATATCACCACCACCGCCTACTACCTGCCGGATGAGAGCTGTCTCGGCGGCCACTATGGCTGTCGCGGCCAGGTCAGGCAGATCACCAATGCGCTCGGTCACCTCACCCGGATCACCCGCTACACCGCCCACGGCCAGCCCGAGGAAATCATTGACCCCAACGGCCTCACAACGACACTTACCTATGATGCCCGTCAGTGGCTCTTGTCGCGCACCGTGGGCACCGAGACCACCGGTTACCAATATGACAACGCCGGCCAGCTCACCCTGCTCACCCGGCCCGATGGCAGCACGCTCGCCTACACCTATGATGCCGCCCACCGCCTGACCCAGATCGCCGATGCCCTGGGCAACAAGATCGCCTACACCCTGGACGCCGCCGGCAACCGCACCCGTGAAGAAACATTCGATCCCAATAACGTGCTCACCCAAACCCGCCAGCGCGAATACGACGCCCTGAACCGCCTGTGGAAAGACCTTGGCGCGCAAAGCCAGACCACCACCTATCAGTACGATGCCCAGGGCAACCTGAAACAGGTGGCCGATCCGTTGACCCACGCCACCAATTATCAATTCGATGCGCTCAATCGCCTGATCCGCATCACCGATCCCGGCACGGGTCAGACCCAGCAGACCCCCGATGCGCTGGATCGCATCACCGGCGTCATCGACCCCAAGGGTGTGGGTACCACGTATGCCTACAACGGCCTGGGCGACCTCGTCAGCGAAGTCTCCGCCGATCGCGGCACCACGACCTTCACCTACGACAGCGCCGGCAATCTCGCCACCCGCACCGATGCGCGAGGCGTCAAGCACACCTGGACGTATGATGCCCTGAACCGCCCCACCAAACGCACCCACACCACCGTCACCGGCGTGCCCGCGACTACCCAGCTCACCTGGGGCTACGATGCGGGCACCAACGGCAAAGGCCGGCTCACCGGCATGACCGACGAGACCGGCAGCACCTCATTCAGCTACGACCAGCACGGCAGGCTGTTGAGCAAGGTTCAGACCTCGACCCTGGACGCCGCCAGCCTCACCCACACCCTGAGTCACACTTACGACCCCTCCGGCCGCCTCATCCAGACCACCTACCCCTCCGGCGCCGTCATCACCCCCGCCTACGGACCGGACAACCGTCCCATCGCCCTCCAGCTCAACGGCGCGGTGCTCATCAGCAACATCGTCTACCAGCCCTTTGGCCCGGCCAAATCCTGGACCTGGGGCAATGGCACTGCATACACTCGAAGTGTGGATACCGATGGCCGCATCAGCCAGTATCCCGTCGGCGCCATCACCCGCGCCCTGGTTTATGATCCGGCCTCCCGCATCACGAACTTCAATCACGCTGGCCAGCCCGCGCTCGACCATGCCTTTGGCTACGATGCCGTCGACCGCATCAACCAGGAAGTGGACACCATCGGCGCCAGCCTGTGGACGTATGACCTGAACGGCAACCGGCTGAGCAGCCAGCCGGGCAGCAATACCTATACCTACACCTATCCGGCCTCCAGCAACCGCCTGCAATCGGTCTCCGGCCCTGTCAGCAAAACCTACACCTACGACGCCGCCGGCAATCCGGCCAGCGACGGCACCACGGCCTTCACCTTCAATGCCGCCGGCCGGCTCTCCAAAGTCGTGAGAAGCGGCCAGACCAATCAGTACTATCACAATGCCCTGGGCGAGCGCGTCCTCAAGAGCGGGGCGTATCTTGTCAACGGCCCCTGGCGCTTCATGTACGACAGCGAGGGCCATCTCATCGGCGAATATGACAGGAACAACACCTTGCGGCAGGAAACGGTGTGGCTGGGTGACACGCCCATTGCCGTGCTGAAGAAGAATGCCCAGGGGCAGTACCAGACCTTCTATGTGCATGCCGACCATCTGAACACGCCGAGGGCGATCCTGGACAGCCAGAACAGAACCGTGTGGAAATGGAACTCAAACGCCTTCGGCCAGGGACTGCCGGAGGAAGACCCGGACGGGGATGGAACAACCTTCGAGTACAACTCGAGGTTCCCGGGGCAGTACTTCGACAAGGAGACGGGGCTGCATTACAACGGCGCGAGAGACTATGATCCTTCAACGGGACGTTATCCGCAATTCGATCCAACGGGGCTGGAAGGGGGCATCAATGGGTTCAGCTACGCGAATCAGAATCCGCTGAGGTATGTCGATCCAACGGGAGAAGTTGCCGGTGCAGTGGCAATCGGCGGTGGCTTGTTGATTGTTGGTGGTGCGATCTACATGTCTGGTCCCGAAGGAAAGAAAGCAATCAAGAGCATTGCACAGAAGATTGAGGAGCTATGCCGACCCGATGAAAAAGATCCATGTGAGCAACAATACGAGGACGACGAACACGACTGTTTCGAGAACTATGGCAAGGTGTTCGGCTACTCGCACTTCTCGTTCCATGGTTGCTTGCAGAACGCAAAGACGCGTCGTGAGCAATGCAAAAAGGGTCTGCCACAGATTCCTAGGTGGGGAGATCCGCATGTGACCGGCCAGCCGCCAATTCCCCCGAGGAAGAAACCATGATGAATGCTCGTGAACTGAGGCAAGAAGCGGCGAAGCGCCGTTCAATTGGCGTCGATTCTGAGTTCGGGACGATACCAAGCAGCGTTGTCTATCTCGATGAACATCTCAGGAAGGCGTCATCACTAGATGACAAGCACTTATTGTTTGCGCTGATCATAGGGGAGTGTATTCGTGCCGAGAACCACGTTGCAGAAATTCACTTTCTGCGGCGCCAAATGACAGAATTACCCCTTCAGCCGGTATTCCTAACAAGCCTTGCATCCGCGCTCGCAAGTAATCCAAACACAGTGCCTGAGGCGTTCGCACGTTGCGAGGAGGCTGTGCAGCTTGCACAGCATGAGAACCGTCAAGTCAGGTACTGCCTTACCTGCCAAGTAAGGCTTGCTCTAACATTCGATAAATACGAGATTCTCTCCTCAGCTCTCCGTAACTTGATCGCAGATGCAGGCCATGAAAGAGTGGAGGACACAAACTACGAGTTTGATTTTATCGACCAGATTGATGATCGACGAATCGATCCAGAACTGTTGCGGCAATACAAGGCTCTGGCTTGAAGAAACCCGCGTATGTGATGATGCCAACTCAAAATAGAAATTGACTACTCTCCATAGTACATCCCGCATCACGAACTTCAATCACCCCGGCCAGCCCGCGCTTGACCACGCCTTTGGCTACGATGCCGTCGACCGCATCAACCAGGAAGTGGACACCATCGGCGCCAGCCTGTGGACGTATGACCTGAACGGCAACCGGCTGAGCAGCCAGCCGGGCAGCAATACCTATACCTACACCTATCCGGCCTCCAGCAACCGCCTGCAATCGGTCTCCGGCCCTGTCAGCAAAACCTACACCTACGACGCCGCCGGCAATCCGGCCAGCGACGGCACCACGGCCTTCACCTTCAATGCCGCCGGCCGGCTCTCCAAAGTCGTGAGAAGCGGCCAGACCAATCAGTACTATCACAATGCCCTGGGCGAGCGCGTCCTCAAGAGCGGGGCGTATCTTGTCAACGGCCCCTGGCGCTTCATGTACGACAGCGAGGGCCATCTCATCGGCGAATATGACAGGAACAACACCTTGCGGCAGGAAACGGTGTGGCTGGGTGACACGCCCATTGCCGTGCTGAAGAAGAATGCCCAGGGGCAGTACCAGACCTTCTATGTGCATGCCGACCATCTGAACACGCCGAGGGCGATCCTGGACAGCCAGAACAGAACCGTGTGGAAATGGAACTCAAACGCCTTCGGCCAGGGACTGCCGGAGGAAGACCCGGACGGGGATGGAACAACCTTCGAGTACAACTCGAGGTTCCCGGGGCAGTACTTCGACAAGGAGACGGGGCTGCATTACAACGGCGCGAGAGACTATGATCCTTCAACGGGACGTTATCCGCAATTCGATCCAACGGGGCTGGAAGGGGGCATCAATGGGTTCAGCTACGCGAATCAGAATCCGCTGAGGTTTACTGATCCAACTGGAGAGTTTGCAATCTTGGTTCCACTCTTTACCAGCGCAGCCGGAAGTGGATTTGGAACATTCATGGCCAATCTTGGGTTGGGTGTAGGCGCGGTTGGAATGGTAAATCTGCTTTGCGAGGATGACGATGACAGGGATAAGAAATGCGAAAAGAAAAGGAAGCTTGAGGAAGGATTATGTGAGGCTCTTGCAATGCAGTGGGGTCAGCAAGGGGTGAAGCTTTGTAAGGATTCTGCTTTCATTCGGTATTCGGAGTGTTTGCGTTTTGGTCCAAATGGCGTAACTACTCCACTTCATGGGGTCGATACTCCGTTCTAAAGGAAAAGATTGCGATGGAATTTCTTTCTTCGATTCTGGTTGTTCAATTTGATTCAGTAACCAAAAGCTTGTTAATTTTTCATCCAGACAAGTCCCAATTCCCTGAACCGCTTGTAACTATTAGAGAGGAAACCTACTCAAGAATGAGCTTTGAGGAGGCGACGTCGTTTGTTGGGTCAAGAATCCTTCTTCTTATTCCTGCAATGAGGGAGCACTTTAGGGATGAGCTTAATCGAATGGCATCCTCTTAGCTCGTAAGCGATAAAGAAGCGATAAAGAATCAAACGGGCCAGGCTCAAAATAAAAAATGAACATCCCGTTCGTCCCCTCCGGCCGCCCCACCCAGACCACCTATTCCGGCGGTGCCGTCATCACCCCCACCCAACCCGCCTTCTGGCGGGTAGCCAAAAAAATGAAAGGGCCGCGTTGCGCGGCCCTTTGTTGCTTTTCTTCGGTGATGCGGAAATTTCAGCTTCGCTTGATGGTCAGGCGTTTACCGGCTTGCACGCTTGCTCCGCGCAGCTTGTTCCACGCCTTGAGTTCGGAGATCGAAACATTGAAGCGACTGGCGATGGAGAAAAGCGTGTCGCCGCGGCGCACGGTGTAGCGTGTGGCGCTGCTGGCCGTGACCTTGCTGAATTTGCCCTTTTTGGCCGAAGCGAGCCGGGTGGAAGATTTGCCATGGCTGGCGGGTTTGATGACCAGGCGCTGGCCTGCCTTGACCTTGAGCGATTTGAGTCCGTTTAGTTTCTGCAGGCCGGCCGCGCTGACATGAAATTTTCGGGCGATGGAAGAGAGTGTTTCGCCCTTGCGGACGACATGATATTTAGCCGCGCTGCTTTCTGACGTTGACAGTTGGGCATCTTCCGCGGCCTCGCGCCAGCTTGCGGCGGTGAGCTCGGGAATATCGGTGCCATTGACCGGCGCCAGGATGACCTGATCCTTGATCAGCCGGCCGTTTCTCAAATGCAGATGATTGTGTTCGACGATTTCCGCGGTGGTCGTGCCGAGCTGTTCGGCGATTTCAGCCGGTGTCATGCCTTTTCTGGCGGTGACGGGCTGCCAGCTGTCCCATTCGCCTTTTTCAAGATTGGTCTGGAAGATTTCGGCATGCGTGACCGGTACCAGCACGGAAACGTCGCTGCCTGCCTTGATGACTTTGCGCGGGAAGGCAGGGTTCAGGGACAGAAATTCTTCCACGCTCAGGCCTGCCAGGCGGGCGGCGGAACTGACATTGATTGCGCCGGTGTTGAGCGAAATCCGGGTGAAGTAAGGCTCGTTGGGAATATCGTTGAGCTCAACGCCAAAACTTTCCGGCTCCAGAACAAGCTTTTTGAAAGCCATCAGCTTGGGCACATAGTGGCGGGTTTCAGTCGGCAGTGACAGGCTCAGATAATCCGTCGGAAGGCCTTTGGCGGCATTGTTCTGGATGCTGCGCGACACACAGCCTTCGCCGCAGTTGTAAGCGGCCAGCGCCAGCTCCCAGGAGCCAAAGTCCAGAAACAGTTTTTGCAGATAATCCAGCGCGGCCTGGGTGGCGGCGGTCACATCCCTGCGGCCGTCATACCAGTGGTTCTGGTCCAGTCCGTAGTGCTTGCCGGTCGAGGGTATGAATTGCCAGATGCCGGCGGCGTGCGAGCGGGAATACGCCTGCGGATTGAAGCCGCTTTCCACCATGGGCAACAGGGCGATTTCCATGGGCATGCCGCGCTTTTCGACTTCCTCGACAATGTGGAAGAGATAGCGGCTGGAGCGGCCCAGCATGCGAGTCAAATAATCCGGCCGCTTCGCGTACCAGTCGACATGAACCTGAACGAGGGGTGAATTCAGTTCGTCGAGTTTGAGGCCGGCCCGCAGGCGGTCCCAGAGATTTGATATTTCCTGTGCCTGATTGCTTTCATTCGGATTGGCATACTTGAGCGAGAAGTAGGCCAGTTTGTCTGTTTCCTGGGCATGCACGCCGGTGGTGCAAATCGTGGTCAGGACAGCCAGACCCAGTTTGGCCAGGGTGAGCCGTGAAAGGGCGTTTATATGCAAAACCTGCTCCTTCTTTCAATGCATACCGGATGCTAAGCCGGATCGTCTGGAATGGTCAACCTTTTGTTTTTATTGAAAATGATTCTTCATTTCCCGGATGGCGGCAAAGGTTTCTACGGTGTTGCGCGGCGGGTGCTTGAGATACCGTCCGGCGGCTTGAACAAGCGCATTTTCCTGGCAGCGCAAAAAAGGGTTGGTGGCCTTTTCCAGGGTCAAGGTGGATGGCAGGGTCGAAAACCCCCGATGCCTTTTGGATTTTTCAGACGCTTCTCGTTCAGGCAGGGCGGAATTGTCCGGATCGACGGTTTTGGCGAAGCGTATATTACTTAAGGTGTATTCATGCGCGCAGAAAATTTCCGTAGAGTCTGGTAATTGCATCAGGGATTCGAGGGAGGCCAGCATCATTTCCGGGGTTCCCTCGAAGAGCCGGCCGCAGCCGCATGCGAACAGCGTGTCGCCGCAGAAAAGCCGGTTTGCGCCATAATATGAAACGTGGCCCAGCGTATGGCCGGGTGTGGCGATGACCTGGAATGGCAGACCAAGCTCGGGGATGGTGACGAGGTCGCCGCCAGTGATTTTTTCGGTGCATGCGGGAATGGTTTCGGTAGCCGGGCCGATGATGCGGGGGTGGTAACGTGCGGCTAGCTGGTTATTCCCGCCAGTATGGTCGGCGTGATGATGCGTGTTGAGTATGGCGGCGAGTTGCAGATTGCGGGCCTCGAGATAGTCGAGGCAGGGTGTTGCGTCGCCGGGGTCGATCAGAATTGAGTGACGGTCGTTGTGCAGAGCCCAGATATAGTTGTCCTGGAACGCGGGGATGGGAAAAACGGTCAACATGCGAGGTTGCCGAAAATGAAGATGTCCAAGATTAACCCGGATTGGTTTGAAACGCCGCTAGGCGAGTATCTGCTTGACCGCGAACAGGCGTATTTCGATAGCGCGGTGGCCGATGTGTTTGGCTTCTACGCGGTGCAGGTTGGATTGCCTTATATCGATTTTCTTCGCAACAGCCGTATTCCAAAACGCATTCATTGCGGATCCGGCAAGCCAGCGACGGTTTGGGCCGATCCGATGTTTCTGCCGTTTGAATCGCAGTCGATCGATCTGCTGATCATGCCGCATGTGCTCGAATATACCGATCATCCGCACCAGGTCTTGCGCGAGGCCGAGCGGGTGTTGCGTCCTGAAGGACGGCTGATCCTGTCGGGATTCAATCCGCGCAGCCTGTGGGGGTTGACCCAGGTTTTGAGGGGAGCCGAAAGGGGTTTTCCCTGGAATGGCCATTTTCTCAATATTTCCCGAATCAAGGACTGGCTGGCCTTGCTGGGTTTCGAACCGGCGGCTGGGCGCATGTGCTGTTACCGGCCGCCCATCAACCAGGAAGGCTGGCTGAAACGCTTCCGTTTCATGGAGCCGGCGGGCGACCGCTGGTGGGCGATGGGTGGTGGCGTTTATCTGTTGCAGGCGATCAAGCGCGTGCATGGCATGCGGGTTCTGATGCCTGACTGGAAAGAGGCCGCACCGGCCCGGGCAGTACCCGCGCTTGCCGCTCGCAAAGTGCTGGACCTGACACACTACCGGTTGCATCGTGACAAGCATTGAATGGGTGCAGGCGTATACCGATGGCGCATGCAAGGGTAATCCGGGACCGGGTGGATGGGGCGTGTTGCTGGTTTATAAAGGCCAACGCAAGGAACTCCATGGTGGAGAAGTAAACACCACCAACAACCGCATGGAGTTGCGCGCGGTGATCGAGGCGCTGAAGAGTCTGAAGCGGCCTGCACATATTCACATTCATACCGATTCACAGTATGTGCACAAGGGAATCAGCGAATGGCTGGCGGGCTGGAAGCGCAAGGGCTGGAAAACAGCTGATGGCAAGCCGGTCAAGAATCAGGATCTGTGGATGGAGCTGGATGAGCTTGACTCACGGCATCAGGTAAAGTGGGAGTGGGTAAAAGGACATGCCGGACATCCCGGCAATGAGGAGGCAGACAGACTGGCAAACCTGGGAGTGGCCAGTCTCTGAAATAAAAAAATGCGGCAAATTATTCTGGATACCGAGACAACCGGTCTTGAGCCAAGGCAGGGTCACCGGGTGATTGAGATCGCGGCAGTGGAACTGGTCAACCGCAGACTGACCGGACAGCATTTTCACCGCTATCTCAACCCTGAACGCGATATTGATGAAGGCGCGATGCAGGTTCATGGCATCACCCGCGAGTTCCTTGAGGACAAGCCCCGTTTCAGCGATGTGGTGGATGATTTCCTGGCTTTCATCCAGGGTTCGGAACTGGTTATTCACAACGCATCTTTTGATGTCGCGTTTCTGAATGCCGAACTGGGGCTCATTGGCCGTGGCCTGGTGGAGCAGTTTTGCGAAGGCGTTGTGGATACCCTGGCTATCGCGCGCGGCCTTCATCCCGGGCAGCGCAATAATCTTGATGCCTTGTGCAAGCGCTACGAAGTCGACAATTCCAGCCGGACCTTGCACGGAGCGCTGGTGGATTGCGAACTGCTGGCCCAGGTTTATCTTGGCATGACGCGCGGGCAGGACACGTTGCTGATTGAATCGAGGGAAGAACAAACCGTATCGTCATCCGGTGCGGCAATGCGTCAACGGCCGCCCGTGTTGCGAATAAAGACATCCGAAGCCGATGAAGCGCTGCATCGCGTTACTCTGGAAGAAATCGACCGGGAAAGCCGCGGCAACTGTCTATGGAACAGGCTGCAGGCACCTTGAATTTCGTGAAGGGCGTTTCTTTTTTGCCGGAATTTGCGAAAACCCCATTATTGGGATTTTGGCTTTTCCTGTTCTGTGTCATTTCCTTTCCCTTCGCTGGCGGCGCCGAAGCCGCGACCCTGGCGGTAGTGCTGTCCGATAGTTCGGCGCCATACCAGGAAACAGCGGATGCCATTGAATCCGGGCTGGCAAAAGAGCACACGGTTGTAAGAATCCTGGTATCTCATCTGGATCAAAGTGAAACAGCCTTGAGCAATGCAAGACTGATCGTGACAGTGGGCGTCAAGGCGGCTCAGGAAATCAGCGGTCGTCATGGGCGCACGCCCGTGCTGGCGATACTGATTCCAAGAGCATGGTATGAAGCGGATGGCAAATCCGTGCTCGTCAGGGGCGGGCGCATCGCAGGCGCCATTTTCATTGATCAGCCATTTACCCGACAGTTTCATCTGATCAAGTCCGCGTTGCCTTCCGTCAACAAGGTTGGAGTGGTCCTTGGAAAACAGGGTGCGGATCAGCTTCCCGAGCTTGACCGGCAGGCCAAGGCGCACGGCATGGCTTTGTCCAGCGCGATCCTTACATCTGACAAGAAACTCGTCGAAACGCTTGAGAATGTGCTGGGTGAAGCAGATATTCTGCTGCTGGCTTTTCCGGATGCGAACGTACTGAGCCGCACAACCGCGCAAAGTGTATTCATGACGTCCTACAGATTCCGGGATCCGGTGGTGGGCTATTCGGAATCCCTGTCGCGGGCGGGTGCGTTGCTGACGGTTTACTCAACACCGGTCCAGATAGGACGTCAGGCAGCTGAAATCATCGAGAAATCGCTCGATGGCGGTAAATTGCCAGCTGCGCAATGGCCGCAATATTTCTCCGTATCCGTCAACGAGCATGTGGCTCGATCACTGGATATCAGCGTGCCTCCAGAGGCAGTTTTGATGAAACGAGTTCAAGACGCCGAGTCTCATGATTAAGCCCGGCATTCGTCTCCGCGTCTTGTGGCTGGCCATTGTTCCCGCCGTCCTGATCAGCATGGCGCTGCTGGCCTATCAGACCGTAACGAAATTGCGAGACCTCGAATCTGCGCTTGCTGAACGGGGCGCATCGATGGTTCGCCAACTCGCACCTGCTGTTGAATATGGCGTGGTGTCTGGCAATGTGGAGATTCTTACGCCGCTGATCCGGGCGGCAGGCCGGGAGTCCGATGTAACGGGCGTAGGCGTGTTCGATCCCAAGGGCAAGTTGATCGCAAAGCTGGGCGGTACCCAATGGACGCGGATGCCGGATGACAGAACATATTCTGGCAAGGTAAGCAGCTTTGCCTTGAACAAAAGCCTGGTTTTTTACGCACCTATCAGGCAAACCGAAATCACGCTTGAAGACTTTACGCTGGTTTCGGGTTTGCCGGCCGAGGGTGCGCAGGCCAAAACGCAGAAGCTTGCTGGCTGGGTAGGCCTTGAATTGTCCACCCAAGGGCTGCTGAAAGACCAGCAGCATGTGATGGTGCAAAGCCTGGTCATTTTGCTTGTCGGACTGGCTTTGAGTGCACTGATTGGCTGGCGGATGGGCCGGCAGATTACTGAACCGATACTCTTGCTTTCGCGTGTGGTAGGCAGGATTGGCGAGGGACATTTTGCCGAACGTGTGACAGCGGATGGCACGGGCGAATTTGGCATTCTCCAGCGTGGCGTGAATCAGATGGCGGGCAAACTGCAAAGCGCGCATGAGCATATGCAGGAGCGGATTGACCAGGCAACGGCAAGGCTGATTTATCAGGCAGCGCATGATTCACTCACCGGGCTGGTCAACCGCAGGGAATTTGAGATACGGCTCGATCGTGCCGTGCTGGCCAGCCAACAGCATGGGCGCACCCATGCCCTGTGCTACATGGATCTGGATCAGTTCAAGATCATCAACGATACCTGCGGGCATGCCGCCGGGGACGAGATGCTCTGTCAACTGGCGTTGTTGCTGAAGGCATTGATGCGCGAGCGCGATACGCTGGCCCGCCTGGGGGGCGATGAATTTGCCCTGCTGCTTGAAAACTGCGATCTGGAAGATGCGCTCAAGGTGGCTGATCAGTGCCGGACAGCAGTTCAACGTTATCACTTCAAGTGGGATAACCGGATATTTGCCGTGGGTGCGAGCATTGGTTTGGTGATGATTGACCAGGATGCCGGAACCGCTGCTAATCTTTTATCCGCTGCCGATGCAGCCTGTTATGTCGCCAAGGACCGGGGCCGCAACCAGATTCACATATATGAGCACAAGGACTCCGACCTAGTCAGGCACCGGAATGAAATGCAGTGGGTGAGCCGGATTCACAAGGCGCTGGATGAAAAACGCCTCAAGTTATACTGGCAGGAGATCAGGCCGGTTTCCCCGGCAGCGAACGAACCGCGCCATTTTGAACTGTTGTTGCGCATGCAGGATGAGGAGGGCAGGCTGGTGTTGCCCATGGCCTTCATTCCAGCCGCCGAGCGATATGCGTTGATGCCACAGATTGACAGTTGGGTGGTGGAAACCACTCTGGGCGTGTGTGGTAGCTATTTGAGTCAGGCCAGTCGTGGCAACTGTATTTTTGCGATCAACCTTTCGGGCGTGTCGCTCAAGTCACAGGAATTTCGTAGTCATTTGCTTTCGCTGCTGCAAGACAAGGATCATCTTGGCAGCCATTTGTGCTTCGAAATAACTGAAACCGCAGCGATCGGGAATCTGGCGGTGGTTAATGATTTCATCCAGGAACTCAAGTCGATTGGGTGCCGGTTTGCGCTGGATGATTTCGGCAGCGGGCTTTCCTCGTTTACCTATCTAAAGAACCTTGACGTCGACTATCTCAAGATTGACGGCGCTTTCGTAAACAATATGGCGAATGACAACGTCGACCATTCCATGGTGGAAGCCATTCACCGCATCGGCCATCAGGTTGGATTGAAGACCATTGCCGAATATGTTGAGTCGGAAGCCGTATTGAGCCGGCTTCGTGCCATTGGTGTGGATTTTGCGCAGGGGAATTATCTTCATCGTCCCGAACCGCTGGAAACCTTATGCGATTCGGTGAAGCGATTTACTTGACGCCGGTAACGGTAAACCCGGCTTCCTGAACTGCCTGGCTTAGCGTGTCCACGCTTGCCTTGTTTTCGTCAAAGCCAACTTTCGCCTGAGAGGGCAGGAGTGTGACTTCGACCTGGCTAACTCCTGCCAGATCCTTGAGCACCCGGGTGACGCTGTTGACGCAGCCGCCGCAGGTCATGCCGGCGATCGTGAGAGTTATGTGTTGCATGATGTTTCCAGAAATGAAGTTCCCGAGTTTCTACAATACACGAATCCGGCATTCACCTGGCAGGCAGTAAAGGCTAGCGCTTTCTGTTGCGCTTGCGTACCGATTCCTTGGCGGTATCGATGAGACGGTCGGCCACGACTTCGCTGTCGACTTCGAAGGTTCCGCTGTCTATGGCGCTCCTGATTGCCTCAATCTTGGCGGCATCGGAAATGTCCAGTTTGGCCATTTGCGATTCGAGTTCGCGCAGTTGCGACGTGGAAGCCGCGATTTGCAGCTTTTCCTCGCCGCCTGCCTTGGCGGGCGTACCGGTTTTCTTCGTGGCCTTGCCTTGTGTGGCGGAAACGGTTTTACCGGTGACGCCAGGAGTGCGCTTGTCGATTTTCATGTGAAGTCCGATTCAGGTTTTCTTTGTTTTCGGTTATTCCTGAATGGATATTTCGTCACAATTTGATAAAACTTTAATTTCTGTTAAATCGTACCTGTAAATTAAATAAAATCAGACGGTTGAAAATTAATTCAAAGTAATTGGTTGATGTTGTTTATAGCATGTGCGAAGCCATGCCGTCAGCGAGTTTTGGCTCGAACCAGGTTGATTTCGGCGGCATCACTTCATTGGCATCGGCCACAGCCATCAGGTCTTGCATTTGCGTGGGGTGGAGGGACAAGGCCAGGACCATTTCGCCGCTGTTGACCCGCTTTTCCAGTTCTGCAAGGCCGCGAATCCCGCCAACAAAATCGATGCGCTTGTCGCGACGCGGGTCGGTAATGCCCAGAATAGGGCCGATCAGGTTGTTTTGCAGCAAGCTGACGTCCAGTCTTCCTACTGGATCATTAGTTGGAATCAGTTCGGGTTTGATCGCGAGTTGATACCAGCGGCCACCCAAATAAAGTCCGAACTGCCCCGGCTGGGCTGACTTTACAGCGCTGAGTGCTGGCGTGACCTCAAAAGGGGCGCGGAATTTTTCCAGCAAGGTTTCTTCAGATAAGCCGTTCAAGTCCTTGATTACCCTGTTGTAATCCAGAATGCGCATCTCGTGGGCCGGGAAAATAACTGACAGAAAAGCATTGTAGGGTTCGGTTCCAGTGTGCGCTGGGTTGGCGCCCTTGCGCGAGGCGCAAATTCTCGAAGCCGAGGCGGAACGGTGATGGCCATCGGCGATGTAGAGCGCGTGCATGGCATCAAACAGTGAGGTAATGCGGGCAATGTCGCTGGCGTCGCGCATGACCCACAGCGTGTGCCGCACGCCATCATCGGCCACGGCATCCGCATCGGGCGTGCCTTGCGCGGTCTTTGCCAAGATGGCGTCGACTTCGGGCTGATCGGGATAGGCAAGCAAAACCGGGCCGGTTTGCGCATTGGTGGCGTCGATTTGGCGCACACGGTCGTCTTCCTTGTCCGGGCGCGTGAACTCATGCTTGCGAATGCGGTTGGTGTCGTAGTCCGCGACGCTGGCGGCGGCGACGATGCCGGTTTGAACATGCTCGCCCATCTGGATGCGATAGACATAGTAATAAGCGGCCTCGTCCTGCCTGAGCACGCCGGCTGCAATCATGGCTTTGAGGTTTTCTGCTGCCTTGGCATAGACTTCGGGCGCGTACGGGTCGGTGCCTTCGGGCAGGTCGATCTCCGGCTTGGAGATATGCAGAAAGCTGAACGGCTTTCCTTGGACACGGACGCGCGCCTCTTCGGTTGACAGCACATCATAGGGCGGAGCAACAACTTCTGCGGCACGGCCGGGAGCGGGGCGAAGGGCGGGAAAGGGACGGATCAGGCTCATCGTATGTTTCGTTTCTTAGTTTGGGTTACTCAATTCGGCTAGCAGTTCATGTGTGGCGGATGTTTTGGCTTGCAAATCAGCAAATTGCCTTTGCATGCGTAGTCGATCCTGGCCGGCCAGCTTGATGTCCTTGCGGGTTTGCACCAAGAACAGGATTTTAACCGGATCGACGGGCGGGTTCTTCATGAATTGCAGCGTCAGGCCATCCGATGCGGCGTCCAGCCGCGTGATGCCCAGCGGTTTCGCGGCCAGCCGCAACTTGTGGCTTTCCAGCAGCGCCCGCGCCGGATCGGGCAGCGTGCCAAATCGGTCGATCAGTTCCTCACCCAGTTCAGTGATTTCATCCATGGTCTTGCAGTTGGCCAGACGCTTGTACAGGATCAGCCGCTCGTGCACGTCCGCGCAATAGGTCTCGGGCAGCAGGGCGGGCTGGTGCAGGTTGATTTCGGAAACCGCGCCCAGTGGCTGCGCCAGATCTGGCTCGCGGCCGGCTTTCAGGCTGTCCACGGCTGAAGTCAGCATGTCATTGAATAGCGAGAAGCCCACTTCCTGCATGTCGCCGCTTTGCTGTTCGCCCAGTACCTCGCCGGCGCCACGGATTTCCAGATCATGCATGGCCAGGTGGAAGCCCGCGCCAAGTTCCTCCATCATCTGGATCGCCTCCAGACGTTTTTTTGCCTGCGAAGTCAGCGTCTGTTCCTCGTTGACCAGCAGATAGGCAAAAGCCTGATGATGCGAGCGCCCCACGCGGCCACGGAGCTGGTGTAACTGCGCCAATCCGAATCGATCGGCACGGTTGATGAGGATGGTGTTTGCTGTGGGGATGTCGATGCCGGTTTCGATGATGGTGGTGCACAGCAGCAGGTCGAAGCGCTGCTGGTAAAAATCGCGCATGACGTGCTCCAGTTCGCGCTCCGGCATCTGGCCGTGGCCGACGCGGATGCGCGCCTCTGGCAGCAGCTTCTCAAGTTTCTCCTGCATGGCATGGATGGTGTCCACCTCGTTGTGCAGGAAGAACACCTGACCGCCGCGGCGCAGTTCGCGCAGCACGGCTTCGCGTATCAGCCCGTTGGAAAATGGCCGGACGAAGGTTTTGACGGCCAGCCTTTTTTGCGGCGCCGTGGCGATGACGGAAAAATCGCGGATGCCTTCGAGCGACATGGCCAGCGTGCGAGGAATCGGCGTGGCGGTCAGCGTAAGAACGTCAACCTCGGACCGCAATTGTTTGAGCCGTTCCTTTTGCCGCACTCCGAAGCGGTGTTCCTCGTCGATGATGACCAGCCCCAGATTGCTGAACGACACGTCTTTCTGGATGAGGCGGTGGGTGCCTATGACGATGTCGGCCTTGCCCTCGGACAGGTCTTTCAAAGCCTGGGTTTGTTCCTTCACGGTTCTAAAGCGCGACAGTTCAGTTACCTTGACCGGCCAGGATGAAAAGCGATCGGTGAAATTCTGGTAGTGCTGTTCCACCAGCAGGGTCGTCGGCGCGAGCAGCGCGACCTGTTTGCCGCCTGAAACCGCCGCGAAGGCCGCGCGCAGGGCAACTTCGGTCTTGCCGAAGCCGACATCGCCGCAGATCAATCGGTCCATGGGCTTGCCGCTTTGCAGGTCGGCCAGTGTCGCGCGGATCGCCTCGGCCTGATCGGGCGTTTCCTCGAAGCCGAAGCTGCCGGAAAAGGCCAGATAATCGTGCTCGGAATACTGGAAGGCGTGGCCTTCTCGGGCGGCGCGACGGGCGTATAGGTCGAGCAATTCCGCCGCAGTGTCGCGTGCCGCCTGCATGGCTTTGCGCCGGGCTTTTTCCCATTGCTCGGTGCCCAGCTTGTGCAGCGGCGCGTCTTCCAGGCTGGCGCCGGAATACCTCGCGATGACTTCCAACTGCGAAACCGGCACATACAGTTTGTCGGCTCCTGCATATTCCAGCAGCAGGAATTCAGCGGGCCCTTCGCCCAGGTCCATGGTGACCAGGCCCTGATAACGGCCCACGCCATGCTGAATGTGGACAACCGGGTCGCCGGGTTTCAGTTCCGACAGATCGCGGACAAGGTTGTCAACCGGCGTGGTCTTGCCGCGCTTGTCGCGCCGGGTTTTGGCGGGCAGGGCATAGAGTTCGGTTTCGGTGATGACGGCAAGATTTGCCGCCGCGTGGATGAACCCCGCCGCAAGCGGTGCGTGGCTGATCTGCAGGCGGGCAGGATTGTCCAGGAAGGTCTGCCAGTTTTCGGCACGGACTGCCAGCAAACCGTTTTCATGCAGATAATCCACCAGCGTTTCCTGACGGCCCTGGCCGGGTGCAAGGATCAGGGTCTTGCCGGGAAAATGTTCAAGAAACGCCGCCAGCTTCGCAACGGGATGTGGCTGGCGCCGGTCCACGACTACCTCGGGGACGGGGGTTGTCGCTGCTTCCTCATTTTTTCCGAGATCAAGCCGCGAAAACCGGTTCGCCTCTATGAAGAACTGCTCGGTATTCAGGAACAACTGTTCGGGCGGGAGCAGCGGGCGATCCTTGTCGCCCCTCAATAGCCGGTAACGCGACTGGGTGTCTTGCCAGAAGTCGTGGCTGGCGGCCGGCGCATCGCCATGCAGGGTGAACAAGGTCTTATCCGGCAGATAGTCGAACAGCGTGGCCGTCTGTTCGAAAAACAGCGGCAAATAGTATTCGATGCCAGCGGGTGCAAGCCCGTTGCTGACATCCTTGTACAGCTTGGAACGGGAAGGATCGCCTTCGAAGGTTTCGCGGAACTGCTGGCGGAAGCGTGTGATGCCGGTTTCATCCAGCGGAAATTCGCGCGCGGGCAATAACCTGACTTCCCTGACTGGGTACAGGCTGCGCTGGGTGTCCACGTCGAACGCGCGCAGGGTTTCGATTTCGTTGTCGAACAAATCGATGCGGTAAGGCAGCACGCTGCCCATCGGGAAAAGATCGATCAGCCCGCCGCGAATGGAAAATTCGCCCGGCGCGTAGACCTGGTTCACGTTTGTATAGCCGCCCTGTTTCATCTGCTCGCGGAAAGCAGCTTCGTCGAAGGTTTCGCCCTGCTTGAGGAAGAAGGTATGCGCCAGCAGAAACGAAGGCGGCGCGAGTCGATACAGCGCCGTGGAAAGCGGCGCCAGCACAATCTGGAACTGGCCACGCGCAAGCTGGTACAGCGTGGCCAGACGCTCCGACACCAGATCGGGATGCGGCGAAAACGCGTCGTAGGGCAGGGTTTCCCAATCCGGAAACAGGTGCGCATCGATGTCCGGCGCAAACCAGCGGATTTCCTCCAGCAATCGTTGCGCATCCCAGGCATTGGCGGTGAACACGGCCAGCGTCTGCCCGCCTCGCGCGGCCTCGGCCAGATACCAGGCATCGCTGGAACCCGTCAGCATCGGGGCATGGGCGCGCAGGCCGGATTGGAAAGGGGGAAACTTGAAACTCATGAAAGAAAATCAGCGCAAGGGCGTGATTATAGGGCACTCCTTGTTTAAGCCCCTGCTAAAATCGCGCCATGTCACGATTTGTCGCGCTGGTTCCCGCTGCCGGTTCCGGTTCCCGCATGGGCGGAACCCTTCCCAAGCAATATCTTCCGTTGTCGGGCCGCCTGCTGATTGCGCATACCTTGTCGGCACTGGTATCCCATTCGCGCATTGATCGTGTGGTGCTCGTGCTGTCGCCTGATGACGCACATTGGGCGTCACTGGCTTTTGATTCGGGCAAGCTGACCGTGCTGCGCTGTGGCGGCGAAACCCGGGCGCAGTCGGTGACCAACGGCCTGCAAAACCTGGCAGATGCATTGAAGCCGGACGATTGGGTGCTGGTGCACGATGCGGCCCGGCCCTGCCTTCGGCAGGATCATCTCGACAGGCTGATCGGCGAGCTGGAGCACGACCCCGTCGGCGGCATTCTGGCCATGCCGGTTGCCGACACGCTCAAGCGTGCCGATGCCGAACAACGGATCGCCGAGACAGTCTCCCGAGAATCCTTGTGGCAGGCGCAGACGCCGCAGATGTTCCGCCATGCGCTGCTGCTGGAGGCGCTGAAAAAAGCGGGTGATCAGGTAACAGACGAAGCCTCGGCCATAGAGAAGTTGGGGCTCAAACCGAAACTGG
This sequence comes from uncultured Thiobacillus sp., assembly GCA_964404175.1. GTDB lineage: Bacteria > Pseudomonadota > Gammaproteobacteria > Burkholderiales > Thiobacillaceae > UBA6918. Next base: position 1,417 of record CAYOJA010000005.1, on the reverse strand, counting down.
TTGAGGGTGATGCAGGCAATCTGAAAGTAACCTATCCGCGCGATCTGGAACTGGCGGCGCTGATTTTGCAACAGCAAGGGAAGCATTGATTTATCCGGTGCTTCCCTTGCAAGCCGAGAATCGGCTTGCCGCTCAATGACGCTAGTCATTGAAGGCGCAAATTTTTGCGGACATGCGCCGCGAAAATTTTCTGCTGATTTTTCGCGGATGCGAATAAATCAGTATTTACTTGGGATAACAGGCAAGCGAGAAACAAATGGAACCGGACGGAATCGACATCAGGATCGGGCAGGGCTTTGACGTGCATGCCTTTGCCGAAAATCGCAAGCTCATCATCGGCGGCGTGGAAATCCTGCACGAACGCGGCTTGATGGGTCATTCCGACGCCGATGTGCTGCTTCATGCCATCTGCGATGCGTTGCTTGGCGCTGCCGGGCTGGGTGATATCGGCCGGCATTACCCTGACAACGACGCGAAATTCAAGGACATTGATTCGCGCGAGCTGCTTCGCGATGTCTGCGATCAGATCCGGGATTTGGGCTGGCGCGTGGGCAATGTCGATGCCACGATCATCGCCCAGGCGCCGAAAATGTCGCCGCATATTCCCGACATGGAAGAAAACATCGCGGATGATCTGGAGATTGCGCTGGATCAGGTCAACGTCAAGGCAACGACCACGGAGAAACTCGGGTTTGCCGGACGTGGCGAGGGCATTGCCGCACAGGCGGTGTGCCTGCTCGTTCGCGACTAATGACCCGCACGCATCAAAGACTTTTTTTCGCCTTGTGGCCGGGCGAGGAAACCCGGCGTGCCCTGTGGCAGGTCAGCGGCAAGCTGCACCAGGTCTGGAGTGGACGTCGCATGAAGCCCGACACCCTGCACATGACCCTGGTTTTTCTGGGCGATACGCCAATTGAAAAACTGGAAACCATTCGGGGTATCGCCTCTGCGATGGACATCCGGAAGTTCAGCCTGGCATTTGGCCGTGCAGCCTGCTGGCGTCACAACAAGGTCGGCTTCCTGAGCCCGGACGAAAGCCCGCCCGAACTGCTGCAACTGGTTTACGGACTGGAAGACAAGCTTGAAGAAGCGGGCATTGCATTCGATGAACGCCCCTACAAGCCCCATCTCACGCTGCTCAGAAACACTCGCTGCACAACCCACGTGCCGTTTGAATCCATTGCCTGGAATATCGAGGAATTTGTACTGGTGTCGTCAACCACCAGGGAAACGGGGCCAGTCTACCAACTGATTGGCCGCTGGCCCCTAAAACCCTGATTGATTGAACATCAAACACAAACACAAGAAGCCAGGTGCTGACTGAGTTCCTTGTCGGTCGCTCGTGTGTAGTCTTTTTCCAGCGTGTCTGAAACAAGCCCTTTCACGGCATGATTCAGATGCTGATTCAGTTGTCCCA
>CAYOJA010000004.1:67232-113541 GCA_964404175.1 uncultured Thiobacillus sp. | reverse complement strand
GGCCTGCCGGACAAGAACGACGTCAAGGAAGGCATCATCACCTACAAGCTGGCCGCCCACGCCGCCGACCTCGCCAAGGGCCACCCCGGCGCGCAGATTCGCGACAACGCGCTATCGAAAGCCCGCTTCGAATTCCGCTGGGCCGACCAGTTCAACCTCGGCCTCGACCCCGACAAGGCCAAGTCCTTCCACGACGAAACCCTGCCCAAGGAATCCGCCAAGGTCGCCCACTTCTGCTCCATGTGCGGACCGCACTTCTGCTCGATGAAGATCACCCAGGACGTGCGCGACTTCGCCGCCAAGCAGGGCATCAGCGAGAACGAGGCGCTGGAAAAGGGCATGGAAGTGAAGTCGGTGGAGTTCGTGAAGCAGGGGGCGGAGGTTTATCGGAAGGTTTGAGCCCGCGAACTAGCTAGTCAAATAAAAATGGGCTGCCTGTGCAGCCCGTTTTGATCTATAAGAACCAATTGCCATTATTCAACTTAGTAGTGAAGTGCTCACGTGTGGTTAGGCCTCATGTCACTCGCGGTGTCTAGAACCTCTCCAGCAAGACGTAGCAATATCTCGACATCGTTTCGAGTCGGTGCTGAATCATCCCCGGCGTGAAGCAACGAGTTACGAATTTTGAAGAGTCGATCGAGTGTGTAAGCGTCCTCGCGAGCAAGCACCCCATCGATTACCGCATTGCGGATCAGAGTCGATGGTGTAGAAGCCGCTCGCTCTGTGTTTGCCAGCGATGGAAGTGTTCGCAAGGCGGTCTCGATCGCAGCCCATGCAAACAGAAAGGCGGCCTCGATGTGGGGCTGGGACTCGTACCGCAGCGCTCTTGACTTCTCCAATAGTGTTGTGACCTTATCTGGGCTAGGACGTTGAGGACTGCTAGGGGTGCTCCGTGGGTTTGTGAATACAAGCACAAACTGCCATCCCGGTCTGGCATTAACGCTCTCTGCAATTTGCGATAATGAAGCAAGAGTTGCAGAGGTCTCGCGCGACTTAACCTCAATAATTAAGGTTTCATCCTTCGACTTTGCGATGAGATCTGGGGTATAGCCTAGCTTCCGAAGAAACTCGGGGGTGTCCTGCGGACGTTGAGGGCGAGTGACCAAATAACCCTTGCGTTCGTATTCGGCCGCAAGCTCTGCGACCTTCTGCGATTCACGATTGGTGTTCTCGGACTTCATGAGTCAAGTACCACGTTATGTGCGTTGGCTTCGACACGCACGTGCAGGAAGCCAACGCCAGCTGCAAAGCCTTGTAGGAGCACACCAGACGCACCTTTGATCTGATAAGACCCACCGAGCGGACGCTTGCGGGCTTTGGTTTCAGCTACCTGAGCGTCATCGACGAAAATAACCCCGTTCAGTGCATCCTGAATCGGCTTGATGATGTTATCGACGTCCGGGGAATCACCTTCGTAGTAGTACGTCACAGTAACCTGAACAGGTTCAGTAACAGGCACAGCACCAGCAGGAACGACGGCCCGCGCTGCAGCACGGATATCGGTCTTCCACTGCTGTAAACGCGTACGGTTCCGTGTCTGGTTTGAGACTGGAGGTCCCTGTATCGTGAACTCGAAGGGCAGCATATATTTTTTATTATGGCATTACAAATGCTACAACTGGAAACCCTCATTCATAGAGATAGCGGATCGAGTGGCGTTTCACTTTGGCTAAATCGGCTAAATGTGGGCTAAATGGGTCAGGCTCGAAATAAACTTGACAGTATCGAACAAGCCACAAGCTAACGCCGAGAGCACAGGACGAGAGGATGCGCCATAGTGCCGATTAGCCAGACCGCCATATATTTTTTTCCAACCCTATGTCTGATTGCGATAAACCAAGCCACCCCAATCAACCTCTGCGTGGCCGTGGCGCTCTGGATAACCCGGACAACCGCTTCGCCGAACACGGCCGCGAGGTGTTCGACGACGGCTGGGGCACGCTGGACGAACCGGTGTCGCCCCTACGCACCCAACTGTTCGTCGATACCAGCAAGACGCTGATCAACTACAACGATTCGCCCGACATTCCGTTCGACCGCTCCATCAATCCCTATCGCGGTTGCGAGCATGGTTGCGTGTATTGTTTCGCCCGGCCCAGCCATGCGTATCTCGGTCTGTCGCCGGGGCTCGATTTCGAGAGCCGCATCTTTTACAAGCCGGATGCCGCCGCCCTGCTGCGGCGGGAATTGTCCAAACCCGGCTACCAGTGCGCGCCGATTGCGCTGGGTGTGAACACCGATGCCTACCAGCCGGCGGAACGGCGTTTTGGCATCACGCATTCCGTGATCGAGGTGCTGGCCGAGTTCAATCATCCCTTCAGCGTTGTCACCAAGTCTGCCCTGATCGAACGCGATCTCGATCTGCTGGCGGCGATGGCGGAACGGCATCTGGTACAGGTGTCCGTCTCGGTGACGACGCTGGATCGTCATCTCGCCCGCACCCTGGAACCGCGCGCGGCAGCGCCAGAACGGCGGCTGGAAACGATCCGCCGACTGCGCGCGGCCGGTGTGCCGGTGATCGTGCTGGTCGCGCCCATGATCCCGTTTCTGAATGACGACGAAATGGAGGATATTCTTGCGGCGGTGCGCGAGGCCGGTGCGCTCGATGCCGGTTACGTGCTGCTGCGGCTGCCGCACGAGGTGAAGGGCCTGTTCAAGGACTGGCTGGCTGCCCACGTCCCGCTCAAGGCCGAGCGGGTGATGAACCGGATTCGTGATTGCCGGGGCGGCAAGGAATACGACAGCCGTTTCGGCACGCGCATGCGCGGCGAGGGGGAATACGCTGACCTGATCAGCCGGCGTTTTTCGCTGGCGCGAAAGAAACTGGGATTTCCGGGCGTAGAGTCATCGCTCGACTGCAGTCAGTTCAAGGTGCCGGGCCGGGCGCGGCAGATCGATTTATTTTAGCGCACGAGGTCCCTGGTACGTTTCCGCTACATTCGACCAGCGGGGGAATTTGTATACTGGTTGCCCCATCTGAATGCGCTGATTGAAACGCAGACAGACATTCATTGCCGTGGCTTGTTCATCGATGCCCCGGCGCTTGCAAACGATCAGGTGGCAATTTTGAAGGAAGGCGTGGCATCCAGATTCCGGATGGGCTTTCTCGCGGCGCTGTTGTTGTCGCTGGCTTTTCACGCCAGTTTGTTGCCGTCCTGGTGGGACAAGCCTAGGCCACCCGCACCCGAGGAACCGCTGCAATTGCGCCTCATGCCCAAGCCTGAGGTGAAGCCTCCACCCAGGCCCAAACCACCGAAGGCAAAGCCTCCCAAACCCGTCAAGCTGCTTCCCGCCCCGGACACGCCGCCTCCACCGGAAAAAGTGCCGCTGTCCATGCCCGCGCCGGCTGCACCATCCGCCGAAGAGTGGCAACTGGCCTCGTCCTATACGCCCAGGAATGGCAAGCGTTACCGCAACGCTTGGGGCCAGCAGGTGCGCAGCATGATGGGCACGGCGGTCGAGGGGCCGGGGCAGGGCATGGTGCGGTTCCGTATCGAGATCGCGCCGGATGGAAAAATCGCCAGGGTGGAAGAACTCTGGTCCACATCGGAACTGGCGTCCAAACTCGCGTGGAAAGCCATTCAGAGCATGCCGCCACTGCCGCCCACGCCGGGGGGCAAGCCACTCATTTTCGAGCAGACCATTTCCTTCATGCCCTACGAAACGGGCTGGCCGCCCAGCTACAAGCTGGATTGTCTGCCCGAGCCAGAGGCTTTCAGGAACCAGTTTGCCTGGGATGGCAAATCGCCTCCCAAAGCCGCGGAGTATCGCCACCGTCCACCCCCGCCGGATGGCTGCCCGCCCGATTCCACAGAGGACACGATCGAGGCAGAAGAAAGGTCATTCGAGCGGCAGATGGACCAATGGCGCTGGGCGCGCTGAACAAACGTGTTTGGGGTAATCGGGCTAACCGGACAGAAGAAAATGGGCTGCAGTTGCAGCCCATTTTATTTAAAGAAAAATTTCAAACATCATTGCTCGGGGGCTTTGCGCCATGTGTGGGCATAAAAACCATCCTGAACATCGTATTCGAAAAAGTGCATGCCATCCGCAGCACGGAATAAGGCAAAACAATGTTCCTCAGAACCCCCCTTTGCCATGACGCCTCTTCCCATTCTGGGCATATATCTGCACAAGGTATTGTTTTTTTCATTGATTCGCCACTTACCGGAAGCATCCTGCCCCACCCCATGTTTGGCGGCCTTCCTGATACAGGTACCGTCCGCATTATGGATGACGATATGTCTGCCTGTCGGGCCTCTTGAATCAATCACACCCGGAAAAAGTTCCTTTAACTCTTCCGTGCTTACTCGTGGCAGGCCTTTCGTTTCCATCTCTTTCAGGTTTGGCGGGGCGGTTGGGAATTCTTGCGCAAAACCTGTACTAATTGGCATCAGCAATGCTGTCGCCAGCATGACTATGAATAAACGTCTCATCTCATTTTCCTTTCTAAAAAACATCCAATCTCTAAAATCCCCTTCCCTACTTGCAATATAGATTTCAGAATTTCAGGCGGTTTTGATTCTTGCGACCGAATCGCATGCATGTTCAACATCTAAGTCCCTGATCGGGGCAGGGTGGAATTTCCGCGCGGCCAGCATTAAATTACTTGATGTCAGTCAGGTACTTTTCTGACTCCAAAGAGCAAACCTTCCGATGCCAGATTCCGCCATTCCTTTTGACAACAGCTACGTCCGCGAGCTGCAAGGTTTCTACGAGCCTTGCCAGCCAGCGACGGTACGGGCGCCAGCTTTGCTGTTTTTCAATCGCGGGTTGTCTGATGAATTGCGGCTGGGGCTGGATGGCCAGGACGATGGATCACTGGCGGCGATGTTTTCCGGCAATGCCTTGCCTGAAGGCGCGCAGTCCATCGCCCAGGCCTATGCGGGGCATCAGTTCGGGCAGTTCAATCCCCAGTTGGGCGACGGCCGCGCACTCTTGATCGGCGAGGTGATCGATCGCAACGGCCAGCGCCGTGACATCGCCCTGAAGGGCTCGGGGCGCACGCCGTTTTCAAGGCGGGGCGACGGCAAGGCGGCGGTGGGGCCGATGTTGCGTGAGGTATTGATCGGCGAGGCGATGCATGCACTGGGCATTCCCGCCACCCGCGCACTGGCGGTCGTGGCGACCGGCGAACCGGTGTTTCGCGAACGTACGCTGCCCGGCGCCATCCTCACGCGCATCGCCGCGAGCCATTTGCGCGTGGGCACGTTTCAGTATTTCGCGGCGCACGGTACGGTCGAACAGGTACGCCAGTTGACCGATTACGCCATTGCCCGCCACTACCCTGAATTGCTCGAAACCGAGAACCTCTATCTGGGCTTCCTGCGCGCCGTGTCGGAAAAACAGGCCGCGCTGATCGCACAGTGGATGCACGTCGGCTTCATCCACGGCGTGATGAACACGGACAACATGGCCATTTCGGGCGAGACCATAGACTTCGGGCCGTGCGCCTTCATGGAAGCCTACGACCCGCGCGCGGTGTTCAGTTCCATCGACGAGATGGGGCGCTATGCCTATGAAGCGCAGCCGCACATCGCGCGCTGGAATCTTGCGCGACTGGCCGAGACATTGCTGACGCTGATCGCGGACGACGAAGGCAAGGCGATCGAGATGGCAACAAGTGTGCTGGATGATTTTCCGCTGCGTTTTCATGCGCACTGGCTGGCGGGTCTTCGCGCCAAGCTGGGACTGTCTGGGCAACGCGAAGAAGACAATCGTACGGATGCGGCCCTGGGCGAAAGCTGGCTGGATTTGCTGCACGCCCAGCAGGTGGACTTTACCCTGGCCTGGCGGAGGCTGGCGGATGCGGCGGAGGGCAATGAAGCGCCGCTGCGGGCGCTGTTTGCCGGACAGCCGGGGCTGGATGGCTGTCTGAAGCACTGGCGCGAGCGCTGCGCGGCCGAGGATGCCGGTGCTGATTCGGCAAAGGCTCGCGCCGAGCGCATGCGCCGTGTGAACCCCTGCATCATCCCGCGCAACCATCGCGTGGAAGAGGCGCTGGCTGCTGCATCGGATGAAGGCAATCTGGCGCCGTTCGAGCAGTTGTTGAATGCGCTGCAAAAACCGTTTGACGAAGACCCGGCCAACACTCGCTATGCCGAACCGGCACCGGGCGAATTCATGGCGGGGTTCCGGACGTTCTGCGGGACATGACCCTGTTACCCTCTTGATAAAGGGGGTGGCTCGCAACGCGAGCCGGGGGATTCTGACGGTGTGTGATCAGGACAGCATTGCGCCAAGGCAGCATGCGTAAATCCCCCCAACCCCCCCTTTATCAAGGGGGCACTGGAATGAAAAAAGCCGGGTTGCCCCGGCTTTTTTTCTGTTGAGGGTTCAAACCCACCATCTTTCTTTTCCGCCCACACGGTCCCAGCTGATGACGATGGGTTCGGGGGCGGGAGCGGTGGTTTCCGGTTGCGCGGTCGTGACAGGCTGGCAGGCGTCGTCTGCCCTGGCTGTCTGCGCAGACAGGAGACTGGCGAGAACCAGTGCTGCGGTGAGGAGCTGTTTCATGGCTGTCTCCTCAGTGGGCCTTGCCGGTTTTGAAGACAGCGCGCGCCGCCGTAAATGGCGCTTCCGCTTCGATGCGCCGCTGCACGGCATCGGCACCCAGTGTGTCGGTGAGCTGGCCCGTCAGCCGGAACAATTCCTTTTCCGGCAGCTGAGCACGGCAGGCGACCTCCAGTGCGTTCCACAAATAGGCGGGCTGCTGGTCGCGCGCATACAGGCGTTCGCATGCCTGCATCAGGTCGCGGGCCTGCTGGGTGCGGTCGGAACCAGGCGCGGCCTGCATCAGCATTTCGAACTGGTAGCCGAGGATTTCGTTTTCGATGGCGGCAGCCAGACGGCCGTCGCCTTCTCCTATGGCCTGCAGGGCTTCCTGCTGGTACAGGCGCGCCTTGTGCGAGGTGGGGTCGGTGATGCTGTAGGTGAGGCTGGCCCAGTGCAGCAGGCGGGCGCGCTCGGGATCGTTGTTGTGCGCGGTGCTGACAAAGTGCTCGGCCAGCGCCTGGGCGCTCTCGTCACGTCCGGTGCACATCAGGTCGTACAGGGCGCGGATAGTGGGCGGGCAGGGGTTGATCAGGGTGACATGGGCCTTGATCCACAGGTCGCGCTCAATGTCGCGCAGCCGGTCCTGGTTGTGGCCGGCAATGGCCTTTTTCGACAGCGGGTTTTCCCAGTTCTGCACCGTGGTGACGGAGACTGCTGCGATCGCGGCCAGCGCTTCCTGCGAAATGCGGTAGCGGCGGCGCAGCCCGCTGACCCAGTCCGCTTCGAACTCGCGCTGGCTGGCATAGCTGCGCGGGCGCAGGGGCTGGGTGTGGTAATCCTTCCATTTGCTGTTGAGGTATGACATAGAGGCGCTCCTTGATTCGTTCACCTACTCTACGGTGTTCATTATGGTTTTCTGAAGAACCCTGATAACCAACCAGGTTGGTGTACCAGGTTGGCCGTTCCGGTTTGCCGTCCAGGTTTTGACCTGGTTGCTAATCAAGGCCTTGCTGCCTGCCTAAGCTTCGCATCGTAATGACATCGCATGGTGCGATGCAACAGCGAAGGGGAAATATCATGAATGCAATATCGAAAATGGCAACGGCTGCGGTTCTGGCCTGCGGACTTAATTCCATGGCCCTGGCAGCCGATCTGGACGGCGCTGTCACTTATTCCCTGGGGGAATTCGACCGTGTGGGGATGAGCCAGCCGGTTCCGAAAATTGAAGCCAACCTGAAAACCCAATCCGGCAAGAGCCAGAAAAAACCGGCCACCAGCGTGGCGCAATCCGGGCATAACAGGCAAATGAATACGCAAAAGGCTGAATTTGTGCGCCGGATGTTCTGGGTGGCGCTCAGCATGCGCTGATTGCACAGGTTGTAAAAAATCCGGATTCAGGACGGTTTGGGGAGCTTGCCGGACTATATTGAGGTCTTAGCCAATGTCATGTGACATGGGAGGCTTCAAATGAAATCCGTTCTGGTATTGATGTTGACGCTGGGATTGACCGGTGCCGCGCAGGCAGAAGAGGCGCTGGCATCGCCCGAGGCGGTGATGCGAGAGATCGTGTCGCCGGAGGATGTGCGTTTTTTCATGAATGAAGCGCGGCAGGCATCGCGCGCCGCCGCAAAAGGCGAACTGTATGTGCCCGCCCCGGAGGCTGCCGCCAGGGCAAGGAATATCGGCGAGCGCATGCGAGAAAAAGGCTTTGGCCTGATGGAGACCTTGCTTGATCAGATTGAGCAGGAATTGCTGAGCGCGTTTCCGCCCCCGCCCGACAAGCCTGCGGCCCCGGTAAAACCGGATGAGGACATTCGAACGTAAGCAATCCCGGTTATCATGGAAGCGCGCGGGGATTCCGCGCGCTTTTTTTATGTGCTGAATTTATCGGCCATTACCGGGACGCATGGATTTCATAATCATACTCAAGGCCCTGATCATGGGCGTGGTGGAGGGCCTGACCGAGTTCCTGCCCATCTCCAGCACCGGCCACCTGATTCTGGCGGGCGACCTGCTCGGCTTCAACAACGACAAGGGCAAGGTGTTCGAAATCGCCATCCAGCTGGGCGCGATTCTGGCGGTGGTGTGGGACTACCGCGCACGACTGGCGAATGTGGCGGCCGGCTTGGGGCGCGATGCCGCGGCCAACCGGTTTGTCGTCAACCTGTTTCTGGCGTTCCTGCCTTTGGCCATCCTGGGACTTTTGTTCGGCCAGCAGATCAAGGCCACGCTGTTTTCACCCGTGCCGGTGGCGCTGGCCTTCATCATCGGCGGCTTCATCATCCTGTGGGCGGAGAAAATGCCGCACAGCAAGCATATCGACGAAGTGGAAAAAATGACCTGGAAGGATGCGCTGGTGATGGGTTTTATCCAGGCACTTGCCTTGATACCCGGCACATCGCGCTCGGGGGCGACAATCATCGGGGGCTTGCTGTACGGCCTGTCGCGCAAGGCAGCAACAGAGTTTTCTTTCTTTCTCGCCGTACCGACTCTGGGAATTGCTTCACTTTATGAGCTTTACAAGCATGGCCATTTGTTCACGCGCGATGACATCGGCATGTTCGTGGCGGGATTTTTTGCTTCCTTCGTCAGCGCGGCGATCGCCGTGCGCGCCCTGATCCGCTTCATCTCGCGGCACGACTTTACCGTGTTTGCGTGGTACCGGATCGTGTTTGGCCTGATTGTGCTGGCGACTGCCTATACAGGGCTGGTGGACTGGAGCACGCCTTGATTATTCGAATGCTTTCGGAGCGGTATCCAGTTTGACTCGTTGCAGCGCCGCCTGCGCACGGGCGGCCTTTTCCATAATCAAATCCTGGTCGCTTTTCTTCGTGTCTCCGAATGCCTTGGGTTCCTGCGCGGCCTCGGCCCTGGCTTGCGCGAGTGCCGTGCGCGCGCGCGCCATTCTCTCTTCCCGGGTCATTTCCTGAGTGGAAATGGCGGCTTGATGGGCTGCCAATTCGTTGACCTGCAGGGATTCCAGCTCTGATTTGCGGGCCAGCTCAAGCTGTTCTGCCTTGGCCCTGGTTTCCTTGCGGGATTTTTCCTGAGCCATTTCCAGCGCCTTGCGTTCCTGGGCGCTCTTGATGGCTGCCAGTCTCGCCGCATCCTCCTCAGCCTGCTGGCGTTCGTGCTCTTCTTCCTGTTTACGTTCGGCTTCCTGTTTTTTCTGCAGACGCAGGCGTTCTTCACGCGCTTTTTTCAGTTCGGCCCGGAACTGTTCGCCGGACTGCCGGATGCGTTCCGCAGCGGCTTCCATTTCCTGGAATACATCCCCTTTGCTTTCTGCCGCCTGCGTGGCGGGGGCAAACAGGCATGCTGCAAAAGTTGAAGTGATGAGGAATTTTTTCATGATTTCTCCCATGCCATTCATATCGGTAAGTGTGCGTAAACCGGCGTAATCAGGATTTGTTATTGATCCGAAACCTGGTGCGGGTTCCCGACATTTCAGGATGGCCAAAGCCAAAGGCATTTTTCATGTTCATTGGTTTCATCAGTAATTACAGCACTGGCTCGGTTTTCAGCGCGCGCTCACCCAGCAGCTCGCCGATATGGCTGAGCAATACGGCTTCCTGGAAGGGCTTGCCCAGGTAGGTGTTGACACCAATTTCCAGCGCGTGATTACGGTGCTTGTCGGCCGTGCGGCTGGTGATCATGATGATCGGCACGGATTTTAGCCGGGCATCGTTGCGCATCACTCGCGCCAGTTCAAAGCCATCCATGCGCGGCATTTCCACATCGAGCAGCACGACATCCGGAACCAGATCCTGCATTTTTTCCAGTGCATCGACGCCGTCTTTCGCGGTGTCGACACGGTAGCCTTCGCGTATCATCAGGCGGCTGGAAATTTTGCGCACGGTCAGGGAGTCATCCACGACCAGAACCATGGGCGCCTGCGGCGTTTCCTGTACGGGCTCAACTTTGGGCAGGGCCGGCATCGGCGTGTCCACGGGCGCATTCAACGCGCGGACAGCCAGCGGCACGGGATTCAGGATCAGGATGATTTTGCCGTCACCGCGAACCGTTGCGCCGGCAATGCCAGTCAGCCGTGCAACCTGCGGGCCGGTATTCTTGACCACGATTTCGCGCGCGCCTTCCACGACATCCACCAGCAAGGCTGCGTGTGAAGCGCCGCTCTTCATCAGCACGACGGTGTTGAAGCGCTGCACCTCGTGAACAGCGTCCATCTGACCCAGCAGGTGCGGAAGATAAAACAGGGGGTAGCGGTTGCCGCGCCACTCGATGGCACGGGCCTGCATGGCGGCGGCCAGATGGTCGGACTTGAGTTCCTGAACCTGTTCCACCGTGGTGGCGGGCAAGGCATACTCCTGTCTGTTTGCGTTGACGATGACCGCCTGCGTGACGGCAAGCGTTAGCGGCAAATAGATGCTGAACGTCACGCCCTTGCCGGTTTCGGTGTTGATTTCAATGCGCCCGCCCAGGCTGGTGATTTCATTCTTCACCACGTCCATGCCTACGCCACGCCCGGCAACTTCAGTGACCTGTTCCGCCGTGGAGAAGCCTGGGATGAATATCATCTGCGCCAGCTGGCTGTCGGAAGGATCGACGCCGGCACTCAGCAGATTGAGCGCACGGGCTTTTTCGCGGATACGGTTCAGATTGAGGCCAGCGCCATCATCCATGATGGACAGCACCATTTCGTTGCCTTCCTGGTGCGCATCGATGCGGATTTCGCCGAATTCCGGCTTGCCTGCGGCGGCACGTGCTTCTGACGACTCCAGCCCATGCGCCACGGCATTTCTCAGCAGGTGTTCGATAGGCGCGACAACTTTTTCGAGCACACCACGGTCAAGTTCGAGATCGCCGTTGCGGATGTCAAGCTGGGCGCGCTTGTTCAGATCGCGTCCGGCCTGGCGCACAACCCGGTAGAGGCGCTCGGAAATGCTGTGCAGCGGCACCATGCGAACGCGCAGCAGGTTCTGTTGCAGTTCGCGATTCATGCGCGCCTGCTGGATCAGTGCCGCATCGGCCTCGCCCAGTTGAATGGACAGGTTCTGCTGGACAGTGGAAATGTCGTGCACGCTTTCCGCCAGGAAGCGGGTAACTTCCTGGAAGCGGGTAAAGCGGTCGAACTCCAGGGGGTCGAAATCACCCTTGCCGCCATGGCTCTGGAAGGTGGCCTGCATCTGCGCTTCGGCCTGGATTTCAACTTCGCGCATGTGATCCTTCAGGCGGCGCAACGCTTCCGACAATTCGGTGACTTGCCGCTTGAGCGAGAACATCTCGCTTTCAATGCGCGAACGCGCGATGGCGACCTCACCGGCTTCGTTGACCATGCGGTCAACCCAGTCCGACCTTACACGCAGTACGGTGCCTTCCGCCTGAACAGCGGGAGCGAGTGTCGTTTGCGCGGCGGATGTTGTCTTTGCTGCGGGCTCGTATGCCGGGGAACTTGGCGCTTCGGGCGGCAGAACCACGCCAATTTCAGTGGACTCGGTGTCTGTCTGCGTGACTTCAGCCGTGGCAGAGCCCAGCCTGAGCCTGTCTACATCATTGGCCATGCGGTCAAACTGGCTTTCCAGCGTATCGAACACGCTGGCGTCAGCGGTCAGTCCGCCTTCCAGAACCGCGATGACGCGCGATTCCATGATATGGGTCAGTTCACCCAGACGCATGCAACCAGCCATGCGTGACGAGCCCTTGATGGTGTGCAGCACGCGGCGCAATTCCGAGGGTGCCCGAGCATCGCCAGGTTGGGTTTTCCATTGGCGCAGGCTTTCCGCCGCTGCCGGCACGAGGCCTTCAGCTTCTTCCAGGAAGATAGGCAAAAGCTCCACATCGATTTCATCCCGTACCTGCCGCTGTTCGAAGACCGGCGTATTGGCCTGGCGCTTCGCCTGGATGATCAGGTCTTCAAGGCGGGTATCAGTTTCTGCATGCGTGGTTTCAGGTTCGGCTGCGCCGGCGTTGTCGGCGGATTCGGGTTCGTCGACGCTATTTTCGACTTCAATTTCGATAGTCTGTGATGAATCAGTCTCATCCTGCAAGGGCGCGATTGTTTCGCAGGTTGTGACGGAGTTTTCCGGGTTCGCGGATCCGGTTTCCTCGGGTTCCGCAACAGTTTCAGCCGTTTCGACGCTTGGTGACCCCACGAATTCGGCAACGGGCTCGACTTCAACGCCTGGCAAATATTCTTCAAGCTGCAAGCTTGCCAATGTCCTGATCAAGGCTTCGGCCGGAAGCGGCGCGGCGCCGGCATGAATATTTTCGATCATGCCTGTCAATCGGGAGAGCGCATCCAGTACGGTGGTGCGGGCATGTTGCGGCAAGGGCCGGTCGTCCAGTTCCTTGAGATAAATTTCGATGGCGTGGGCCAGGTCGGATAATGCGGTGAATCCGGTCGTGCCTGCGATTCCAGCTAAAGTATGGACACCTCTGCGAGTGGACTCGCTGACAAGAGGAACCTCGGCGGTTGCCAGTTTTTCATGTTCCTCAAGCAAGGCTTGCGACCAGAGAGAGGATTCGTCCTTGAATATCTGATACAGCCCAGGCGACAGACGAACCCCGGCAACCAGGATGTCCACTTCGATGGGTTCGGGTTCGTTTTGCTCCGGAGCCTCTTCTGGAATGGATGCTTCGGTTTCGGCAGGTGTTTCCGGTGGTGTGTGAGTCACCAGCGATTCAATTCCGGATTCGATGTGCGCGGATTCGACAGGCTCGGATTCAACGGACTCGGGTTCTACGGGCGCTTCGACATGAAGTGGTTCGCCTCGCGCAACGCGCGCCACGCCGGACAGTAATGCTTCCGAGTCAACCCTGGCCCGGCCGCTTGCCTGCAACTGGGCGATCCAGCCGGCAAAGTGATCATGCGCCAGCATGACTACGTCAAGCAGGTCAGGACTTGCGGGCTTTTCTTCGGCAAGCCAGCCGTTCATCAATTGCTCGAGTTCCCAGGCGACTTCGCCGAAGACAGTCAGCCCGACCATGCGGCCGCTGCCCTTGAGCGTGTGGAAGGCGCGCCGGATGACAGTCAGGTTTTCCTTGTCATCGCCTTGAGTCCGGCATGCAGCCTGGGCGCCGTTGAGTGTTTGCAGCACTTCATTGGCTTCTTCCAGGAAGATTTCCAGCAGTTCGCTGTCGACCTCGGTGGTTTCTTCTTCGGCTGCCTGCTCTGCGAAATCGACATGTTCACTGGCAGCCGGGGCTGCGGAGAAGGTTTCAGATTCGGATTCCGGCGCGACAACTTCTGCCGTGACATGTTCATCCGGCACGGCTGAAACAGGTTCATCCGCCATGGCGGCGAAGATGATTTCGGCTTCGCTGATTTCCGTTATGGGAGCACTGTTTTCGGCAAGGCTCAATGCCTCGATGGAAGCGTTCTCGACAGGCAGGAAAACAATGTCGTGGCCTGTCAGGTGTGCAATCGCGGCCGCCAGACTTTCATCCGGGTTCCCGGCGCTGACCATGCGGAAGGCATTTTCAACAGCGGATTTCAGTTCTCTATCCGCTATCAGGTCAGCGTCATGGCCCAGTTCAGTCAGGGCCGCCAGGCACTTTTTTCTGGTATCGTCGCCTCCCGCACCCTGCCAGTCGAGGTAAGAAGCGGCAATTGTCGCCTTGCGTGAGGCCAGTCCGTCCTCCACGGTGGGGATGAGATTCGCCGAGGCGGATTCGGGTTCATCCAGTCCGAAAGCGATTCGTGCTGGCGCCAGAATTTTTGCAGCATCCTGGCGACCGGCGCAATGCGCCTCGATAAACAGCCCGATGCTGGACAGCGCATCGGCAATTCGTGTTTTTTCCTCGTCGCCTGGGTTGCCTTCAACAAGATAGGGACTCACCAAATCCATTCCGCACCTGAGCAGTTCCGATGCCGCATCCTGCTCAAGCATGGAGAGGGCGCCTTGAATCTGTGCCGTCAGGGCCTCGATGTTTGATAGCGCGCCACGCTCACCGGGATTGCGGAAGAAGGTATCGAGGCTTTCTTCCATTTGATGAAGGCTGCTGCTGATTTCCCGTCCCAGCTGGGACAGCAGTGCATGTTCAGAGGCCTTGCGGGTGCCTTCATCGAGCAGATCCTCGGCGCCGCCAACTGCTTGCCCCGACAACGCGGCCTTGATCCGGCGGACCTGGCTTTCAGCGCGAACAGGAAAATCCTGGTCGAACACATCCTCGCTGCCGGTCGCGTTTTGCAGGAAAAGCAGCGTCGTGGCAATTTCCAGCCGGACGGCGTCGCGTGTTTCGTCGCTTAACTGCCCAATGGAAGAAATGGCTTCTTTTAGCGTGCTGGTCAATTGAACCAGCGAGGGCACCTCGATCGTGCCTGCCTGGGCATTAAGCCGGGTTGCGCATGTCTGGAAATCGTTCAATGCTGCGGCATTGCCTTCGGCAAAGGTGCTCCAATGGTGGCGGGCTTCGGTCAACGTTTCCTTCAGGGCGCCCAGCAGAGGACGCGCCCGCGCCAGTTGTTCGGCGTCCAGCGCCGCGTGCTTGGGCAGATATTTTTCGAGGGCAAACGCAGAACGGACCGCTTGCGCTTCGTCGCCGACGGATTTGCTTTTGGCGATGAAAAACAGGGCGTCGCGCATCAATCGCTCCGCAACCTGGGGCGATCCATCCATCAGTCTGCGCATTTGCAGGTCAACCCGCGCCAGCAGTTGCTTGACGTGGAAATCGGGCTCGACCCCTTTGCTTTGCAGGGCATCGATAAATCCGACGCAAGCCCACCAGAATGTCCTGGCGGCCTGGGAGGGTACGGCGGACTCAATCTGGGAGAGCGACTTGCGCATGGCGGCAAGCCCGGCATCGACTTGCACGCCGCGCAGGAATGCCAGCAGGCCGCGCTGGAAGCCGGCCCTGGAGGTTTTTACCAGTGCGGAGAGTTCGGCTGCCGAAATTTCCGGGGAAACGGATTCAACGGAACGGACCTGCAGGCTGGGATAGAACAGCTCGCCCTCGAAAATATGGTCCGCGCCATTCAGTTCGCGGAGTTTGCGATAGACCGGGAACAAGGCAAGTTCGCCTTCGCCACGACCTTCGGCCATGCGTGTCACCCACTTGAGCAGTGTTTCCAGCGCTTCGATCACTGTGCCGGTTGCCTGATCTGCCTGAACGGTATGGCTGTCCATGGCAGAGAGAGTTTCCTCGAGCGCGGATGCCACGGCGGCCGCCCCTTCCAGTCCGACCATGCGTAGTGCGCCGGTGGCTTGGTGAGATTCGTCCCGCGCAAGCCGCAGGGCATTTTCCAGACTGGCATCGGCCTGATAGGCGCGGATGCGGTCAGCCGCGCTTTTGAGTGCGGCTTCGATGTCGCCCCGAACCCAGTTCAGTGGTCCGGTATCAAATTCCAGCATGGCGCTCATGGCACGTTTTCCTTTTCAAACGGGTTACGCGAGCTTGAAGCCCGATACGGAATTTTTCAGCGTATCGGCCAGTCTGGTCAGGCCGCCCAGGGACTGGGCTGTCTTTTGGGTACCTTCACTGGTTTGCACCGAAATGTTGCGAATTTCCTGCATGGTCTCCGCGACCTTGGCAGTCGCTTCCGCCTGGGATTGCGTGGTGCTGGAAATGTCGGCAATCAGGCCGGCCAGTTTTTTCGACACTTCGCCAATTTCATTCAGCGTCTGACCTGCCGCATCCGACAGTTTGGCGCCTTCGACCACAGCCTGGGTGGAGGTTTCCATGGCCGCCACCGTGTCCTGGGTGTCGGATTGAATGGTTTTAACAATGGCCGAAATCTGTTTGGTCGCTTCCGCCGAACGTTCCGCCAGGCGCTGAACTTCTTCCGCAACCACCGAGAAGCCGCGGCCGGCCTCGCCGGCTGAAGCGGCCTGAATGGCGGCGTTGAGCGCCAGCACGTTAGTCTGTTCGGTAATGTCGGAAATTAGCTCCACGATTTCGCCAATTTCCTGTGACGATTCGCCTAGCCGCTTGATCCGCTTGGAAGTTTCCTGGATCTGTTCGCGCAGCGAGTTCATGCCTGAAATGGTGTTTTGAACGGCCTGCTGGCCCTTTTCCGCCGCCGAAAGTGACTGCTGCGCAACGTTGGCGGACTCAACCGCGTTGGCCGAAACCTTCTGAACTGATTGGGAGATGTCCACCACCGCAAGCGAGGTTCCCTCGATTTCCTCCGCCTGGCGGCGGGCCGCTGAGCTGAGCTGCTCGGAAACCTGGGTTGCATCGCGCGCGGCGGAATCAAGTTGAACCGTTGCGTTGTTGATGCCGCGTACCAGGCCGCGCAATTCTTCAACCGTGAAGTTGATCGAGTCGGCGATGGCGCCGGTGATGTTCTCGGTCACGCTGGCGTTGATGGTGAGGTTGCCTTCGGCCAGTTCTCCCAGTTCGTCCATCAGCCGCAGAATGGCTTCCTGGTTGCGGCGGTTTTCCTCTTCACTCTTGCGCGCGCGGGCTTTCGTTTCATTGATGTTGATCAGGCCCAGCAGCACGAGGGAGGCTAGCGACACCACGGCAAACAGGCCGGCGAGCAGATAAGAGATCGTACCGGCCGTACCAAAGGTGCGGCTCAGCTCGTTGGCGTCCTTAAGCAGCTTGTTGCTTTCCTGGAACAAGGCCGTCGAGGCGCTTTTTGATTTAACCAGTGCCGGTGTGTGGGACAGGACGCCACCAACCGATTCAACAAGGTCGCCAGTCTGGTCGCCGACATCGGCCAGTATGCCGCCGGCGTTGCCGCCGATGGAAGCATCTTCAAGTGCAACCACAGTGTTGCGGAAGCTGGTAATGTCTTTTTCCAGCTGCACAAAAACCGCTGGCGTGGGGCTGGTGGTTGCCTGCAGCGCATTGGCATTCTTGGCAATCCGCTGGGTCAACATGACCAGATGGTTGGCTTGTGAAACCACTCTGGAACTGGCACCACCTTGCAATAGTGCGGACGAAAGCTGTTCGGTCATTTTCAGCATGTCGTCGGATAGCCGGGCAATCCGGGTAATGTTCTTGCTCGAATCGAGCAGAACCTTCTCGTTTTTGCCGATTACCGCGGCCTGTGGTTCCAGTTTTTCCCAGACCTCGGAGATTCTTGCCAGAACCGCCTGGGCATCAGCGGGCGATGCCGGTGCTGAATCGTTGCCATCGCGCAAGCCTTTGACGGATTCGGAGAATTCCATCCGCCCTTTGTCGAATTCCTTGAACGCTTCCATGTTGCCCTGAACAGCCTGTTGCGCAAGACTGGGCAGTCGCTGGGTCAGCGTTGCGATCTGGCCGGCCCGGTCAAGGTAATAGGCCTGATTGCCCGATTTGACGACGCCGTAGACGGTGAATCCTGCCGCCATCAGCAGGGAGATAATCAGGGCGCCACCGGTATAGAGATACTGCTTTTCCACTGGCAGGTGCGCCACCAGCGGCACTTTTCCCGGCTCGCGGTCGGCCAGCTTGCGCATTCCCTCCATGATCATGGTCGTATGGTCCGACTGCCCCTTGCCTTTTCCGGAACCGGACATGCGGCCTGCCAGGCCCTTGAGTTGAGTAATGGAAATTGCCATCTGCTTCTCCGCTAGGTGTGGTTATGCTTCCACGGTGAGAAAATCGGACTCCGCCAGAAAGCGGGCCATGTTGATTTCATTCCAGTACGTTCCACTGGAATCAAGTGTTTGTTGCGTGGCCCATGACCAAGTGCCCGGGCTGTCATGCGCTTCCATGTGACCGGACTGTTTGAGTCCAAGGGCCTTTTGCACCAGCAGGGCTGCGTTTACGCCATGTTTCTTGTGGGCCAGAATCAGCCGGTTTTCGCCGGATTCCGGGGTGGGTTTCCCCGTCAGGAATTCACTCAAATCGGATACCGCGTACAAATTGCCGCGTATGTTGGCAAGGCCGCGGAACCAGTGTTTGGCTCCGGGAACCGGCAGGATTTCCGGCACTGGCATGACTTCATCAATTTCTGAAAGCGGCACCAGCCAGTTCTGTCCGGCAGTCATGAATCCGAGACGCGAGGTTTCCGCGGGAAGCGAAGCGGCTTCCTGCAGGCGTTTGGAAAGTTCGGTCTGAAACTGGCGGAGATTGAATCTGCGCGACATCTTTAGTTGATCCGGGGTTGATTAGCCAAGCGCGCGTATCTGCTTGATCAGGTCATCAGGGTTGACTGGCTTGACCATGTAGGCAGCCGCCCCCTGGCGCAGGCCCCATACCTTGTCGGTTTCCTGTCCCTTGGTCGTGCACATGATGACGGGAATGTTCTTGGTGTCTTCTTCCTTGGACAGGGCACGGGTGGCCTGAAAACCATTCATGCCAGGCATGATAACGTCCATGATGATAAGGTCGGGATGGGTCTGTCTGGCTTGCGCCACGCCCTCTTCGCCGTTTTCAGCCATGCTGACCAGAAAGCCGTTTTTGACCAGCAATTCGGAAATGAAAAAGCGTTCGGTAGGAGAATCATCCACTACGAGAATGCGACTGATGGCCATGAATATCTCCTGTCTCAGGCTGCCTTCGGCAGCGTGTGTTCACGCACTGCCTTGAGCAGCGTGTCTTTGGTAAAAGGCTTGGTCAGGTACTCGTCCGACCCGACCATGCGACCGCGCGCGCGATCGAACAGTCCATCCTTTGATGACAGCATGATCACGGGTGTGCCACGGTAGCGATTGTTTCGCTTGATCAGCGAGCAGGTCTGATAACCATCCAGACGCGGCATCATGATGTCGACGAAAACCAGGTCGGGTTGATGGTCGGTGATTTTTGCCAGTGCATCAAAGCCATCCTGGGCAAGAATGACCTCGCAGCCGGCCTGATTGAGAAAAATTTCGGCACTGCGCCGTATGGTGTTGCTATCGTCAATCACCATGACTTTCACGCCTTTCAGGGCTGGGGCTTCGGACACATTTCCCTCCATTTGTACTAGGGTTGGCAACGGCAGGCGCCGTCTTACGACAGGATTAACGGATGACACTGTTATTTCTTTAAGAGCGAGTGACGGGTGACCGTGAAAGCCGGCTGCCCGATGCCGATATGCGGCCAATGTACCGACCATTCCCCAACAGGGTTGCTTACACACCTGCCAGAACTCTGGTTTTCTGGCGGGGCTCATTTTTTGCAGGAATTTTCATTCCCTGATGGACGTAATTGGCTGGAATTTTATTCCAGGTGATTGAATTCCTCGACCTTGCCTCCCGCCACCTGCAGCAAGGTGTCGCGAATCATGTTTGGAATGTTCGAAATTCGCATGAAGGTGCCCATGCCGGTATCCGGAAAACTGAGGGCAATACGGTAGCGTGCGTGCAGGGCATGAACTTCATTGCCAACGACAAATATTTCGTAGGGCAGGCCGGCGAAGGATTCTGGCGCGTTGATGGTTTTCAGCCAGCTGGCATCGCCATTTTCCTCATCGGTAAAGGCCACGCCAAAGACGGCAAGCTGCTTTCCGGGAATGATCACTTCGTAAACCTTGGCCGTATCCGCGATCTTCCTGGACAGATTGTCGCGGACGGTTTTGACTGCATCGTTGAAACTTTCCAATTCCGTCAGCCTGTTTTTACTCGAATCCAGCCGCTCCATGCCCACCATATAGCGGTAATTGCTGAGGGATTTTGCACTTTCGTCCCCGCCAAATCCCTGGCCTGCCCCCAATGCCCTGGACAGTCTTTTTTGCATGCCATCCACCGTGTTTTCAACGCTGGGAAAACGGTTGCGGAATGTGGCGCGGTACCAGTAATCCGGGTTGGTGTAGGACACCGTTCCGTCGGCCTTGACACCCACACGTATGGCTGCGCTGGCAATGGTTTGCTTGCCGGCCTCGGCGATTTCCTTGAGCATGGCCTCGTCCGTGGCAATGACGATTCCGTGCCCGGGGTAATGTTTGGGGAAATATTTTCCGACTACCTTGAAGCCTTCCGCCTCAAGCCGTTTTTCGGCGGAAGCCGCTACCGCGTGCACATTTCCTGCCGCAAGCGGGTCGCCGTAAAGGTAGGGATTGATGGCCCATGCGGATACGGATATCAACAGGCAGGACATGGACAACAAGATGCGATATGGCACGATTCGGTCTCCTTGTGATTTTATGGTTGCGTCCGCCGTCCGGGTGCGGGACTGCCTTGTTGTTTGACGCTGTTGCTCTGCCATATTGACGGCGGTTGCCGGAAATTTCTTTATGGCTGCCGTCAGCGGATTTCGGCAAGCAGGCGCCTGATCATGACGTCGGCCTGGTTGACATATCCGCCGCCAAAGAGATTGGCGTGGTTGAGGATGTGATACAGGTTGTATAGGGTTTTTCGTGTTGAATAGCCGGCATCAAGCGGCCAGGCTTCCCGGTAGGCCGAGTAGAAGCTTGCATCGAATCCGCCAAACAATTCAGTCATGGCCAGATCGGCTTCGCGGTCGCCGTAATAAACAGCCGGGTCAAAAATAACCGGCTCGCCGGATCGGGTAAACGCGGCGTTGCCACCCCATAAATCGCCATGGAGCAGGGAAGGGGCTGGCTGATAATCCTGAAAAAAAACTTCCAGATGCGCGAGAAGCGCTTCGCCGGGCTTTTGTAGTTTGTTGCCCAATCCATTTTTCGCGGCCAGCTCGAGCTGGAATCCAAGGCGGTGTTTGCCCAGAAACTCAACCCAGTCCTGTGTCCAGGGGTTGGACTGGGGTGTGCTGCCAATGGTGTTGTTTCGCTTCCAGCCAAATTGCCCCGTGGTGCAGCGATGCATGGCCGCGAGCTGGCGGCCCATTTCTGCCGGGTTGCCATGTCCGCCAAGGTCCAGATATTCAAGCGCCAGGTAAGCGGTGTCGCCGGCCGTGCCATGACAGATTGGCTGCGGTGCGCGCAGGCTGCGGCTTTTCAGGATTTCATCCAAACCCTCTGCCTCGGCCTCGAACATCCAGGCCAGGGCAGCGCGATTGGTTTTGATGAAGTAGCGCCGTGCGCCGCTGGCGAGGATGAAGGCCTGGTTGATGCAGCCGCCGCCCGCATTGTGTAGCGCACTCGGCAGTAATGGTTCGCCGGTGGCGTGAGAGATGACGGCCGCGATTTCATCGAGTGCAGCCATGGTGAATCCCGCGGGTCTATTTCAGCGAAACGTACTTGGCGCTTTCCGGGATGCGCGATGCACCGGCCTCTTCCAGGCGTTTTAGATACGTTTGCCAGTAAGCATCCTGATTCACGCCGAGACCGTACAGATAATCCCAGGAGTAAATTCCGGAGTTGTGCTTGTCGGAAAACTCCAGCACCACGGCATATTGACCGACCGGTTCGATGCGCTCGATGTCGACAAATTTCTTGCCGGTTTGCAGCACTTCCTGGCCGGGGCCGTGTCCGCGCACTTCGGCGGAGGGCGAGTAAACCCGGAGATACTCGAAGGGAAATTCAAACCTTGCGCCGTTGTCGAAAGCGATTTCAAGCTTCTTCGAGGCTTTGTGCAGCTTGATTTCCGTGGGGATGGGCGTGTCTTTGGCTAGTCCGGACATGATAAATCCTGAGTAATTCGTTAAGGTATTAATTGCACCATAAACGCGGCATGGAGAAAAGCAGGAGGGAATGTGGTTATTGCCAGAAGAGATTCATGGCGCGCCCGGCGCGATTCGAACGCACGACCCCTGCCTTCGGAGGGCAGTACTCTATCCAGCTGAGCTACGGGCGCGAAGAGGCAGGAAGAATAGCCTGTTTGCGAGACAGCGTCCAGCAAGACCGGAAGCCAAGCTTTCCAGCAAGGCTTGAATATCCATATAATTCACACTTTTGAAAGCCTTGAGGACAGACCATGGCAGACTCCCATGCCAATTTAAGCAAAACGACACCGCAGGAAGTCATCATTTCAGTCGTGCTTGGGCTGGTTGCCCCGCTGATTGCCATCGTGCTTGTTCTTGCGCTGGTTAACCGGATTCAAAGTGACCAGGTCGATGCGGACGCGCCGGAGATTGCGGAACAAAGCATACTTAAAAACATTGCTCCTGTTGCTCATCTGGATGCACTGGATGCCAATGCACCCAAAGTCGAAAAATCGGGCGAGGAAGTTTTCAACGCGGTCTGCACTTCATGCCATACCTCCGGCGCGCTGGGCGCGCCCAAGCTGAATGCCAAAGGTGATTGGGCATCCCGGCTGGGCCAGGGATTCGAGAAGCTGACCGCCAATGCCATCAACGGTATTCGCGCCATGCCGGCTCGTGGCGGCAATCCGGATTTGACGGACGCAGAAATGGCGCGGGCCGTGGCATATCTGGCCAACTCGGCAGGGGCGAAATTCGCCGCGCCCGAAGCATCGTCGCCCAGTGCGGCTGCCGCACCCGCCGAAGCAGCCGCACCGGCGGCAACTCCAGCGGCAACTCCAGTAAAAGCCGCCGCTGCGAGCGATCCCGCCAAAGGCAAAAGCGTCTATGAAGCTGGTTGCGGGGCCTGCCATGGCGCCGGTGTTGCGGGTGCGCCCAAACTGGGCGACAAGGCGGCCTGGGGGCCGCGAATCAAAACCGGCAACGACGCGCTTTATGGATCCGCGCTGAAGGGCAAGGGCGCCATGCCAGCCAAGGGTGGGAATGCCGGCTTGTCCGATGCCGATGTGAAAGCTGCGGTGGATTACATGGTGGGACAGTCGAAGTAATGACCGAGCTTGTGTGCCCTGCCTGTGGCAGCACGGAAGTCCGTATCGCTGCGGTGCATGGCAACGATGGGCTGATTCACCGGTTTTTCTATCACCCTTATCGTTGCCGGAATTGCCGTCATCGTTACTGGCTGCGTTCCACTCCGCGTGTTGTCGCGGCTATCGTGTTCTTTGTTCTGCTGATAGCAGTTGTCGCTTTGGGCGCCTGGCTGGGCGGAGATGGCAACAGCGTCCGCTATGCAACCAGCAATGATCTGGTGGGTTCCCTGCATAAGCGCGCCAAAGCCAAAGATGCCGAAGCGCAGGTGCAGCTTGGCAAGATGTACGAAGAAGGCGATGGCATCCTGAGAGACAGCAAAGAGGCCGTTCGCTGGTTTGGGCAGGCGGCCAATGCGGGTAATCGGGAAGGCCAGTATCTGTACGCGCTTGCGCTGATGGACGGGCGTGGCGTGGTGCAGGATTATCAGGCGGCTTTCAAGTGGCTGGAGGCTGCCGCAAAAGGCGGACATCCCGCGGCGGAGTTCCAGCTTGGCCGAATGTATTACAAGGGTATGGGCATCCCGGTCGACAAGGCCAAGGCCTATATCTGGTTCAACCTGGCGGCGGCACGGGGTAATGAAGAAGCTGCCCGTATCCGGGATGTCGCGCTCAGGCAGATTCCGCCTTCACAGGTTAATGAAGCCCAGGATGCGGCGCGCAAGCTGCATGATGAGATGAGCGGTTTAACAGGCACGGATCCAAAGGCAGGTGTTCCAGCCGGACCATCGGCCAAGGAAACTGCCACCTCGCTGAAACTGGACAGCGCGCTGACTGATAAATAATCAGCCGGCCGTGAACATGGCCTTGAGCGCGGCCAGGCTGTCGCTTCCCTGCTGACGCGACTCAACGCTGTCGGGTTTTCCCGGCAGACGAATATCCTCACCCATTTCTGAGATAAAGCGGCTCGGTTCGCAACCCATCCATTCGCCCGCCCGCTTGCGGCGTTCGCAATAGCTGACAGTAAGAGACTTGCGTGCCCGGGTGATGCCCACGTACATGAGGCGCCGCTCTTCTTCCAGACGGCCTTCCTCGGCGGCTTCACGGTGGGGCAGCACGCCTTCCTCGACGCCCGCCAGAAATACATGGTCGTATTCAAGCCCTTTGGCGGCGTGGAGCGTCGACAGCTTGAGCTGGTCGGCTTCCTCGTCCTCGCGTTCATCCAGAAGAGTGATCAACGCCACCATCTGGGTCAGTTCAAGCAGGTTTTTTTCGTCTTCTTCGCCGCGTTTTTTCAGCCAGTTGAGAAAATCCAGAACATTGTTCCAGCGCGACTCGGCGGCTCGCGGCTCCTCGTTGTCATAAAGCCATGCTTCGTAGCCGATTGCCTGCATCAGGTCGTCCAGCACCTGCTCGGCAGGTTCCTTTTCAGCGCGGAATGATATGCGGTTGATGAAATCGCAGAATTCGCGCAGCGGTTCGAGTTGACGCGGATTCAGACGTTCCGCCGCCGCGCTGGAGAACGCTGCCTCGAACAGGCTGACATGCAGATCCGCGGCGACCGCGCCCAGCGATTCGAGCGTGGACGCGCCAACTCCGCGTTTGGGCGTGGTCACCGCCCGGATGAAAGCCGGATCGTCATCCGCGTTGGCGACCAGACGGAGATAGGAAGTGATATCCTTGATTTCGGCCTTGTCAAAAAACGATTGTCCGCCGGACAGCTTGTAGGGAATTTTTTCGTTGCGCAGCGCCTGTTCGAATACGCGGGCCTGATGGTTGCCGCGATACAGAATGGCGTAATCCCTGAAGCGGGTGCGGTGTTGCATTTTGTGCGCCAGCATGCGCATGACGATGGATTCTGCTTCCTGAAGGTCATCTTTTGCGGTGATGACCTGGATGACATCGCCAAAGCCGAGATCGCTCCACAACTTCTTCTCGAACAGCTTGGGGTTGTGGGTAATGAGACTGTTGGCCGCCTTCAGGATGCGCACCGTTGAACGGTAATTCTGTTCCAGCTTGACCACGTGCAGTTGAGGAAAATCTTCATTCAGAACGCGCAGGTTATCCGCCGAAGCACCGCGCCAGCCATAGATCGATTGGTCGTCGTCGCCCACCGCCGTGAAGCTCGCGCGCGGTCCGGCCAGAAGCTTCAGCAATTGATACTGCGCGGCATTGGTATCCTGGTATTCGTCGACCAGTAAATGCCGCAGGCGGTTTTGCCACTTGCCGAGAACATCGGATTGTTCCATGAACAGAGAAACCGGCAGGCGGATCAGATCGTCGAAATCCACTGCCTGATAGGCCCTGAGCGTGGCATCGTAACGATCGTAGAGTTTCGCCCAGGTGTGTTCATGATCATTTGCTGCGGCCTGCAAAGCCAGTGCAGGCGTCAGCATCTCGTTTTTCCACAGGGAAACTTGCGTGGCTGCCTGACGGATGAGCTGCCGGTCAGTGGTCTTGAGAATTTCGGAAATGATCTGCTGGGCATCGGCGCTGTCCAGAATCGAGAAGCGCGGCTTTAGTCCCATGGATGCCGCTTCCTCACGCAGAATCCGCAAACCCATCGAATGGAAAGTGGTGACGATCAATCCCTTGCCATCCTTGCCGTCAAGCAGCTTTTCAGCCCGCTCCTGCATTTCCCTGGCGGCCTTGTTGGTGAAGGTGATGGCGGCAATGCTGCCGGGTTTGTATCCGCATTCACGTATCAGCCAGGCAATTTTGTGCGTGATGACGCGGGTCTTGCCGGAACCGGCGCCGGCCAATACCAGCAGCGGGCCATCCAGGTATTTTGCGGCTTCGCGCTGGGGGGGGTTGAGTTTGGAGAGCATCGGAAAAGACAGAAAATCAGGGAAGAATTGTATCATTCGACTCAAATGACAATCCCCGGAATTCCTGTATGTCTACCTATGTGATTGGCGATGTGCAGGGCTGTTTTTCTTCATTGCAAACGCTGCTGAAGGCGTGTGATTTCAGTAGCGCAAACGACAAGCTCTGGTTCGTTGGCGACCTGGTGAATCGCGGCCCTGAATCATTGCAAACCCTGCGCTTCGTGCGCGATCTGGGCGAGCGGGCCGTGGTGGTGCTGGGCAACCACGATCTGCATCTTCTGGGAGTGTGGGCCGGGCACCGCAAGGTGCATCACAGCGATACGCTGGCGCCGATTCTGGAAGCGCCGGATTGCGATGAACTGATGCAGTGGCTGCTGCATCGGCCCATGGCACATTTTGAACATGGCGTCTTGATGGTGCATGCCGGGGTGTGGGCGGGGTGGACGCTGGAAGAGACCCTGTTTCATGCACAGGAACTGGAAGCGGCCTTGCGCGGCCCCGATTACGAATGGGTGTTCGCGCATCTGTATGGATCGGTACCTTCAGCATGGTCAAATGATTTGACTGGTGCAGATCGTTTGCGCGTCATTACCAATGCATTCACCCGAATGCGTTTTTGCCAGCCGGATGGCGAAATGGAATTCCATCACAAGGGCCGGCTGGGCAGCGCGCCGAACCCGCTCATTCCCTGGTTTGATGTGGCGGGCAGGAAGACAGCTGGCCAACCCATCGTGTGCGGCCACTGGTCGGCGCTGGGGCTGTATCTGCGCGAGGACATCTTCGCGCTGGATACCGGTTGCCTGTGGGGTGGCCAGTTGACTACGTTGCGGCTTGAAGACCGCCGGGTATTTCAGGTGACATGTCCTCGGGTGAAAAACCCAAAAGAATAGCAATTTCCCGATGCGACATTTCCGCCAGGGCGCGGCGGTCGTCATGTTTCAGCGGCCTGCCAAAATCCAGGCGCGCGACGATTTCCGGCTCGCCCGTGATCTGCCATAGCGATTTTCCGAGAGACATGTCGTCGATATAGGCCGCAGCCTGGCAATGCATGCCTTCCGGTGTTTGATAACGAAGCCCCGCGGGCACAACGGGCAAATCTTCCTTTACCGCCGGTTGAAAGAGCGAGGGCATGAAGCGCCTGAGCTGGCGGCCGTCGGAGGACGTGCCTTCCGGAAAGACGGCGACCCAGGCGCCGTCCTGCAACAAGGTGTGCATCTCACCATTGATGCGGGCGGTATCCGTTTTCTTCGCGCGCTGGATGAACAGCGTGCCGGCGCGATGGGCCAGCCATCCCGCAACCGGCCAGCTTCTCACTTCATGCTTGGAAACGAAATGCACGCGTCTGGCCGCGTGGATGACGAAGATGTCCAGCCAGGAAATGTGGTTGGCGACGAGCAAGGCTCCGTGGCTGAATGCTGGCGGTTTGCCCGCAACCAGTCGTATGCCCAGAATTTTCAGCAGCCTGGCCGACCAGGCCGAGATGACCCTGTCGCGCCTTGCGGGAGAATAAAAATGAAACATCACCGCCGTCTGCCAGATACCCGCCATCACGTGAAACAGCAGGCGGCTTAGCCGAAGCAGACGGCGAGGCATCCCCATCAATCAGTATCAATGCGTGACGCGCGTAGTGCCACTGCCTGTCAGCACGCGTATCCGGTCACCTACACGGAACTCCTCATCCGCTGCCTGTGTGATGGCAAGCAGGCGGCCGGAATCCAGTTTGACCGTTATTTCGACACCGTCCTGACGGGTAACGACTTCTTCCGCAGCCGCGCCGCCGAGTCCGCCCAGCACGGCGCCGACCGCCGCGCCGACCGCGCTGCCCTTGCCGGAACCAACGGTACTGCCCGCGACACCGCCGACAACGGCGCCTGCCCCCGCGCCTATCGGAGTTTTGGTGCCTTCAATCTTGACGGTGCGCACGGATTCCACGATACCCATCTGCACTTCCTGAACCTTGCGCGCCTGTTCGCGCGAATAGTCCTTGCTGCCCAAGCCGGCGGGGCAGCCGGTTAACAAGGCGCTGGATGCGGCAATCAGGGTGAATACTGCGAGTTTGTTCATAATCTGATACTCCCTTCATACAAAGATTACATCCGAAGGATGCGCTATTAAATGCGATAGCCGAAAGACTCCGCGAATCGGGTTTCAATCTCCAGTCGGCTGGGTGCATGGTTCTGCCCCCCCCGGCTTTCAATCTTGATCGCACCCATGAGACTCGCCAGGCGGCCGGTAGTTTCCCAATCCAGGTCATTGACAATGCCATATAGCAATCCTGCACGGAAGGCATCGCCGCAGCCGGTGGGGTCGACGACCTGGCTGACCGGCGCGGTGGGAATGGCAAGTACTTTCCCCTGTACATAAATATCGGAACCCTCCGCGCCCTTGGTCACAATCAAGGCGTCAACTTCCTCGGCCAGTTGTGCCAGCGTCTTGCCAGTGCGAGCCTGCAGCAACTGCGCCTCGTAGTCATTGAGGGTAACGTAGTCTGCCTGCCGTACCATGGCCAGCAATTCCTCGCCATTGAAAAGCGGCATGCCCTGACCCGGGTCAAAAACGAAAGGAATATCGGCCTGCTCAAATTGCGCGCAATGCATGAGCATGCCGCCCCGGCCGTCTGGCGAAACGATGCCAAGACGGATATTGTCCGCTGACCGGACGTCATTAAGATGAGAGTGGTTCATGGCGCCCGGATGGAAGGCGGTAATCTGGTTATCGGACAAATCCGTTGTGATGAACGCCTGGGCGGTATAGCTTCCAGGCACGGCGCGCACGCATTCCTGAGAGAGCTCGAGATTTTCAAGCCGGGAGGCATAGGGCGCGAAGTCCTCCCCAACCGTCGCCATGATGACCGGCTTGCCGCCCAGCAGTTTGAGGTTGTAGGCGATATTCCCCGCGCATCCGCCGAATTCGCGGCGCATGTCCGGCACCAGGAAAGACACGTTCAGGATATGAATCTTGTCCGGCAGAATGTGGTTTTTGAAATGGTCGTGGAAGACCATAATGGAGTCAAAGGCGAGTGAGCCGCAGATCAGGGTGCGCATGATAGTTTGGGTGAATGAAATACCGGCATTATAAGGCGTGACTCAAGCCGGCCTTGACTGGATATGGAGAAGACTGGATTGGAGGGAAGGAACATGAAACATGGGCTTATTTTATTGGCGGTTATCGCGCTTGCGGGATGTACGCAGGAACAGCAAAACCAGTTGGGGCGAGGAATCCAGAACTGGACCGGCACCAATGGCGTGCTGGAGATTTACTTTGGGGACAAGCTTGCGAAGCGTTTTTTGCGCATAGACAAAATCAGTACGGCAATCGGAACGAGTGATGATTTTGCACGCAGCTATCGTTACGGCTACGGATACCTGGACGAGAACCAGAATTTCCAGGTCGACGAAGGCGAGAAAAAAGTCTACTTCGAGTTTAGCGACTACTCGACGCCCTACGTGTTTTTTGAAAGCCCGCGATAAAGCAAACTCAGACCAGTGATTTCCAGGCGCTGCCGGTGCGCAAGGCCCTGAGCAGAACGATGTCGCGATAGGTCGCGGGGTCGAAGCCCATGCGGCTGCCTCCCCTGCGATCGTATATCAGATCATCCAGATACGCATTGACCTGATCGGTTGGCCACAGGCGCACCAGCTCAGACATGATGTGAGAATATGATTCCAGCCCATGGCCCGCTAGGTTTACCTCAACTTCGCTGTATGCGGGCATTGCGACGTTGAAATGCAGCTTGACCTTCTGGCGATAGTTTTCGTATTTGCTTTCGGCACTTTCGCGCTTGAGCAGGTCAAGCAACAGCAACCAGGGGACAGGCGATTCGTCCGGTGTTTTCTCAACGTGATCTTCCAGCATGTGTATGGCCAGGTCCGAGTGGCCATGGGCGACAAAGACCTCAACCTCGTCTGCCACGCTGTCCTTGACCTCTGTTCCCTCATTCGAACGGGCGGCCAGCGGACTGGGCGGAATGTCAGGAGTGGAGGGCTGCTCGGTGCGTGGCACCTTGATGATGGTAGGCTGCTCTATTTCTTCCTCGGCAGGATGCATGGACAAGGGTGAAGCGGGCACAGACAGGGTTTCTGTATCGCGGAATCGTTCGACCGGGACATGCCGCCGCCGGTAAAGTGCGTAAGCGGCACCGCCAGAAAGCAGGGCGAATCCGAGCATGAAGTAAGGCCATCCGTGACCGTCTGATGACTTTCTGGGTGTTGCTGTTTGCTTTAGTCCCGTATGGTTTTTTGCACGAGCTTGTTCCAGCTCGGCATTGCGCTTTTGCAGGCCGGCAAGAAGCTGTTCCAGGTGAATCACTTTCCGCGAAAGCGCCGTGTTTTCATCGGTCAATTCGGCGGGCGTCAAGGGCACCTCAGCCTTGCGGTTCATGTCCAGCACACTCACATCCATATTCAGCGCCAGCTGGGCGGATTCCGGAGAATAGGTGCGGCGGCTTCCGGAAAGTATCAGCCTGGGCTCCTCGCTTATGGAACCGATGGTGCGTTTAGGGGTGTGTCGCGAAGCGGCCTGATTGCCGCGGGTGCTGGCGGAAGTGGAAGCGGCTGCCTTGCGGCGGCCAGACTTCGTGGCAGTTCTGGCGGGAGCAGGTGGCAGACTCCCGTTTGCAGCGGCCGTGCCCGAATTGCTTGCCACGACCGGAACGGCGGCAGGCAAGGCGGGCGGATCAAGCAGCACGGCATAATCGCGTTGTATCCGCTCAGGGCAGACTGTGGATACCGAGAACATCATGGCAGGTTCGTTGATGATCTGCCGTGTCTGGATTCGGAGGCTGGCGCTTTCCCGGGATTGTTCCAGCTTCAGGCGAATATCGCTGGGCAAAGCCATGGAATCGCCATTCGTCGGGGCGACCTTGAAACAGTCCAGGTTGAGGTCCTTGGGCGTACCCAGCAGCGAAATGCGGGCATCCAAAGCTTGGCCCAGGCTCGAGGAGACTGTCAGGTCGCCAAGCCCCAAGGCAAATGCCGGAACGCTGGCTATCAATGCCAGCCCAAGCGTTATCCAGCGATAAGTAAGTGAGAGCTGCGCCAAGTTTCTGATTATTTTGTGAAGTGTTGTTCTTATTCCGGCCATCGGGGCCTCAAACTTTAATTCAAACAGCAAGTAATGTGCCTGACTAAACCGCGAGTACCAGAATCCATACTAGGGCGGCCAGCATCAGGGAAATCAAAACGGCGGCACTGCCCATGTCTTTTGCCTGTTTGGCCAGCTCGTGCGTTTCCGGCGACGCCTTGTCCACGATCGCTTCAATACCGGAGTTCAGCAATTCCACCACCAGCACCAGCAGTACAACGCCGGATAGCAGGGCCTTCTCCACGCCTGATTCCCCCAGCCAGACACCTAGAGGCAACAGAAACGCAGCCAGCAATAGCTCTTGCCGGAATGCATCTTCATGGCGGAATGCCGCTTTGAGACCATCAAAGGAATAAAACAGGGCGTTCCAGACCCTCGCCAACCCGGTTTTGCCTTTAAAGGGTGATGCCATGGCGAAATTATGCCGTATCTTGAGCGCTGGTATGGGGTTTTCCCACTTAATTTCGGCGAAATTTACGCTTTGAAAGCCAGGTCGAGTTCGCGCGCAGCCTTCACGTCGTCCAGTCTTCTGACAGGTTGGGTATGGGGTGCGCCCTTGACCTTTTCGGGGTCGGTGTGCGCTTCCTGCTTGATGCTGACACAGGCTTCGACAAATGCATCCAGCGTTTCCTTGCTCTCCGTTTCAGAAGGCTCGATCAACAGGCATTCCGGCACCAGCAGGGGGAAGTAGGTCGTGGGCGCATGGAAGCCATAATCCAGCAGGCGCTTGGCAAAATCCATGGCCGTCACGCCGGTTTCATCCTTGAGTTTCTTCAGGGTGACGATGAATTCGTGGCTGGCTCGTCGGCCGGGGTAAGCCAGTTCAAATCCTGCTTCACGCAGCCGGGCCATCAGGTAGTTGGCGTTGAGGGTGGCGAATTCCGCCACGCGGTGCATGCCTTCCGTGCCAAGCAGGCGAGCATAGATGTATGCACGCAACAGCACGCCGGCATTGCCGCCATTGGCGCTCATGCGGCCAATGGTCTGTGGCAAGTCGGCTTCGACGGCATTGCGGAAACTGCCGCTGTCATTGATGACGACGGGAACCGGCATGAAGGGCAGCAGCCGCTCGGCCACGCCAACCGGGCCTGCACCCGGGCCGCCGCCACCATGCGGGGTGGAGAAGGTTTTATGCAGATTCATATGGATGACGTCGAAGCCCATGGCGCCGGGCTTGACACGGCCGAGGATGGCGTTGAGGTTGGCGCCATCGTAGTAAAGCAGGCCGCCCGCGCCGTGCACGATGTCGCGGATTTTCAGTATGGATTTTTCAAACACTCCTAATGTGGACGGGTTGGTCAGCATCAGCCCGGCGGTTTGCGGGCCGACCGCTGCCCGCAGCGCATCCAGCTCCACATTGCCTTCGCGGTCTGTGGGGATTTCCTTGACCGTGTAGCCGCACATGACAGCAGTGGCGGGGTTGGTGCCGTGCGCCGCATTGGGGACAAGAATTTCCGTGCGTGCGGTGTCGCCGCGTGATTCATGGTAAGCCCGGATCATGGCAATGCCGGCAAACTCACCCTGCGCGCCGGCCATGGGCGCGAGCGACACGCCTGCCATGCCAGTGACATCCTTCAATATCTCCTGCAATTCGAACATGCTTTGCAGGAAACCTTGCCCGGTTTCCGCAGGGGCGTGCGGATGCCGCGCAAGGAACTGCGGCAGCATGGCCAGCGAATTGCACGCGCGCGGGTTGTACTTCATGGTGCACGAACCCAACGGGTAGAACTGCGTGTCGATGGAGAAGTTCATCTGAGACAGGCGGGTGTAGTGGCGTACCACGTCCAGTTCGGAACATTCCGGCAGAGCGGGCGGATTGTCGCGCAACAGGTTGGCAGGCAGGTCGTCGAGTGCGCCATCCTGCGTTGGAAGTTGCGCGTGTGCCTTGCGGCCTGGGTGAGCATGTTCGAAAATCAGCATGGCTTTTTCAAATCGTTAACACAGAGGAACCAGAGGTAACAGAGGAGCAAGGGGAGGTTTTCCTCTGAGCACTCTGCTGCCTCTGTGTAAATTTCACTTCAATGCGGCTAGGGCGGCATCGTAATCAGGTTCCTGCTTTATTTCCGGAACCAGTTCGGCGTGCAGCACCTTGTTGTTTGCATCCAGCACGACAACCGCGCGGGCGCACACGCCGGTGAGCGGTCCGCTGTGGATGTCCACGCCGTAGTTCTTCTTGAATTCCCAGCCGCGCATGGTGGAAAGCGTGGTGAGGTTGTCGAGTTTTTCCGCGCTGCAAAAGCGGCCCGAGGCAAAGGGCAGATCAGCGGAAATCACCAGCACGGCGGTGTTTGGCAGGCTGGCGGCGGCGGCATTGAACTTGCGCGCGGACTCGGCGCAGATGCCGGTGTCGAGCGACGGCACGATGTTGAGAATCTTGCGTTTGCCGGCAAAATCAGCCAGCGAGACATCCGCCAGATCCTTGTTGACCAGCTTGAAATCCGGCGCAGTATCGCCCGCCTTGGGAAATGTGCCGGCGACTTCGATCGGGCTGCCGCCCAAGGTTACGTTTGCCATGATGCTCTCCTTTTGATGGTCATTGTCATTCAATCATTTCCGCGCGCAGGGCGGCGGTTCGCTCAGTTTGGATACGATGCGTTGCATTTGCGAGGCGTAACGGTCCAGGTCGGCTTCGGTCTTGGTTTCGGTCGCGCACACCAGAATGGCATTGCCCAGTTCCGGATAGTCTCGCGTCAGGTCGTATCCTCCGTTGATGCCTTGACCGGTTAACGATCTCAGCAGCTTGCTGTTTTCCACGCTGGTACGGATCACTGCCTCATGGAAAAACGGGCCGCTGAAAACTTTTTCCGCCCCGGCGGCAACCAGTTTGTTCGCTAATTTGGCCGTGTTGTCATGGCTGGCGCGCGCCACGCGGGCCAGCCCTTCCGGGCCTAGCAGGCTCATGTAAATGGTGGAGGCGGTGACGACCAGCCCCTGATTCGTGCAGATGTTGGAAGTGGCCTTGGATCGGCGGATGTGCTGTTCGCGCGCCTGCAAGGTAAGCGCAAAGCCGGGCTTGCCATCCAGGTCGACGGTGCGGCCGACGATGCGCCCCGGCATCTGGCGCACGAATTCCTGCTTGCAGCACATGAATCCGTAGTATGGTCCACCAGAGGATAGTGGCGCGCCCAGCGGCTGGCCGTCACCCACCGCGATATCCGCGCCTTTCGTTCCCCATTTGCCGGGCGCCTTCAGCACGGCCAGGGTCATGGGGTTCACCAGCGCAATGGCCAGCAGCTTGTTGGCATGCGCCCAGTCCGTCAGCGCATCCACATCTTCCAGCACGCCGAAGAAATTGGGCTGGGGAATAATCAGTGCCGCGCAGCCATCGGCACTTTGCGGAAGAATGGTTTTGCCGCTGGCGGGGTCGTATTCGACTTCAAGCAGTTCGATATTCTGGTTCTTGACGATATCGCGGCAGGCGGCACGGTACAGCGGATGCACCGTCCTAGGCATCAGCACCTTGCGTGAACCGGATCGGTTTGCGCGCACCGCCATCAGCACGGCTTCGGCCAGACCGGAGCCGCCGTCATAGAGCGAGGCATTCGACACATCCAGCCCGGTAAGCCGGGTCATCATGGTCTGGTATTCGTAGATCAGCTGCAGCGTGCCCTGGCTGGCCTCGGCCTGGTAGGGCGTGTAGGCCGAATAGAATTCGCCGCGGGTGGTGATCTGCCACACGGCTGCCGGAATGTGGTGTTCGTATGCGCCAGCGCCAATGAAGTTGAGGTAGCGGCCATCGGCTTCGGCCCGTTCCATCATCAAACGGGTGACTTCCATTTCGGAAGCGCCTTCAGGTACTTCAGTCAGTTTGCCGGCCTTCAATTCGGCGGGAATTTCATCGAACAAGGCATCGATGTCAGGTGCGCCGATGGCGGTGAGCATCTCGCTGATGTCCTGGTCGGAATGTGGGATAAACGGCATATAAAACCTTATTGAACACGCCCTGATTGAAGGCGGCGGCGCAGAGATGCAGAGAGAGCTTCAGGAAAAATGGGCATTTCTCTGCGCCTCCGCGTCTCTGCGTTGGATTTAATGATTTTCAGCGGCAACGTGCGCCTCATATCCCTCCGCGTCCATCAGCGCGTTTACATCGGCGGCATTGGCGGGTTTGATCCTGAACATCCAGGCATCGTAGGCATCCTGGTTGATTTTTTCCGGGCTGGATTCAACTTCACCATTGGCGGCGACAACTTCACCGGCAACGGGCGCATACACGTCGGAGGCTGCTTTTACCGATTCCACCACGGCGCATTCCTCGCCCGCTTTCAGGCTGCGGCCCACGGCCGGGTTTTCCACAAACACCATGTCGCCCAGCAGGTCCTGTGCATGATGAGTGATGCCTACGCTTAGTGTGCCGTCGGATTCAACGCGCACCCATTCGTGGGATTTGGTGTATTTCAGATCTGCGGGAATGCTCATTATCAACTCCAAAAATAAATGTGGCTGCAATTAGCCAATCAGGCTTTTACCATTACGTACAAAAGGATATTTCACCACTTTTGCCTTAAGTTTCTTGTCGCGGATTTCAACTTCGACTTCCTCGCCAGGCGCGATGCCCAGCGGAATGCGCGCAAGCGCGATGGATTTTTCCAGTGTGGGCGAGAAGGTGCCAGAGGTAATTTCACCCTCGCCATGTTTGGTGAACACCTTCTGGTGTGCACGCAGCACGCCTTTGTCCAGCAAGACCAGGCCGGCAAGCTGTCGGGTAATCTCGCTTTGCTGAAGGGCGGTTTTGCCAACGAAGTCCCGTTCGCTTTGCAAATCGACCGTCCACGCCAGTCCGGATTCGAGCGGGGAGGTCGTTTCATCCATGTCCTGACCGTAAAGGTTCATGCCGGCTTCCAGCCGCAAGGTGTCTCGTGCACCCAGGCCGCAGGGTTTGACGCCCGCCTCGATCAGGGCCTGCCAAAAAAACGGTGCTGCCTTGACCGGCAGCATGATTTCGAATCCGTCTTCGCCCGTGTAACCGGTTCGTGCGACAAACATTTCGCCCACTTCTACGGCATTGAAGGGTTTCTTGTCGGCCGTAACCTCCTGCAGTCCGGGCATGGCATCCCAGACTTTCTGGCGGGCGTTGGGGCCTTGCACGGCAATCATGGCCAGATCACGACGGGGAGCAAGTTTGATTCCCAAAGACGCGGCCTGTTTGAACATCCAGACAAGATCCTTGTCCGCAGTTCCGGCATTGACCACGATGCGGTAGCGATTGTCCCCGCGCCAGTAGATGATGAGGTCATCAATGACTCCGCCGGCTTCGTTCAACATGCAGGAATACAGAGCCTTGCCCGGCTCCTTGAGCTTGACAACATTGTTGGCGACGAGCCGGGTCAAAAAGGCCTGTGCATTTTCGCCTTCGACATCAACGGGCAGCATGTGCGATACGTCGAACATGCCGGCATCGCGCCGAACCGCATGATGCTCCTCGATCTGCGAGCCGTAGTTGACCGGCATGTCCCAGCCGCCGAAATCCACCATCTTGGCATTTAGTGCCCGATGCGTATCGTTGAGGGGAGTCTTTTTCAGTTCAGTCACGTTGTTGTTCCTGTTGAATCTCTTCGGCGAAATAGCTGCTGCGCACCAGCGGTCCGGCTTTGACCCAGCCGAATCCCAACGCGCGCGCTTCCTGTTCCAGCGAGGCGAAAACTTCCGGCGGGATGTATTCCTCGACAGGAAGGTTTTCCAGGGTGGGGCGCAGGTACTGGCCGAGCGAAACACGGGTAACGCCCGCACTTCGCAAATCCCGAAGCACTGCAATGACCTCCTCGCGAGTTTCGCCCAATCCCAGCATCAGCGCGGATTTTGTGGCCACGCCAGTTTGCCTTGATGCTTTTTCCAGCAAGGCAAGCGAACGCTCGTATTGGGAGCCCTTGCGCGCGGTTTTGTAGAAGCGGGGAACGGTTTCCACATTGTGGCCCCACACCAGGCTGGGAATGGGAAATGGGGAATGGGGAATGGGATGGCTGTTTGCCGCATCCATGATGATGGTAACCGCTTCGTCCTGCACGCCGCGGAAATCCGGGGTCAGGAACTCGACGCCGATTTCCGGCTTGCGCATTCTCAACTGGCGCAGGCTTTCGGCGAATACCCAGGCGCCGCCATCCTCAAGGTCGTCGCGGTTGACCGAGGTCAGTACGATGTAATTAAGGTTTAACCTTGTTACGGCTTCGGCCACGCGTACCGGTTCGTTGGCGTCAAACCAGGCGGGCTTGCCGGTCTTGACCGAACAGAAACCGCAGGCGCGGGTGCAGGTGTCTCCCAGCAGCATGAAAGTAGCTGTGCCGCGGCTCCAGCATTCGCCTCGATTGGGGCATCTGGCTTCTTCGCAGACGGTGTTCAGCTGGAAACCAGACACGGCATGACGGGTGGCGCCAAAATGCGCTTCCGCCCCCAGCTTCTGGCGTATCCAGGGCGGCATGCGGCTGATGTTGCGTAGGGGCTGGGTTTGCAAGCGGGGCTCCGGAAATAAAAAAAGGCGATGCAAAACCTTGTCTTGCATCACCCCTCTGTCCTTGGTGCCTGAGAGATTGATCCCCTTCGGCGGCGCGCCCGTTGGTTCAGCGCGCACTCTCCAGAGTATTGTCTTACAGCGGTCCTTTTGCCTGAGCGTTCCCGGGTGATTACGCCTTCGGCGACAGAATGTTTGGCTGTGCTCTCCCGCTGAGCCGCAAGTTTAACACAGGGTCAATAAA
Source organism: uncultured Thiobacillus sp. (assembly GCA_964404175.1). Classification (GTDB taxonomy): domain Bacteria; phylum Pseudomonadota; class Gammaproteobacteria; order Burkholderiales; family Thiobacillaceae; genus UBA6918. The sequence continues at coordinate 75,987 of CAYOJA010000004.1, read as the reverse complement.
ACATTTGCAGCCGGTATCCCACGGCCTTGATGCCCCGGGTTTGGAGCTTGAGCGTCAGGGGGACTTCGGCCAGAGGCTGCATGCCCGCCGATTCCAGTTCTGGTGAAGGCAGGTATTCGCTGGGCGCGAAAACCCGGCGCCCTACAGCCTGGTCCTTGATATCTGTCAGAGTCAGTTCAAGAACGGGCCAGGCCATGGCGTGTTTTGCCCGATTGGCGAGAGTGACTGCCAGCGCCAGGTTGCCCTGGCTTTCTGTCTGCAGGTCAGATCCCAGAATCAGAACCTGTTTGGTATCGCGCGGCAGGGTCAGTCTGCAATCCAGCATTTCGCACATCTTTGCCAGATGTGGCCGGAGTTGGGGGAACTGCACGGCCAGATCATTGCGCAGGAAATAAATCAGCTGAGCGGCAATTGCCACTGTCAGCAGGAATGCACCCACTCCCCAAATCCATGAGGTCTTCTTTTTGGCCCGGGTACCAGCTTCGGCCGCCTGACGGGGAATCCATCCTGACTCGGTCGTGCTGGAATACCCGCCTGATGCAGTTTGAGTGGCGGGTGCCGTGACCGAATCATCAATGTCTTCAAAGGTTGGCAAGGGGCCAAAATCATCCACCGGGATGTCCGGATCGACCAGGATGATGGATTCCAACTTGGGTCCGAAAGGCCCGGCGGGTTCCTGCTCGGCCATGCGTTGGGCCAGCCCGGTCAAGGTGGGCGGCCCCGAGGCGTCGGGTTCGGTTGTGGCGGTTTGTGGAGGCGCTCCAGTGTTTTCGGCTATTTCCTGATCAGCCGTTTCTGCCGGGAGCGATTCTGCTGACGCAGCTTCAGCGGGCATGGGGGTATCGCTGGCCGGTGATGTTTCAACGTCTTCAGGTTCTTCGGATTTCTCGGGTTCAGGCTCAGGCAATTTGGCGGCGGCAGCCAGCGGCGTGTGAAAAACATTGCCGCACACGCCACATTGCATCCAGCCTTTGGCCGCTTCCAGATGCTGGGGGAGCACCCGGAAGACGCTTTCGCACTTCGGGCATTGGGCGGTCAGCGAGCTGTCGTTGCTCATCGTTTGACCCCGGTCAGCCTTACCCAGCCATCCAGGCTCGCGGGCGCATCAAAGTCGAACCATTTTTCATAAACCTGCATGACGTCGTTTGCCTGCTGCTCAAGAATGCCGGACAGTACAATGCGCCCGGCAGGCAGGACAAGGCTGGCCAGCAAGGACGCTAGGGTCTTTAGCGGATTGGTCAGAATGTTGGCGACAACAATACCAGCCTTGGTTGCAGGCGCGTGTTCCGAAGTAAAAAAATCAATATCCACGCCGTTCATAACGGCATTGTCCTGTGCGGTCTGAACCGCCTGCGGGTCAATATCCACGCCCCACGCCTGACTTGCCCCCAGTTTTTTTGCGGCGATGGCGAGGATGCCGGAGCCGCAACCATAATCGAGCACGGATTCCCCACCCTTGATGTGTTCATCCAGCCACTGCAAACACAGTTTTGTGGTGGGGTGCGAGCCGGTACCGAAGGCCAGGCCGGGATCGAGCCGGATATTCAATGCCGAAGCATCAGGCGCCGCATGCCAGGTGGGAACGATCCATAAACGCCGGGAAATGGGGATGGGTTCGAATTGCGACTGGGTCAGCCTAACCCAGTCCTGTTCGGCGACGTCCTCGATGGTGTGCGCGGGCAGTGCCTCCAGACCGGCTTGGGCTGACGCTGCCCGCAAAATTTCGGGCGCATCTTCGTGTTCGTCCAGCAAGGCCACTACGACGCACCGATCCCACAATCCGGCATCAGGCATGTTGGGTTCGCCGAAAATCGGAGTTTCGTCCACGCTGTCGGCGTTGGCATCCTCCAGTGAAACAGAGAGGGCGCCAGATTCGATCAATGCGTCGGACAAGGCTTCGGCACGGGCCGCTTCCACGGTGATCCGCACCGACTGCCAGGCCACATCAGCCCTCTTTGTCCTTGGAGAGCTTTTGTTCCAGGTAATGAATGCTGGTGCCGCCCTGCTGGAAGGCGGCATCGTCCATCAAGTCCTTGTGCAGGGGGATGTTGGTCTGGATACCCTCGACGATCATTTCCATCAGCGCGCCGCGCATGCGGGCGATGGCCTGGTCACGGGTTTTGCCGTAAGCCAGAAGCTTGCCAATCATCGAGTCGTAATGTGGCGGAACAAAATATCCCTGATAGACGTGCGAATCCACGCGGATACCGGGTCCGCCGGGAGGATGCCAGGCAGTCAGCCGGCCGGGCGAGGGCACGAAGGTATAGGGATGCTCGGCGTTGACGCGGCATTCGATGGCGTGGCCGGAGAGGCGAATGTCGCCTTGCTTGTAGCGCAAGGGTTCGCCGGCGGCAATGTGTAGCTGTTCCTGCACGATGTCGACGCCTGTAACCAGCTCGGTGACCGGGTGTTCCACCTGCACGCGGGTATTCATTTCGATAAAGAAAAATTCACCGTCCTCGTACAGGAATTCGAACGTACCGGCACCGCGATAACCAATGCTGCGGCAGGCTTCAGCGCAGCGCTCGCCAATTTTGTCACGCAGTTTGGGATCGAGACCGGGCGCGGGTGCTTCCTCGATGACTTTCTGGTGACGGCGCTGCATCGAGCAGTCGCGCTCACCGAGGTGGATTGCGTTGCCGTGCTCGTCTGCCAGCACCTGAAATTCGACGTGCCGCGGCTTTTGCAGGTAGCGCTCCATGTAAACCATGGGATTGCCGAAGGCCGATTGCGCTTCCGCCTGCGTCATTTGCACGGATTGCAGCAGGGCGGCTTCCGTATGCACCACGCGCATGCCGCGTCCGCCGCCGCCGCCAGCTGCCTTGATCAGGACCGGGTAGCCAACTTCGCGGGCGATGCGGATGATTTCATCAGGATCATCCGGCAGGGCGCCGTCCGAACCGGGCACGCAGGGCACATTGGCCTTTTTCATGGCGTCCTTGGCGGCGACCTTGTCGCCCATCAGCCTGATGGAGTCCGGACGCGGGCCGATGAAGACGAAGCCGGAAGACTCGACGCGCTCGGCGAAATCGGCGTTTTCGGACAAAAAACCGTAACCCGGATGAATGGCTTCGGCATCGGTGACTTCCGCCGCCGCGATGATGGCCGGGACGCTCAGGTAAGAATGACTGGACGGTGGTGGGCCGATGCAAACGGATTCGTCCGCCAGCTTGACGTATTTCGCGTCGCGATCAGCTTCGGAATGGACAGCCACGGTTTTGATGCCCATTTCCCGGCAGGCGCGCTGAATCCGCAGGGCGATCTCGCCACGGTTGGCAATCAGGATTTTATCGAACATGGCTCGGATTCAGCCGATGACAAACAGCGGTTCGCCGTATTCCACCGGCTGGCCATTTTCAACCAGGATGGCCTTGATCACGCCGCCCTGATCAGCCTCGATTTCGTTCAGCAGTTTCATGGCTTCGATGATGCAGAGCGTGTCACCAGAAGATACAGACTGCCCGACTTCGACGAATGACTTTGCGCCTGGAGAGGGCGAGCGGTAGAACGTGCCGACCATGGGAGAACGCACGACATGGCCCTCCGGTTCTGCCGGCGTGGACTCGGCAACAGCCGCCGGCGCTGCGGCCGCGGCCGGGGCGGCCGCTTGCACGTACTGAGGAGCTGGCATCATCATGGGCGCGCCGGCCATTCCCTTGGAGATACGAACCTTTTCCTCGCCTTCGGTGATTTCGAGTTCGGTTATGCCGGACTCTTCCACCAGATCAATGAGTTTTTTCAGTTTTCTGAGATCCATGGGACGCAACCTTTACATGTAAGTGGCGCAAGGCGAACTCCAGGGCGAGTTCGTAGCCTTGCGCCCCCAGCCCGGCGATAACGCCCAGGGCCAGATCGGAAAAATAGGAATGGTGGCGAAAGGGTTCGCGATTATGCACGTTGGATAAATGCACTTCCACGAACGGGATGCCGGTGGCGGCCAGTGCATCCCTCAAGGCCACGCTGGTATGCGTAAAACCAGCCGGGTTGATCAGGATGAAGTCGACCCCGTCGCGTTTGGCCAGTTGAATGCGGTCAATCAACTGGCCTTCGTGATTGCTTTGAAAATTGTCCACGCTGACGCCGCAAGCCTCGCCCCGGGTTTTCAGCGCCTGGTTGATGTCCTCCAGGGTCGCCAAACCGTAGTGCTGGGGTTCGCGGCTGCCAAGCAAATTGAGATTGGGACCATGTAAAACCAGTATGGCTTTACGAAGCTCCTCCGATCCCTTGCCGCTTTTGCGAGTGCTGGTCGTTTTTGGCATGGACGCGAGTTTGCAACAAAATCCATGAAAATGTCCAGATTTTGATGCAAATTTGTGGCTAAATCAGTGGAGCAAGCAGCCGCTCCAACCGCGATTTATCGAGTCCGCCAATGATTTTTTCCCTCAATTGACCGGTACGATCGTAAATCAGCGTGTACGGAAGCCCGCCGGAAGCATTACCTAGCGCGCGCATCATTTCGGATTCATTGATGCCGCCGATCAGAATGGGGTAGTTGACGGCAAATTCCTGAACAAAGCTGGCAACATCAGCGGGATTATCCAGCGCAATTCCAACAAATTGCACGTTATTCCGGTTTGGCTGCCGCTGTATTTCAACGAAATGAGGGATTTCTTCCCGGCAGGGCGGGCACCAGGTCGCCCAGAAGTTCACTACTAGAACCTTGCCGCGGTATTGATTGAGCGTCCGGGTTTGATTCTGTAAATCATTGAGCGGAGCAGCAAGCAAGGCTTCCGCGGCTCCGGATTTAGGTTCGCCCGGTTGTCGATACCAGATCGCGGCGCCGAAACCCGCCGCCAGCGCCAGCATGGCGACGCCAGCGATGAACGCGGCCTGGCGGTTCATGATCAGGGTGCGCCAAGCGCTTTATTCAGGCTGGCCAGGAATTTATCGGCGGTTTCATAACCGATGACCTTGTGCCATGCCTGCTGGCCATCCTGTCCCCAGAAAATGATGCCGGGCGGGCCAAACAGGCCAAAACGTTTGAGCAGGGCCTTGTCGTCACCCGTATTGCCGGTGACATCCGCCTGCAACAGAACCGTATTGGCAAGGCGGCTCTGCACTTTGGCATCAGAGAAAGTGAATTTTTCCATCTCCTTGCAGGACACGCACCAGTCAGCATAAAAATCCAGCATGACGGATTTGCCAGCAGACTTGGCGGCGGCGAGACGGGTGTCCAGCTCGGCCACATTTTTTACCTTTTCGAAAGCCAGACCGTGAGTTGTCGCGGGTTGGCCTGCGACAGGTCCGGCCAAAGCGCCCTGATAAACCGCCAGCGGCTGCAGGATGTCGCGGCTGCCGCCGAGCGCGCCAAGCAGCAATCCCAGACCGGCAATCAGTGAAACCACGCCAACGCCTTTCCAGAAGCGCGACCAGCCGTGCGCATGTTGCGGAAGCGGGTCAAGCGCATGCAGATACATGGCGGAAATAATCAGCAGCGCAGCCCACAATCCCATATGAATCCAGGATGGCAGGAACGGTGAAATCAGCCAGATGGCCACGCCCAGCATCGCCACGCCAAAAAAGTATTTGACGCCATTCATCCATGCGCCCGCTTTTGGCAGCAGCGTGCCGGCCGACAGGCCCACGGCCAGCAGTGGTACGCCCATGCCCAGTGCCAGGAAAAAGAGTGAAAGGCCGCCCTTGAGGCTGTCGCCGGTCTGGGCAATGTAGGCCAGCGCGGCGGCCAGCGGCGGTGCAACGCAGGGGCCGACAATCAATGCGGACAAGGCGCCCATGCCGAATACGCCCGTGAAATGCCCGCCATGCAGTTTGTTGCTGGTTTCGGTGAGTTTGCTTTGCAGGGCGCTGGGCAATTGCAGGTCGTAAAACCCGAACATGGACAATGCCAGCGCCACGAAAATTGCCGCGCCAATACCAAGCGCGATGGGGTTTTGCAAGGCGTTGGACAGCAGTGTGCCGGATTGGGCCGCGATGATGCCGACTATGGCGTAGGTGATGGCCATGCCCAGCACGTACGCCAGCGACAGGAGAAAGCCGCTGCTGCGGGTCACGTGCTTCTGTCCGGCGATGATGCCGGACAGGATGGGAATCATCGGGAACACGCAAGGGGTGAGTGACAGAGCCAAACCAAAACCGAAGAAAGCGGCGATTGCCATCCACAGGCCGCCGCCTTTCAACGTGCGTTCGATGCTGGCGGCATCACCCGCATCGGCGGTTTCTTCGGGGGGCATGGCCGAAAGGCTGGCCGAGGATTGTTCAGTTGCGGTGGTACCGGTTGAGGTCAGGGTAAATGACTTGTCGATGGGCGGATAACAAATTCCCTTCTCGCTGCATCCCTGGTAACTGATTTCAACGATGAGCTTTTCTCCAGTGGCCAGTGCACGTGAGAGCGGAACCTCGGCAGTGAAATCGTGGTGATAGACCTCGGTGCGGCCGAAGTTGGGGTCTTCCTTCACATCAGGCGTGGGCGTGGCTGGCGTGCCGGCCGTGATACCGGGCGGCGAAGTCACTGAAAACTTGAGCTTGTTTCGATAAAGATAGTAGTCCGGCGCTATGGTGTAGTTGACTGAGAGTGTCTGCGCATTCTTCATGCGGGCAGAGGACTTGAAAGCCTCTTCGGGCGGCAGGAATTCCTCTTCCACGCCTTCGTCGCTGGCCAGGGTGCGCAAGCCAGCCAGGGCCGCGCTAGATTGAACAGCCGGGGCGGATGTTTCAGGCTGAACGCTTGTCAGTGGGGCGGCAGGCGGTTCGGCTTGCTGAACAGGTTTGGGCGGCTCGGCTTTCTTGGGGGGAGTATCAGCCGAGGTTTCCTTCCGGGGCGCTTCAAGCGCGGCCAGCTGGAATTTGGCGGTTTCGGTAATGGGCATGTAGCACACACCATCCTCGGCGCAGCCCTGGAATGTGGCGCTCAGCGTGACTGGCAGAGCCTTGCCGGGCTTGCGATCGACCGGCAGCTTGATGATGGCCCATTTCTTGTAGATTTCGACGGTGCCGAAAGTGGGGTCATTCTTGGTTTTGCTTTCGGGAAACTGCGCCTTGCCCAACTTTGCGCCACTCAATGAAAACTTGAATTTGTCCCGATAGAGGTAATAGCCGTCGGCAATTTTCCAGGCTGCTTCGATGGTGTTGGCATCGAGCGGACGTGCCTTGAATTTGAAAGCTTCGGCCGGATCGAGAAAGTCTTCCTCGGCCAGCGCAGGCGATGCCGCAACCCACACTATCAGGGCTGGGAGGGCGATCAGGGATTTCAGCAAACGGTTCATGGCAGTCTCTCGTTACTGTTTTTGTTGATGTGGGCGGTTTCATTCGCCACCCACTGTAAATATTCAGGCAGGCCGGCATCAACTGCGACCGCGAGGATTTCGGGGAGTTCGTAAGGATGGCAGGCTTTGAGGGCAGACTCAAGACGGGGATAGCTCTCCCGGGTGGTCTTTATGATCAGTAGAACTTCTTCCGAAGTCTCGATCTTGCCTTTCCAGCGGTAAAGCGAAGTCAGGCTAGGCAGGATATTGACGCATGCGGCAAGCCGCTCCTCGACAAGCTTGCCGGCCGCGGCGCGTGCGGCGGATTCATCGGGAAAGGTGGAAAAGACAATCAGCGCGGTCATGGCTTACCATTATACAAACAGTCTTCGGGCGTTGAACTGGAATGAAATGCCCATATTTGTCTGGTTTAGGATGAAAGGCCTTACATGCCGGCATGGATTTTTCTGATTGTCCTGCTCGCTTTCCCGGTGGCGGAGGTGGTGTCCATCATCTGGATGGCGGATAAAATCGGCTGGTGGACGCTGGCCTGGCTGGTGGCAGCCTTTATTGGCGGGCTGTCGTTGATTCGTTTCGAGCGTCTTGCCTTTGCCCCGCGCATGCTGTTTAACCTGCAACAAGGCCAAAGCCCGTTCAAGGCGCTGTTTACGTCCACGCGGCTGTTTATCGCGGGCGGACTGTTGATGTTTCCCGGCCTGATTACCGATGTCATGGCGCTGGCGTTGATGGTGTTGCCAGGAACGTGGCGCAAACCGCCGATGCGGCGCTACGAAGCGGCCAATGACGAAGTGATCGAAGGCGAATTTACCCGCGAGGAATCGATCGCAGAAAGGTTTCCACGTCGGGATGGCTAAGCCGTGCGCGCAATTCGGTTTTAAGCCGCGTGTTGTCGAGTATGCGCGATTCGTTCAGGAAGGACAGCAGCGCGGGAGATAAAACGTCCTGCGCCTCCGCGCGGGTAATACGAGGACTGCGCGGCAGACCGAAATGGTCGGCCACCCGGTCGAAATAATCGCCCATTTTTTCCACGCTGCCGTCTACCGCGTGGTAAACCCGATTGGGCTTGCCGCGAAACAATGCCAACTTGACCAGGTTGGCCAGGTCGTCCGCATGGATGTGATTGGTGTAGCTGTCTTCATTGCTGCGTACCGCTGGCGTCTGTTTGCGGATGCGATCAAGGGGAAGCCGGTCGGCCGCATAAATTCCAGGGGCGCGAAGTATGGACAGCCTGATACCGTTGCGCGCCGCGAACCGCCGCAATTGCCGTTCGGCGTCGACTCTTCTTTTAGCGCGGCTGTTTGATGCGGCGGTCGGCCGGTGTTCAAAAACCCTTTCTCCATTGCAGTTTCCATACACCCCGCTGGTGCTAATGTAGACCATCCGGCGTGGTAGACTGCCCCGCTTTGCGGCGGCTTTGCCCAGTGCGGCAATAAGGTGCCGGGTGCGCGGATCGCTCTCCGAATTGCCTGGCGGCGGTGCAAGGTGCGCGACCCAGGGTGCAAGACCCGCGATTCGATTCAGGCTGTCCGGCT
>CAYOJA010000004.1:12422-67132 GCA_964404175.1 uncultured Thiobacillus sp. | reverse complement strand
GCAAGGTGCGCGACCCAGGGTGCAAGACCCGCGATTCGATTCAGGCTGTCCGGCTCGTCCAGGTCAGCCAGCACGGAGAAAGCGCTTGCCTGCCGGGCGCGAGCGGCTGTTTCCCTGGAACGGGCCATGCCCAGAATGCGCAGATTGCGCTCACGGGAAGCAAGGCGCGTCCCGATGTCGCCCATGCCCACAATTAGCAACGACTGTTTTTTCATGAACGAATTTTAAACCTTGACTCCTTAGTTGGACGCGCCTGAGTGTGCGGTTTCCGGGTTGTCTGGCAAGGCGCGATGAGGCGCATGGGCCGTCCGCTGCAACGAAGAGCAACGCAGCCAGGCGGCCCGGAAACCGCACAATCGGGTGCGTAGCGGTCGCACCTTTGGGGTGAATGGGATCGAAGGCAAAAATGCCGGTATTCATGTGGGGGTGATGGAAAATGAGCGGTCAACTAAGGAATCAAGGTTAAGTCATGTCACATCAGGTAACGATCCAGCCCAGCGGCCACCAGTTTGTTGTCAACGAGGATGAAACCATCCTGACCGCGGCCTTGCGGGAAGGCTTTTCCCTGCCCTATGGCTGCCGCAACGGAGCCTGCGGTTCGTGCAAAGGCAAAATATTGCAGGGCGAGGTGGATTACGGGAAATACCAGGCCAACACGCTCAAGCCGGAAGAAATCGCCGAGGGCAAAGCCCTGTTCTGCGTGGCCAGACCGCTGACCGATCTGGTTGTCGAGGCGAAGGAAATCCGCGCGGCAGGCGAGGTGCCCGTCAAAACCCTGCCCTGCCGGGTGCAGAAATTGCAAAAGCTGGCGGACGACGTGATGCTGATGCAATTGAAACTGCCGGCCAGCGAACGCCTGCAATTCCTTGCGGGACAATACATCGATTTTCTGCTCAAGGACGGCAGGCGACGCAGTTATTCCATCGCCAACCCGCCGCACTTGGACGAATTCATTGAACTGCATCTGAGGCATGTCCCGGGCGGGCGGTTTACCGATCATGTTTTCAGCGCCATGAAGGAAAAGGACATCCTTCGTTTTGAAGGACCGCATGGCAGTTTTTTTATCCGCGAGGAATCCGACAAGCCCATCATCTTCGTGGCGGGCGGCACCGGCTTTGCGCCCATCAAGGGCATGCTGGAACATCTCTTTGCCGAGGAGAGCGGCCGGCAGATGATTTTGTATTGGGGGGCGCGGGCGAAAAAGGATATTTATCTGCCAGAAGCCCCCATTCTCTGGCAGCAGCGGCATTCGAATTTCAGTTTCATTCCCGTGCTGTCTGACCCGTCTCCCGACGATCAATGGTCAGGCCGTCGCGGCTACGTGCATCAGGCGGTGCTGGAGGATTTCAACGATCTGTCCGGCTTCGAGGTCTACGCCTGCGGTGCGCCGGTGATGGTGGATTCTGCCCGTAGCGCCTTTACCCAGACCCGCGGTCTGCCGGAAGACGCGTTTTACGCGGATTCGTTTGTTTATCAGGCAGATTGATTCTCCGGAGATTGATCCCCGGGGAAGATTCTTAATTCTCTTTCCGGCAGAGTTGCAAAGCCTGCTTGAGATGCCCGCAAGCTTCCGTCATTTGCCCTGATTGTTCCTTGAAAGCCGCCAGCGCCAGGTGCGCGTCGACGTTGGGTGAAACCGCGAGGCTGGCTTCCGCATAACTTTGCGCCTTGCCCCAGAGTTTTTCGTGCGCGCACAAATCAGCCAGGGACATCAGCAGTGCGCCGTCGCGTGGTCTTTCAGCCAGCCACTTCTCCGCGCGTTCGATTTGCCTGAGCGGGCTTTTCCCAACGATCTGCCCAAATCTCGCGGCGAGCGTTTCATTCCAGTTGGTGTCAAGCGAGATTTCCAGAATTTCCACGGCTGTATCGCGGCCGCCGAGGCTGGCAAATGCATTCGCGGCTTCAAGCGCATTGGCCGGATCGGATTTGAATGACTCCGGCAATTTTTTCCAGTATTCGAGCAGTCCTTTGTCGTCGTCGGCGCGGCGCTTGATATTGCCAAGGTGCGCCGCCCGCTGGATGTGTTCGATGACGGCGGGTTCCAGTGCATTGGCCTTGGATAACTGCTCGGACAGTTTCAGCGCTTCATCCCATTGACCCAGCATTTGGCGTGCCTTCAGTTCCAGGCGAAGCAGCGCGGTGTGGGCGGGCGCGATGACTTTGCCGGCTTCGATGGCGCTCAACGCGCCGGTGGCGTCGCGTTCGGCGAGTCGGCTTTCCGCATCGGCAAAAAGGGCGGCAAGCGGCGAATCGCTTTCGCGAGCTTCCGCCAGGTAGGCATCGCGCCGGGTATAAGCCCGGATTTCACCCGCCGAGCGCCCGGCCAATACCCGGCCAAGCTGCACCCGGGTGGCGTCGGACTGGATGCGGCTGGCCAGCTTTTCCGCTTCCTGGTAACGGCCTTCCAGATAGGCCGCCAATGCGTCCGTGAACAGCGCATTCTGTTTTTCGGCTTCGCGTCTTTGATTCCGGGCCTTGACTGCTTCGGGCAGATTCAGGGTGAGGATGGCGAGCCGGGTCAGCAAGTAGGCGCCGGTCACCAGCAATCCCAGCAACAACAGGAAGCTGACAAACGACAGCTCCGCGCGCCAGGGCGGATAGACCAGCACGACATAGCCCGGGTCGTAACGGCCGGCCAAGGCCAGTCCCACGGCAATAATAGCCAGCACAACGAGAGAAACCAGCCAGCGCATTATTGCCGGGCTTCCCTGAATCGCTGCACGGTTGACAGGCTTTCCTTCAGATCCGGCAAGGACGGGGCAACGCGAACCCCGGCCAGTTTGCGCAGTTCTGCCTGCGCGGCCATCACGCTGGCGTCGCGTGTATTGAAGTATCGTGCGAGCAGTATTCCGGCGGCATTCAGGTCGGACTGATAGCCAGGTTCATTGCGGGAAAGAACCGATAGGCGTGCGCTGAGCAGGCGCAGTTTCAGGTTCTGGCGGAGAAAATATTCCTGATCGGGGGTCAGCAGGGCAGGTTCTCCCTGATCCAGCCGGCGAATTTGCACCAGATTCTTCAGTTCGGATAACAGGCCCTGGGCCAGGGGCGGCCGGGTTTTCTGCTTGTCGCCAGCGGTTTGAGTGTGGGCGCTTGAGAGCGACCATTTCTCGATGTGCTCGGCCAATGCAATCAGGCGCACGCTGATGCCGGTTTGATCGATTTCCGGCACGGCGCGCAATCTGGCCAGATCGTTGCTGATGGCCTGACGGATTGCCGTAAATTGCGGCTTGTCCAGCCGGAGCAGTCTTTGATCCGCGGTTTCCAGTGCGACGATGGCGGCCCTGATGTTGCCAGCCAGTTGCAGTTGCTGGTTGGCGGTCAGCAAAATCTGTTCGACATCGGCCAGCGCCCATTGATCGCGGTCGCGTGAAAGCTCTTTGTATAACGATTCAAGTGCAAGCTGCTGTTCTTTCGAGTTGGCAAGCTGGGCTTCCACCTGGGCCAGTCTCGAAGCCGCCTCGCGGGTGGTGTCGTCGGCGTTGCGGGCCAGCAGCCTGCTTTCCTTCACCGCTGCATCAAATTCGGACAGCTTGCGCGCTAGCTCGGTTTTGGCGCCCCGGTACTGGTCCCGGCCATGCAGCCAGACGACTGCCGTCAGCACGATGGCAGTGATCGCCAGCGCGACGCCCCAATCGAAGTGAAAAGGGTGGCGAGGAGGGTTTGGCGAAGAAATGGGCGCGGCAGGTTGATCGTTCATGATGGGAAGAATTTAACCATACCTTCCACCAGTCCCGCATCTCCGCCCGCTGTCATGATGATGGTCCGGATGCCGCGCTGACGGGCGGATTCCGCGATTCGCCGATGTGGAACAAAAAACGGGATTCTGGCCAGCACAGGCTGGTTCGCCGCGCCAGCGATATCGAACAGGTTGTCGAGGGCTTCCGCGCTGGTAATCGTGATGGCGGAAAGCGGTGTCTGCTGGTGTGCATCGAGGATGGGTGCAAGCGAAGCCTGGGGTTTTGCGCGGCGGTAACATTCCGCATAGGCAACTTCGGCGCCACGCTGGCGCAAGGTTTCGGCCAGCATTTCACGGCCGCCTTCGCCGCGAAAAATCACCATGCGCTTGCCGGAAACCTGATTCAGCTCGGGTAATGCCAGCAGCGCTTCGCTGTCCGACTGGCCGGCTGGCGCAACGATGTTCTGAAACCCGCAGGCTTCTAATGCCCGCGCGCTACCCGGCCCGACAGCGGCGAGGGGCAGCCTGGCTGGCCATTCCCGGCGAGTCCTTACCTGCTTTACTCCGCGCTTGACTGCGGCAGGGCTTATGAAAATGGCCAAATCAAAAGTGTGAAGCAGGTCGATCTGCTTGTTGAGGCTTGTTAGATCGGATGGGTCGACGATCTCGATCGCGGGGAACAAGACGGCCTCCCCGCCGGATGAACGAATCATGTCGATCAACCGGTCCGCCTGCTCAAGCGGGCGGGTTACCAGTATGCGTTTTCCCGCAAGCGGCTGTGATGTGTTCAAGTTGTGCGGATGGAGAGGCTAGCCAAGCGAGGCGATGATTTGTTCGGCGCCTTGTTCGCGCAGGGCTTGGGCCAATTGGCTGCCCAGGTTTTCCGGATTATCCGGGAAACCGGAAATTTCGGCCTGTATGAAGGGCGTGCCGCCGGGCTGGGCGACAAACCCCCGTAAATAGAGGTGCCCGTTTCGGACAATGGCGTAAGCGCCCAAAGGCACCTGACAGCTGCCGCCAAGCTGGCGCGAGACTTCACGTTCCGCGCGTACGCAGGCGGCTGTTTCAGAGTGGTGCAAGGGCGCAAGAATGGGCAGGAGATCTTCACGGTCTGACCGGATTTCAATGCCCAGCGCGCCTTGTCCTGCCGCCGGCAGGCTTTGTTCGGGTTCCAGCAAGGCGGCGATGCGATCCGCGAAACCCAGGCGTTTGAGGCCTGCTGCAGCCAGGATGATGGCGTCATACAGGCCTTCGTCCAGTTTGCGCAGGCGGGTGTTGACGTTGCCTCGCAACGGCTGGATGTCGAGGTGAGGATAGCGGGCGCGTAGCTGCGACTCCCGCCTGAGACTCGATGTTCCCACAACAGCGCCGGGGGGCAATTCTGAAAGCTGACGATATTTGCCGGAGACAAAAGCGTCACGCGGGTCTTCTCGCTCGCCAATTGCAGCCAGCGCGAATCCCTCGGGCAGGGTCATGGGTACGTCTTTCAGGGAATGCACGGCGATGTCTGCACGGCCCTCCAGCAAAGCCTGCTCCAGCTCTTTGACAAAAAGCCCCTTGCCGCCGATTTTGTTCAGGGTGACATCCAGAATCTGGTCACCCTGAGTGGTCATGCCCAGCAATTCAACCTGCAGACCGGGATGCAGGCTCATCAAACGGTCACGCACATGATGTGCTTGCCACAGCGCAAGCGCGCTTTCACGGGTAGCGATGATCAGGGGACGGGATTGATCCATGGATTTGGTAGTAAATTACGCTGTTGCCAAGTGGCGTTTTGCCGCATATTTATCGGAGCCTTGCCGCAGTATTCTGCCGCACACCTTATTTAAGGAGTTATCAATGAGAACCCGGTTACTGGCCGTTTGCATTCTAGCATGCGCATTCGGGTTGCCCGTGATGGCTGCCGGCCATGCCGATGTTCCGCTGACAGATAGCCTGAAGACCGAAAGCAGGGAGGCTGCGAGTCGCAAGGTGCCGATCATGCTGGTGTTTACCAGCCCGGATTGTCATTATTGCGAACGGGTCAAAAGTGAATTCCTGGGCCCCATGGTGAATGACCCGGCTTACCGTAACAAGGTCATCATTCGCCAGGTTGAGGTTGGATCGGACTGGACGCTGGTGGGCTTTGATGGCAAAAAAACCACGCATGGCGCATATGCGGCAGGCCAGAAAGTCTTTATGGTGCCAACTGTCAAAGTGTTGGATGCGCAAGGCAAGGAATTGTCCAAACCCATTGTCGGGTTGCTGACGCCGGACTTTTATTTTGGCTATATCGAGTCAGCGATTGATGAGGGACTCGAAAAAATCCGCGGCAAAAAGAACTAGCGGAAAAACTCTCGAAGTTGTGAATACTGGCGCCGGCTGACTGGCAACGCTTCTTCCAGTCCGCGCAGCCGGACAAAATGACCATCTTCGCTGCCAGCCAGTTTGCCAACCTGTTCCACCAGGTCTTTTCCGACCAGGCAATTGCGGTGGATGCGCAGGAAACGGTCGCCGAATTCGGACTCCAGTTTGACCAGCGATTCTTCCAGCAGATACTCGCGCTCGATGGTTTTGACGGTGATGTATTTCAGTTCCGCTTTCAGGTAGAGAATGTCTTCAACCGGCACCAGCCGGAGTTTGCCTTTTTCCGACAATGACAGGTGTGTGCGGGCCTTGGGGTGGGCTTGCCGCAGGGCATCCAGTGTTGATTGAGTGAGGTTTCTGGCTTTGCCGAGGGCGGCAACCAGACGCTCGGCGCGTACCGGCTTCATCAGGTAATCCACGGCATTGACCTCAAAAGCCTGACAGGCGTAGTTGTCGTAGGCAGTGGTAAAAATCACGGCGGGTGGGCGATGCAGTTTTTGCAGGTGTTGGGCGACTTCGATGCCGTCCATCCCGGGCATGCGGATATCCAGTAGTAGCGCATCCAGCCGTTCGCGCTGAGCAGTTTCAAGCGCATCCACGCCGTTGTCGCTTTCGCCAACTACTTGCAGAGGCAGTTGCTGGCTGCAATCTTCCAGTACTTCACACAGGCGCCGGCGTGCCGGCGCCTCGTCATCAACGACGAGCAGGCGCAACGGGGTTTCGATGTTTGGGTGCACGGGTATAGGGCAGACTGATATGCACCTGATATACGGCCCCCATCAACTCGGACTTGAGGGTGGCGTCCAGGTCGAAATGTAAAGCCAGCCGTTCACGGATATTGCCCAAAGCAAGTTTGTTGCCTGCGTGATGCGATCCGGATTCGGCGTAGGGATTGCGAATGACGACATGTACCGTGTCGCCGCTGCGGTAGATATTCAGGCTGATTTGCCCGGGTTCGCGATGCGGTTCGATGCCGTGATAGACCGCGTTTTCAACCAGCGGCTGGATGACGAGCGGCGGGATCAAGGCGTCGGACGGCATCTTGTCGATATGCCAGTCAACCGACAAACGGTCACCCAAACGCAGTTGTTCCAGGCCCAGATAGGCTTTGGTCAGGTCAATTTCATCCTGCAATGGAACAAGGTCACGGTTTTCACGCATGAGTGCGCGAAAAAGTTCGGACAAATCCTCAAGTGCATGTTCTGCCCGGCGCGGATCGGACCGCACGAGAGACAGGACGGCATTCAGGCTGTTGAACAGGAAATGGGGGCGGATTCTGGCTTGCAGGGCCTGCAACCGCGCTTCGGTGACGGCGGGCGAAAGTGCCTTGCCGCGCAAGTGGAAATATCCTGCGAGGATTCCGCTTATAAGGGTGCTGAAGGCAAGTGTTTGTATGGGGGACAGCAGGTGCGCATCCGGCAGCAGCCAGGAAAATAATGCGGCTGCACCGGCGGGTACGACTGCGCCCACGGAAAAAAACACCCCCATTCCCGCCAGGTAGTCCAATTTGCGCGTCCAGGGCGAAGCCAGGCAGAGCGTGAGCAGGGTTATCAGCAGCGCTGGCTGGATCAATGCCGACCATTCGGAGAAAGCAAGAAAGCCATCCCGCAAGCTGGTTGCACCGGCAAACGCGGCAAACAATGCCCCGGCTTCAACGGCAATAATGACGCGCAGGCTGGTGCCCAAATGGCAGAAATTCGGCAAAACCCCTGGCTGGTTGTTATGATTTTTACTTTGCATCATGAATCGTCATCATGGATAAACCCACAGGGGCCTGGTCGGGGCGGTTTTCCGAACCCGTCGACGAGCTGGTCAAGCGTTATACCGCCTCGATACCTTTTGATTATCGGCTGGCTGAATTCGATATAAAGGGTTCGCTTGCCCATGCCCGCATGCTAACCCACGCCGGAGTCCTTTCATCTGCGGATTTGTCGGCGATTGAGCGCGGCATGGGTGAAATTCTGGCGGATATCCAGGCCGGGCGGTTTGAGTGGTCGCTGGACATGGAGGACGTGCATCTCAATATTGAAAAGGCGCTGACGGCGAAAATCGGCGATGCCGGCAAGCGGCTGCATACCGGCCGTTCGCGCAACGACCAGGTGGCAACGGACGTCCGTCTGTATCTGCGTGACGCCGTTGACCATATCCAGAGTGGCATCCGCGCGTGCCAGGTCAGCTTGCTGGACCAAGCCGAGCAGCATGCGAGTACAGTCATGCCGGGGTTTACACATTTGCAGGTGGCTCAGCCGGTGACCTTCGGGCATCACATGCTGGCTTACGTCGAGATGCTGGCAAGGGATCATGAGCGCCTGGCGGATGTCAGGAAGCGTATCAATCGGCTCCCGCTGGGCGCCGCTGCGCTAGCGGGTACCAGCTATCCCATCGACCGCGAGTTTGTCGCCCGCGAACTGGGATTTGACGGCGTTTGCGAAAACTCCCTCGATGCGGTGTCCGACCGGGATTTCGCCATTGAATTCACCTCCGCGGCTTCGCTGGTCATGGTGCATCTGTCACGGTTGTCAGAGGAATTGATTCTGTGGATGAGTCCCCGCTTTGGCTTTATTGATCTGGCGGATCGCTTTTGCACCGGTTCATCCATCATGCCGCAAAAGAAAAACCCGGACGTGCCGGAACTGGTCCGGGGCAAGACCGGCCGGGTGTTTGGCCATCTGATGGGGCTGCTGACCTTGATGAAGGGCCAGCCATTGGCCTACAACAAGGACAACCAGGAAGACAAGGAGCCATTGTTCGATACAGTGGACACCCTTGTGGATACGCTGAAAATTTACGCGGATATGTTGAAGGGTATTCACGTCAAACCCGAACCGATGCGTCAGGCAGCCTTGCAAGGGTTTTCGACGGCGACCGATCTGGCCGACTATCTGGTTAAAAAAGGACTGCCCTTCCGCGATGCGCACGAGGCGGTGGCGCAAGCGGTGCGGGCGGCGGAGGCCAAAAAATGCGATTTGGCGGACCTGACCTTGGTCGAGTTGCAGGCATTCAGTCCATTGGTTGGAGAAGATGTATTTGCCATGCTGACGCTGGAAGGGTCGCTGTCATCCAGAGATCATGTGGGAGGAACTGCGCCTGACCAGGTCATGGCTGCCGTGGCCCGTGCCCGGGAAAGGCTGGCCTCGGCTGGGGTGCGTTAAACGGCCTTTTCTTCGACAGGCAGGTGCTCGCGGCAGATCTTGCTGACTTCCCGGCTGGATAGTTTTTCCTTGGTGAGTCCGCAGACATAGCTGCGGGGGCCAATGTGCAGGTTGTGCTGGCAGGTCGAACACACACCAAAGGTTTTATGGCCATTTTTTACCTGCATCCGGGCCAGCGCTTCCTTCAAAACCTTGGTGGCGGAACTCAGTCTGGCCGGGCTGGCCTCCGCCAATGCCTCGCGCCAGGTATTGGTCAGCCCTAGCTCCTTCAATGTTTCCTTGCCTTTGTCGGTCAGGGCCAGCCGGACAATACGGCCATCCTTTTCGTCGGCATGCCGGGCAATCAATTTCCGTCGGGCCAGCAAAAGCAGGCTTTGGGAGACGGTACCCTTGGTCAATCCAAGGTATTCAGCCAGTGCCTGCGGTGTGTTGCTGTAGCGGTTGGCCTCATTCAAATACAGCAATGCCTGAAGGTGGATGGGTTGCAGGCCTTGGCTCACGCCGGCCTGGCGCAACCCTACCCGCAATAGATTACCCAGCCGTTCAATGGTATCCAGCAGAACAAGTGTCTGGTTCTTCATTTTTCCATATTAAGCGTGGCGGAATTCCTTGACAAGACTGCGAGCAGTCATAGAATAGTATCGATACGAAACGTATCGTGTCAATACTGTTTATAAGGAGACTGGAATGAAGATTCTGTTTTTTCTCGCGACTTGCCTGGCGGCTGCCGGTGCATTGGCAGCTGAGGCCAATAATGTGACTTACCCGGATGGATATCGGGGCTGGCACCATGTGAAGTCAATGGAGTTGAAGCCTGGCCATCCTTTATATGAGTCCTTTGGCGGCCTGCATCATATCTATGCGAATCCCAAGGCGGTGAAGGGTTACCGTACCGGAAAATTCAGCGATGGCGCGGTGATCGTGTTTGACCTGCTGGAGGCCAGGAGCGAAGGCAATGCCATGACCGAAGGCAAGCGGAAGGTGCTTGGGGTTATGGTCCGGGACAAG
Organism: uncultured Thiobacillus sp.; assembly: GCA_964404175.1. Classification (GTDB taxonomy): domain Bacteria; phylum Pseudomonadota; class Gammaproteobacteria; order Burkholderiales; family Thiobacillaceae; genus UBA6918. The sequence goes on along the minus strand of CAYOJA010000004.1, from coordinate 56,950 downwards.
AGGCGGTTTGCTGAAACAGGGGGCTGGGGGTTTGAGGGCTTTGCCGGCGGCGATCCCAAGCAACCAGTCGTTGGCGGGAACGCGGCCCAGGACTGCTTCGGGTGTCATGCCCCCCAGAAGGAAAGCAATTACCTGTTTTCCACCCTGAGAGAATAGGATTGGCAAGTAGCGCCAGCGGCGGCGATCAGCTGAAGACAAGATTGCCGCCGTGGGCCGCAACCAGTTCGGTCAGTCTGACAAACAGGTCTGAGTTGTCCCTTGTGTCGCGCCAGGTTTGCCCGTCATGGCGGAAATGAAATCCGCCCGCGCGGGCAGCCACCCAGATTTCCTGGGCCACGGCATGGCGGTTGATCACAATTTTGCCGCCGTCATCAAACTCCACTTCCAGAATGCCGTCTGCCGGCTGCTCAAAATCCAGGTCGGCCTGTTCCAGTGCCTGTTCTATCCGGGTCAAGGCTGCGCCTGTCAGTTTGAGAAAATCAGTTTCGTTCATGAGGTGGATTCCTGTACGGGGTCGCCGGTCACGGATTTCATATTTGGGCGAACACGCACTGGCGTTGCCCATGCTACCATCGCAAGCATGAATTTTCGTTCAATTTCGGTCGTTCTGTTATTGGTATTGTCGCAGCTGTCCGCCTGCGGCTCCAAGGGCGCGCTAACCTTGCCGGATCAAAAGCCGGTCAACTTTCAACAATCCAGCAAATGAATCACCTGCACCGAATTGATGGACGCCTTTTCCTGGAAGAGGTGTCCCTCGAAGACTTGGCACGCGAGTATGGCACTCCTTTATATGTCTATTCGCAAACTGCCTTGACCGAGGCATTTCAGTCCTACGAGGAGGCTTTGTCTGGATTGCCTCATTTGACCTGCTATGCCGTCAAGGCGAATGGCAACCTGGGCATCCTTCAGCATTTTTCCAGGCTGGGCGCTGGCTTCGACATCGTGTCAGGCGGGGAATTGGCAAGGGTGCTGGCGGCTGGTGGGCAGCCATCAAAGATCGTATTTTCCGGTGTGGGGAAGACGGAGCCGGAAATGCGGGCTGCGCTGAACGCAGGCATCCGATGCTTCAATGTCGAGTCTGAAAGCGAGCTGGCCCGGCTGAGCCGGGTGGCAAAGGAAATGGGTCGGGTCGCTCCTGTTTCCTTCCGGGTCAATCCGGATGTCGATCCTAAAACCCATCCCTATATCTCTACCGGATTGAAGCAGAACAAGTTTGGCATCCCGATTGGGCAGGCCCAGACCTTGTATCGGCAGGCGGCGGGCTTGCCTGGCATCGAGGTTGTTGGTGTGGACTGCCACATTGGCTCCCAGTTAACGGACCTGGCGCCCATTGCAGAAGCGCTGGACCGTGTGCTGGATCTGGTGGACGCCCTTGCCAGGACGGGGATCAACCTCAAGCACATCGACATTGGTGGAGGGATCGGGATTCGCTATCGGGATGAGACGCCTCCGGATATGGCGACCTACCGGACTATTCTGCTTTCCCGCTTCAAGGGGCGCCCCGAGGAAATCATTGTTGAGCCTGGCCGCTCGCTGGTTGGAAACGCGGGATTGCTGCTCACCCGCGTTGAATATGTAAAGTTTGGCGACAACAAAAATTTTGCCGTGGTGGATGCAGCCATGAACGACCTCATGCGCCCGGCACTCTACGATGCCTACCATGACATTGTTCCCGTCAGCCTCACTAGCGAACCGGATGTGACCTGTGATGTTGTAGGCCCAGTGTGCGAAACGGGCGATTTTATCGGGCTGGAGCGGCGCCTGGCGATCAAGGAAGGCGCGCTTTTGGCGGTTCTTTCGGCGGGCGCATACGGCATGAGCATGAGTTCAAACTACAATAGCCGTCCCCGGGCGGCGGAAATATTGTTGAACAAGAATGAAATCAGACTCATCCGTGAGCGGGAATCCATCGAGAGCCTGATGGCTGGAGAGCGGCTTGTTTACTAGCATCTGGCCTTGGTGGTGTTTCAAAAAACATACTCGTAAATAGTATCGTATCGATATTATTTGTGGATGCGCTACATTTTTGATCAGAAAAAAATCAAAAATCCTCAACTAATTGTTGAAGTGTCCGAAAAAGTATCTAGAATGAGGCTCACCAAGCGGAGCTTTGGTATCGCCCGCCTAGCGCGGGATTCGGAAGGTTCATGATTGGAGCCTCCGAACCGGGTACCGGATGTGGATGCCACGCTTTGGAAGTGCATTTACAAACCTCTGCACGCTTTATTCGTAGTAGTAGTGAATTTGTTCAACTTCTAAGGAGTGATGTATGGCAACTGCAAAGAAACCCGCAGCCAAAAAACCGGCCGCAAAGAAACCCGCAGCCAAAAAAGCTGCACCGGCCAAGAAACCCGCTGCCAAAAAGCCAGTAGTCAAAAAAGCAGCCCCCAAGAAACCCGCAGCCAAAAAGCCCGCAGCTAAAAAAGCAGCCCCCAAGAAGCCCGCTGCCAAAAAGCCTGTAGCCAAGAAAGCTGCTCCCAAGAGACCCGCAGCCAAAAAGCCCGCAGCTAAAAAAGCAGCCCCCAAGAAGCCCGCAGCCAAAAAGCCGGCTGCGAAGAAAGCGGCTCCTAAGAAGGCTGCTGCCAAGAAGCCCGCAGCCAAAAAGCCCGCTGCGAAGAAAGCAGCTCCTAAGAAGGCTGCTGCCAAAAAGCCCGCTGCGAAGAAAGCTGCCCCCAAGAAGCCCGCTGCGAAGAAAGCAGCTCCTGCCAAGCCTGCCCCTGCGGCAGCGCCTGCGCCGGCACCTGCTCCTTCTATGCCAGTCATCAAGCCTTTTGGGCTTTAAGAGTCAAGCCGGATTCGGCAAGACAAAGGGGGCCCATGCGGCCCCCTTTTTTCATTTTCAATTCTGGAAATTCCAATTGCCTGCTGAGTGCCAAACTCATTATTTCCAGCTTCAGAATTCGCAACCTCGGGGTAAAGTGCCTCGGTAGTGTGCTGTGGCCTGCTAAGATGAGTCTTTCAAGTCAAATTTGTGCGCCATGCAAAAATTCCTGTCAGTGCTCCTGTTTTCGACCGGGGTTGCCTTAGCCCAGCCTCCAGGTGGCAATCAGCCTGTTCCAGTCAGGATGATGCAAGTTCAGTCCGCCGCTGTCTCCGATACCGTTACGGCGGCTGCAACGCTGGTACCGCATGAGCAGGTCATACTCAGACCCGAGATCGATGGCCGGATTGTGAGCCTGTCATTCCGGGAAGGACAAACCGTCAAAAAGGGGAGCGTGATTGCCAAACTGGACGATGCCGAGCAACGCGCGGCACTGGCGGCTGCGGAGGCGGATTTAAAACTTGCCGAGAGCCGCTTCAAGCGCAATGAAGACCTGGCGGGCAAGGGGTTCATCAGCCAGCAGGCATTGGACGAAGCGCAAGCCAATCTGGATATTGTGAAGGCAAAGGTTCAGGAGGTGCGTGTTGGGTTGGCGAGAACGGTCATTCGTGCGCCTTTCACCGCATTGGCAGGGTTGCGCAAAGTCAGCCCGGGTGCCTACGTCAAGAAAGGCGACGATATTGTCGAACTGGCCGCCATCGATCAGCTCAACCTCGATGTCCGGGTTCCCGAAGTTCATTTACCTTTGGTGAAAATCGGTCAGCCTGTCAGCGTAATGGTTGATGCGCTGCCTGGCCGGACATTCAGCGGGAAGGTCTATGCCATGGAGCCCGTCGTGGATCTGGCGACACGCGGTGCACTGGTTCGAGCCCGGATTGCCAATGCGGGCGGCCACTTGAAGCCGGGGATGTTCGCCAGGGTATCGGCCAACCTGGGCAATCGGCCATCGGCTGTCGTCGTGCCGGAACAGGCCATTCTGCCCAAGGGCAAGCAGACATATATATATAAGGTAGTCGAAGGCAAGGCCAACCTGACTCCGGTTCAGCTGGGCCGCCGCTCGCCGGGGCAGGTGGAGGTGGTTTCAGGCATCAAGGCGGGTGACACGATTGTTGTCGATGGCCTGCTCAAGCTCAAGCCGGACGCGCCGGTGGCGCCAGTCGAGGCGGTCATGCGGATGATGCAGAAAATGCAGCAGCAAAAGTCGGGCGCCAAGCCTTGATTCGTTAAAACTAAAGGCGTCAGTACAACATGGTCTTGTCATCCTTATCCATCAGCCGGCCGGTGCTGGCCACGGTCATGAGTCTCATGATCATGCTGCTGGGCGTGATTTCCTTTGACCGGCTGCCTGTGCGTGAATACCCGAATATCGATGCGCCCATCATGTCGGTGCGCACCGTGTTCAAGGGCGCCTCCGCTTCGGTCATTGAAAGCCAGATAACCCAACCGCTTGAAGATTCACTGTCTGGCATCGAGGGCGTGCGCACCGTCAAGTCGGTCAGCAGGGAAGAGGTCAGCCAGATCACGGTCGAATTTTTGCGTGAAAGGGATCCGGAAGCCGCAGCCAACGACGTCCGCGACCGGGTGGCGCGAGTGCGTGGCCTGCTGCCGGAAGCAGCGGACGATTCGGTCGTGGCCAAAATTGAGGCAGACGCGCAGGCGATCATCTGGCTGGCATTTTCCAGCGACCGGCAAAGCCCGCTGGAAATCACGGATTACGCAGATCGCATCGTTGCGGATCAACTGAAAACCCTGCCGGGTGTGGCTTCGGTCATTGTCGGGGGAGAACGTCGTTACGCCATGCGCGTATGGCTCGATGCCCAAAGGCTGGTGGCGTACGGGCTGACCGTGCAGGACGTGGAAGCGGCCTTGCGTTCGCAGAACGTCGAGCTTCCGGCGGGTCGCATCGAAAGCGAAATGCGCGAATTTACCGTACAGGCTTCCACAGACCTGAAAACACCGGAAGAATTCGCCAGTGTGATCATTCGACAGGTTGGTGGCACGCCGGTGCGAATTCGTGACGTGGGCCGGGTGGAGTTGGGGGCTGCGGATGACCGGAACATCGTACGAGTCAATACCCGGCCTGCAGTCGGCTTGGGCATCGTCAAACAGGCAACGGCCAATACCCTTGAAGTGGCCCGGGCGGTGAAGGCGGAAATTCCCAGACTGGAAAAAAACCTGCCGCCAGGGATGCAGCTTCGAATCGGTTTTGACAGTTCGATCTTCATCGAGAAAAGCATTGATGCAGTTTACAAGACCATGGGTGAAGCCTTGGTGCTGGTGGTGGCGGTGATTTTCCTGTTCCTGCGTTCATGGCGCGCCACGCTGATTCCCTTCGTGACCATCCCGGTTTCGCTCATCGGCGCGTTTGCCTTCCTTTACGCATTCGGCTTCACCATTAACGTGCTGACCCTGCTTGGCCTGGTGCTCGCCATTGGCCTGGTGGTGGACGATGCGATCGTTATGCTGGAAAACATCTACCGCCATATCGAAGAGGGCATGCCGCCGCTGGAAGCGGCAAAGAAAGGCTCCAAGGAAATCGGTTTCGCGGTATTGGCCATGACGCTCACACTGGCCTCGGTTTTTGCCCCACTGGCGTTTGCCACTGGCAATACCGGACGGCTGTTTACGGAGTTTGCGCTAACGGTGGCGGCGGCTGTGCTGGTATCCGGCTTCGTTGCATTGACGTTGACTCCCATGATGTGCAGCCGATTGCTGAAACATGAAACCCGGCATGGCGCGCTGTTCATGCTGGGTGAACGGATATTGAATGGCATGAACCGGACTTACCGGAATCTGCTGGGCCATGTGCTCAATGCGCGCTGGATAACCCTGGTCCTGTTCGTGCTGGCGGCGCTGGCAGCCTGGGGCCTGATGAAGTCGCTGAAATCCGAACTGGCGCCGACCGAAGATCGCGGATTTTTCATCGGTTTCATGCTGGCGCCGGAAGGTTCGACCATGGCCTACACCGACCAGTATGCCCGTCAGCTGGAAGGTATTTACAAAACCGTGCCGGAAATCCGCACGGCTTTTGTCGTGGTGGCGCCGGGCCTGGAGCGCCCAAACCCGGTCAATACCGCACTTTCCTTCGTGATGCTCAAACCTTGGGAAGAGCGTACCCGCAGCCAGATGGACATTACCCAGTCATTGGGTCCCCGCATGTTCGTGTCCATGCCGGGTGTGCTGGCGTTTCCGATCAACCCGCCGTCGCTGGGGCAAAGTTTCCGCAACCCTCCGTTGCAATTTGTGGTGCAGGCGCCGACTTATCAGGCGCTGGATAATGCTTTGGAAAAACTCATGGGCAAGGTCAGGGCTTACCCCGGTCTGGTCAATGCAGACACCGACCTCAAGCTCAACAAACCGCAAATCTCCGTATCGGTCAATCGGGACAAGGCAGCGGACATGGGCGTAGGGGTGGACAGCATCGGCCGGACGCTTGAATCGCTGATGGGCGGGCGCGAAGTCACCCGCTTCAAGCGGGAAGGCGAACAATACGATGTGATTGTGCAGATGGAACCCAAGGATCGTTCAACGCCGCAGGATTTGGGCGTGGTGTATGTGCGGGGGGCGGATGGCGATCTGACGCCGCTTTCCAATCTGATTGCGATTGAGGAAACCGTGGCGCCCAAGGAACTCAATCACTTCAATCGACAGCGGGCGGCCATCATTTCCGCCAATATCGCACCTGGCTATACCCTGGGCGATGCGCTGGCCTTCATGGATCAGGCGGCAAAGGAAACCCTGCCTGCCAATTTTCAGACCACGCTGGATGGACAATCGCGTGAATTCAGGGAGTCCGGCAAGACCCTGTTGGTGACGTTTGGCTTGGCGCTGGTGTTCATTTATCTGGTGCTGGCTGCGCAGTTTGAAAGTTTCAGGGGGCCGCTTGTCATCATGTTGACCGTGCCGCTGGCGATGACCGGTGCGCTGCTGGCGCTGAAGCTGACGGGCGGCACGCTCAATGTATATAGCCAGATCGGACTCATCATGCTGGTGGGGTTGATTACCAAGCACGGGATTCTGATTGTGGAATTCGCCAATCAGCTAAGGGAACAGGGCAGAACCGTGCGCGAGGCAGTAATCGAAGCGTCGGGTTTGCGGCTGCGCCCGATCTTGATGACCACTGCCGCCATGGTGCTGGGTGCGGTACCCCTGGCCATTGCAACCGGCGCCGGCGCGGAATCGCGTTCGCCCATCGGCTGGGTCATTGTGGGGGGATTACTGCTGGGCACCCTGCTTACGCTGTTTGTCATCCCTGTCGCTTACACCCTGCTTTCGGGCAGGGCCAAAGCGACCTCTTAGTAATCGTCAATTTTCCAGACTGATCTGTCGGGGCTTCGTCAGAATCCCCGGCACGAATTTGTTAAGCAGAAATGGATTCGGTAAAAAATGCTTGATTTCACAGTACTTTCATTTGTTTCAACTAAGATTCCGGCCTGGCACACAGTCTGCAAGAAAGAGAGCACCCAGGATGAATGAAGGAGTAAAGGAAATGGAACTCGACAACGGCACAGCGGTAAGCATCAGTCTGGTTGAAGACAATGGCGGCAAGGACAGGGTTGCTTTTACGCTCAGCAATGGCGAATGTGATTTGAAATTGTCACCGCATCAGGCTCGCGTTCTGGCAACAGAACTGATCATGGCGGTGAACCGGGCGGAAGTTCGGGGCAATCTTCGCCGCAGCCAGAACCTGACACGTCCGGCGGAAACCAGCCGTGGCATGTTTCAGCAAGCGTTTGCCAAATAAGGATTTTCAGACGAGCCGGCTTCGGCTTGTATAAGGGGACCCCAGCCGGATTTCTGGCTGCCCAAACCAAGAAGACCGCGCATTGCGCGGACCTGTTGCCCGTGATAGGGTGATACTTGCGGCGCGGCTTAAACCGCGCCGTTTTTATTTGACCCCATTCGGAGCAAGCATGGCAGCCCTCGAACTCAACAAGGACAACTTTCAGCAAACCATTACGGGCAATGACGTCGTTATTGTCGATTTCTGGGCGCCCTGGTGCGGACCCTGCCGCGCGTTTGCCCCCATTTATGAAGCCGCCTCGGAAAAGCACGAAGGTATCGTATTCGCCAAGGTCAACACCGAGGCCGAGCAGGAACTGGCTGCGGCCTTCAATATCCGTTCCATTCCGACCCTGATGGTTTTCCGTGAACAAATCATCATTTTTTCCCAGCCCGGTTCCCTGCCCGCTTCCGGTCTTGACCAGTTGCTGGGCCAGGTGATGGCACTGGATATGGATCAGGTAAGGAAGGAAATCGCCGAGGAAAACCAGAAGGCGTGACGCAAAATCAGGCCAACAGGGTTTTCAATAGCGGCAAGGTGACACGGCGCCTTGTTTGCAAGCTGTACCGGTCGAGCGCCTCAACCACCTGCAACAGATAGCCCAGATCGCGGCCATGGCGTGTCAGCAGCCAGGCCGCGATAGCGGGATCCAGATCGAATCCCAGATTCCTCGCGTGCATGATCAACGCAGCCTGTTTGTCTTCGTCGCTGAGGGGTTGCAAGCGGTAAACCAGACCCCAGCCGAGGCGGGTGCGAAGATCGTCGCGAACATTCAAACCTGCTGGTGCATTCACTCCGGCGGCAATCCACAGTTTTCCCGCTGCCTTTGCGCCATTGAACGCGGCAAACGCCTTGATCTGTGAGGCTTCCGCAAGACGCTCCACATCATCCAGTGCAATCAGCTGGCACCCGGCTGGAATGTCATCCTGACCATTCCAAAGCAACGTACCTTGATATGCCGTGACCGCACGCAATAAATGCGTTTTGCCGCTGCCCGGGGGACCCCAGATATAGAGTGCTTTCTCAGCCGTTTTGCCAGCCTGCCAGTTACTCAACATCTCCATGAGTTCAAGATTGGCTCCAGCAACAAAGTTTGTCAGTGCTGGCTGGGGCGCGGGGCGAATTTCAAGGAGAAGTTGCTGCATGGGACGTGAGCATACGGCATAAGGCGCGCGTCCGGCTATACTCCGGTTTTGTTGCTGCTGCGCTGGAATCAAACGAATGAGAGTGGATTTTCCCCTGCCGGTCAGACCCGTTATCCAGGCCCCACCGATGGTCGAGGAGGTGCTGGATGATCGTGAGCGGCTGTCGCTAAAAAACAAAATCAAGAAATTGATGGCTGACCAGGATGCGGTCCTGGTCGCGCACTATTACACCTCGGCCGACCTTCAGGATCTGGCGGAGGAAACCGGCGGCTGCGTTTCGGATTCGCTGGAAATGGCCCGTTTCGGTCATGCGCACAAGGCGAGGACGCTGATTGTCGCCGGGGTCAAGTTCATGGGCGAGACTTCGAAGATACTGAACCCGGAAAAGCGCGTGATCATGCCGGATCTGGGCGCGGATTGCTCACTGGACCTGGCGTGTCCGGCAGACGAATTTGCTGCCTTTTGCGATGCCCATCCGGATCGGGTATCGGTGGTCTACGCCAATACCAGTGCTGCCGTGAAGGCACGCGCGGACTGGGTAGTGACATCGGGTATCGCGGCCAGGATCGTCAAGTATTTGCACGGTCAGGGCAAGAAATTGCTGTGGGCGCCGGATCGCCATCTTGGAGATTATGTCCAGCGCGTGACCGGCGCGGACATGCTGCTCTGGCAGGGTTCATGTGTCGTGCACGAGGCCTTCAAGGCCGATGGCCTGAAAGCCTTGCGCGAGAAGCATCCCGATGCGGCGGTGCTGGTGCATCCCGAATCGCCGGAAGCGGTGATCGCCATGGCCGATGTCGTCGGCTCAACCACTCAACTGATCGACGCGGTGCGCCGCCTGTCCAATCACGAATTCATCGTGGCTACCGACAACGGCATCTTCCATAAAATGCGCGCGGCCGCACCGGGAAAAATCCTGCTGGAAGCACCTACCGCCGGCGAGGGTGCAACCTGCACTTCTTGCGCGCACTGCCCTTGGATGGCCATGAATGGTCTGCGAAAACTGGCTGCCGTGCTGGGTGCTCCGATTGGAAGTCCTGGCGGGAATGAAATTCACATCGACGAAAAAATCCGCGCCAGAGCGGCGGTTTCCATACAGCGCATGCTTGATTTCGCCGCGGCGGAAAAGGCTGGCCGCATCCAGCTTGGCGATTAACTGCGGTTATCTCATGCGAATGATCTGTCTGTCGTGCTGGCTGCTCAACAAAATTTGTGATGCCAGACAGCCAATCAATGCCAGGAACATGTCCCACTGGGTGTCCCAGACATCTCCCTGGGTGGCGAGAAAGCTGTCGGCATCCGAGCCGTAGAGCAGCGCGGCCCACCATTCGACGAACTCGTAGGAAGCAGAGATTGCCAGGGTGACGCAACACACCAGAAAGAACAGCCAGCCGCCCGGCCGCAACGGAGACAAGCGAATGAGAATTTCCCGGGCAAGAATCGCGGGGATAAAGCCCTGGGCAAGGTGTCCGATCCGGTCATAATGATTGCGCGAAAAATCGAACCACTCCTGCATCCAGAATCCGGGTGGCACACGGGCATAGGTGTAGTGTCCGCCCAGCATGAGAATCAGGCCATGGATAAACAACAGGCAATACAGCAGCGTAGTCAGCGGGAAATGCCTGCGTGTGAAAATCAGGATCGGCAGTCCAATGACAACGGGCATCACTTCCATCCACCAGGTCAGCCGGTCGTAGGGCTGGATGCCCGATACAATCAGGGCAATCAGGGTCAGCAAAAATAAAACAGGCAGCAACATTCGCACACTATAAACCGGTATTCCATTGACCACCCCATTAATCATCCCATCCAACACCCATGCCCCCCCTTTCCCATCTTGTACAAAAAGCCGCTTTTAGCGGCCGCCTACGAAATGTAACGGCTGTTGTTTCAGGTGCTGTGTCCGTACTGGCATTTGCGCCGGCCGGATGGTGGGGGTTCGCATTTGTATCCTTGTATTTGTTGGCCCGGCTTTGGGAAAACGATGGCCCGCGTCAGATGTTTATCGATGGCTGGTGGTTTGGCCTGGGTTTGTTTGGCGCGGGGGTGAGCTGGGTCTATGTCAGCATGGCGGTTTATGGCGCCATGCCTGCCGTGCTCGCTGGCCTGGCTACTTTTCTGTTCTGCGCTTTCCTCGCCTTGTTCCCGGCCATCGCGGGTTGGCTGTCGGGCAGGCTCTCCTCGCCGGGCGCCATGCGGCTGCTTATGGTGATTCCTGCTTGCTGGACTCTGATGGAGTGGCTTCGCGGCTGGATTTTGTCCGGCTTTCCCTGGCTGACGATGGGGTACGCACAAGCGCCTGCCGGATGGCTTGCCGGATATGCCCCGCTTGTTGGCGTCTATGGGCTGAGCGGGCTGAGTTTTTTTGTTGCAGGCGCACTGGTATGGCTCATGCAGCGCGCGTGGATTCCGGGATTATGGGTTGCCCCTTTCCTGCTATTGGTGGGGGTGCTGGGCGCGGGCGAAGGTTTCAAACATGTTGAGTGGACCAGGCCTGCGGGTCAGACGCTTTTAGTGGCCTTGCTGCAGGGAAATATTCCACAGGAGATGAAGTGGCGTCCGGAAAGAGCCGCGCAAACACTGGCTGAATATGCCGGCCGTATAGAGGCTACGCAAGCCAGGCTGATCGTGTTGCCGGAAACGGCTTTGCCCGTTTTTTATTCACAGCTCCCGTCTGCGTATCTGGATGGCATGCGTCAATTGGCGCAAAGCCGCAACGCGGACATTCTTGCCGGTGTGCCGACTGGAGACATCCAGGGCGCGTATTACAACAGCGTCGCCAGTTTTGGCGTCTCGCCCACGCAGTTCTATCACAAGCAGCACCTTGTGGCCTTCGGTGAATTTGTTCCGATGGGGTTTCAGTGGATAGTCAATGTCCTGCACATTCCACTGTCGGATTTTGCTAGGGGCGGCAAGGATCAGGCGCCTTTGAGGGTTGCGGGTCAGCAGGTCGCGGTTAACATCTGCTATGAGGATGTGTTTGGCCAGGAAATCATTCGCGCGTTGCCTGAAGCGAGCCTGCTGGTCAACGTGACAAATGATGCTTGGTTCGGTGAAACGTTTGCCGCCTGGCAGCACGCGCAGATGTCGCAAATGCGCGCGCTGGAGTCAGGGCGTTATATGCTGCGGGCGACGAATACGGGCGTGACTGCGATCATTGATCAGAAAGGCCGCGTGGTGAGTTCGCTGCCCGGATTCGAGGCTGCCACCCTCGAAGGCACTGTGCAGGGATATGCGGGCGTGACGCCTTATGCCCGCTGGGGAAATCTGCCCGTATTGCTGTGGATCGCGGTGGCGCTGATCGTCGTTGGTTTCAAGCGGCGGCCTTGATGCGTGTATTGTTCCGTCCGGACCGTTTGGCTTCCAGCAGTGCGGCATCCGCCCGCGAAAGCGCAGCGTTTTCCTGGCTGTCGCTCTTGCTGTATTCGGAAAGACCGCCACTCCAGGCAAGCTTGTGCGAAACGCCAGGAATCAATTCGACCATTTCCGGCATATTGCCTCTCAGGCGATCGCATAGCTCCTGGGCACGTTCCAAAGGCGTGTAGGGAAACAGCACGCAGAACTCGTCGCCGCCCAAACGGGCGATGAAATCACTGGAGCGCAGGTTTTCCCGCAGTGCCCGGCCGAAGGCAACGATCATCTGATCACCCGCTTCATGTCCAAAGGTGTCGTTGATCTGCTTGAAGTTGTCGATGTCGAGAATAAGCAGGCTGTGTGTCCAGCCATCTTTCAGGGTCTTGAACAGTTCGGCCTGTTTCTCTTCAAAACTGCGGCGGTTGTTGACCTTGGACAGGTGATCCAGTTTTGCCTGGGTCGTGGCTTCCTTCTGCCGGCCAACCTGTACATGCGCGATTTTCAGCATGGTTTTCATCGGACTTTCAAATTCGACCAGATTGATCGGATAGTCCGGGCGCAGCTTGTTCTGGCGCATGTCGTTAATCAATGTCGCCATGATTTTCAGGTTATCGATCACCTTGTTTCGCAAGGTCATGATGATGGCCATCACAAAGACGGCAATGACGAGCGACAATAAAATCCAGGCAAGCAGATAGGGCAGGGCTGCCTGAAAGCTGGCTGTCCCGTTCTGCCAGACAGCGATTTTCCAGGGCGTGCCTGCCAGTGTGATCGTGGAAGCCGGCGCGCTGTTCTTGATGGCCTGGTTTCCTCGCCGCATCAGGACTGATGATTCGGTACCCTGTGTTTGTAACAGTTCGGCGTACGCGCCAGCCGCTGGAAGCGGCAAGGTGTCGAACAGGGTTTGCAGTTGAGGAACGCCCTGCTCCAGCACGACAAACCCCAGGCGCTGGTTTGCCGGATTGAGCACGGGTTGTGAAACGGCCAAGCTGAAGGTAGCGGCAGAAGCGGCGCTGTTCTGCCGGGCGGCGCGTTCAACCAGTCTGCGGGTGCCGCCAGACAGGAAGCCCGGCAACAAGTCCGCGCTCTGGCCTTCCTGGACGAAATAAAGCGTGGCTTCGCGATTAAGCGCATACAGATTGACTGCCTGGGTGCGGCAGGCTTCGCTATTGCCGGCTTCAAAGCAGGCCAGCGTTTGCGGATGCGATGCAATGGCCTCAACTGATTGGCGCATGGTTTCGGCTAGATATTCAATTTGCGTCGCCATCGCGGGTTTCTGCAAGACGCTTGTGTCCATCTCGTCTTTTTCCCGGGTAAGAAAAACAGACAAGACCGCCATGGCGGCAAGTGCTGACAGAAAAGCTGTCAGCATTACACCGTAACGGGTCAAGGATGGACGTTTCATTGTTTTTTTCATGGGGGCGCGGGGAGAATGACGTCTCCCGAGCTTGTTGCTCCGCGACCCGATTAATTTGTTTTGTAGTCAGGGTGAGGCATAAGTAGCAATCTCCGTGCCTCAATTCTGCCACCTGTCTAGATCAGGCGGGCGATAGGGTAATCAGATTAGTTGTAAATTTTTCCGACTACTTGGTGCCGGTGCTGCCAAAGCCGCCTTCGCCGCGATGGCTCTGTTCGAAATTGTCCACCACGGTCAGGTCGACTTGAATCACGGGCACAACGACCAGTTGCGCCAGTCTTTCCATAGGTTGCAGCACGAAGCTAGTCTGACCCCGGTTCCAGCACGAGACCATGAGTTCGCCCTGATAATCAGAGTCAATCAGGCCCACGAGATTGCCTAGCACGATCCCATGTTTGTGGCCCAGGCCTGAACGCGGAAGGATCAGCGCGGCATAACCGGGATCACCCAGGTGTATGGCCATGCCGGTTGGAATCAGTTGCGTGTCGCCCGGGTTGAGGGTGACAGGTGTTTCGATGCAGGCGCGCAGATCAAGTCCGGCTGCGCCTTTGGTCGCGTAATGTGGCAACTGGTCGCGGATTTTCTCGTTCAGGATTTTGACTTCAAGCTTCATGTTTGACGGGATTTCGACAGATTGAACAATTCAACGGCATATTGGACGAGCCGGCGGGCCTGGGTCAGTTTGTCCGCCTTGGGCAAGGGATGGCTGCCTGCATCATTCAGCAGGACAAGTTCGGCCGAATCCGATCCAAGTGTGTCTTGGGCAAGATTGGCAACCAGCAACGGCAGTTTTTTGGCTTTGCGCTTGGCTTCGGCGTGATCCAGAAGATTCTCGGTTTCGGCGGCGAAGCCAATGCATAGTGGCGGCTTTGGCAGGCTCGCAACGCTTGCCAGAATGTCCTCGTTGGGCAACAGTTCCAGCGTCAGGGACTTCACGCTTTTCTTTATTTTCTGGGTACTGGCCTGCGCGGGCCGGTAATCCGCTACGGCCGCCACGGAGATGAAAATTTGAGCGTCGTTTACACTGTGCATGACAGCTGTCTGCATTTCCCTTGCGGTTGTCACGCTGACTTTTTCAACTCCCGCTGGGGCATCGAGACAAACCGGACCCGATACCAGTATCACGCGCGCACCTGCCTCATTCGCGGCCTGTGCCACGGCGTAGCCCATTTTGCCCGAGCTCAGGTTGGTCAACCCGCGTACCGGATCGACGGGCTCGAATGTCGGCCCGGCCGTTACCAGCACTGTTTTGCCAGCCAGAGGTTTTGGGCCAAGCAGTATCTCCACGGCATCGAAAATCGCGGCGGACTCACTCATGCGCCCAAGGCCGGTTTCACCGCAAGCCTGCTCGCCTTCGTCCGGGCCAATGATGGTGATTCCGTCCTGGCGCAGTTGATCGAGATTCCGTTGCGTTGCCGGGTTGGCCCACATCTCCCGGTTCATGGCCGGAGCAATGGCAAGCGGGCAGGCGCGCGCGAGACAAAGCGTCGAGAGCAGGTCGTCAGCACGGCCCAAAGCCAGCTTGGCCATGAAGTCGGCAGAAGCGGGTGCGACCACGATCAAATCCGCTTGCCGGCTGGCGTGGATATGGTCCATTCCATCGCCGCCCGAGCCCCACAAACCGGTCAACACCGGTCGGTTGGTCAGCGCCTGTAAAGTGGCGGGGCCGACAAAATGCTTCGCCGCTTCCGTCATTACCGCTTGCACCTTGTAGCCTGCTTTGACCCACAGGCGCGCAAGTTCCGCTGCCTTGTAGGCAGCCACTCCGCCGGTAATGCCCAGAATGATGGTTTTGCCTTGTGTGTCAGGCATGGCGCAAAATTGCATCCGCACAAACAAAAAGGCGATTCTACGGGAGGGTAGGAAAAATGGCGATTCGGGACTGGCCTGCTGACGAAAGACCCAGGGAGAAGTTGCTGGAGCGCGGCGCGGAAAGCCTGACGGACGCAGAGCTGCTTGCCATTTTTCTGCGTACTGGTGTTACCGGCAAAAGCGCGGTTGATTTGTCCCGAGAACTGCTGGATCGATTCGGCGGCCTGTCGAAATTATGTCTGGCCGACCAACAGCAGATTTGCGATGCGCCCGGTCTGGGCCCAGCCAAATACGCACAATTGAAGGCGGTCATGGAAATGGCGCGGCGTGCGTTGAAGGAAGACATGCAAAGCGGCGATGCGCTGACCTCGCCAGGCGCGGTCCGGCGTTATTTGAGTTTGTTGTTAAAAGAAAAGCCGCACGAGGAATTCTGGGCGGTGTTTCTGGATGCGCAAAACCGCGTGACCCAGGCCGAAATGCTGTTCCGCGGCACGCTCACCCAGACCAGTGTTTATCCACGCGAAGTGGTCAAGCGGGCAATGGCGCACAATGCCGCCGGCATCATTCTGGCGCACAACCATCCTTCAGGCGTGGCCGAACCCAGCCAGGCCGACAAACTGCTTACCCAAACCCTCAAACAGGCTTTGGCTCTGGTCGATGTACGGGTGCTGGATCACTTCGTCGTGGCGGGGGCCGGCGGCATCTCATTTGCGGAGGCGGGATTGCTGTGATTTGCGCTTCGCGGGGATTTCATGATATAAATCGCGTTTTTCCAAATCCGAGTTGGAGCGCAATTATGGCTCGCGTATGCCAGGTAACGGGCAAAAAGCCCATGGTCGGGAACAACGTCTCCCACGCCAACAACAAAACCAAGCGCCGGTTTTTGCCCAATCTGCAAAACCGCCGTCTGTGGGTCGAGAGCGAAAACCGCTATGTCACCCTTCGTCTGACCAATGCGGCGCTTCGCACCATCGACAAGAAGGGTATTGATGCCGTTCTGGCCGACATGCGTGCTCGCGGCGAAAAGATCTGAGGACTGAATCATGGCAAAAGGCGGACGCGAAAAAATCAAGCTGGAATCCACCGAGGGTACCGGCCATTTCTACACCACGACCAAGAACAAGAAGACCATGCCCGGCAAGATGGAGATCATGAAATTCGATCCCAAGGCCCGCAAGCATGTGATGTACAAGGAAACCAAGCTGAAGTAATGCCCGCTTGGCTAGAAAAAAACCCGCCAGATGGCGGGTTTTTTGTTGGGTCAAGGACTTTTTCTATCAGGCATAGCTTTTTAGCCGCAGAGAAAAATCTCTCAATGCCTCGATGCCGCTGGCTTCTGCACGCTGGCACCAGTCCTGTAATTTGCCGACCAGTTGTTCCTTGGGCAGTGTGGAGCGTCCCCAGACTTCAGCCAGTTCCTGGCGCATCTGATAGAGCTTCGCAAGAACGTCATTTTTCGACAGGACTTTTTCCACTTCGATTTTTTCTTCCTGCTTGAGCGCGGCGGGTTCGATGTGCAGCCATTCACGCAGCTTTCCGACATTCATGCCTTGCGGCAAATGCAGTTTGGCCTGCTTGTTCATGAGCCTGGCATAGCGGGTCATTACGTCATAACGATGGGTAATGACGGACTGAAGCACGCTCAGGTCAACCATGGGCCTGGCGGGCTGCCAGCGCACCACTGGAGCTACTTTGCGGACTTTGCTCAAACCAACCGTTTCCATGATGCGGATGTAGAGCCAGCCGATGTCGAATTCGTACCACTTGGAGGATAATTTGGCGCTGGTTCCGTAGGCGTGATGGTTGTTGTGCAATTCTTCGCCGCCGATGATGATGCCCCAGGGAACAATGTTGGTCGACGCATCTTCGCATTTGAAGTTGCGATAGCCCCAATAATGGCCTACACCGTTGATGATGCCGGCGGCGGTAATGGGAATCCACGCCATTTGCACGGCCCAGATCGTCAGGCCAATGGGTCCGAACAAGGCGACATCAATAATGAGCATGAGTTTGATGCCCAGCCCTGAACGGGGCGTGTAGAGGTTGCGCTCTAGCCAGTCATCCGGCGTGCCGTGGCCATACTTTTCCAGCGTTTCCAGATTCTTGGCCTCGGCGCGATACAGTTCCGAGCCTTCGAAAAATACCTTTTTAAGTCCCAGAACCTGAGGGCTATGCGGGTCTTCCGGAGTTTCGCATTTTGCGTGGTGTTTGCGGTGGATGGCAGCCCATGCCTTGGTTACCATGCCCGTGGTCATCCATAACCAGAAACGGAAAAAGTGGCTGACGATGGGGTGAAGATCCAGCGCGCGATGGGCCTGACTGCGGTGCAGGAAGATCGTGACCGCGGCAATGGTGACATGGGTCATGCCAAGCGTGATGAACACGTATTGCCACCAGGGCAGATTCCACAACGGAAGATCAAGAACAGATGAGAGCATGCGGTTTGTCCTGTAAAACAGACGTCAAGGTCCGGCTATTATGGGGCTGCTGCCCTGTAAATCAAGCGGTTTTTTCGGCTGTGTGGATGACCCGCTGAGGGAACGGTATCTCTATGTTCGCCTGCTTGAACGCGGTCCAGATTCCCCAATAAATATCTGATCGCAAACTGAGTTGGCCGTCCTCGGCATCCTTGATCCAGATTGCCAGATCCATAATGATGCCGTTGTCGCCAAAATCGCGCAGAAATACCTTGGGCGTCTCGGCGCCTTCCGAAATGACGCGCGGGTGATTCCGGGCCACCTCGATCATGAGGTCACGCGCGATTTCCAGATTCGTTGAATAGGCAACCTGGATCGGCAGTTCGATGCGGACGTCGGGTTTGGACAGCGAGTGGTTGACCACGGTCTGGGTGATGAGCATTTCATTGGGGACGATGGATTCCGTGCCATCCTGCGAGCGGATGAGCGTATACCGGGTGTTCATCTCCGCGACCTGGCCGTATTTGTTGTCGACCGTAATCATGTCGCCCATGCGCACCGAGCGATCAAGCAGGATGATGAAACCGGAAACATAATTGCTGGCCACTTTTTGCAAGCCGAAGCCCAAACCTACGCCCAGCGCTCCGCCAAAGACGGAAAGCACGGTCAGATCGATGCCCACCGCGGGCAGTGCGACCAATACGGCCAGTACCAGCAAAACTGTCCGGGCCGCCTTGGAAAGCGCCATGCGCAGGCTCAAGTCCATGTGCAGCACGCGCATCAAGCGGCTTTCGATGAACTGTGCGGCCCACAGGGCAAGAATGATCGAGGCGATGATGACCGTTACTGCCTCGAATAGCAGCAGCAGCGAAAACTTGTGCGTGCCGGATTCGAATGCGACGGTTGCCATCGCGGCACGTACACGCGGTAGCACGCCGGTGATGTGCATGGCCACGCCGATCCAGATTACCCAGGCAATGCCTCGCTCCCAGGCCTTGAGTGAAGCGGAAGGCTTCAATGCATAGCGCAGGGAATAAATCAGCAGCCGCACCAGAACCAGGGCGGAAATCAGCGGAATGGCCAGATTCAACAAGTGAAGTTCGCTCTGCCAGAAGCGCAGCCCTTCCCGCATCAAAAAGACAACGGCAAGAATAGCGACGGGCAGCCCGATGCGTTGCAAGCCCTCGGCCCCGGCGCTCCAGGTTTCCTCGAGTTTGCCCAGCCGTGGCTTGAGCGCGCGCGTTGCCAGCCAGCCAATCACAATACTTAATGCCAGCGCGGCAAGCTGAGCCATCAATGCGGTGTCGTGGCTGTCCTGGATCAGCTTGATAAGAAGATTGTCTAGAGGCGGGAGTTTTTCTGCCATGGGGCGTCAGAGATCGGAGAAAAGCGCGTCGGATTCCTTGGCGTAACGGTTGAGTATCTGCGCCCTTTTCATTTTCAGTGTGGGCGTCAGCAGGCCGTTTTCTACTGACCACGGCTCGAGCGTGGCGTACAGACGGCGGACCTGCGCATAGCCGGGAAACGCTTTCAGGCGTGTGGTCAACCGGGCAAGAAGCATTTTGTTTACGCGGCTGTCCGTTAGTGTATCCGGCGCCGAGGCATCCAGATTGTGTTCCGCGCACCAGCTTTGCCAGTGTTCAGGATTGAGGACGGCCAGGGCGGCAAGATAGGGTTTGCCTTCGCCAATGATCATGATCTGCTCAAAAAGCGGGTCGAGCTTGATGGCGGCTTCCATGTCACCGGGAGGCACCTTCTCGCCATTATTGAGCACGATGATGTCCTTGATGCGGCCAATGATGTAGAGATGGCCATGCTCATCCATGCGAGCCTGGTCGCCGGAATGAAACCAGCCGGCGCCATCGATGACGGAAGCGGTCGCTTCCGGGTTGTCCCAGTAGCCGCGCATTACGCAGCGGCTTCGGGTCAGCAGTTCATCGTGCTCGCCGATCTTGACTTCCACGCCTTCCGGAGGTTTGCCAATGCTGGCGGGAATGTTGGAATCCGGCCGGTTGACGGAAACGACGGGGCTGGTTTCGGTGAGCCCGTAGCCCTGGAATACAGGCACGCCCAGCCCAATGAAAACCTTGGCAATGTCGGGCGACAAGGCCGCGCCGCCCGAGATGGCTATCTTGAGCTGGCCGCCCAGTTTTTCCGTGACGCCGTCGGCCACCAGTTTTTTCAGCAGCGGCCATGAAAGGAGCTTGGGATGCCAGGATGCGCGTCCCTGCTCGTACTCGAATTTATGCCAGCCGACATCCACAGCAGTTTCAAACAAGGTCTGGGCCATGCCGCCTTTCTTGGCCAGTGCGTCCTGGATGCGGCCATATACCCGTTCGTAAATGCGCGGCACGGATACCAGCACGGTCGGCCGGATGGTTTGCAGATCCTGTGCCAACAGCGCGATCGAGCGAGCATAGACCACCTCGCCGCCCAGCAGCATGGGCAGGTAATAGCCCGCCGTGCGTTCCAGAGTATGGGACAAGGGCAGAAAGGACAGGAAAATCTCGTCCGGATCAAAGTTGGCACATCGGCTGGCATACCATGCGTTCCACAGCATGTTGTCGTGGGTGAGCATGACGCCTTTGGGTTTGCCGGTGGTGCCGGAGGTGTAGACGATGGAGGCAAGCATGTCCGCCGCGACCCGGCGCTTGGGAATCGGGGTGCCTTCGGCGGCTTTCAACCAGTCTTCGGCCACGGCAAACCGAGGACTCCAGTCAGTGAGTTTTTCCGGTGGCAACAGGCTGATGACCCGCTCGAGCTTTTGCGAACTGGCGACGATTTCGGCCACCTTGCGGTGCTGGAACCGGCCTTCCACCAGCAGCAGGCGGGCGCCGGCATTGTCGATGATCCAGGCAGCGTTGTCAGGCCGGTCGTCGAGATAAAGCGGGACGGTGACCAAGCCTAACCCCAATGCCGCCTGATCGAAAATAATCCACTCCGCGCAATTTTTCAGCATGACGGCAACGCGGTCGCCGGGTGACAGGTTTTCCCTGGTCAACGCGGCTTGCCAGCGAGTCACTTCACGGGCGATGTCCCGCCAGGTCAGGCTTTGCCAGGTTTCGGTCGCCGCATCGAACTGCCGGCACGCGATCTTGTCCGGAGTGAGCGCAAGCCGTTCCTGAAACAGGCCGGATAGCGTTTGCGCGCGGTCGGGATTGATGGGATGGTGAATCATTGTCAGGCAGCGTCCTCCGCTCAGGCCATTTTAATGATGTATTTTTTCCAATACTGCCGCAAAAAAGCCGTCCGTGCCATGGAGGGCGGGATTGAGTTCAAGATATTTCCCCGTGTCCAGGGGAATCCGTTGGACTGCCAGTGCCTCATTGGCGGGCAACAAACGGAAATCACCATGCTCCGCCAGAAAAGCGGCAATGATGGCCTGGTTTTCTTCCGGCAATAAACTGCAGGTCGCGTAAACCAGCCGGCCTCCCGGTTTGAGGAGCTTTGCGCCTGACCGGATCAAACTGGCCTGGGTTTGGGTCAACGATGCAACGGTTTGCGGTGACTGGCGGAATTTCAAATCCGGATTGCGGCGCAAGGTGCCCAGGCCCGAACAGGGGGCATCAACCAGGACGCGATCCAGTTTTCCGGCAAGTCGCTTAAGCCGCGTGTCATTTTCACTGGCGATCAATTGCGGCGTGACATTCGAAAGCCCAGAGCGTTTCAATCTGGGAGTTAGCTTGGACAGCCTTTTTTCATTGATGTCGAACGCGTACAGGCGGCCTGATGAAGACATTTGCGCACCCAGGGCCAGGGTTTTTCCGCCCGCGCCCGCGCAAAGATCGGCAACCATTTCCCCGCGCCGCGCGCCGACCAGAATCGCCAGCAACTGGCTGCCTTCATCCTGCACTTCCATTTCGCCTGATTTGAAGGGGGTCAGTTTGGCAAGGTCTGGATGGCCGCTGGCGCGAATTCCGTTGGGAGAGTACCGGGTTGCCTGCGCCGCGATGCCGCTTTCATTCAATGCCGGCAGCAGGGACTCGCGGCTGGATTTGAAGGTGTTGACCCGGATATCCAGTGGCGCAGGTTGTTGCAGGGCGCGGCCGAGGTTCAGGATGGCTTCATCCGCCATGACGGGACGCAATTTATCCACGACCCATCCAGGCAACTCGGCCTGAACATCAAGCGGTGCGGATTCCAGCGACCTTGATTTAAGCGCGGCCAGTTTTTCGCGGTCACGCGGCAGAATCAGGGGTTCAAGTTCGCGCTGGCTTATTCCCTGGAACCTTCCCAGCCATAACAGAATCCATAACCGGGGATTACCGTCTGGCAGTATCCACTTGAGCGCAAGAAATCGCCGTAAAACGCCGTAAACACATTCAGCAATGACGGTTCTTTCCTGGCGGCCAAGCTTAGGTCGGTCGCGAAAGAAAGTGGATAGCAAGCTGTCCGCTGGCGCGGAAAAGTGAAGCACTTCGCCAAGGAGGGTCGTTGCGTCCTGTAGCAGGGCGGGTGTAAGTTTGAAAGACGAGAGGGACAAAATGGAATTGACGCTATATCGTGAAGAGCCCATTTTACGTGAAGCCCGTCATTTACCGGCGGCTACCTACAACCTCGCTCATTTGCTGCTGGCTCGTACCATACAGTCGGGCGGCAAACCCTGTGTGTTTGTCCCAATACGCAGCATGCAATATCTGGCAATCATTGACCAGGATGAAATCGTTTTTGTCGATCGTGAACTGCCGGGCCTGGTTCAGCTGGCCTGGCAGGCATTTCATCGCCAGGATCGCAATGCCCTGGATGAGCGGATCCAGTTTGAGGCGGTCTATTACACGCAGGAATCGCTAGGGATCATTTCACGTCTGATGGGCGAATTTCCCAAGGCCATGCAGGCTCAGGCGGAAAAGGAATCCTCACATCCGCCGGCTGTTGTGCTGAACTTTCCAAATCGGAGTAAATAGCCGGGATTATTCGTTACTCGTGTCTTCCCGGTAAGGCAGGCGGACGTGGCCATATCGAATGATCAGAATGGCAATGGCAAGAATCAGGATCGCGCCAGCCACCACCAGCATGCGTACCTCACTAATGTTCTTCATTTCAATGATGAGATACCGCGCCAGCGCGATCATGCCGATGTAGAGGGGAAAGCGGATGGGCAGCTTGCCTTGCTCGTAGTAAATGGCAACCATCGCCAGCACTTCCAGATACAGGAACATTAACAGCAGATCAGGCAGGGTTACGGCGCCCGCATTGATCATCACCATGACTTCGCCATAAGCGGCGACTACTGTGGCAATAGCAATAATGGCAAGACCGATATGCTCAAGCAGATGCAGGGCAGACTGGTTCATGCGCTTGATGAAGTTCACCGCCATGGTTTTCTCCTTGGTCACGCCAGAATATCAGGCACCAGCAACATTTTCAGTTGTTCGATATCGTCCTTGAGCTGCAGCTTGCGTTTTTTCAGCCGCCGCAACGCCAGCTGGTCCGTGAATCCAGTGGCCTCGAGATGCTCGGTAATGGCATCCAGATCCCTGTGCTCGGTTTGCAGGCTCGCGATCTGGTTCGCCAGCGCCAAGGATTCGGATTCTGTCAGGTTTGGCATGACGCAAGCATAAGCCATGTTGAGGAGCCTGTGCAAAAGTCCATCAAGAAGGGGTTTGAGGAAAAACCTTGGGTAAAATAGAGGCTTTCCGTCTTGCAGGGTTGGCCATGTCTCAAGCAATTGTCGGTGTCGTCATGGGGTCTTCCAGTGACTGGGAGGTCATGCAACATGCCGTTGTTCAGCTCAAGGCTTTTGGCATTGCCCATGAAACAAGAGTCGTCTCGGCGCACCGAACCCCCGATCTTCTTTATGACTATGCATCGACGGCGGAATCGCGCGGCCTTGAAGTGATCATTGCTGGCGCGGGTGGCGCGGCGCATCTGCCGGGCATGCTGGCGGCAAAGACTGTCGTGCCCGTGCTGGGTGTGCCCGTGCCATCAAAATATCTCAAGGGGCAGGATTCCCTGTTGTCCATCGTGCAGATGCCCAAAGGCATTCCTGTCGCGACTTTTGCCATTGGCGAGGCTG
The DNA here is from genome assembly GCA_964404175.1 of uncultured Thiobacillus sp. Lineage (GTDB taxonomy): Bacteria > Pseudomonadota > Gammaproteobacteria > Burkholderiales > Thiobacillaceae > UBA6918. The sequence goes on along the minus strand of CAYOJA010000004.1, from coordinate 33,185 downwards.
GCGCGGCGAATGCCGGATTGTTTGCGGTGGCCATGATTGCGCGCGGGGATGCCGGCGTTGCGGAAATGCTGAAAGACTTCCGCAGGCAGCAGGTGGAAACCGTGCTGGCGATGAAATTGCCTGATGCCAGCTAGATTGCCAATTCTGCCCGGAGCAACGCTCGGCATTCTCGGCGGCGGCCAGCTCGGCCGCATGTTCACCATTGCCGCGCGCACCATGGGGTATCGCGTCATGGTGCTGGATCCCGATCCGCGAAGCCCGGCGGGGCAGATGGCGGATGTGCATTTGCAGGCTGATTACACCGATCACGGCGCACTGAAAAAAATGGCCGAAGCCTGTACCGCCGTGACGACAGAGTTCGAGAACGTGCCCGCGGCAAGTCTGGTCGAGCTTTCCCGCTACACGCGGGTTGCGCCCAATGCCGAGGCCGTGTCCATTGTGCAGGATCGCAGCCGCGAGAAAACCTGGCTGCGCGAGAATGGATTCGCCACCGCGCCCTTTGCGCTGATTGCCCATGAAAATGAGCTAGAAGCGGCCGCCACGGCAGCGGGATTTCCCGCCATCCTGAAAGTCAGCCGCTTTGGTTACGACGGCAAGGGTCAGATACGTGTCAACAACCGGGAGGAACTGGCGTCGGCATTCGCCGAATTGAAGGGCGTGCCTTGCGTACTGGAAGGTTTTGTCCAGCTGGCCAGTGAGGTGTCAGTGGTATTGGCGCGAACCGACCTGGGCGAATGTGCGAGCTGGCCGGTTGGCGAGAACCAACACATGAATGGCATTCTGGATACCACCACGGTGCCGGCCAAGGTGGACCAGGCAATGCAGGAGCGTGCGCAAGTGACAGCCATGCAAGTTGCTGAAAAGCTGGGGTACGTCGGTGTGATGGCAGTCGAGTTTTTCGTGGTGCAGGGCGGCAATTTTCTGGTCAACGAAATTGCACCGCGACCGCACAACTCTGGCCATTACACACTGGATGCCTGCGTCACCGATCAATTCGAACAGCAGGTCAGGGTGCTGTGCGGATTGCCGCTAGGCGATACGCGCCTGCTTTCAGCGGTGGTCATGGTCAATCTGCTTGGCGATGTCTGGAAAACCGGACCGGACTGGATGGCGTTGCTCCAGCATCCCGGCATCAAGCTGCATCTGTATGGCAAGGCCGAAGCCAGGCCGGGACGCAAGATGGGGCATTACAACTGTCTTGCCGCAAGCGTGGACTCGGCGGCCGAGCTTGCAAGCAAGACCCGGAAACTGCTCGGCATCATTCCACTTTCAAGCTGACGGCTTCCAGCACCCATTCCGCGCCGTCTTCATCCGTGTAGGTGATCTTGACTGGCAAATGGCGCTGTTCGATGGATAGCCAAAGATGCACGGCACCCTTGCTCGAATCGCCCGCGCGTGTCACATGCAGTGTCTGCAATTGGCCCAATGGCGTCTGGATGATTTCGGTGCCCAGGGTGCGGTATGGATAGCCTTTTACCCGCTTTGCTCCGGCTGCCACGATGACGCCTTCACCGTTCTCCCGGGCAATCATGGCCAGCTGAAATATGGAACTCAGCGGATCCTGCGTTCCGGTCAGCAAGGGAAGTTCGGTTGTGCGCTTGCCTTTTTTGGGGTCGATCCGACTGACATCAATGACATTGTCGCCAGGCTTGAACAGCAATATTTCTTTTTTTCCGTTAAACCGTTGCATGTCATATCGCTCGGGAACCAGGCCCAGCGGCCCGATATGGCCACTGCTCTTCTGAATGATCTTGCCGCTCAGGAAAATGGCCGCGAGACCGGTGGCTTCAGAGCTGGATTCGATGGTATAGCGCTGATCTTCCCGCCGCCAGATCTGGGTTTGCCTGCCGCTGACCATACCTTTGAGCTGATAGGCGATCTCGATATATTTGGGTAGTTCCTTCAGATTGCTTGCTGCGTGAGATAGTGCCGCATGTGGCCTGCTGCCAGGAGGCGGCGGCTCGATCACGGGCAATGGAGGAGCTGCCGCAGGTGCTTGGGCCTCGTTTTCGGAGGTTGAAGCCTGGGGAGCTTGCGCAATGATTTCACCACTTTCTGGCTTGCTTGCTTGCTCTTCTGGCGGAACGGGCTCGGCTGCAAGGTCTGTTGCGGCCGGCCGGGGTGGTGTTGGAGGCTTGGCCACCTTGGCGGCAACCTCGGGAATGGGCGGCGAATCAGTCTCGGGTTTCCTGGTTCCCGGCAGGATTTCCAGCTGGGCTTCAATAATGCGTGGCTCGGTCCATTTCGTAGTGGTGAATGTCCCGGTAGACAGCAGCGCCGCATGCAGCCCGACGGAACCCGCCAAGCCAATCCAGAAACCACGCCCCAGCGTTCGCAGGGTCATGACACCGCTGCGCTGGGGCGTCCTGTTCATGTGGCGCGATAACTCATCCCGATGAGTTGCTGCTCGAATGTCCCCGAATCTTCCTTCACCCGGATGCGCAATGGCAAATGGTGCAGGGCAGGCGCAACCCAGACAGAGATGGCGTTCTCGTCGGGTCCGGCGATGCGGCGGTATTCCACGGTTTCAAACGAGCCAAGCGGCGTCACGATGGGCTCGGCGGGGTATTTCTCGTAGCGGTAGCTCAGGAGCCGCCGGCCGTTGGTGACAGGCATTTCAAGCTTGCCAGGAAGATCTTCCATGATGGAAAAGACATAAAGTTGACTCAGGGCGTCCTGCGTTCCGGACGGCAGGTTTTCCTGTTCCGTTTTGCCTTTGTATTGATGGGTCAGCAGTTTTCTCGACCAGTCGAGGCTGGCTTGCGCGGCTTTCTGCGGCGCATTGCTGCGAACCTGGCGATAGGATGTGGGGACAAGCTGCTGTGACTTGAAAGTGCCCTTGCTGGTCAATGAAAGCGTGGGCAGCAGCAAGGCCAGATTTCCCTCCGGCTTGGCAATGCTGGTCAATTGGTATTGCTGGCTGGGCAGCCGCTGAAACCGGTCGGTCACCTTGCCCAGAAACTGGCCATTGAATGTAAATCGATAAACCAGTTCAAACTGTTGCGGAACCTGTGCAAAAACGCCGAGAGGCATCAATGCCAGCAGCAGGCCGAGGAAGCGGTTCATTTTTTATCCTGTCAGGGGGTTGCCAACACCGACTGTGACCGCTCGGGGTCAATCACGTTCACCACCCCGTCCGAAATGACCAGCCGGCCTTCGGCAAACCATTTCACCGCGAGCGGATAGATTTTGTGTTCTTCAACCAGCACCCGGGAAGCCAGTGTTTCGGCGGTGTCGCCCGGCAATACCGGAACGGCGGCCTGGATGATGATGGGGCCGTGATCGAGTTCCGGCGTGACGAAATGCGCGGTGCAGCCGTGAATTTTCACGCCTTCGGCAAGCGCGGCTTCATGCGTGTTCAACCCCGGAAAGGCGGGCAGAAGCGAGGGGTGGATGTTGATGAGCCGTCCCTGATACCGCTCGACGAAGGCCTTGGTCAGGATGCGCATGTAGCCGGCAAGAATGACCAGATCCGCGCCTGCATTTTCAATCTCTTGAATCAATGCTTGATCGAAAGCCTCGCGGGAGGGATAGCTCTTGTGATCCAGACCGATGGCTGGAATATTACGCGCACGCGCGTAATCCAGACCCGCCGCATCGGGGCGGTTACTGATGGCGGCGGTAAACTGAACTGGCAAGCCCGCTTCAAGCAGCGCCTTGAAGTTGCTTCCCCGGCCAGAAAGCAGGACGACTGCGCGAATCATCCTAGAAACCGTAGTTGGACGCACGCGATGGTGCGTTTGGGCGGGTGTCTGCCGCGAAGCGAGGAGGCGACAGGCTCATGCCTGCAACGACGAGCGACAAAGGCAGGCGCACGACCGAACGTGCCAGCGGGTGCGTAGCGCGCTCACCCAAAAGGTGAAGGTTATCGAAGGCGGTTAAATCGGATTCCATGCGTCATTTCCGGAGGCGATAAGCGGTCAACTGCGGTTTTTAGGATGATTGGATGATGACCTGATCGCCCTGATCTTCCCGGGCGCTTACCCTGCCCAGCGTGTAAACCGTTTCGCCCGAGGCCTGCAAATGCGAGATGGCTGCATCCGCGTGTTCCGCGGCGACAATTACCGCCATGCCGATGCCACAATTAAACGTGCGATACATCTCGGCGTTATCGATATTGGCGGTGGTTTGCAGCCAGTCGAACAGCGGTCCCCAGTCCCAGGCGCTTCGCTTGAGTTCCACTGCACACGAATCCGGCAGCACGCGGGGGATGTTGCCAGTAAGGCCGCCGCCCGTGATGTGAGCCATGCCCTTGACCGGCAGCTTCTCAATAAGCGACAGCAGCGGCTTCACATAAATGCGGGTGGGTGCCATGAGCGCCTCGCCGAAAGGCCGGCCATGGAAATCCGCCTTTAAATCCGCGCCGGAAACTTCGACCAGTTTGCGCACCAGCGAATAACCGTTTGAGTGGCAGCCGCTGGAGGCAAGCCCCAGCACCACGTCGCCTGGCTGGATGGTGGAGCCGTCGATGAGTTTTGATTTTTCGGCCACGCCGACGGCAAATCCGGCGAGGTCGTATTCGCCATCCGGATACATGCTGGGCATTTCAGCCGTTTCGCCGCCGATCAATGCGCAGCCTGCCTGCTTGCAGCCCTCGGCAATGCCACGGATCACGGCTTCGGCGGTATCAAGTTCCAGTTTTCCGGTTGCAAAGTAGTCGAGAAAAAACAGAGGCTCCGCGCCTTGCACCAGGATGTCGTTGACGCTCATCGCCACCAGGTCGATGCCGACGGTGTCGTGTTTGTCGAGGTGAAACGCAAGTTTAAGTTTGGTGCCAACGCCATCTGTGCCGGAAATCAGCACCGGTTCTTTGTACTTTTTGGCAATTTCGATCACCGCGCCAAAACCGCCGATGCCGGTCAGCACTTCAGGGCGCATGGTTGCCTTGGCCAGCGGCTTGATGCGCTCGACGAGGGCATCGCCTGCGTCGATGTCGACCCCGGCGTCTTTGTAGGAAATGGAAGTCACTTTAGACTCTTGGGATTATTGATGAAAACGCCATTTTACCGCCATGCTCAACCGCTCTGAAAATTTACCTTGGCTTGCGCTTGCCGCGCTGCTGTTGCTGTCAGGTCTGGTTTATCTGCTGGCGCCAGTATTGACGCCCTTTCTGGCTGGCGTGCTGCTGGCTTACATTTTCGATCCGCTGGCCGACAAACTGGAAAAAAAGGGACTTGGCCGCACGGTTGCCGCGCTATTGGTGCTGGCGGGCGTTGGCCTTGTGTCGGCAGGCCTGGTTTTGATGATCGTGCCTTTATTCATTAACCAGGCTCAGTTGTTGATGGATCGCCTGCCGGAATATCTGGGCTGGATACAGCGGGAAGCCTTGCCCACGCTCACAGGGCTGCTGGGCATCTCGGCGGATATCGACATGGATGCAGTGCGCAACTGGCTGGCCGAGCATGCCCAAAGCGCTGGCAATGCCGCGCAGCAGTTTCTGCCCAGGCTTGGCAATGGCGCAGCGGCGTTGCTGTCGGCGGTGGTCAATCTGCTGCTGATCCCGGTGGTCACGTTTTACCTGCTGCGCGACTGGGATGATCTGGTGACCAAGGTAGACCGGCTGATCCCACGGCCCTGGCATGACCAGATCGGCCGGCTGGTGCGCGAAATCGATCGCGTGCTGTCGGAGTTTTTGCGCGGGCAATTATCGGTCATGGCGGCGATGAGCGTTTTTTATTCTGTAGGGCTTTCTCTCGCCGGTCTGGATTTCGCCTTGCCAATTGGCATCCTGACGGGGGTGCTGGGGTTTATTCCATTTGTCGGCGCCACCCTGGGGCTGGTGCTGGGGGTGCTGGAAGCCACGCTGCAATTTCAATCCCTGCCCGGCGTATTGCCGGTTCTGGGGGTGTTCATCGCGGGCCAGGTCATTGAAGGCATGGTGGTCACGCCCTGGCTGGTGGGCGACCGCATCGGCCTGCATCCCGTCGCGGTCATACTTGCGTTGGCGGCTTTCGGTCAGATATTCGGTTTTTTCGGCGTTCTGCTTGCGCTGCCCATGGCGGCTGCCCTGCTTGTGGCCATTCGCCACTTGCGTGAAGCCTGGCTGGCAAGTCCGGCCTATGCCGGTTTGCCGGCCGGGGCAAGTGGCGCCGGATATAATGCGGACTTCTCTTCCGCCATTCCCGCCATGACCGCCCCACAGTTTGAAACGTCCATCAAAAGCCTGCCATTGGTTTCCAAGGGAAAAGTCAGGGATATCTATGCGGTGGGCGACGACAAGCTGTTATTGATAACCACTGACCGTCTTTCCGCCTTCGATGTCGTCATGCCGACGCCGATTCCCGGCAAGGGCGAGGTGCTGACTTCGGTGACGCGGTTCTGGTTTGACAAGCTGGCGCATGTACTGCCAAATCAGTTGACAGGCATCGATCCCGAGTCGGTTGTGGCCGGGAATGAGCGTGATCAAGTGCGCGGACGTGCGCTGGTGGTGAAGAAACTCAAGCCCTTGCCGGTGGAAGCCATCGTGCGGGGTTACCTGGTGGGTTCCGGCTGGAAGGAATATCAGCAATCGGGCAGCGTCTGTGGCATACCCCTGCCGCCTGGGTTACAACAAGCCGGCAAATTGCCGCAGCCTCTGTTCACGCCCTCGACCAAGGCCGAAATTGGTCAGCATGACGAGAACATCAGCTTTGCCCGTTGCGAAAAACTGCTGGGAAAGGAACTGGCTGCCAGGGTGCGGGATGCCAGTCTGGCGCTCTATATGCAAGGGGCGGAATATGCGCTCACGCGTGGCATCATCATCGCGGATACCAAATTTGAATTTGGTCTGGACGAGAGCGGGCACTTACATCTTATCGACGAAGTCATGACACCCGACTCTTCGCGCTTCTGGCCAGTGGATCAATACCGGCCCGGTACCAATCCGCCCAGTTTCGATAAACAGTATGTCCGCGACTGGCTGGAAGCCAGCGGCTGGAACAAGCAGGCTCCTGGCCCCAGCCTGCCGGAAGATGTGGTGATGCACACCTCCGGGAAATACCGGGAGGCGCTGACAAGGCTGACAGAAACCAATTTAAAAACATATAGTTGTTAATGTTCCCGGGTTGGTCAGGCTGCCATAAGCCCGGAAACTACCTGCTTTCTAAAAAAATCCTCCCCATGGCCGTAGAGTATCTGGAACAAGGCCTAAAATAACGCCACCAAACCTTTGAAAAGTACGCCATAGGCAGGGGAGATCCCAGATGTCACAACCACGGCTGCATGCGGTGAATACGGGCTCGGCTAACGATAGCGAGCCGCCGGCGCATGAGGACTGGGGCACAGGGTTTGTCATGATCGTGGATGATCGTGGAACCGCCCGCAGCCTGCTGGAGGGGCTTGCACGTTCCATCGAGCCAGGACTTAGGGTGGAAAGTTTTGCGGAACCGCAGGCTGCACTCGACCGCGCAGCACATTCAACACCCGATCTCATCATTTCTGATTACCGCATGCCGGGCATGGATGGTGTCGAATTTACCCGCCGTTTGCGCGCCATGCCCAGGCTGGAAGAGGTTCCCATCGTCATCGTCACGGTTGTCGAAGACCGGCAGATTCGTTATCAGGCGCTCGAATCCGGCGCGACAGATTTCCTGACACGCCCAATCGATCCGCAGGAATGTCGCGCCCGTTGCCGTAATTTGTTGACGCTTAGGCGCTCGCAGAAAATCGTGAGCGACCGGGCCAAATGGCTGGAAGACCAGGTCATGCAGGCCACGCGGGATGTCCGCATCCGTGAGCGGGAAACGCTGCTGAGATTGGCGAAGGCGGGTGAATACCGCGACGAGGGCACGGGCAACCATATTATCCGCATGGCCAAGTATGCCCGGCTGATTGCCTCGGAACTCAAGCTCTCCGCCATGGAATGCGATGAGATCGAATCGTCCGCGCCCATGCATGACATTGGCAAAATCGGCATCCCTGATCAAATTCTGCTGAAGCCGGGCCCGCTCAATGATGAAGAGCTTTGCGTCATGCGCAGGCATGCGGAAATCGGCTACCAGATATTGGCTGACAGCCCGTCGCGCTATTTGCAGATGGGCGCGGTGATTGCCCTGGGGCATCACGAGAAATTCAATGGCAGCGGCTATCCGAATGGCCTGTCCGGCGAGGCTATCCCTTTGCCGGCACGCATTGTCGCGGTTGGCGACGTGTTCGATGCGCTGACAACGGTTCGCCCCTATAAACAGGCATGGCCCATGCAGAAAGCCCTGGACTACCTGAAGTCGGAAATGGGCGGCCATTTCGATCCTGACTGCGTCCGCGCTTTCCTGGTCAGGCTGGATGAAGTGGCCCAGATCATGAAGGAGTATGGGGATTACCCTGAACAGATAAAAGCATGAGCCAGGGTTTGGTATCTCTTCTGAGGATGGCCGGACAGGATATTGCCCGGCGGGTACGCTCGCGCCCGGATACAGAGGTTCAACAGGCATTGACCCGCCTGATTATCGTTTCCGGGTTTTATCTGTATTTTACGATCAGCGTTCTGAATCACTCACCACAAATCGCTGATCAGGTGCATTTGCTTGGAGTGGCCTTTACCCTGGCATCACTGGCTTTACTGGTGGGGCCATTGGTTGACAGCAAGGCCTCTGTCCTGCGCCGTTCACTGGCCATGGCACTGGATTTCTTCGTGGCCACTTACATGCTGGCCATCTCCGGAGAGACTGGCGCGCCAGTTGTCGCGACTTACCTGTGGGTGACGCTGGGCTATGGTTTCCGCTATGGCATGCCGTATTTGTTCGTTTCAACCATGGCGTCGGCCACTGGGTTTGCGATCGTTTATGCATACAACCCTTTCTGGCAGACCCACACGGCGCTGTGGTGGGGTATCTGGCTGACGCTTGTTGTTGTTCCCATTTATGCTTCCAGTTTGTTGAAGCAACTGCACAAAGCCATCAGGCGCGAGCGGGAGGCCAGCAAAGCCAAATCACAATTTCTTGCCAATATGAGCCATGAGTTGCGCACGCCGCTCAGTGGCGTGATTGGTATTGCTGATTTGCTGCGCGAAACGCCACTCAACAAGGAGCAGCAGGAACTTACTCAGGCCATACACACTTCGGCCCAGGCATTGCACAAGCTGATCGAGAACGTGCTCGATATCTCGAAAATAGAAGCTGGAAAACTGACTCAATCCAACGAGGATTACGATCTACATCATCTGCTGAATACTACCGTGCTGATGCTGGAGCCGCAGGCTCAGAAAAAGGGCTTGCTGCTTGCCACCCACATCGCGCCGCAAACGCCATACTTGTTGCATGGAGACGTCCAGCATATCCGCCAGGTTCTCATCAACCTCATTGGAAATGCCATCAAGTTCACGGAGCATGGACGCGTGGATGTCTATGTCAGGCCTTTTACCCAGCGCAAGCAGCCATGGTTGCGGATCGAGGTGGTGGATTCCGGAATTGGCATTCCTGCCGAGATGCAGGGCAGGATTTTCGAAAGCTTTACCCAGGCGGATGCCTCCATTACCCGCCGCTATGGCGGGACTGGCCTTGGCACGACCATATCGAAACAGCTCATCGAAATGATGGGTGGCCGGATCGGGCTGGTCAGCCAGCCCGGTGACGGGACAACGTTCTGGTTTGAAATTCCCGCGCAGGAACAGGAAAAAGAACAGGAAATCCTGCCAGGGAAGTTGCGTGTTGGAACCTTGGTAAGCCTGGAACTGGGGCAACGCCTGGGCAGCCTGATCCGCTCCTGGGATGGAGAAATTCTGCCCATGAACGCACCGGCGGGCGCGGTCATGCATTTGCTGTCGGAAGCAGTAGAGACCCCCGATGCCTTGATTGTTGAGCGAGGCTTGCTGGGAACCGACCCTGCCTTGTTTGTCCGTCTGTTGCATGACAGTCCCGGCCTTGGCCACTTGCCCGTTATCCTGATTGATTCTGAATCTACTGAACTTCAGGACATGTCCTGGATGAAAGCTGGCTATTCCACGGTACTGCATTCACCGGTCAATCCGACATTGCTGTTCAATGCCTTGCACGAGGCGGCGTATCACAAGGATTTGCCGGACAACGTGGTGTCGCTGGCCGATCATTTCCAGGCCAAGGCGGGCCGCATCAAATTGCGCGTACTGGTGGCAGAGGATAATCCCGTTAACCAGCGGGTGATGCGTGGTCTGCTGGAACACGCTGGACATGAAGTCGTCATGGCGTCGAACGGAGAGGAAGCCTTGTCTCTGCTTGAGTCGAATGCCAGTCAGTATTCCCTTGCAATCATGGATATGCATATGCCTGTAATGTCAGGGCCTGACGTAGTCAAGCGCTGGCGTTTCATGGAGAAGGGGCATTTACCCATCATCATGCTGACTGCGGATGCGCGTGGTGAAGCTGAGCAGCAATGCAGGGATTCGGGCGCGGACGATTTCCTGACCAAACCCATTAACAGCCGGGCATTACTGGACATGCTGGCACGTTACAGTGATGCGGGACAACTCGAACCGGTCAGGCTCGTTAACGCAAAACGGCAGGATGCGCTGGTGCTGGATGAAACCGTGCTGATTGATCTGGCGGAAGTGGGGGGAGGCATCGATTTTGTTCGGGACCTGATCGAGGATTTTCGTCAGGACAGCAACCGGGCCATGCAGGCGACCAGGTTGGCGCTGCAGGAACAGAATTACGGCGCCTGGAAAGACCAGCTGCACATGCTGAAAGGCGGTGCCAGTGATGTCGGCGCTATATTCATGGCTGAAATATGCGCTGAGGCAGAGCGCATCAAACCCTTTGAGATCGCACTGCCTCTAGCCGACGAATCACTTGTCAAAGTACATGATGCGCAACAGGCTGCCTTGGCCGCGCTGGATGATTTTCTAGCTCGCCAGCGGAACGCTTTGGGGATGTAAGCTGGCATCGTTGGATTTCCCGGTCTGCCTTGAAACCAGCCGCTCCATCATTCGCAAATCTTTTGCACTCAATCTGAGCGCCGCATCCACCCAGATTTCAGTTATTCGAATCAGCTCTTCATAGGAAGCAGGCTGGCTGATTTCCCTTGCGGCTCTTAGCGCCAGTGATCCGTTGCGAGCCTTGCTTTCTCTCCTGATGTATTCATACACGGCTTTTTCGCCTTCACCAGGTTCGGCCAGGACATCTATTGCGCCCATTTCAAATAATTCCTCGGCAAGATACAGCTTGCCGCTGAGGATGATTTTTTCAGCCTTCTGATGACCCACGCGTCTTCCCAGAAAGGTCATCGCGCCCATGCCTGGGAACAGATTGAATAAAATTTCGGGTAATCCCATCTTGCAGCCGCGCTCTGCGATCAGTACGTTGGCGGCAAGCGCGCTCTCGAATCCGCCGCCCAGCGCCTGACCTTGTACCAGTGCGATACTCGTTACACTCGGACGGTTTAAATGACTATGGGTGGTGTAGGAACAGTCAATGCACGAGATCGCATACCGGTATAGCGCGTCACGGTCCCTAGCCTCGATATGATGCATGAAAAGATCCAGATCCCCGCCCAGGCTGAAAATTCCGGGAATACTCGAAGCAAGAACAAAATAATCGATATCGGGTTTGTCGGGGTCGTCAATAGAATTGACCATGTCACCGCCCCATGAAATCAGCTCACGAAGTATTGTGGGCGTAAAGCATGGACGGGGCTCGGCGTGCATGTAGCCCCACGCGATAGCGTTATGGGTGTCATGATAAGTCGTCAATTGAGTGTAATTATTGTTGTCGGGTTGCAACGTGGACTTCACTGATTGCAGATGCGACATGATGCTCTCCCCTGTTGAGTGGCACGTGACTAATAATTTTCGTTATGCATAGGCTAGTTTGCTTATGATCTGCTTGCAACTGGTTGAATCGAAAATAATTGTTTAGCGTATGGCCAGTATCCGATGCCCTATATATTGAATCCAGCAACCCAATAACAGACAAGATATTGTGGGCGTTTTTGAATGATGTTTGGCCATGGTTAGACAATAGGCATGATTCCTTTAGCCAACCCGCGAGAATATTGTTGATCAGGGCGTTTTCTAGAGGGTTGCCAGCATTCGTATTGCCAGCAAAAACAGCAGCATGGCAAAGACCTGTTTCAGCCTGGCGACGGGCAAGGTATGTGCTGTTCTCGCGCCCAATGGCGCGGTGAGAGTGCTGCCTGCGGCAATGCCGGCCAAGGCGGGCAAGGAGATGAATCCCATGCTGTATGGAGGGAGTTCAGCGTGATTCCATCCGCCAATGATGTAGCCGATCAAGCCTGCGAATGCGATGGGGAAGCCGATCGCGGCGGATGTGCCGACTGCGCGATGGAAAGGCACATTGCACCAGACCTGAAAAGGTACGGACAGCGTACCGCCGCCGATGCCTACCCAGCTGGAAACCGCGCCGATCAACCCGCCCGCGCCCAGCATGCCGAAGGGACCGGGCAACATGCGGCTCGGCGCGGGCTTGTAATTCAGCGCCATTTGCAACGCCGCATAAAAAAGAAAAATAACGAAAAAAATCTTCAGCGGCCGGGCGGGGATAAAAGAGGCCAGCCATGCACCCAGCAATGTTCCCAGAACTATGCCGGGCGTAATTCGTTTGACCACGCTCCAGTCGACAGCGCCATGACTGTGATGGGCACGTACGCTGGCGAGCGAAGTGAACAGAATCGAGGCAAGTGAAGTCCCGAGCGCCAGGTGGGGCTGGATACCGGAAGCAACACCTTGCGCATCAAACATCCAGATCAGGATGGGAACAATAATGAGCCCGCCCCCCACGCCCAACAGACCCGCAACGAAGCCGGCGACAAGGCCTAACAGCAGGTAGGCGATCAGAAATTCAGGCAACTAAAGCAGGCCCAGTATGAATTCGTATTCTTTGGGATCAACCGGCGTGATCGACAGGCGGTTGCCTTTTTGCAGGATGCGCAGATTGGCAAGCTCGGGGTGCTCGCGCAGTTCCTTGATCGGCACCAGCCGGGTTTTCTTGGCGAATTTCACATCGACATTCATCCAGCGCGGGTTTTCACGCGTGGCTTTGGGGTCGAAGTATTTGTTCCTGCGATCGAACTGGGTTTCGTCGGGATAGGCCTTCTTGCTGATTGTCGCAAGCCCGGCGATGCCAGGTTCCTCGCACGACGAATGATAGAACAGCACCTTGTCGCCGACTTCCATCTGGTCGCGCATGAAGTTGCGTGCCTGGTAATTTCTTACGCCATACCAGGCGACGGTTTGTTTGGGCATGGCGGCAAGATCGTCGATCGAAACGTCCGAGGGTTCGGATTTCATCAGCCAGTAGCGCATCAAACTTTCCTCGCGCAGCGAAACCTTGTCCCCCTCTCCCCTGGCGGGAGAGGGCGGGGTGAGGGGGAGGCAGGCAATTTGCTCAAGCCCTTTTAATCAGCGTGCCGACGCCTTCCGGGGTCAGCACTTCCAGCAGCAAGGCGTGTTCCACGCGGCCATCGATGATGTGCGCGGTTTTCACGCCGCTGTTGACGGCGTCAACAGCGTAACCCACTTTGGGAATCATGCCGCCGGAGATGGTGCCGTCAGCCGTCAAATCGGTCACCTCGCGCGGAGTAAGGCCGGTCAGCAGCTTGCCCTGCTTGTCCAGCACACCGGAAGTGTTGGTCATGAACACCACTTTTTCCGCCTGCAACACACCGGCAATCTTGCCGGCCGCGACATCGGCATTGATGTTGTAGGCGTTGCCTTCGGAGTCCGTGCCCAGTGGCGCCACGACGGGAATGAAGTCTCGCGCATCCAGATGCTGAATGATTTCCGGGTCGATGCTGGTGATTTCACCAACCTGGCCGATGTCGAGTAGTTCTTCCGCCTTTTCCTTGCTGGGCACCAGCATTTTCTTGGCGTGGATGAAGTTGCCATCCTTGCCGGTGAGGCCGACTGCCTTGCCGCCGTGTTTGTTGATGAGGGTAACGATGTCCTGGTTGACCAGGCCGCCGAGCACCATTTCCACCACGTCCAGGGTTTCCTCGTCGGTGACGCGCATGCCCTGAATGAATTCACTCTGCTTGCCGATTCGTTGCAGCAGACCGGCGATCTGCGGCCCGCCGCCGTGCACCACCACCGGATTCATGCCGACGAGTTTCAACAAAACCACGTCCTTGGCGAAAGCCTCCATCAGGTGGCGCTCGGTCATGGCGTTACCGCCGTATTTGATGACAATGGTCTTGTCGTAGAAGCGCTGGATGTAGGGCAAGGCTTCGGAAAGGATGTGGGCCTTGTCGGCGGGCGCGAATTGGGTCATTCGTTTTTCCTTGGAGATTTTCCGGCATTTTACGGGGAGGTGCGGCAATAAAAAAGCGGCCCGTGAGCCGCTTCAATGGAAATTTCCGGCTAACGTTATTGCACAGTCAGTCGCTTGCTTTCGGAAGCCAGTTTTTTCGGCAGCACCAGTTCCAGAACACCTTCATTGTATTTGGCGCTGGCAGTCGTTTCGTCCACATCATTGGCGAGCGAGAAACTCCGCATCACCTTGCCGTAGGTACGCTCACGCTTCAGCACTTTTTCGCCTTCCTTCTGCTCGGATTCGGAACGGGTCTCAGCCGAAACCGTAACAGTATTGCCGTCGATGGTGATGTGGATGTTTTCCTTTTTCACGCCGGGCAAATCGGCATGTACGGTATAAGCCTTGTCATTCTCTTTTACGTCCATCTTGAATTGCGGCAATTCGCGATCCATGCGCACGGGACGGAAAAATCCCCGGAACAGGTCGTCGAATGGTTCGGTGGCGGTTTCAAACGGATCATAGCGGGTCACATTGGGCATTTCTTTCTCCTTTGCCAAGTTGCGGTATTGCCGCGGGTACTTTCTATTTAGGGCAGTAGAAGTGATTTTCAAGAGATATTGCCATCCTTTTAAATGCAAACGATTCTCACTGTAAATTTCTGGAAATCCGCCTACAATCGGCAAAAAAATGGAGGATCAATGGGCGATCCAGCGCGCTGGCTTGAGGAACACGGGGATTACCTGTTTCGCTATGCGAGGCGGCGCCTGTTTTCTGACGAACTTGCCGAGGATGCTGTTCAGGAAACCTTTTTGGCGGCCCTGAAGGCGCAGGAGCGTTTTTCTGGCAGTAGTTCGGTGCGAACCTGGCTCACCGGTATTCTTAAACACAAGATCGTCGACATCATTCGCCATCAATATCGCGAGGTTGTCGCGCCGCCGAGCTGCGATCCTGATAACGAAGATGACTGGGAGGCCTTGTTTGACAAGAGTGGCCACTGGGTCGAGACGTTCAGGGATTGGGGCGACCCGGCATCCGAACTTGAACGAAGCCGCCTCCGCGATGCGCTGGATGAATGCTTCCGGCGGCTTAAACCCAATCTTGCCCGGATATTTTCCCTAAGAGAACTGACCGGCCTGAGCAACGAAGAAATCTGTAAGGCGCTGGATATCACCACGACCAATGCCTGGGTCATGCTTCATCGTGCTCGACTGTTCCTGCGGGAATGCCTGGAAACGAGAATTTAGGGGAGCCGGCGTGGGCCTGATAAAAAACTGTAAGGAAACTTCGGTACTGGTGACTCAGTCACTGGATCGTGGCCTGACGTTTCAGGAACGGTTTGCAATGAAAGTGCACTTGATGATTTGCAGGAATTGCGCACGCTTCATGAAGCAAATGCATCTGGTCCGATCCTGGCTGCGTATCGAAAATGGGGCGGAACAACACGGGTTGACGGATGAGGCCCGGGAACGGATCGCCAGCAAGTTGCGGGAAGAGGAGTAATCCTCTTGGCATGTTTGGCCGGCACTTCGGCCTTTTTACTTGAAGGAGATAGAGAGATGGCAAGCAAGAAAAAAGCAGTAAGCGTAGCGTTGGGTTCGGCATTCGTGGCTGGTATGGCCATGACTCCCATGGCCGGCGCGGCGGAGAACCCCTTTGCAATGCAGAACCTGGATCGCGGCTACATGGTTGCCGACATGCAGGGCAAGTGCGGCGCGGGTAAATGTGGTGCGGGCAAATGCGGCGTTGGCAAATGTGGTGCGGCCATGATGGACGAAAACAAGGATGGCAAGGTGAGCAAGGAAGAATTCACCAAGCATCACGAAGCCATGTTTGCCAATATGGACAAGAACAACGACGGTACTCTGGATTCAGCTGAGCTTGGCGGCAAGGCGGGTACTGGTAAGTGTGGAGCCGGCAAGTGCGGCGGCATGAAGAAGTAAGTAACAAACCGTCATGAATCGTTTGCCGCTTCATGGCGCGGGCCTCGGGTTTCGCAGGGAGTCGCTGGACGAACTGGAAACCCGGGTGCCGGATGTCATCGATTTTTTCGAAATCGCACCCGAAAACTGGATTGACATGGGCGGCAGCCTCGGCCGCCGTTTCCGCGCCTTTGCAGAGCGTTACCCATTTGTATGTCACGGCCTGTCGTTGTCCCTGGGCGGGCCAGCGCCACTGGACGAAATGCTGTTGCGCAAGATCAAGACTTTTCTCGATCAATACCGCTTGCCGCTTTATACAGAACATTTGTCGTACTGCTCGGATGATGGACACCTCTATGATCTGCTGCCGATTCCGATGACGGAGGCGGCGGTCAAATACGTGGCCGCGCGCATCCGGCGAACGCAGGATATTCTGGAGCGTCGTATCGCCGTCGAGAACGCCTCGTTTTATGTCAATGCGCCGATTTCCGAAATGGACGAGCCGACGTTTGTCCGTGCTGTACTCGATGAGGCAGATTGTGACCTGCACCTGGACGTGAACAACGTCTACGTCAACAGCGTCAATCACCGTTTTGACCCCCGTGCTTACATCGCCTCGCTGCCAGCCGAGCGGGTGGTGTACATGCACATGGCGGGGCATTACTACGAAGCCGAGGATTTGATCATCGACACCCACGGCGCGGATGTGATCGATTCTGTGTGGGATTTGCTCGACTTCACTTATCAGACAATCGGCGTACGTCCGACTTTGCTGGAGCGCGACTTCAATATTCCACCCATGGCGTATCTGGAAAAGGAAGTCAGGCAGATTGCCGATTTGCAGCGCAAATATGGAACAGATGAAGGGGTTGCCGCCAGTGCCTGAGTTACCCGAATTCCAGCGCTACCAGTTCGCGTTTGCATCGCATATTCGCGATCCGAAAAGCTTCAAGCGGCCTGTCGGCGTCGAGGCCCGGCGCATGAAGGTCTACAACGAGATCGTTTACAACAACACGGAAAGTTTTCTGCTCGCCTGTTTTCCCGTGCTGCGCAAGGTGTTGGGGAAACGCCGCTGGGACAGGCTGGCGCGCGCGTTTTTTGCGGGCCACCGCAGCCATACCCCCTATTTCAGGCAGATTCCGGACGAATTCTTGCAATTCCTGCAAGACGAATGGGAAATGGATGAGCGCTACCCGGAGTACATGTTGGAACTGGCGCATTACGAGTGGATTGAATTGGTGCTGTCGGTTTCCAATCGGGATGAGCAATTTGCGGAACGCGATGTGAATGGCGACTTGATTGAAGGCCGGCCGTTGTTGAATCCCGTTTTGGCGAATCTGGCATATCAGTATCCGGTGCACCGCATCAGGCCTCGTGCGAAAGTCGTAGCGACGCCCACATTTTTGCTGGTATTCCGCGACGCGGAATTCAATGTGCGTTTTATCGAGCAGAGCAATGTCGGTGCGCGGCTGCTCAAGCTGCTCGAGGCCGGTAATCGCACAGGCCGGGAGGCAGTGATGCAGCTATCGGATGAAATCGGACACGATAATCCATCACGACTGGTGGATTTTGCCAGAGGGTTTCTTGAGGAATTACGGCTTGCGGGCGCGGTGCTGGGGACGGCACGCTGACCGGGCCAATGAGATCAAATCAAAAAAAGCGGGCATTGCCCGCTTTTTTGTGTGCCGTGATCAATTATTTTGACTTTGAAACCATATAGTCCACCGCGGCTTTCACATCGGCATCCGCCAAGGCTGTCTGGCCGCCTTTGGCCGGCATCGCGCCTTTCCCCTTTAACGCGGAGTCATACAACGCCGGTTTGCCGGTTTTGATACGGTCTTTCCAGGCAGCCTTGTCGCCAAATTTCGGAGATCCGGCCATGCCTTGGGCGTGGCAATTCATGCAGGCTTTCTTGTAGGTATCCTCGCCCTTGCTTGCGGCCATTGCAGGTTGCAGGGCAAACAGGGAAGCAACAGCCATCAAACCAAACAACTTCTTCATGTGCAACTCCTAAGGTTAAAAACAAAATCCGAATGACGCTTCACGCCTGTATCAGCATGCCTTTAATGCTTTCTGGATGCAAGGGGGTCACGGACTTCAGCAGTAATTTTATGCAAAGTCGACTTGCCGTCCGCCAGAATTTTCAGAGTAATCGGGACAGTATCGCCTGCCTTCAACTGTTTGTTCAGGTCGATCAACATGAGGTGAAGTCCGCCTGGCGCCAGCTTGATGGTCTGGCCTTTCCGAAGCCGGATGTAGGGAACGGGCCGCATGATCATGACGCCGTCCTGCATGGACATTTCATGAAGTTCCGTGACCCCGGCGACTGCGGTGCTCGCAGAGACGAGGGTGGCATCGCTGGCCGGGCTGGTGATGTCCAGAAATCCGCCGACGACTGCCTGTCCCGGAGCAGGGGCGCGAACCCAGGCGTTCTCGATTTTGATGTCCAGGGCAAAGGCCGGCAGGGTTGCAAGGAACGACAGCAAGACAGCGAAAAATTTCATGGCGACTCCATTGAAACCGGCGATGTAAACAAAAAAGCCCGCCGTTAAGCGGGCTTGAACAAGAGGTGGTTGTGCATGAAGCGACTCACACACTGGTTTCATGTTGCCTGAGACCGGGTTGTTTATCAATGCGACAAGATGTCGCATGGATTAGAACAGCGCGGCATGATGTCGCTGATACAGATCAGGCGGCGTGCTTGCGATAGGGGTAAAACTCGTTCGCTACCCGGTTCATGCGAGAGACATCAAACCGCGCCTTGCCCGCGCCGCTGAATTCGCTTTCCAGAGCCGCGTATGCCTCACTGGCCCAGGCCTTGTCCTTCAACTCGTCGGCAATGCCTTCCACCCAGCGCAATTTCTCCACGGAGGATGAAAGCGTCTTGCCGCAGGCTTCATAAACCTTGCGAACCATGGCTGAATCGGTGCCGTAGCTTCTCATGCGGCTGGCGAGCTGGATGCAGCCTTCGGCATTGCCGCAGGACTGGGCCGCCTGCAAGAACATGCCTTCGGCGCCGGCCATATCGCCGCCCTGGGCCATGATGGCGCCAATGTGAGCCAGCGAATAATGGTCCTTGGCGCTGGATTTGGCGCTGTTCAGCACGTTGCCGGCCCAGGCGCTGTCTTTCAGATCGGACAGGATGACCTGCGCCAGTTTGGTGTAGTCATACACGCCCGCGTTGGGGTTGGATTTGAGCCCGGCTTCACGCTGCTGCAGATAGGCACGGGCCTTCTCGCGGCCAAACTCCTTGTTCTTCATCTCTGCCGCAGCAGTGTGGACGACATCTTTGAACTGGGTGAAATCGCCCGACCTGGTGGCGGCCTCATCCAGCAGGCGTGCCAGCCAGTGGGTGTCGTTGAGATGCTTGTCCACCGCCAGGATCAACGGGCGGGCGCGCTGAAACTGGTAGGCGCCTTCGTTGAGCATGGTTTCGACCTTGCCCAGAAGCTTGGCGGCATAGAACGGGTCTTCAAGTTCAGCCATGACCTGATCAGTCAGGGCGAATAGTTTTTTCGGGGTATCGGCGAGATCTTCCTGTTTGCCGAATTCCACATACTTGGCCTGATTGGCGGCACGCTTGTCGAACTTGGCTTGGACGCGCTGCACGCGGGCGGAGTCGTCGGCGAAATCGGCCTTGGCCGCATCCACCACTTTTTGCATTTCGTCCAGCGAGGCCACGGCGTTTTCCGCCTGGTCCATCAGTGTTGCAGCCCCGGCGGCATCACCCGTGGACTTGAGACCACGGGCGAGGTCGATGAACTGCTCGGTAGCGGTTGCGATATCACCGCCTTTTTTCAGCACCGCTTGCATGAATTCGGTTTCGCCGATGGATTTGGCGGCATCGAGCAGGCTTTTAACTGCGTTGAAATCGGTAGCGCCGTCCAGCGCGCGCTGGTACAGGGCCTTGGCCTTGGCCGGGTCGCCCAGTGTTTTGGCGGTTTCGCCTGCCAGGGACAGCAGATCGCCAACGTTGGTCAGCTTGCTCGCGGCCTTTTCCAGAATGGCACCGGCGTAATCCTTGTCCAGCAGATGCTCGACTGCGGCGCCAGCCAGTTTGGTGTATTCGACGGCGCGGGCAATCTTGCTTTCCGCCTTTTCGTACACCTTCTTGGCAAAACTGTTCTCGCCCATGACCTTCATGGCCTGCTTGCCCAGTTCGATCAGCGGATCGAGGTTGTTGGTTTCCTTCAGCGCCTTGTCCAGCGCGGCCGCCGCGCCATCCTTGTCGCCAAGGATTTTCATCTTGCCTTCGGCCAGGTAGACCTGCTCCTCGCCGGACATGCAGTAGTCTTCTGCCGTCTGGAGCAATTCCTCGGCACGCGCCTGGTCTCCAAGCTGCTTGTACACAATGGCTACGGCGGCCAGATCCTTGGTGAACTGGCACTCGTCGGCAACTCTATCCACCAGTTCCTTGGCGTAAGCCGCGTCGGCGGGTTCCTGCAGGGCTTCCAAAGCCAAGGCGGCATAGTCGGCGCCGCTGCTGCAAGCGGATTCTTTGGGGCTTAAGGTATCGCGGGTGGCCATGGCTAACTCCTGAAAAGATTGCCCGCAAGTTTACCGCGCCCGGCCAGGGGAGCGGCTAGGAAGGTTTTATGGCTTTATAGCGTCAGTTTATTGTCAGAGCACGTAACGGCTGAGGTCTTCGTCGCCGGCCAGGGTATTCAGCCGCTGGTTGATGTAGTCGG
>CAYOJA010000004.1:0-12322 GCA_964404175.1 uncultured Thiobacillus sp. | reverse complement strand
CGGCTGAGGTCTTCGTCGCCGGCCAGGGTATTCAGCCGCTGGTTGATGTAGTCGGCGTCCAGGGTCACGGTCTGGCCTTCCAGCCTGGCGGCGCTGAATGAGACTTCTTCCAGCAGGCGTTCCATGACCGTATGCAGGCGCCGGGCGCCGATGTTTTCGGTCTTTTCGTTGACCTGATGGGCGATTTCGGCGAGGCGGCGGATGCCGTCCGGGGGGAATTCGAGCTTGACCCCCTCGGTTTCCAGTAGCGCCTGGTACTGCCGGGTCAGGCAGGCGTCGGTGCTGGTCAGGATGCGTTCGAAATCCTCCACCGACAGCGATTGCAGTTCGACGCGAATGGGCAGGCGCCCTTGCAATTCGGGGATGAGGTCGGAGGGACGCGAGAGGTGAAACGCCCCGCTGGCGATGAACAGGATGTGATCGGTCTTGACCATACCGTATTTGGTCGAGACAGTGGTGCCTTCGACCAATGGCAGCAGGTCGCGCTGCACGCCCTGGCGCGAGACATCGGCGCCCTGCGCACCTTCGCGCGCGGCAATTTTGTCCACTTCGTCGAGGAAGACAATGCCGTTCTGTTCCACTGATTCGATGGCGGCAAGCTTGGTTTCCTCTTCATTGACCAGCGCGGCGGCTTCCTCCTCGGTGGCCAGTCTGAGGGCTTCCTTCACCTTCAATTTACGCGTGCGGGTGCGGCCGCCGCCGAGGCCCTGGAACATGCCCTGCAACTGCTGCGACAAATCCTCCATGCCGGGCGGCGTGAAGATTTGCATCGAGGCAGAGGGTTGGGTCAGGTCGATTTCGATTTCCTTGTCGTCGAGCTGGCCTTCGCGCAGCATCTTGCGGAATTTCTGCCGCGTGGCGGAATCCTCGGGCTTGGCAGGCTCTGCCTCGAAGCCGAATCCTGCCTGGCGCGGCGGCGGCAGCAGCGCATCCAGAATGCGATCCTCGGCGGCATCCTGCGCGCGCATCTGCATCTTGTCCATTTCCCGTTCGCGAATCTGCTTGACGGCGATTTCCATGAGGTCGCGGATGATGGAATCCACATCCTTGCCGACGTAACCCACCTCGGTGAACTTGGTGGCCTCGACCTTGATGAAAGGCGCGTTGGCGAGCCGCGCAAGCCTGCGGGCGATCTCTGTTTTGCCCACGCCCGTGGGGCCGATCATGAGAATGTTTTTCGGCGTGATTTCTCGGCGCAGCGGTTCTTCAACGCGCGATCGCCGCCAGCGGTTGCGCAGCGCGATGGCGACGGCCTTCTTGGCTTCCTGCTGGCCGACGATGTGCTTGTCGAGTTCGTGGACGATTTCCTGGGGGGTGAATTGGGTCATGGCAGTGAAGGGTAAAGGGGGAAGGGAGAAGGGTAGGGGGTGGCGGTTTTACCCTTCGCCCTTGAGCGCCAAATGCGCGATCCCTTCTCCCTTCACAAGGTTTCGATAATGTGATTCTGGTTGGTGTAGATGCAAATCTGCCCGGCGATTTTGAGGCTTTCGGCCACGATGTCGCGGGCGGACAAATCGCTGTGATTCAGCAAGGCTGATGCGGCGGCCTGTGCGTAGGCGCCGCCGGAGCCGATGGCGGCGATGCCCTGTTCGGGTTCCAGCACATCGCCGTTTCCGGTCAAAATCAGGGTGCTGGTTTTGTCGGCGATGGCGAGCATGGCTTCAAGCCGGCGCAGCACCCTGTCCGTGCGCCAGTCCTTGGTCAAATCAACTGCGGCGCGCACCAGATGTCCCTGATGTTTTTCCAGCTTGGCCTCGAAGCGTTCAAACAAGGTGAAGGCATCGGCGGTGGCGCCGGCGAAACCTGCCAACACCTTGTCCTGATACAGTCTGCGGATCTTGCGCGCGGTGGATTTGATGACAATGTTGCCCAGGGTGACCTGGCCGTCGCCACCCAGTGCGACTTCATTGCCGCGGCGGACGGAAAGAATGGTGGTGCCGTGATATTGATCCATGATGGCTTTATGATTTCGAACCAGATAAATTTGGGCGCGGATGCGCTTTTCAAGGCTTGGTCTGGCTGGCCTTCCACAACAGCATGAAACGGTTTGCGTCAAAGCCCATCATTTTCTGCGAACCTATCGTGATCAGCGGTACGCCACGTCCACCCATCTGGCGGAATTTGGCCGCGCCGTAATCTGACTTCTCCACATCCCATTCACTGAAGGGCACATTGTTTTCCTTCATGAATGCCTTGGCGCGTTTGCAGACACCGCACCATTCGGTGGTGTAGAGCGTTACGCCACTATCCGCGCCTGTTGCCTGGCTGACCTGGGCGGGGCCGGAATAGCTTTGCAACTTGAGCTGCGTGGTTTTGGCGGTGGGCGGTGGCGCGTCGCTGTAATGCGTGCGGCCCTGCGCGTCTGTCCATTTGTAGACACCGGAGAATGCGGGCATGGCCAGCATGGCGAGGACAAGCGGCAGAAGGAATTTCATGTCGCGGGCGCGTTGCGTGAGGCAAGCATGCGGCGGATCGCACGGATGAAAAAAGCCGCGAGAACAACAGTCAGCACAATGAAGACCATCAGCAGAACCAGAAAGACAGCCGGATGGTTGAATGCAGTCCATAGTCCTGCCCCCAGCATGGCCTCTTCCGTCATGGAAGCTGCGATATTGGTGAATGGTTCGGGCGAGGTATTGATGACCGCCCGGCTGCCGGTTTTGGTCAATTGCGCGCTGGCGGCAACCCCGCCGCCGAGCAATGCCACCAGCGCGGTCATGCCGCTGCCCCCCAGTTCCGGAAACAAACTGGCCGCCAGTGCCGCGCCCGCGGGTATGCGCAGAAAGCTGTGCAGCGCGTCCCAAATGCTGTCCAGCCAGGGAATCTTGTCGGCAAAGAATTCAGTCACGCTCAGGAAGCCGCTCACCCCCAGGCTGACGGGATGGGACAGCCAGACCAGCGCGTCCGGCAAGTCAAATCCGGCAAAACGTCCCAGCATGCCAAGAACGAACAGCACCAGATACAGGCGCAGCCCGCTGCCCCACGCGACAGCGGCGGCGATGGCGGCTTGGGCGATCAGGGCATGATCCACGGTGCGGGGATGGGATTGTTAAGTGAGCTTCGCGGGTTCCAGCCTGGCGAGCTGGTCGATACCCATGGCGCGGAACAGCTCGTTGATCAGGGAATTCTGGCCCTGGAGAATAATGGATTTGCCGCTGCCCAGCATCTGCATGAGATGGCTGATTAGACTGCCAATGTAGGCGTAATCGACGCGGGTGACTTCGGAACAGTCCACCGCCACTTCCTGCTTCGATTGGGCAAATTGCAGCAAGGCGGCAATCTGGTTCTGGGTAGCCTCGGAAATAACGCCCCTTAATTTAAATGTGTCCGTTGAGGCAGATTGAGCGGGTGCCGTGGGCGCGGAGACTTCCTGGGCCGCTTTGATACTTTCCCACGAAGGCGGGGACACCTCGAAATGCACGGCGTAATCAACTGCCATATCTTCAAATTCCGACTGTTTGCCCAGCAATTGATACATGGCCAGGAGGAGCAGCCACCAGGCGCTGGTGCCGCGGTCGCTGTTGAGTTTGCCTTTCAGGGTCTCGACAAGTTGCGTAACACCGCTTACCTGAAAAGTGGCCTGGCTTTTTTTCGCGCTGGCCAGCCCTTCCGCGAGATGGGCGGCGCCAGCCGGTTCGAGAGCGGAAATGCGGGATAAATCAAGCAGCAGGATTTCGCCCTTGGCGGCAGCGGAAAGCTCGTCCTTCAATCTGCCGCCTGCCGCCGCATCCAGCTTTGCATCCACCCCGAGTGTTTTGCTGGCTTTGGCGGGAGCGGGGAGCCCGTTTTGCTGCTTGTTGCCAAGATTGGGTGGGGAAGTTTCGAATTTGACGGCGTATTCCTCAGCCAGTTGTTCGAATTCCCTTTCGCGGCCAGTCACCCGATACAGGTCGAACAGCATGTGCCAGGCGCGGGGTTCGTTTCCCGCGAGCAGGGTTTTCAGGGTTTGCTCGGCGTTGTCAACCTGATTGCTGGCATACAGCATGGCGGCTTCGTCCAGCGCGGTTTCGGGCGCGCCGCCGACTTCTTCCACCACGATGCCGTGATTGTCCGGGATAGCCGAACCGAATGTCGTCAGGCCTTTTGAGGGCGGCTCATCCCCTGGTTTGAGGGAAGCCTCCTTTTCGGGTTTGTTTCGGTCCTTGCGGAAAAAGGGAATGGCCATTATTTGAAGTCGGGGTGTCGCAGCTTTTACGTAAACGGATAAATCATACTGCGGATTGAGGGCTTGTGGGGGCATGGCCGGCGGACGCCGCCTGTGCAAAATCCGACAATACCCTGGAGACGAATTCAGGTTCCAGGTCCCGAACAATGAAAACGAACCGGCTGCGGCGATCTTCCGTTGGCCAATGATCAAGCTCCGCTTCCGGATACAGTACATGCTGCACGCCATGCAATACCGTGGGTTTGTCTTTTCCGGCGATATTGACGATGGCTTTGAAGCGCAGCAGGTATTCGGAACGGAAACCCACCAGCATTTCCAGGGCCGAAACCAGGCCGGCGAGGGGAATGGGCTCGTCAATGATCACGGAAAACGAGCGGATGCGATGGTCATGGCCGTCATCCCCGGCTTTCGGTTTTCCGATCAGGGTCGTGCTGACGGGTTTATAGCGCTGCTCGTTCAGCCACTTTTGCACATCCGGCGTTTTGTCTCGTGCATTGAACAGGCCCAGATCCAGAATCCGGCTGAAATCCATTTCTCCCTTGACGGCGGTGAGTTGTTCCGCGGCCGGATTAAGTTCGCTTAGCCTGGATTGAAGGGCGGCCAATCCGGCCGGGCTGGCCAGATCGGTTTTGGTCAGGATGATGCGATCGGCCACTGCCGCCTGTTTGGCCGCCTCGAAATAGCTGTCCAGCTGCGCGTCACCCAGCACGGCATCCACCGTGGTGACGACGCCGTCCATGCGGAAACGCACGCGTACCCAGGGATCATTCAACAGGGTATCGAGAATGGGCGCGGGGTCGGCGATGCCTGTGGTTTCGATGACGACGCGCTCGAATTTCGGGATGTCGCCGCGCTCGCGCGCCATGTAAAGGTTTTTCAGTGTCGGCGACAGCGATCCCGAAACCGTGCAACACACACAACCCCCCGACAGCACGGCCATCGGACCTTCCATTTTTTCCAGCAGGTCGTGATCCAGACTGACATCGCCGAATTCGTTCATGACCACGGCCGTGCGCGGCAGGTGGCGAATGAGCTGGTTCAACAGCGTGGTTTTACCGCTGCCCAGGAAGCCGGTGAGGAGCGTAACGGGAACAAGCTCGGGCTGTTGCGTCATTTCTGCCGCTTCGCTCGCGGATGCGCCGTGTCGTATACCTTGGCCAGGTGCTGGTAATCCAGATGGGTATAAACCTGCGTGGTGCTGATGTTGGCGTGGCCCAGCATTTCCTGGACAGCGCGCAGATCGCCGGATGATTGCAGGACATGCGTGGCGAAGGAGTGGCGCAGCATGTGCGGGTGAACATGCATGGGCAAGCCGGCCTTGATCGCCCAGCGATTCAGACGCAATTGAACCTGCCGGGAGGTCAGCCGGCTGCCGTGCCGATTGACGAAAACCGCTTTCTCGTCCGGCATTGCAATCGTTGCACGCGCTGACAGCCACGTCGCCAGTGCCTGTCGCGCTTTTTCGCCGACAGCCACGAGCCGGGTTTTATTGCCCTTGCCGGTGACGGTGGCTTCGCCAGACGGCAGATCCAGTACCAGCAGATCCAGGCTCACCAGCTCGGCCAGGCGTAAACCGGCGGAGTAAAAAAGTTCGAACATGGCTTTATCGCGAATTTCCAGATTGTCCTCGGGCGCATGTTCAAGCAGTTGCGTGCAACTGTCTGGCGAGAGGGCTTCGGGCAAGGCGCGCCGCGATTTGGGCGGGCGCAGGTCGGAACAGGGGTTGCGGGGGAAACCATATCGCTTGCAGGCAAAGCGGTAAAACCCGCGCCACGCGGACAGGCGCCGGGCCAGGCTTTTGGACGACAGGCCCTGGCTGTGCAGCCGGGCGATGAAGTGGCGGATTTGCGGGCTGTCCAGGTTCTGCAAGGCGGCGCCTTGCGCCAGCGCATTCAGGCTGGCCAGATCGCGCCGGTAATTTTCCACGGTGTGCGAGGACAGCCGCCGCTCGGCGGCCAGGTGGGTCAGGTAAGTTTCAATCTCGGAGTTCATGCCAACCGGGTAAGCGCGGCCCCAATCAACTGCCCCAGGCGGTCGAGGTAAAGCGTGCCCATTTCCGGATAAAAGCGTTTGGGGTCCTCCGAACCCAGCACCAGCAGTCCGACGGTATGCTCGCCGCGCAAGGGAATGGCGGCAAATGATTTCAGATGGGCCGACGCTTCGCCAAACCAGGCGTAAGCTTCTTCATGCCGCAGCGCGCCGCAGGAGGGATGCATCTGGGTGTCGACTTCTTTCTTGAGCCCGTCGCTGACCGGCTGTTCGGGAATGTTCCAGATGCGAATCGCGTGGTGAGGCACGGCAAAGCCTTCCCGCAGATGCAGATTCAGCACCGCCAGCAAGCCCGCGATGTCGCGCGCGGAAATGATGTCCACGGCAAGCTTGTGCATTTTTTCGGAAATGCTGTCGTTTTCCTCGCCAAAGTGGATCAGCTCCGCCAGCTTGCCCTCCAGCAAGTGCATCTTGTCGCGCATGGACAGCACCTGGCGCTCGGTAATGGAAATGGCATGCGTGCCATGAGGATGGGTGATGCTAAGTGTGGTGAGCAGTTCGGGGAACTGGTTGAAGAAATCCGGGTGGGCGGAAAGATAGGCTGCAATCAGATGCGCATCGACGGGGTCGTTCATTCAATCTCCAGTGTGCCTTCAAATACGGTTTCGGCGGGGCCGGTCATCATGACAGGCGAGTTTCCTCCCAGCCATTCTATGGTCAAAACGCCGCCACGGGTTTCGACATTGACCTGTGAATCCAGCAGGCCGCGCATCATGCCCGCGACCACCGCCGCACAGGCGCCGGTGCCGCAGGAAAGCGTTTCGCCCGCGCCGCGTTCGTAAACTCGCAGTTTGATGTGATGGCGGTCGACGATCTGCATGAAGCCGGCATTGACCCGATTGGGGAAACGCGGGTGATGTTCGATCAGCGGGCCTTGTGTTTCGACTGGCGCGCTGCTCACGTCATCGACGATCTGCACCGCATGCGGATTGCCCATCGACAACGCGCTGATGGTGACGGGCTCGCCGTTCACTTCCAGCTCGTGGGTCGGTGCGCGGATCGGAGCGTTGAAGGGAATATCGGCAGGCTCAAATCTCGGCGCACCCATGTTGACGGTTACGCGCCCGTCGGTTTCCAGGCGTGGCTGGATCAGCCCGCTTCTGGTTTCGACGGTGATTTCTGATTTGGCGGTCAGCCCCTTGTCGACCACGAAACGCACGAAGCAGCGCGCGCCGTTGCCACATTGTTCCACCTCACCGCCGTCGGCGTTGAAAATGCGGTAGCGGAAATCGGCTTGCGGATTTTGCGGCTTTTCAACCAGCAACAACTGATCGCAGCCCACGCCGAAATGCCGGTCGGCAATGTTGCGTATCCGGCTGGCGGATAAATTCACGGTCTGGCTGATGCCATCGATGACGACGAAATCATTGCCAGCGCCGTGCATTTTAGTGAAGTTCAGTTTCATGCCATCAAGTCTACATAATCCTTGAACTTGCCGCGACTTGTGGCTGCGGAATGCCGTGGTGTGTGGCGCATTTTCAAGGCTTGGATTTTCCGGAGCACAAATTCATTTCCAGCAGGTAATCATCCATCACGAAGCCGCTGCCGATATCAAGCACATCTTCGCCATAAAAGCTGAAGCCGTATTTTGCATAGGCGGAAAGCGCGAGGGTGTTGTGCTTGTTGACGCGTAGAATCAGCCGGATCGCGCCTGAGTCGCATGCCTTTTGTTTCACCAGCCCAAGCAGGGCCTGTCCCACACCTTTGCGTTGATGATCAGGGTGCACATACAACTTGTCCAGTTTCCATGTGGATGGAGCATCGTCGGCAAAGGCCTGTGCGAAACCGGACATGGCCTGGCCGTGCCACGCGGCCAGCCAGCAGCTTGTTTCGAGGCTGGCGCGGATGCTTTCAGGCGAATAGCGTTGGACCAGCATGTAATCGATCTGCGCCTTGCCGATGATGGCCGGATAATGTGCATGCCAGATTTCATGAGCCCGTTCGCAAAGCGTAGCAACTTCGTCCGCCTGGAGCAGCCGAATGGTGAACTCAGTCATACAGGCTGGGTTGGCCCTCGGGCCGCGTTTTGAAACGGCGGTGCGTCCATAAATACTGTTCCGGCATTTCGCGGATGCGGTCTTCAATGAAGGCATTCATTCTTCTTGTGTCGGCTTCGATATCACCGCTGGGAAAATCTTCCCAGGCGGGATAGAACTTCATCACATAACCTTGCCCGCCCGGAAGCTGGCGGGTGATGGCAGGAACGACTTTGGCGCCGGCCACCCTGGCCAGACGCGACAGCGCCGGCACGGTCGCGGTCGGGATACCGAAAAAGGGCACGAAGATAGATTCGCTTCTACCCGCGTCCTGATCGGGCAGGTAGTAAAACGGCAGACCCGAACGAATCGCGCCGATCACCGGCCGGATGCCCTCGTGCTTGGAAACGAGCAGGGTCTGGTTGAAGCGGCTGCGCGCATGCAGCAAATGGCGATTGACAATGCCGCTGCGCGCCAGGCTGTACATGGAGGCAATGCGCGTGTGGGCCGTCATTCGCACGCCGCCCATGTCCAGACCGACAAAATGCGGCGCCATCAGGATCAACGGCTTGCCTTGATGCGCATCGAGATGCACTTCATCCTCGAATCGAACGAGCTTTTTTATCCGCGCCGCACTTGCCCAGACCAGCAGGCCATGCTCCAGGGCGGCGCGGGTGCTGGCCAGCAAGTTTCTTTTCAGCAGCGTTTGTATTTCGGACGCGTTCCTCTCGGGAAAACACAATTCGAGATTGCGCCGGGCGATGTGCTTGCGGCGTTTGGCAAGATGATAAGCCAGCCAGCCGAGGAGATTCCCGGTCGCGGCCTGCATGCACAGCGGCAGCCAGTGAAACAGCCACAGAAAACCGAATCCCAGGCGGGTTAAGAATTCGCTCATGCAGTCGTGTCGGGTGGCGGCTCCGCTCCGCCCGGCTGCTTGTAGCGCGCGTAGCTCCACATGTATTGAGCGGGCAATTTGCGAGCGACGCGTTCCACTTCCCTGTTTAACGCGGTGGCCGCCTCGGTGCGGTCTTTCGGTAGCGGCGCATCCAGCGGGTCGAAATGAATCCTGAATCCGCGTCCCCACGAAAGCCGCTCGGCATAGACCATCAGCGGCGTGGCGCCGGTTGACTGGATCAGCCGCACGGTCATGGTGGGCGTGTAGGCCCAGCGGCCGAAGAAGGGCGCCCAAACGCCATCGCCCTGGGTGGCGACCTGATCGGGCAGCACGCCGATGGCTTCGCCGCGCTTCAAGGCGCCCAGCAGGGCCTTCACGCCGGACAGGTCGGTAGGCACCAGTTTCGCCTGACCGCGCTCGCGCCCCTGTCGCATGAATACGTCGACGGCCTGTTTGCGCGCCGGCTTGTACATGGCGGTAAAAGGCTGGCGGTAGGCGAGGTACAGGTTGATGATCTCCCAGCAGCCGATATGCGGCGCGACCACCACCACGCCCTTGCCGGCCTTCATCGCGGCTTCGAAATGTTCCCAGCCTGGGGTTTCGCGTACCAGGCGCACCACCTTTTCATGCGGGCGCAACCAGATCGCGGCCACTTCCAGCAGGCTTTTGCCCGTTTCCTGTATGACCTGGCGCAGCAGACCGGGACGGACCTGTATTAGCCCGGCCTGGGCAAGATTTTCCCTGACCCGCTGCTGATGCCGGCCCGGCCACAGCCAGATCAGCCAGCCCAGCACGATGCCCAGGCCTTGAAGCAGGGGAAGCGGCAGCAGAGAAAGCAGACGGAGGGCTAAATATCCCATCTGACTTGACGATATGGAGTGGCAGGGATGAAAATCCGGCTTGCCGCCGCGTTAATGCAGACAACTTGCGGGCGGGATACAAATACTGCTAAAGCGTCGCCGCTCCGAAGGCCCCCAGGACTGGTAACGCAAGTTAACGGGGGGAATACTGGAGCTTTCATGAAAGAGTATATTTTCACTTCCGAGTCGGTTTCCGAAGGCCATCCGGACAAGATGGCCGATCAGATTTCGGATGCCATTCTTGACGCGATTCTAACCCAGGACAAACATTCCCGCGTGGCGTGCGAAACGCTGCTGACCACGGGTTTGTGTGTCGTTGCCGGCGAAATCACCACCGGCGCCACGGTGAACTACAGCCAGGTCGCGCGCGAAACCATCAAACGCATTGGTTACGACAGTTCCGAAGTCGGTTTCGATTACCAGACCTGCGCCGTGATGACGGCCATCGGCAAGCAATCGCAGGATATCGCCCAGGGCGTCAACGAGGGTGAGGGCCTGTTTCTCGATCAGGGCGCGGGCGACCAGGGTCTGATGTTCGGCTATGCCTGCAACGAAACCCCGCAACTCATGCCGCTGCCCATTTATTTGTCGCACCGGCTGGTGCAACGGCAATCAGAGTTGCGCAAGGATGGCCGCCTGCCGTGGCTGCGGCCCGACGCCAAATCGCAGGTTTCGGTGCGCTATGTCGAAGGCAAGCCACAGCACATCGATACCGTGGTGTTGTCCACCCAGCATCATCCGGAAGTGTCGCATGCGCAGCTCACCGAAGCGGTGATCGAAGAGATCATCAAGCCCGTGCTTCCCAAGGAAATGCTCAAGGAAGATGTGCGCTATCTGGTCAACCCGACCGGGCGTTTCGTCGTGGGCGGGCCGATGGGCGACGCCGGCCTTACCGGCCGCAAGATCATCGTCGATACCTACGGCGGCGCGGCCCCGCATGGCGGCGGTGCTTTCTCGGGCAAGGATCCATCGAAAGTGGACCGCTCCGCGGCCTACGCCTGCCGTTATGTAGCCAAGAACATCGTCGCCGCCGGACTGGCGGAAAAATGCCTGGTGCAGGTCAGTTATGCGATTGGCGTCGCCAAGCCAACTTCATTGATGGTCGAAACCTATGGCACGGGCAAGGTCAGCGAACACAAGCTGGTGGAACTCATCGACAAGCATTTCGACCTGCGGCCCAAGGGCATCATCCAGATGCTGGATCTGCTGCGTCCCATCTATACCCGCACCGCGTCCTACGGACACTTTGGCCGCGATGAGCCGGAGTTCACCTGGGAGGCGACCGACAAAGCCGAAGCGCTGCGCGCAGATGCTGGAATCTGATAGAATTCAGGCACTTAAAAATTTGAAAAGAGGTAATTATCATGGCTGAACGTAAACGCACTCGCCGCAACACCCTGGAACGCCGTTGTCTGTCCAAGAGCTTCAAGCGCCTGTTCATGGGTTCTTCCAAGACCATTTTCAAGATGCTGGAAGGGGTCAAGCCGGTCAAGGGCAAAGCTGCTAATTAATTCGCATGAGCCCGTCTGATGACTCTGTTTCAGACGGTTTTCCGAGGAGCGTTGCAACACACTGCTTGAAACGTGTGTCAGGCTCGGAAGGGATGCTTGCGCATCCTGTCTAAACGGCGCTCACGTCTCGCTTTTTTGTGTATTTGCTAACAGAAAGGAGGGCGTGATGAACGCCATACTTAATACCGCTTCAAATAACGATTTCATCGTAGCTGACCTGGCGCTGGCTGACTGGGGCCGCAAGGAAATCCGCATCGCCGAGACGGAGATGCCGGGTCTGATGGCGATCCGCGAGGAATACGCCAAAAGCCAGCCGCTGAAAGGCGCGCGCATTACCGGCAGTCTGCACATGACCATCCAGACCGCCGTGCTGATCGAGACGCTGACTGCGCTCGGTGCGCAGGTGCGTTGGGCTTCATGCAATATTTTTTCCACGCAGGATCACGCTGCCGCCGCCATTGCCAAAGACGGCATTCCGGTCTTCGCGGTCAAGGGCGAATCGCTTGCCGAATACTGGGACTATACCCACCGGATTTTTGAATGGCCGGATGGCGGTTTCAGCAACATGATTCTCGACGATGGCGGCGATGCTACTCTGCTGCTGCATCTGGGCGCGCGCGCCGAGAAAGACATCAACGTGCTGGCCAAGCCCGGCAGCGAGGAAGAGACTGTGCTGTTCGCCGCGATCAAGGCCAAGCTGGCGACTGATCCCAAGTGGTATTCCACCCGCCTGGCGCAGATCAAGGGCGTGACCGAGGAAACCACCACCGGCGTGCATCGTTTGTATCAGATGCACGAGCGCGGCGAGCTGAAATTCCCCGCCATCAACGTCAACGACTCCGTGACCAAGTCCAAGTTCGACAACC
>CAYOJA010000003.1:0-113684 GCA_964404175.1 uncultured Thiobacillus sp. | reverse complement strand
CCTTCACACGGCAGGGGTCACAAGTTCGAACCTTGTACTGCCCACCATCCCGAATCACGAAAACAAGGACTTGCGTTGCCGCGAGTCCTTATTTTGATTTCCAGTCAGCAGGAAACAGGCGGTCAGAAATTGTAGGTGACCTCGAAAGCCAGCTTGTAGGCACGCCGGCCTTCGGCTGGGCCATAGGCTTCACCGGCCTTGAACGTCGAGGCAATGAATTCCAGATCCCAGCGCCGCCACTCGCGGAATCCGAACACCAGGTTCACTTCATGACCAAGATCCCGGCTTAGTCCATTGAGATTGGCATCGATCGCCACATCGCGAAGTTCGGTATTAGCCTTGGTCTGCTGGTAATAGTGATGCAACAGTTCAACCGAGCTGTTGGTCAGCAGCGGAAAACCCACGGCCAGTGTGGAGATGCCGATA
Source organism: uncultured Thiobacillus sp. (assembly GCA_964404175.1). GTDB lineage: Bacteria > Pseudomonadota > Gammaproteobacteria > Burkholderiales > Thiobacillaceae > UBA6918. Next base: position 113,258 of record CAYOJA010000003.1, on the reverse strand, counting down.
TTGGACAGTTCCGGGCGCATCAGTTCGCCGTAATAGCGGAAGCGGTTGACGCCAGAGAAGCGCCACTTGTTTTCGTGCAGGCCAGTCTGGCGGAAGGAATGATCTACGCCATCGGTATTGTTGCTATCGCCCGATCCCATGGCATAGCCCACTGTGAATGTCGGCCTGCCGGGCAATCCGGTTGCCAGGCTGGCGCCAACATCGATGGCGTGGCCGCTGACTTTCTGGTTTTGCCTGCTGGTGACCTGGATCAGGCCAGGAGCGAAATCTGTGTAATCAAGCAGGTTTTCCTTGCCTCTCACGATGGCGGCGTCAAGCCAGTAGTTCAGCTCGTTGCCATTGTTGAGCGAACGTTCGCCCAGCGCGCGCAGGCCGATCCAGGTCAGGTTGGCATCGCTGGGGTCCTCGCGGTCTTCACGGATGGTCTGGCCGACAGTTTCGGTGTTGGAACTGTCATGTTGATGCAACACGAACAGATCGACTTTCTGCTTGGGTGCCCACATCAGTCCTAGCTGGCCGAACAGGCGCAGCACTTTCTTCCGCTCGGGGTCGATGTCGTCTTCCAGCGTGGTTTCACGTGCCAGTTCCTGCGCCATGCCGGTTTCCATGTGCCAGGGGCCGCGGTCGTAGTACAGGCGGATGGCGTCGAGGTCATCGTCCCACCACCACTCGCGCACTTCGGCCAGGTTCTGGCGGCCGATCTGAAGGCCGTGGTTGCCGCCGCCAAAATAAAGCCAGAGCTGGCCGCGTGCCAGTGCGCTGTCGTGCTGGCGGGTACCGGTGGCGTCGCGCAACTCATTTTCGTCCAGGCCTTTCAGTTCCGCAAACAGCGCCGTCCGAGAGTTGAAGGGGTAAAACAGTTCCAGGCTGAATTCCTGATCGAGGTCGACCCGGTCGTCCTGGTCATCCAGATCGAAGTTGTTGCGCTGTTGCAGGGTAAGGCTGTATTCACCGCCCACGGTCAGCGGCTGGCCGGCTATCGTGAGCTGCTTCTGCTTGTCGGGACGCCGGGAGTCCTGGCGCCGGGTAAGGGATTTGGCCCGGTTGTATCCCGCCTGGGGCAGGTATACCGGCACACCCAGCATGTTCATGCTGATTTCGCCGCCCGGCGATTCGGCGGCTTCCTTGGCAGGCGCGGTTAATTGAAGTGTTCCTGGCTCCGCATGCGATAAACGCGATTCGATGGAACGGGCCCGATATATGCCAGGCTCGCTGTTGTCTATATTGATGCGCACGTGATCACGCGGTTTGAGCTGGAGCGGATCAATATCCTTGAATTTTGTCTGAGCTGTCCATGACACGGTCATCGGGCCGATGGTGATTTTCATTTCGGGGATGTTGACCCGGTCGATCAGGCCGCTGATCTGACCGTATTTTTCATTGCTGCCCGCTTCGCGCCAATCGGTGCGATCCGATACCAGCCGGGTTCCATCCCATGGACCGGTGATCCTGAACCATTTGCCCTGGTAGGTTTCGCTGCCATGGAGTGGCAGGGGCAGGAGAAGAATTAATGCGGACCACAAACAAAACGGCTTCAGGACAAAATTCATGTTGATTTCGGGGCGGGTGGATGTGTCAGGCAGCTTGCCATGCGGTTGAACTCTACGTTTTTACTATGTTTCATCAGAGCAAGTAATGTGCTTACGGCATTCATGTCCTCGTCAGTCATGACGGCATGGTGCAGCATGATGCCGACAGGCCCTTTTTGCCGCAAGGCATTTGCCAGACTGTTTCCAAGTTCGCCGGGCTGGGCGGAATGGCGGCACCAGTCGACCGAGATGGGGAGTTCCTGCAAGCCGGCGGCTGGAAACTTCTCTGCGCTCATGTCACGCGAGAGCGCGGAAAAGCCGAGCATCCTTACGGCGCAGGCGGTTGCCTCCGTGCAGCGGTTCCAGGGAGGGGTGAATATGAGGTCGTGCGTGTCTCCGAAATGGCCGCGCATGTGCTGCATGCCTTCCCGGATATCCTTGTACTGCGATTCGACCGGCCGGCCGGGACCAAATTCGCATTTGCGGCCGGTGGTTTCGTGATTGCTGTGGGCGTAGCCATGCTGGTGCACACCCAGGGGCTGATTTTTCATCCGGGTGTTGAGCGATTTCGCCAGGTTGAAAGTCAGGGCCTTGGGGATGACGGCAAGATCAATTGGCACCTGAGCGCCGGAAAAAACATCCAGAAGCACGCCCAGGTTTTCATCGGACCAGCCGGCATCGTCATCGCGGAAGAAGACATTGATTTTATCGGGCGTGTTCTCCAGAACGGCCCGTACAGGATCAAGCCACATTGCGGATTCCTTGTGTCGGCGAGACAGCCAGGCCCGCGAGCTCACATTGCCGGGCGATGATTCGAGCGGAACGTGCCGCGCCGCCGAGGTCGAGCACGTTGGGTTCCGGCTTGAAGTCCAGCATGTGCTGAATCCTTTCGGCGAGCTTGATGCCATCGAGCGAGGCCGGTGACAGCATTTTCAGCAGGCCCAGTTTTTCCATGCGCTGACTCCGGTTCATTTGCTCATCCTCCCGGCCTTCGGCGTAAGGAACGACGAGGGCAGGCGCCCGGGAGGCAACGATATCGAGCGCGGTGTTGTAACCGCACTGGCTGACGGATACCGCGGCGATACGCATTTCCGCGAGCATGTCGGGCACCGATCGGATGAGCTGGATGCCTTCGCGACCAGAAGCGGCAAGCAATAATTCCTGCCAGTCCTGCTCGGGCAGGAAGGGTCCCGCGATCAGGCGCATGGGGATGTTTTCCGTTTCCCACAGGATTTTCTGCGCCTCCAGCGCCGCGCGGAATAACGGCATGCCAGCCATGCCGCCTCCCGCCGAAACCAGGACGTGACGGGAGCGAACAAAAGGCTTCTGGCTTACGCGCCTGGGCAGGACAAAACCGGTGTACTGGACCGGGATGGTCATCGGCTTTCGCGGCTGGAAGGATTCTTCCAGTCTGGCAAAACGCGGATCGGAATGGACGAGCACCAGATCGAAATAGCGCTGGCTCAGCCAGCGTGCGCGGTCATCGTGATGCTGCTTGTCTGGACGGCTGTTGACCAGGATGTCGCGCAGGCTGCTCACGACGAGCGGGCGGGACGCCATGCTCCGTGCCTGTCTGAGCAATGGCAGCAATTCGAAGGCGAATTTTTTCCGGCCAAACGGAAACAGTTCGATCAGAATCACAGCCGGCGAATAGGTGTGCAAGGCATCGAGGATCATTTGCCGGCGGATGAGTTTGGCATCTACCACGCTGTAACGATGGTCGCGGCTGTTCAGGGCGTGACCATCCGCCATGCCTAGTGGCGGCAGGTCGATGATTTTCACGCCTTGCGGCGCGTTGATGCCCGGCGGGAAAGGGCCGCCATTCAGGAAGACAACGTCGAAGTATTCGACCATGGCTTCCGCCAGGGCAAACGAACGCGTCAGGTGGCCCATGCCCACAGAGTGCTGGCAGTAGAAAAGCAGTGTTGGTTTCATGATTTGCCTGTCATGGATCAGGAATTCGATGACACGCTCTGCAGACGGCTCAGGCGCGCCAGCCGTTCGGGATTCTGCTCGTCAAGTTCAATCAGTTTTCCCTTGTCGAGCATCAGCACCCGGTCGAAATTATTGAAGCTGGAGAATTGGTGGCCAATGACCAGAACGGTTTTGCCGTGATGGAGTTCCGAAAGCGTGCGATCCACCAGTGCCGCCGATTCGGGGTCGATGGCGGAAGTGGGCTCGTCCAGCAGAAGTATCGAGGGCTGCTTGATCAGCGCGCGTGCCAGGCAGATACGCTGGCGCTGACCGCCGGAAAGGGTACATCCGCGTTCGCCCACCAGCGCATCGTAGTCGTCCTCGATGCGCGTGATGAATTCATGGGCGTGGGCGAGACGCGCCGCCCATTCCACTTCTTCGGACGTGGCATCGGGTTTGCCATAGGCGATGTTTTCGCGAATGCTGGCGCCGAACAGAACGGTGTCCTGCAGCACGATGCCGATTTCACGCCGCAGCGATTCGCGCGTGTAGGCTGAGAGATCGCGGCCATCGATGCGAACGCTGCCCTGCTGCGGGTCGTACAGGCGCAGCAGCAGGCTGACCAGGGTGGATTTCCCGGCGCCGGAAGATCCGATCAGCGCAACGCGTTCACCAGCCCTGATGTGCAGGGACACGTCCTGCAGGACAGGCTTCTGCCTGTCATAGCCGAAGCTGACATGATCCAGAATGATGTCTCCGCGAAGCTGCCTGGCTTCAATGGCATGGCTGCTTTCGCGTATCTCCGGTTCGATCGCCAGGACATCGCTCACGCGCTCCGCGCTCACGCGCGCGCGGGAGAACTTTGCCCATATCTTGCCGATATCCTTGACGGGTTTGTACAGGCCTTTGACATACGCCACGAATACCAGCAGATCGCCGGGGCTCATGCGCCCCCGCATCGCAAACCATGCGCCAACGAAGACAGTGCCCGCCATGCCCAGCGCGGTTACCAGGCCGATTGCCTTGGAAACGCTTGCCGCCGCGCGTGCGTTGCGCAGGCCGGCTTCCAGGCTTTGTGCGCTTTCCTCCGTGAATCGCGCAACTTCATATTCCTCGCGGCCAAATGCCTGTACCAGGGCAATCGATGAAAGCGCTTCATTGAGCCGGTTGACGACCAGCCCTTCCTGTTTGCGCTGGGCGCGGGCGGACTGGCGGATTTTCCGGCTCAGGTAATACAGCACGCCGAACAGCAAGGGCATGGTTGCCAGAACAACCAGGGCAAGCTGCCAGTTCATCCAGAACATGATGACCAGAACGCCAATGAGCGTGAGCAGCTGGGCGCCAAAGTGAATTGCCCAGTCCGAGAACACATCTCGAATCAGGTTGGTGTCGGCCGCAACCTTGTTGAGCAATTCTCCCGAGCGGGTGTGGTGGTGGAATGACAGTGAAAGCCGCTGCAAGTGCGCGAACAGTTCACGGCGCAATGCATAAACCAGCCTGTAGCCCACCTTTGCGCTGAGATAGGTCTGAAGATAGGCAAAACCGCCGCTCAACAGGGCAATAACCGCGATCGAGCAGGAGATGACGATGAGAGCGGTCTGCGAACCCTGCGCGAACAGCGGCGCCAGCCAGCTCATCGAATCGGGGAGCGGCTGCGACAGCAGCACGTAGTCGATCACGAGCTTGATGGGCCACGGCGCAAGCAGCTCCATGGCGGTGGCGCCAAGCAGGCTGATGGCCGCGATGACCAGAGTCAATTTATGCGCATTCAGTTCTGCGCGGATGATGTGCCTGAAACGAGATGTGCTGGCCGAATCCATCATGCCTCCTCTGGCATGCTGCGCGATTCCGCTGATGGTTCAAAAACGATGCCACGCATCGCAAACTCGACCAGCTCGGGAACCTTGTTCCGCCATGCGGGTTCCTGCTGGATGGCGGCACGGTAGGCCTTGTTGATGAACTGGACGCGCGCATGCCAGTCAACCGCCGCATCGGCGGCCTTGCCGCCTTGCAGGCGATAGCTTTCAAGCAGAACTTTAATCATGTCCTGAAGCAGTATTTTCGGTACGTTGGCACGGTCATGTTCATGATGCCTGACGTGTGGATCGACAATGAGGTCGGCAAGGTCTTGAGCGGGATCGCCCAGCGACCACTCGTCGAAATCGAACAATGCGAGCGTGCCGTCAGGCTGGATCAGAAATTGCCCAAAATGCATGTCGCCATGAATGACCGTTTCCTGGGCGGGAGGCAATTGCGGCAGCCGGGCTTGCAAGTATCCGGCGAGGCGTTCGAGTGATTCAGATAATTCAGGGAATGCCTGAGCCAGCTTGCACGATTTCTTGATTGCATCCGCCAGCCTGTCTTTACGGCTGACGGTCTTGTTCATGGGCAGCCTGGCAGCGTGCAGCCTTGCCAGGCAAGAGCCAGTCATTTGCATGATTTCGCGATAATTCCCATTGGCCAGGTATTCCGCCGGAGGCGTGCCAGTCAGAGCCTCCTGCCATACTGTTCGCATGGAAGGATCGTAATGCACTGGCCGCGCAACCCGGGCGCCCAGTGCAACGCCCAGGCCATGGCAATGACTGATTCTCGAGAAAACCTGCGCACCCTTGCCGTCATTGAACACCTTGGCATACAGCACGTTGCGCGCGTTCTTCTTGCCATGCGTAATTTCGTAACGCAGGATGCAGCGCTGCTCCGGCCGGTATCGAACGACCTGGATGTCAACGTGATTGACCTGTTCTGGTTTGATATTGCCCAGTTGTTGAAGCGGCAGGAACTGGGGGGCGAGTTCAGGGTTGAGTAGTTGCGGAAGCTGGGGCAGGCCGGGATCTTCCGGAAAGCGCCAGATCACCATGTCCATTTCGGGTACCCAGCGCATTCCGCTGGAGGATGCGGGATTTGAGTCTGAGGCTTGAGCCTGTTCGAAGGATTTCCGGCTGCCGCCGTCGAGATGGCCGCGACCATACAGAATGACGGGCTGTTCGTGGCCTGCGACTTCCAGCCGGTAGCAGATATTGATAAATGACTTGTGCCATGAAGCGGGTTTGAAGAATGACCGGCACCTGGAATAGGCGATCTGGCAATCGGCAATTTCTTCGCTGATGCCAAAAAGCTCTGGCAGGGATCTGGACCAGAAATCCCGCATCACCGCCGTGCTGGTATGCGGTAAAAAGGAATGTAACGGGTCACGCTTTTGCATGGTGAACCATTTCCCTTGAAGCCGGAACGCTCCTGTTCGGCTGGCGACAGGCCTTGCCGGGAGCCAGGCGTGCGGCGATGTCGGCAAGCAGGCCAGCTATTTCCATGCGCCCGGGCTTGATCGATGTCACGCATCTGAATATGCGCTCATGAATCAGGGCGGACGCGGTATACCAGTCCACTTCAACATCCTCGACCGGCCATGGAACAGAAGCCCTGTAGGATTCAACGATGTCTGTCAGAAGCCACCATGGCACGGGCTTGCCATTCAGGCAGGCTCTGTAAATGATTTCCGCCAGAAAGCTTCCCAGCTCGGCGAGGGGAGGGCCATGCGAAATCCGGTCCATGTCGATCAGATGGACATGGTTGCCGTCCACCATGATGTTGTTCGAGTGCAGGTCGCCATGCAGGGTGGCGTTGAAGCGGGTATCCAGGCTGTCAATGCGATATAGTAGTTTCTGGATGGTGGACTCGGTGAGGGAGGCAATATCGGGACGCGTTGAGTTGACGATTGCAAGCACGGCCAGCAGCCGTTCCCTGATGGTTTCAACATCATGCGGCCGGGTATCGGTCAGGGGTGTGCAATGCAGCGCGGCAATAGCCTTGGCGACACGAGCGAGCAATGTGTCATCGATGATTGAATTACCCAGGATTGACTCGAGCGTGACGCCTGGCACTTTCTCCTGCCAGAGCAGGCGGTGATCCGACTGATAACACAAGGGTCGCGCATACCTGACATCGACGGATGGCGAATCCCACAGTGTCTCCATGTGCCGCAATACCCGCGCGCCGGCGTCGTCATAACATGTTTTGCCGAACACTTCCCACTCCTGGGTCATTCCGCTGCGCACATTGAGCAGATGAACATGCGCCTTGATGGTGCATGTGTGCTCGGGAAAGTAACAGACCAGGCCGGATGTCAGGTAAGTGATTTTCCAGTCTGGCCCCCAGCGGGCTTCAACAGCCTGTGGCAACAATTCATTTTTAAGCGTAGGCATGTCCGTCATTGCCAGCAGCGCGCCAAGCTTGCGTTCGTTGGGAAAGGTCCACACAACCATGCTCAAGTTGTTGATCAAGAAAACAGGCGGCAGGTAAGCGGTTTCAATGAGCTTGCCCTGTAGCGACTTCTCCAATCTGGCCTGTGCTTCCGCGGGCGCATAAATCCCGGCGCACAAACGCTGTTCACGCAGATTGCCGCTTTCGCGGTCAATCAGAACGAGCTTGTAGCCAATGATGCAATTGCGGCCAGGGCGGTATTTGATGCGGTCAACTTCGCAACTGACAGGTTCGGCCTTGTGGTTATTACTGGAACAGACGGTCCTGAATTCACGCAGTATTGTCTCCGCGTTCAGGGCGATGGCAAGCTGGGGAAGGGCGGAATCATCTGGCAGCATCTGTCCCATGATCAGTGATCCGTATTGAGTAAATTGACGGGAAGACCGGCTTCCCACAACCGGCCGCCGGGATTTGAATGGGCCTGAATCATTTCGCCGTAGGCATTTTTCCGCATCAGCAGATAACTTCCCTGAAAGCGGTAAGGACCGAATTGCCAGTCGCCGCTGCCGTTCCGCGAGCAGAGCAAATAGTCGCAAGTGCTGGCCTGTCCGGTACCCGTATGGATTTGCAGGGTGTGCGCTTCTTCCGCCAGCATGCCGTCCTGGGTTGTCTGAAGATGGTGAATCGATATTTCGGGCGCCTGGCTTTCGTAAGCGTGCAAGATGGTATGGAATGCGGCATTGCGCGAATTCTGCCGGAAGCGGACGATGGGCGCAGGAGACTTGTGACCATACAGGTTTGAAACAAAACCCGGCTCGATTGCCAGGTTGACAGCGCTGCCGTGATCTTCCTGGGCAATCACCAGATTGGGTGAATTGATCGAGAGCGTGTTCCGCTCGCGCCTGATGGTCAGCTGGTTATTGGCTTGTGCTGACAAATGGAATATCTGGTCGTACTGATGCAGGTTTTCGCTGCACAGCGAATCGCAGATGATCCAGTATTCGTTGAAAGCGAAGAAGATACGGCGTTCGTGGATGGCGTCATATTCGCTGCTGTCCGCCAGGCCATGCAGGTACACAAAGCCTGGACGGGTATCGAAAGTGCGCATCTCATGGCGTGGCGCGGAGCCGGTAATCTTGTGCCGGATGCTGCCGCGCGCGTGGCGGGTTTTGTCCTTGATGACGCGGGGTTCATAGCGCGTCTGGTTTTTGCCGTCGACAACGACGGTATTGTGGTATGCCGTACCGCGAAACAGGACGCGCCAGTTGATGTCGCCGGCTTCGCTGTAGGTATAACGGCCCGGGTCGACCACCAGCGAGCGGCCGAACGCGGCAAGCTCGATGTTCAGGCAGTCGAAGTGACCATGATTGCCCGCGCCAAGCGGGCCGCAGTCGAATACCAGATATTGCTCGTCCTTGTAGTGGAGTTCTCGCTCACCCCAGCCGCCATGAACAATCGCATAGCCGCTATCGGGGAAAAGTGCGCTTCTTTTCCTGGGCGGTTCGCCTTTTGTGCCGGAGGTGGCAACGTACAGCATGTCTTCCCGGCCGTATAACTCGTATCCCTGCATCAACAGTTCAAGAAAGCTGCGGGAGTCCCCATCGCTCAATGAAGGAATGTCGCCATCCGGCTTGTGCACATACATCGAAAATTCGAGTGCCTTGACCAGCCGCTGGTCCATTTCGGGCGGAACCGGTATGCCATTCATTTTTGCCAGTCTGCGGACACACAGGTAATTCTTCAGCACCAGTTGGTGGTAATCCGTTGAAAGCTCGCAATGCACGCCGTCGGCGAGCAGGTCGGTTTGCATGTTTCGTGCGATTTCATGGATGGAGAATTCGACCCAGTGTTTCGCATTCCGCATTTCCGGAAAGGCGACTCCCGCCAGAAAAATTGCGTATAGCTCAAGCGTCCGGTGATTGCGCGCGGGTGTAAGGTTCTCGCACAAATACTCCACCTGCTCCACAATGGACTGAAGCATGCGGCGGTGAAATGCCGGGTCGACCGGCGAATTGGCGTTGCCGATGACGAAATAGTGATAGGCATAAATCCAGTTCTGGACACGCCTGCCAGCGACATCGGCGGCGATGAAGCCGGGAGGCGTCTGATCCATCCAGGTGGAAACGAGCGATACCCACTTGTCGAGATAGCGGTTATCGCCTGTGCCCTGGTAGGCCATGCCCAGGCCGACAGCGTAGTAGAACTTGTGCAGCAGAATGTGCCATTCCACATCCGGGCTCGGGTTTGAAAGCCAGTCTACCGGACTGGCAAGAATGTGGGTTTCGCCGTTGAACGTGAAGCTGTCCTTCAGAAGCGCGTCGATCTTGTCGCGCCGGGTTTCTTCCGGATCGGGCACGGGGAAGAAGTACTGCTTTGTGCGATTACTGAAATATTCCAGCAGCGATGCATCATCTAACTGGCTGAAAGGCGGCATCAGGAAGGAGCTGGCCGCCTGATCATCCTGATTGAGCGCGTAAACGGCCGGATTCATGTTGAGTGTTCTTTGGCGTGCATGGCTTCGAGAAACAGATTCTTGAGCTCGATGGTTGTCTTGCTTGAATCGAATACCTGGCAAACCCGTTCCCGTCCGGCTTCTCCCAATTTCACGCGTAAAGCGGGATCTTCGATAAGCATTCGCAGGGCCTGGGCGAGCGCGCTGGCATCTTTTTGCGGAACGACCAGACCATCGATGTCCTTGCGCACCAGTTCGGGAATGCCTGAAACGTTGGTCGTGACTGCGGCCAGTCCAGTGGACATGGCTTCGGCCAGCACATTGGGGATGCCGTCGCGGTCGCCGTCGGTGGCGATCAGGCAGGGCAGGGCAAAGATGTGCGACTCGCGGTACAGATCGAGCAATGCATTGTGGGTAACCGGCTCGTGCAGCGTAATGTGCTGATCGAGATCATGCCGAGCTATCTGCGCCACGATCGCATCATGGTGATTTCCATGCTCGCCCAGGATCTTGCACCGGAAAGGAATGCCCTGATTTTTCAATATGGCGCAGGCGTCGATGAGGTACTGAAAGCCTTTTTTTTCGACAAAGCGTCCAACGGCAAGAATCTGGGGAATGGCGGCTGTGTCACGGCTGTTCTTGCCGGGTGAGAAATAGCCAGTATCCAGGCCATGGTAGATTTTGTGCACCTTCCCGCATGCCGGAAAAGTTTCGGCCAGATGGCTGGCATTTGCGCCGGTGCAGGTTGTCGCAAAGCTGGCCTCGTTGATCTTGCGGTACAGGAGATCGCCCGGATTCTGATCGGTCTGGTAAATATCCTTGGCGTGAGCAGTAAAGCTGAACGGCAGGCCAGTCAGCCTGCTGGCCATCCATGTGATGGTGGTGGCGCCGTGGCAGAAGTGGCCATGCAGATGGCGAACGCTGCCGGCGTCGATCACCTGCATGGCGATGTGCCCGGCCTGCAAAAATTCCTTGATGAAGACTTTTTTGGGCGGCGCCAGAAAATGGCTTCTGTATTTCCAGCTCATCCTGATTGATGAAAGCAATGTGCCCAGATATGCGAAGGGCTTGATTTTCAATAGCCGGAGATGCTGACGGGAATAGAGCGGAAGATTCTCATAAAGCCAGCGAAACAGGCCGGTGCCAGACAGAGAACTCACCTTGGGCAGGTAGGTCAGCGGCGCCTGGATGCGGCTGACCACGTCATGCACTTTACCCATGTCGCCATGCTTGACGGCGAATATCCGCAGCTTCATGCCCAGCTTCTCAAGCTGGTAAATTTCATGCGTGATGAAGGTTTCGGAAATGCGCGGGAAGCCCATCAGCACATAGCCTACCTCCGCGCCAGCTTCGGGCAGGGCATAATCATGCCGTTGGCTGCATTGGCCTGGCTGCAAGGAAAGCCGGTCATTGTCAGGCAGGAAATATGAATTACCGTGCAGGCTGCACATATATCTCGGTGCTTTCCGTTTGAGTATCGGGATGGGTGGCTTGGACAGTCCTGTTTAAAAGACCAAAGACCAGTTCCAGATTTTTATCGTTGTCGAATAATGCCTTGACTGTCTCGCGGCCGTTTTTCCCCAGACGCTGGCGCAAGCTGTCGTTTTCAATGACTGCTTCAATGCGATCGGCCAGCACCGATGGTTTTTGGGGAGGAACGAGCAGGCCGTTTTCATTATCGACAATCACTTCCGGAATGCCCGACACGTCGGTTGTCACAACGGGCACTTCCATGGCCATGGCTTCGAGCAGCACATTTGGTATGCCGTCGCGGTCGCCATTCGCGGTGACCTGGCAAGGCAGGACAAATAGCCGGGCTTTTCGGTAAAGCTCGATCAGCTGGTCATGATTCATGGTTCCCACCAGTTCAACCAGGTTGCGCAGGCCGGAATCATCGATCTGACGTTGCAGTTTTTCCTGGTCTTCGCCATAGCCGACGATTTCGCATTTGAAACTCAGCCCCCTGTCTTTGAGCAGGGCACAGGATTGAATCAGGGTTGCAAAGCCCTTTTTCTCCCTTAACCTGCCGACACTCAATATCAGCGGGGTTTCATGGCATTCTTTTTTTCCGGGAATAAAACGGTTGAAGTCGATACCGTGGTACATGCGATGGATGTTTGAATTGTCATCGGCTATTCCTGCAAGGTGGCCGCGATTGCATTCAGTGCAGGTGACAACGAACCTGGCATTGTTGAGCTTGGGCCGCAATGATCCTTTGCTGGCGGTGTAAATGTCTTTTGCATGCGCTGAAATGCTGTAAGTCATGCCAGACAACCGGGATGCGCATGCGGCAATGCTGGCAGGTTCGTTGGCGAAGTGCGCATGCAGATGGCTGATTCCCAACTCGCGCGCGGACTTGGACAGGGTGACGGCGCGCGCGAAGATTGCCCAGCCCTTTGCGCCTTCCTGCTTCAAGGCCAGCATCAGGGAACCCAAATATCGTGCGGGGCTTCTGGCGGCTTCCTGCAAGTGAATCAGCGCGCGGCTCATGAACGCTACCTCCTTGCAGTCGCTCAGGTATTGAATGGGCGCGGCCACCAGGCTGACTTCGTGATGATGAATATAGTCAGTTGGACGTTGCACGGAAAAAATGGCCAGGTTCATGCCTTTCTTTTCCAGCCCCAGTATTTCTCCCAGCACGAAGGTTTCGGAGAGCTTGGGAAAGGTTTTGACGACAAAACCAATGCGTCCCGCGTTTTTCATGACTGCATCGCCGAGAGTTGCGCCCATTCCATGGGTGAGCGCGGCTGTTTTTCCATGATGAGCCGGTTGACCAGTCTGCTTACTTGGTTAAGTCCGTCCAGGTCGATCTGATAGAACCGGCTTGACTGTACGTTTCCGCGGCCCAGTTCTTCCAAGACCGTATCCATGAGTGCTTCGGGCGTCAGCGTATCCGGATGCATTGCGCGCATCAGGCCCACGCGATCGAGGCGCTCCGCGCGAATCCACTGTTCAAGAACGGGGCGTACACGCGGAATCAGGATCGCGCGGCGCTTGAGGCTCAGCAATTCGCATACGGTGTTGTAGCCGCTCATGCTGATGACGAGATCGGACGCTTCCATCAGGCCGATCATGTCGTCACTGAATTCATGGACATCGACATTGGGAAGTGCCGACGCCACCTGCCGGATCTGGGCCCGCTGGCTTTCTGCCATCTCCGGGCCGCAAATCAGCAGGCTTTTGACGTTCTTGCCGGGCGGGCGGGATTTCAGGCCGGCAAGATAGGTAGACAATACCCGGTATCCGTCTTCTCCGCCGCCGGTTGTGACCAGCACCAGTTTTTCGCTGGTAACGCCCAGACGGCTTCGGGTTGTCTGGCGGTCACTGGCGCTTTTGTCGCGATTCAGGTAGCCGCAGTAGTGCAGCTTGTCGAGCGTGTGTTCCGGAAAGCCGTATTCTTGACCCATGGCGAATATTTCCGGTGACCCGACAACCAGCACCTGATCGTAGAGTTCATCGACCGCATCGAAATAACCGTTTTTCCGCCAGATCGCGGAGGTGGATTCCGGTTGATCGAGGATGTCGCGAAGGAGAAGGACCATGCCGGGCAGGCGGTTGCGGCGCTGCAATAATTCAAGCGTCGGTGCGAGTTCATTGGCGACGCCAAATGGCTTTTTGTCGACAATGATCACGGAGGGATCGAAGTCCAGCACAGCGCTCACGATCAGGTTGGCACGCAGCTGGATGGTCTTTTCGTAAGGCAGATCCAGATATTTGACCCTGTACTCGCCCTGAACCGTTCTCGACAGACAGGGCAGCTTGACGTAATCCACGCGGGGCGGAATGCGGAAGGCATGCAGCATGGGGGAGCCCGAAACAATCAGGACCGAAGTATCGGGATCGGATTCGACCAGATGCTTGGCTATGACAAGCATGCGGCGGATATTGCCCAATCCGAACGTGTCGTGGCAGTACATCAGGACTCTGTTCACGGGCTACTCCTTTTGAGTGTGGGACAATTTCACACTCATAAAGCACACGCCATGCCAGATTGTGATTGCTATAAAATACTCAATAAAAACAATATGTAACCGGATTTTACTGAAATTTGACCTGTCTGGCGGTCATTTGGATTGGGGCATTTGACCCAAATTGATAGGGCATATGCCCCAAAAATATGGGAAATAATCCCACGATATCTGGGTGGCCGGAAACTTTGATGCATGGGGGGTCACGACCCGGCACGGAGCTGGAATTTGTCGATCCGGTATCTTAGGGTGTCCCGAGTAATGCCCAGCAGCCTTGCAGCCTTGGTGACATTCCACGAGGTTTGCTCCAATGCATTCAGCAACATCATTCTTTCGGCCGTGTCGAGTTGCATGATGGGCGTTAAAGCGGTGTCCTGCGGTTGCAGGGAAGATTCTCTGGGCTGAACAATGAGATTGAGACTGTCGGGTCCAATCAGTCCGCCGTGCGAGAGGATGAGACTTTGTTCGACCACGTTGCTCAATTCGCGCACATTGCCCGGCCAGCCATGCCGTTCAAGCGCTTCCAGCGCGGCGGGGGAAAACTGGATGTTCTGCTTGCCGTAGCGCGCGGCATGCAGCTTGAGCAAATGATTGGCCAGCAGGGAAATGTCACCCTGCCTGTTTCTCAGGGGCGGAAGCTCGATTTGTATGATGCGTAATCTAAAGAGCAGGTCGGCGCGGAATTTGTTTTCCGCCACCATCTGCTCAAGCGAACGGTTGGTCGCGGCGATAATCCGCACGTCCGCCTTCTGGTCGCGAATGCTGCCAAGGCGCCTGACGGTTTTGTCCTCCAGAAAGCGCAGCAGCTTGGCTTGCAGGGCAATGTCCATTTCGCCGACTTCATCGAGGAACAGCGTTCCACCTTCCGCCGACTCGATCAGGCCCAGTTTTCTTTCCCGGGCATCGGTAAAGGCGCCCCGTTCGTAGCCAAACAATTCGGCTTCCAGCAATTGTGAAGGAATGCACGAGCAATTCATTTCCACAAACGGCCTGGCGCTTCGCGCGCCCTCGAAATGAAGCGCGCGCGCGACCAGTTCCTTGCCGGTCCCGGTCTCGCCGGTGACCAGCACAGCTGGAGGGCTGCTTCCAGGCGCCAGACTGGATTCGGCGGCCAGCAGCTTGAAAATCAGGTCACGAACCTGCTGCATGGCGTGCGACTGTCCAACCAGTTTTTCCAGCCGCCCGTCACTCGCGGCACGGTCGCGATAGTAGGTGAGCATGCTCTCACGCTTTTCCTCGCCGACTGCCTTGTCCAGCACGAGCTTTAATTTGGCCAGGGCAAGCGGCTTGGTCAGGTAGTCGTACGCGCCGGCTTTCATTGCGTCAACCGCGATCTGCTCGCTGCCATGCCCCGTGGTCATGACAACCTTGATTTTCCGGTCGAACTTCAATAGTCTGCCCAGAAACTCCAGCCCATCCATGCCGGGCAAATTGAAATCCAGCACAACCGCATCGGGCCTGAATGATTCGAGTTCCCTCAAGGCGTCTTCGGCGCTGGATGTGCTGCGCACTTCGTAGCCCTGCTTCGTTAAAAACAGGGAGATATTCTTCGCCAGGGTTTCTTCATCCTCGACGATCAGTACGGATGTGCTCATGTCGTGCTCATTGGTAAGGTAATCGTGACAGTGGTTCCCGCTGATGGCGTGCTGGCGATTTTCAGCGTGCCGCCAAAACGTTCCACCAGCCTTTTGACCATGGGCAGACCCACGCCCAAACCAAATTTCTTGGTGGTATGGAATGGCAAGAGCGCTTTTTCAAGCTGTTCGGCCGTCATGCCGTTGCCGGTGTCTTCCAGTTCAATGCTCATCATGTGGTTGAGATTGTCCGTTCTGGCCGAGCAGGTAATCACGCCGCCGCGAGGCATGGCCTCAAGAGCGTTGGAGATCAGGCTGTTGAATACCTGAACCAGCAGATTGTGATCGCCGTTAATTCTGGGCAAGTCCTCCGGGAACACTTTCATTACCTTGATGGCATGTTTTTCAAGTTCGCGCGTATATCCCGACAGACTTGCTTCAACGACTTCGCGTATGTCAATGGGCGTTGTGCCGCCATGGGCGGGTTGGGTATAGGTAAGCAGGTTCCTGACCCAGGCAGCCATGCGGTCAACTTCCGCAATGATGTCCTGTAGTACGCCTTTCTGGTTTTCGCCATCAAGATCCTGCGCCAGCTCGGCCGATGATCTGATGGAAGCCAGGGGGTTGCGGATGCTGTGCGCAACCGTGGTGGCCATTTCTCCTACGGCTGCCATGGTTTCCGACTCGACCAGCTGATTATGCTGCGTGATGATGATGCGGTCTGCCCGCCTTGCCAGCCAGAACAGCGAAAGAAAAAGAATCAGGCCGCCGGCAAGCGTGCTGATCCAGACGCGCCGGATCAGGCCATGCGTTGTTTCAAACAGCGCCTTGGGTGTCCGGTACAACTCGACCACGCCAATGACGGTTTTTCTGTCCGTATCAAACAGGGGAACATAGTCTTCAATGAACTCATGATCCTCCTTGGGCAGATATTCATGCTCGGCCTTGTAATGCCGTTCATCGCCAATCAGGTTGCTTTCAACGACTAGCTTGCCTTGCAAAGCCGTGGACAACTCCGGATTAAGCGGCAAGGTTTTCCCGATCATTTTGGGGCTGGTGGACCAGAGCACTTTTCGCCGGGGATCGTAAACATTGGCGTGCAGGGTGTCAGGCATGGCGGCCAGATGCTCGAAAAACTGCTCGACATCGCTATTGGATTTTGCTTCTTCCTTCCCGGCAAGGAATTGCCTGACTTTTTGCACATCGGTCAGACTTTGCAGAAACTGCATGGTCAGCTCGCCATCGCGATGCAGAATGTGCTTGCCAAAATAGCGGGACAAAAATGTCGCCGATGCTGTTCCAACCAGAAGGATGGAGACGAGCGCCATTAGCGCGAAACGCCGGGTCATGCTGAAATTGGTGTTATTGGTCATGCGCTTTTCCTGGAATGCCTTTTGGCCGGTTTCGGTGTCAGCCATCTAGGCTGTTCCGGTTATGAGTGTGGGCGTGAGATGTGTGTTTGCTCAGGCTTGCCATAATCCGGACAAAGCGAAAATTATTCCCGCTCGACAATAGGCATGAATAATCGGGGTGTCAATAATTTGTGGAAAAAATTCCCTCGCATATAATGAACTGATGGACAGGCAGCCGATTAATAACCAATTGTTGCGAGCACTCGAAAGAGTGATCCGCCCCTTGGCACGGTTACTGTTGATGAATGGCATTCCATTGCAAACTGCCATAGAAATGCTCAAGCAGGCCTTGGTGGATAGCGCCGAGGAAGATTTCACCCTGGAACGCAAGTCTCAGACTGACAGTCGGATCAGCCTGTTAACCGGTGTTCACCGCAAGGATGTCAAGCGTTTGCGTCAACGTGAATCCTTGCGCCGGGAAGCGCCAGCCGCCATTTCACTGGCGGCGAGGCTGGTTTCCCACTGGCTGACTTTTACACCCTATGCCGATGAAAACGAGAAACCACGCCCGCTGGACAGACTCCGCAGCCGCGGTGGCGATCTTTCATTCGAGGCCTTGTCCGAGCAGGTCAGCAAGGATATTCGCTCACGCGCGCTGCTGGATGAATTGCTTAGAGTGGGCGCTGTTTCGATCGATGACGACGATAAGGTCATTCTGAATACGGAAGCATTCATTCCCAGCGCCAGCAGTGAAGAACAGCTGTATTACCTGGGCCGTGCCGTGGGTGATCATCTGGAGGCCGCGAGCCGAAATGTCACGGGCGCCGATGCGCCTTTTCTGGACAGGATTGTTCATTACGACGCCATCCCGGAACAGGCGGTGGCGGCATTGCGCGCCGCAGCTGAAAAATCAGGCATGCAGGCGCTGAAATCAGTCAACAAAAAAGCCATGGAAGTCAGTCAGGACGGCGATGCGGGCGAACCCCAGCGAATCACCTTCGGCATGTATTTTTATGCCGAACCTGCCAGCATCAAAGATGAAGACAAAGAAAAATGAATTGGCATAAAGGCGCCTTGCTCTTTCTGACGCTGCTGCCAGCACTGGTTCAGGCTGGAAATCCATGCGCGCTGAATACGAGTGGCGGCATTGGCGGAACAGGCAACGCGCAGGACGGCATTGGGGGTACGGGTCTGATCGATCCGCGCGATGGCATCGGTGGAACAGGCGCCCAGGCAAAGCGTGATGAAGGAATGGGTGGAACTGGCATCGTTGGAATCGTGACCGGATTCGCCAGCGTCTGTGTGGTGGGGGTTGAGGTTCACTATGACGATGCAACGCCGGTAACGGTCAATGGTGTGCCTGCAAGTGCAGGCAACCTGAGCGTTGGACAGCTTGTTTCCATCGTCGCGCAGCCAGCCGAAAATGGCTATCGCGCGAGTCAGATCGCTGTCCAGCATGCTGTGGCGGGTCCGATCAGCCGGATTGATCCGCTTACCGGCCACCTCGATGTGCTGGGCCAGAAAGTTGCGCCCGCCGCCAATGCCGTGAGAGATGCAAATGGCCAGCCCATGGCGGCTTCCGCCCTCAAACCAGGCATGTCCGTTCTGGTGAGCGGCTTGCGCGGGTACGACGGACAGATTATCGCGTCACGTGTCGAACACAGTGCCAGGCCGGTCAGCCCGCGGATCACACCCATGCAGCTACCCGACAAGGTCGATCGCATCATTGTTCAGGGTATTGTCCACCGGCGCGATGCTGATTCGGTCAAACTGGATCATGGAATCGAGATATACATTCCGAAAAATGCAACCATTCGAGGAGGGGAATTGCAGCAGCTGTTGCCGGGGCACATGGTCCGTATTTCCGCCACGCGTGGGGAGCGCAAGGAATGGCAGGCACTCGATCTGGAATTGCAATCCGCGCGAGACGTTACTCGTCGTGCCGGGGCTGCCTACCCAAATGAGCATGAAAAATCTGGCCACAAGGGCGGGAGCAGAGGCGAATCATCCGGCCGTGACGGAGAAGACGATGATAATTCCGATGATCAGGATTTGAATTCCGGAAGCGGTCGCAGCGGAGGCGGAGGACAGGGCGGCAACCGTTCAGGAGAATCCAGGCCCGACTCGGCGGAAATAGAGAGTCGTGATGACGACAGGAACGAGGCGGATTTCACTCTAAGCGAGAGTTCGGAAAGAATTGATCGTAGCGAAAAATCTGACCGCAGCGACAAGACAGACAAGTTTGATCGAGTTGATAAATCCGGAAAAATCGACCGGGTGGAAAAAATCGAGAAGCCTGAAAAGCAGGATAAAATCGAGCGGCCAGACCGGAGTGGCCGCGGTCGCGATTAGTCCATCAGCTCCATTTGCGTGCCAATAAAGACAGGTGGATGTAACCACGAAGTACAATGCAGCCGAATCAGCCGATTCAAACATTCTCGGTTCATCAAGTTAGAAGAATGAGCTGGTACGATTCGGGCAAGCCATGTAACTCGCGTCTGGAATGGAACTTGCACATACGTGACTGTTCCTGATCGTGGGTTGTTGAAATGAAGGGCTGTTTAAACAAATTCAGTGAGCCAATATCCGGTTCGCTTGTCCGTAAGGCCAGGTTTCTTGTTGTTGCTGTTGCGCTGAGTTCGGTCACGTTTTTCGGCAACCTGGGGTTTTCCGCTGATAACAAATTCCCTGGCGGATTTCATGCGGTGGACAAACCTGTCAGTCAGGAAACAAAACCTGTGAAAGCCGAACCGCCACTTGCCAGAAAGTGGCAATTCAGGTTGGATGAATTCTACGATCCCGCCAATCCTGGATATGACCAGTTACAGCGCCCAATGGAATCCATGGCCGGGTTGCCCATGGATGTTCGAGGGCAGGTGGACTGGATGCACGTATTGAGGGCAGGACAGATTCAACCTCGCCAGTCGCTGAAGACTGATGAAAAGATGGAAATCCTGGATCTGGACATCATCATGAAAAACACGCGCGCGATGCCCTTCGTGAAATTTCCGCACAAATCCCATACCGAATGGCTGGCCTGTTCAAATTGCCATCCCGCTCTATTTGAGAAAAAAGCAGGGACGGCCGCCATCACCATGAACGACATTTTCCGAGGCAAGTACTGCGGCGCCTGTCACGACCGCGTGGCCTTCATTACTTATTTTGCCTGTGACCGATGCCATAGCGTGCCTCAGCAGAAAGGGGAGCTATGGAGTGTGACTGCCGAATGAATTGGCGACAGGGTCAGTTCATATAATCGCCGGTCTGTCTGACCAGGGCAAAGTTTTGCGCTTCGTTGCCAGGTTGATGCAAGGAAAAATGCGGGCAGCCATCCTCCCAGTAAAAACGCAATTCGCAATTCTCGGGTAATCCGTACAGCATTACCATGATGGCTGATTGCAGGTACTCAAAATCAGCCTGGTCATCCATGTCATGCATCTTCATTCAAAAAAACGTCTTTAACCGCGCAATGGCGATTAAAGGCAAGGAGGGATGGATTGATCAGCGCAGAGTCCGGCATGACCTGCGGCAGGTCGTGCCGCAGGCATTGCTATCGGTGTTGTCAACTCTGGCCCAGGCCAAAAGCGGCTTCATTGCACGCAAGGGCCAGAGCAGGGCAATGCCGGCATTTTTGAGCAGGCCACCCTTTTCTCCTGACTTTTTGGGGGGAGGGGCAACAGCGATGCACATGATGTTCACCGGTTGATGATGTCGCCCTTCATGGAGCCCAGCAGGCTCAGAAGGTCGCTTTTCTCTTTGGCCGGCACCTTGAATTTATCAAGTGTCTTCACCAGGTCTTCCACCAGTGCATTGAATTCGGCTTCGGTGATGTTCATGCCGGTGTGGCCGGTCTTCATGTCGCGCCCCGTGTATTTGCAGGGGCCGCCCGTGCCCTGGCAGACGAAATCCACCATTTGCGATTTCACCCGAACGGGATTGCTGTTGGCGAAGCGCTTGTTGATGCGGTCATCGGCGACGACATTCCCAACGAAATCATCGATCACGGCAACGATGGCTTCCTTGCCGCCCAAGCGCTCGTACAGACTTTTTTCCTTGGGCTGCATGGTTCCACAGGCTGACATCAGCATGGAAGCAGCCACGATCACGGGAAGGGCAAAGCGTAAGATTTTCATGTTGGATTCCTCCTAAGAAGTGGACAAGATCAATCGGCTAAAGGACAAACAGGGACAGTTCGTCATCCAGTAGGACGAACTGTAGCGATTCAATATCGATTGATCTGTGACTTGAATCACACCGCAATGAAGGCGGTGTTTATTTGATATGGCAGGTCAGGCAAAGCGTGCTGCCGGCATTGGCCACGCGCAGGAAAGTTGGATTGAATGTGGAGCCTGGCGCGCCGGAAGGAACGCCATGTGGGTCATGGCAGGTGGCGCATTCGACTTCGTAGCCCTCGCCGGTATCGTATAGACGGACTTCTTTCGTATCCGCGCGGCTATTGCCGTTGGTGTCAAAAAACTTCAGGCTGCCCCTGGTGCCGGTGGTGGCGTTGAAATCCGTGCCGGGCCCCGTTGTGGTGGGATAGAGAATGCCGACCGGATGATCATTGCGCAGATCGGTGCCGATGTAGAACGCGCTGAAATCCGTGCCAACCTCGATGCCGCCTGGCCCCGAATGGCAACTCATGCAGCCAACGCCGCCGCCGGGTGAAGTCGGGCCGATGGCATGGTGATTGAGAGAACGGGTTGTTCCAGGGTAGACCGCATTGTTCGCCCAGTTGTTGTCCAGATGGCTTTCATCGTGGCTGGTCTTGGCGGTTGCGCTGTAACGGCCCGAGCCAGGCATGTTGATGATCGAGTCAATGGCCACCGTGCCGTCGTGACAGGACAGACAGGCCAGGGAATTTGCACCGGGCTGGGTAACGGGCTGGTTTAGGGAAGAAGTACCCAGTTGATCATAGGTCTGGTAGGTATTGCTGATATAGGTGCGGTTCCACAAGGGGATTTTCTGTACCTGAGGGGTGTCGTTGGCGCCGTGCGGCGTATGGCAATAGACGCAGACCTCGCCGTAATTGTTGCGCACGGTAATCATCGCGCCGCTGACCGGGGTGGTGCTCTGGGTCAGATTGTGGCGGGTGTTGATGATGCTGCCCTGATTGGTGAAGTTGGTGGGATATTCAGCAGCGTGTGCTGTATTGAGAAAGCATCCCGTCAAGAAGATCAAACCCAGTTTTAATCGGGTAGCAAAATCGGCCATCAATATCCTCCCGTAAATCAATTTCTGTATTTGATGGCATCTTTGGTGCAAGAAACATTCCCGGATGATTTTTATTCTTGTATGGAGCGGTTTGGCGCATGGCACTTAGGCTTTAGGTTGTCTATTTAAGAAAAAGATTTATCTGGAATGGATAAATTCTCAAAAAAAGGAATTTCAAAAATGAGAAAGCCCAGATAAATGCTTATTGAATGAATTTTCTGGCTTCGCTTTCAGAGAGACGGCGCAGCACTTCAACTTTTCGCAGATATTGATCGGCTACAAACACTCGGCCGGATTCATCGATTGCGATTCCCGAAGGCAAGGCAAACTTTCCGGGGCCGCCTTCGATGCCATGCGTGCCCATGGGTAGCAATAACTGGCCCTGTGGATCGAATACCTGAACATTTGCAAATGAGGCGTCTGTCACGTAGATATTGCCGTCGCGGTCGATAGCCAGGCCGCGCGGCCGGGCAAGCTGCCCGAGACCGTTGCCGACCGAGCCGAATTCACGCAGATATTCGCCCGCGGGACTGAATGCCTGTATCCGGAAATTTCCCGCATCCAGCACATGGAGCGTGCCGTCCGGCCCCAGGGCAGCTTGTACCGGGACGTTGAATTCGCCAGGTTGGCCACCGCGCTTGCCGATGGTTTTAACGAGTTGTCCGGTTTCATCAAACACCTGGATGCGATGGTTAAGGCTTTCATTGTTTGCGCGGTCCACAACATAAATGCGTTTTCCATCCGGGCTGACTGCAATGCCAACCGGATATTCCAGCTGAGCCGGGCTGCCCACGGTGCGTTGATACAAGCCCAGATGGTCATAGACCACAACCTCCTTGCGACTGGCATCGACGGCATATACCAGGCCATTTTCGTCCACTGCGATGGACAGTGGCTTGCCCAGATCGCCCGGCGGACGCAGGCCCATTTCAAAGACCTTGCGGCGGATGATGTCGAATACCACGATGCGTCGCTTGACGGTGTCGGCGACATACACCAGTCCCTGGGAAGCGGCGATCCCCGCTGGCTTTTCCAGGATAGGTTCGGTGGGAATGGATTCGCCGGTCATGACCCGCCTGAGGCGGGCCTGTTCCGTTTCCACCATGACGCTCGCCGGTGATATCAGGCTGGCTTCCCAGGCATATCTGGGCAACTCGGGCGGGGGCGGCCAAAGCAATTGCGCGGGCTTTTCTTCTTTGACCGGCGGCGCGGGCGCGCACGAGACCAGAATCAGCCCGAGTGAAACCAGCGCAAGCAGTGTGTTCGCGTGCACGCTTATTCCTTGACAGGATGAAACGCCCGGGAGATGTAGGCCATCAACGCCTGGATTTCGTTTTCGCTCAGTACGGATTTCCAGGCTGGCATGGAGGTGCCGGGCAAGCCGTCGCGTATCACATTGCGCAAGCGCGATCGTGTCATGGTGTCCATGGCGGTGCCGGTCAGATCGCGCGGATGCGGTTCAAGAAAACTGCCTATCCAGTTGCGGCCTGTGCCATCTGCCGCGTGGCAAAACGCGCAATTGGCCTGGTAGATTTTTTCGCCGCGTATTTCTTCCTTTGTCAGCCCGGCTATTTTCGGCGGACGGTCATGCAGGGCATAGGGGCTGGCGCTTGTAATGGCGTCCACTTTGGGCGGCGCCTGATGGGAATACTGATTGCGCGGATAGGAGAGTGGGCGACCTTCCCACACCGGTCCCTCGTTGTGCACCTTTGCGCGGTCATGGCAGCTCACGCACGAAGTGAGGTACAGGCGGCGGCCTGATTTCTGATCTGCCGTAAGCTTTTCAACCGGCGTATCCAGCGTAATTTCGCCCTTGGCGAACGGATAAGCGGCCGCATAACGCTCGTGCCCGGGCCAGCCATTTTCAAGGGTGTGATAGCGTGTATTGGGCGCGCGGTTGGTAATGAATTCCTTTTGGACAAAATCCGCAACGAATTCGATCTCGGCGGGCTTCAGTATTTTTTCGAACCCCGCCATGGCCGTGCCAGGACGGCCGTTTCGAATGGATGCGATCAGTCTTTTCCGGTCAAGCAAACGTGCGGCCGGCGAAGTGAAATCACGTGGGATAGGGCTCAGATACGTGGCGGCCAGTGTTTTCGCGTCGCCTGAATAACCGTGACAGTAATAGCAGCGGAAGTTGTAGATTTTACGGCCAGCTTCATGACGATCAATTGCCCAGACCGCCTGCATCCAGAGCAGCGCACAAAGCAGAATCCATCTCATGAACCGCTCTTGCCGGCTGAAGCTGTTTTGTCTCCCCGAATGAAGCGCTGAAAGACAAATTCTGAAACATCGGCAATCTGCTGGGAATCAAGCACCTTGTTCCAGGCCGGCATTTCGGTACCGATCTTGCCTTTGGCTACCGCCTGGAAGAGCGCCGGCCGGTTGAACGCGGCACGTGAGGCCGCATGCAGGAAATTACGCGGTTTGGGGTTGATAAAGTAGGCACGTGGTCCGCGGCCATCACCGGTATTGCCATGACAGGTGGCGCAATTGGCCAGATAAAACGCCTCGCCACGCGCCGCGCGGCCTTTCAGGCCATCCGGCATGGGCGCGGACATGTCGATTTTGATCTGGGCGGATGGCTGCGAAGAATCTTTTCCGACGCCGGGCATACCGTGAGCATAGGTGCCCGATATGCCGGGGATGGGCGCGTCACGCATGAAGCTGGCGCGGACATAATCCACCACGGTTTCGATGTCGGCTTTTGAAAGTTGAGTGGCAAAACCCGGCATCGCCGTATCGGGCCGTCCGTGACTGACCGAAGTGATCATGCGCTCGCGCGTGAGTTCCGCGCTGGCCCTGGGCGAAGTGAAATCGATGGGCGGTTTTTGCATGTTGGCAGCGGCCCATGAGGAGCCATTGCCCTTGTCGCCATGGCAGACCGAGCAAGTGCGGGCATAGATGTCACGCCCCCGGTTCGGCCCCTTGGTTGCGGTGGCTGGCATGAAGGTGCCGCGCACATAATCCACCACGCCTTCGATGTCCTTTTGCGTGAGTTGAGAAGCCCAGCCCGCCATGGCCGTGCCCGGCTTGCCGTTGGCGACAATCGCGATCATGTAGTCACGTGTCAGCCGCGAAGCGACCTGATGATTGGTGAAATCGGCAGGCGGCGGATTGAGGCTTTTTTGTGCGCGGCTCTTGCCATCGCCGCGATCGCCGTGGCAAACGGAGCAGTAATTGTGATAGGTCGCGGCCGGTTCGTGACGGCCCTGTGTTTTATCACTTGCCGCCAGGACAGGATGAGCGCAAGTCAGCAACAGGACCAGAACCAGACGTGATGGCAATTTCATGTGAAATGCTCCGGAATTGATGGATATCAATACTCATGGCAGCAAAAACAATGCCATTGGTATATATATTGCCTGCGTTATATCAATACATGGTATTGGATTGCAAAGGAGAAATGGAAATGAGCCGTAGCGGAATCCGGATCACTCGCGTCATGACGCATGCTGCCCTGGTAGTACTGGCCGTGCTCTCCGGCTGCGCGCTGGAGCCCGAGTCGCCGGTCAAACGCGATGTCATCATTGCGTATCCGCCCGAAGAACCGCGTTTTTATTACGAGCGCACCATCATGTCCAGCGCCGACATCGTCGACGAGGAAAAAGGCGCGGGCTTGCGCCGCATGATGACTGGCGAGGCGAAAAGCGGTGAAGGTATGGGCAAGCCCTATGGCCTGGCGGTAAAAAAAGGCAAGCTGTACGTCAGCGATACGGTGCGCAAGGAAATCCTGCTGTTTGATATTCCCGGAAAGCAGTTTAAACAGATTGGAGACAATGAACCGGGCAATCTGTCGCTGCCGCTGGGCCTGGATCTGGATGCCGTTGGAAATCTGTATGTGGCGGACGGCACCCTGCGCAAGGTCATGGTGTATGACCCGGCCGGAAAATATTTGCGCAGCATAGGGGAGGGCCACCTGAATGACCGGCCCTCTGGCATTGCCGTTGACCCGGCGGGAAGCCGTGTGTATGTGGTCGAGACCGGCGGCGTCAGTAGCACCAATCACCGTGTGCGGGTTTTCGATGGCAAGACCGGCCAACACTTGATGGATATCGGCAAACGCGGCAGCGCGCAAGGCGAGTTCAATCTTCCGCGGGACGTGGTGCTGGCGCCCAATGGCAAACTGTATGTCGTCGATGGCGGCAACTTCCGTGTGCAGGTCTTTGAGTCGGACGGCAAGTTCGTTCGTTCCTTTGGCGAGGTGGGTCAGCAGACCGGTCAGTTCTCCAGGCCCAAGGAACTGGATGTGGACCGTGAAGGCAATCTCTATGTCGTGGATACGGCATTTGGCAACTTCCAGATTTTCAATGCGGAAGGCCAACTGCTGCTGTATGTCGGTGGCCGCAGCGCCAATAACGAACCCGGCAAGTTCATGCTGCCCTCGGGCATTGCCGTGGATGAGGATGGGCGTGTCTACATGGTGGATCAGTATCATCGCAAAGTGGATGTATTCCGACCAGCGGCGCTGGATGCCAAGGCGGGTTTTACAGCGCTTTCCGAAGCGAAAAAGTAATTCATTCAATCCGCCGGATTTTCAATCCGATTCTTCCCATTCCCGAGAATGGCATGCCCTGAATTTCCACTTTCGGGAATATCCGGGGCACCTCATCCTGAAAAACCGCGTTGTTCCAAGGGAAAACCTTCTGGCACGAATGTCGCATAAGCGACATTGCCTCCCCGGCGGCATTTTGGTTTAAAGGGGTTTTTGTTCAACTTTGGGTTTGTTCAAGAGGAGGAAACCATGAACATGCTTAAGCGGTTTACGCAATTGACGCGCGCCACGATGGGCGGGTTGACTGCGGGAGCCATCCTGCTGTCGGGTGCGATGATTGCGCCGGACGCCATGGCTGGCATTTCTACTACCAAGCACAATCTCGGCAGCGCGGGTACGGGTACCAATACCTTCAGTGGCACGGCGGAGCTTTGCGTCTTCTGCCATACCCCGCACGGATCGGATACCAGCGCGGTCGTGCCGTTGTGGAACCGGAAGCTGTCCGCCCCGGGGTCCTACACGACCTATGACAGCCTGGGAACATCCACCCTGGATGGCGGCACGGCGCCAGTCGGCTCGGTTTCCATTGCCTGCCTGTCCTGCCATGACGGCACCCAGGCCATGAACACCATGCTGAATGCACCGGGTTCCGGCAATTATGATCCCGTCAATGGCGTTACCCTGGCAGGCACATGGACCGGTCCGGCCGGGACTGCCACGCCAGTCGGCTCGCTCAATTACGCGACAGCCAGTATCGTGAACATCGGCACCGATCTCAGAAATGACCATCCGGTGGGTATTGAGTATGGTGGCGGTGGACTATCCGCAGCCACGCAAGGCGGGGCCGCGACCGGAGCCGTGGTTGACCCCGATTTCTTCACGCCAACAGATACCCTGGCGGGCAGCACCCGTGTCTGGTATGTTGATACGGGCGGCGCCGGACGTCAGAAAACCGATATTGCGCTGTATACGCGTGGTCCGACAGACCATGGGCTGGGTGCTGGTTTCAGGCCCTTTGTGGAATGCGCAAGCTGCCATGATCCGCACACCGATGCGCAACCCACCTTCCTGCGCACGTCCAATGCTGGCAGCGCGGTCTGTCTCGCCTGCCACAACAAGTAAACGTAAATCGTAAATAGTATTCCCTCCTTTGGGCCAGGCCTCGTGCCTGGCCTTTTCTTTGCATGGCAAGGATTAACCCGGCCGCGATTAATGCAGCCGTGATTAATTACAGCCAGGATCATTCATCAGGAAGAACAGGAGTTAAACAATGCAAGCATTTAACTGTGCCATACGACTGAGCGCCGCGCTGATCATCGCGAGCCTTGCCCTGCCTTCCAGCGCGGAGACCAAAAAAGCTCCTGCCGAACTGGCCGTATTCGCCACCGTGGGCAAGGAGGTCATTACCCGCCAGGCCTACGACAAGGCATTCGCCACGGCCACCAGCCAGAAGTTCTATCACGGCAAGCCGCCGGAAGCCGAAGTCGCCGCCCTGCAAAGGGAAGTTGGCGATCAGCTGGTGAATCACATCCTGCTGTCGGCCGAAGCAAAAAGGCGTGGACTGAAACCCGATACGGCTTGGGTCAAGCAAATTGTCGATGGCTATGAGGCACGCTATCACGGCAACCCGCAATGGCAGAAGGAACGCGCGCGCATTGTTCCGGAATTTACCCAGCGGCTGGAAGAAGACAGCCTGGTGAAGCAACTGGAGGAGAAGACGCGCAAGGTGGATGCGCCAACTATCGAGCAGGTAAAAAAGTTCTACGGCAGCCATCCGGAAAAATTCACCGAACCCGAGCAGGTGAAAATTTCGCTCATCCTGCTCAAGGTGGCGCCTTCGCAGCCCAACGCCGTGTGGGAGGCCGCGATGAAGGAGGCCGACACCATGGTCAAGCAGTTGCGGGGCAAGGGAAATTTTGCCGACATGGCCAGGCTGCGCTCGGGTGACGAATCTGCGGAAAAGGGTGGCGACATGGGCTACGTGCATCGCGGCATGATGCCTGCCGCCGCGCAGGAAGCCGTGGACAAGCTCAAGCCGGGCGAAATCAGTGACGCGATCCGGCTGCTGGAAGGCATTGCCATTATCCGGCTGGATGAAAGGAAGACAGCCAAGCTGGTCAGTTTTGAGCAGGCGCGCGAGCGGGCAGCGGGCTTGTGGGAACGCGAGGAAAGCGAACGTGCCTGGAAGGGATTGATCGAGCGGCTGCGCGCGCAAACCCCGATCAAAGTTGATGAGTCGCAGTACCTGCCGCTTAAACCGGCCGCCAGTCCGGCGGCCACCGCGAAAAAATAACAATTGACAGGAATGTTCAGTGTGGCGGAAGCCAGTATCACAAAAGCCAGTATTCCGAGCCAGCAGAATCATGCTGCTGGTATCTGCTCTGCTGGCCTCCATGGAGAGTGCCGGGGCGGATAACCCTGCAGTCCAGGCGCAACCGCCCGCCACCCCGGAGAGCGACGGGACAGTCAAGCCCGCCCGCCGGCTGGTCATCCCCCCCATCCGCTGGTGGGGAAACCTAGCCTACGACTATACCCAGGAATTTTCCGAAGAAGACAGTGTTTCCAGCCAGCTTGTAATGGGACAGATCAATGCGAGTACCTATATCTGGGCGCCCTGGCTGGCACAGGTCAGTGGCGGACTGGGCCTGGCCTTCAATACGGTCGACGCGGAAAACCAGCAGGAAGGCGAAGTGCTGACCGGCAATATCAGGCTGAATCTGTTTCCTGTTTCGCGCTTCCCTTTCGAAGCCTATTTCGACCATAGCGACAGCCGCCAGAGCGGCACGGTTACCAGCGACCAATTCACCTCGACCCGCTATGGCATCAAGCAAAGCTACAGTCCGTTCAGGAGCAACACCCGCTACCACTTCAGCTACGACCATACAACGCAAAGCCGCGATACGACAGGCGACGACAATTTTGATGCGCTGAATCTCGAGATGAGCACCCAATTCAAGAACCACAGCTTCCAGGCGGATGCCAGATGGACAGAAAACAGCAGCGCGGACGGTACGCTCGATAATGGTTACCGCAGCGTGATTGGGCAACATTCCTGGAGACCGAGCCCCCGTTTTTCACTGGACAATCTGGCCAATCTTACTTTTACCGAAACCGGTTCCGGGGTCAGTCCGGTCGAAAGCACTTTCCTTCAGGTATCCAGCCAGGGCATCTGGCGCGATGCCGCGAATAAATGGCTGGTGACGGGAGGCGCGCGCCTGTTTGGTTTTTCCACGGCAGCCAGCGGAACCGATACGGACATTCAGTCGCTTAATCTCAATCTGGGCGCGAACTATATGTATTCGCCGACTACCCGATTTTTCGGCAACTTCAACGCCACCCAGACGGAAGGGTCCGCCTCAAGCGGATTGACCACGAACCAGACGCTTGGGGCAACCTATCAACCCGCGCCCATACTTTTGGGGAAATGGACTTACCTTTGGTCAACTTCGGGTTCGATCAGCAACCGCACGGGAGAAACGGATAGCGGGCAGCATGTTTCCGCCCAGGCGAATCATGGCATCGATCGCACCTACAACCTGAGCGAGCGTTCCTTTGTCAGTCTCAATCTGAGCCAGAATCTGTCTACCGATTTCGATACGGTCAACGAATCCATTCACCGAGTCGGCCACAGCTTCAGCGCGGGCTGGTCTTATACCGAAGGAGCGGCCCAGACGCTCATGCGCCTGTCGCTTTCGGATTCAAGAAGCGTGTCTGGCCAGTCCCAGGCCTTCCAGCTGGCCAATCTGCAAGTATCTCGCAATCAGCAGCTGTCCACCCGTTCTGGCCTGACAGGCAATTTCACCCTGCAAGCCACAAGGCAGGAAGACGACGATGGCCAGGTGACGGAAAACCTGTCGGGTAGCGGCGATCTCGTTTACCAGCATCAGCGTGCCTTCAATGTTCCACGGTTGCGATTCATTTCCCAGTTGCGGCTTAACCTGAGCGAGAGCGAAACACGCAATCTGGGTGAATTGACACCCGACATGCGTGAGCAGGAAACCGCATCCTGGGAGAACCGCTTTGACTACATGATCGGCCGCACCACCCTCAGCCTGAGCCTGCGGATTTCACGGGTGGATGAAAAGGAACGGGAATTGCTTATGTTCCGCATAACCCGCCTGTTTGGCGACTATTAACAATCCAGAACAAGGAGAGCCATGATGCAGCGCCTGATTAAGCTGGCTATCGCCATCGCCGTGATTGCCGGAGCCTGGCTGGGGGTCGGCATGACCGTCCAGGCCGAATATGGGGATGTGGTCATCAACAACTATTCGGACAAGGCCGGCATGCGGCCCGTTGTTTTTCCTCACTGGTTTCATCGCGTGCGCTTCCGCTGCAAGGTTTGCCATGCCGATCTGGGCTTCAAGTTCAAGGCGGGCGGCAATGAAATCGACATGCTGAAAATCATCGATGGCCAGTACTGCGGCTCCTGCCATAACGGCGAGATTGCATGGTCGGTCGAGAATTGCAATCTGTGCCACTCCGGCAAGCCCGGCACACCGACACAGGTGCATGAAAGCACTATCCAGAAACTCTCAGCCCCGGCTGGCAAATAACAGGGAGACCATCATGCGCAAGATTTTCAGTGCTTTCCTGATTTTGGGAATCGGCTTGGGAACCGCGACAGCCGCCGAACCCGCCAAGCCGGCCGCCGCCAAAAAACCAGTGGCGGCGCAAGCGGCCGAGCCGGCAGCAGTTCCAGCGCCTGTCGCGGTGGCTGCCGCCCCGGCGGGTGATGTCAATACCTTCAACCGCCTGCTTACGGTACACAAGCGCAATCTGCCTCCACCCGAAGACGGCATCCATGATCCGGCCAACAACGAAACCCATTCCCTGCAACCACCGCTGGAGGCTTTCAAGGAGTTGCCGAAAAGCATCGCCGGCAACCGTGTGAACTGGGTCAAATCCATGAACGACAAAAAGATCGCTCCACGTTATGACCGCCTTGACCCCAAGGCCGAGCCGGTCGTCATGGATCTCAACATCGTGCGCGAAGTGAAAGGCTCCATGCCCGATGTGGTGTATCCGCACAAGCAGCATACCGAATGGCTGGACTGTTCCAACTGCCATCCCGCCATTTTCATCCCGCAGAAAGGCGCCAACCAGATCAGCATGGCTTCGATTCTGCTGGGCCAGAAGTGCGGCGTGTGTCATGGCAAGGTGGCGTTCCCGGTTTCGGAATGCCGTTTGTGTCACTCACAGCCTAAAGCGGCGGCCGCCAAAACCAGCGCCAAGCCATGAAGCACGCATTGGGTGGACTTGCCTTCACCCTGTCCATGCTGATTGCGGGCGCAGAGGCATGGGCGACGGACGCAGCCCAGCTCTTGCAGCAAAAAATGGCGCTGGTTGAAAAACTGATCGCTGCCTTGCCCAAGGACAATGCGGCGGATACCCCCGATCTGCGCACGCACGCGGATGAGGCCAAGGCCCATTTGACAAAGGCCAGGACTTCCCTCGCCGCGGGAGATCATCAGGCGACCGAAGCGGAACTGGATCAGGCCATGCGCCATCTATCCAAGGCGCGCAAAGGCTCGGCGAGCATCAAGAACGAAGAGCGCGAAGCGTACAACCAGATATCGCACAGCATGGAATCAATGCTGGAGTCTTATCGTCAAAGCGTTGAGCGCATAGACCAGAAAGATCCCCGTCGTGCCCAGGCCAACACCAACATTAACCAGGTGGCGCTCATGATGGATCAGGCCAGAAAGCTGGCGGAAAGCCAGGTCAGGGCCGCCACTTCCATGATGCTGGCCGCCCAGAAATCCATGTTGCAAGGGTACAGCTCCGTAATAGGCAGCGACACCGTGGTGTATTCGCAAACCTTCAGTTCGCCTAAGGAGGAATACCGCTACGAACTGGAACGCAACAAAAGTTATCAGGAGTTGATTCCGCTGGCGAAGGCCGAGCTGAAACCTTCGCCTGAAGTGCTGCTCAAAATGGAAACCATGGTCGAGGAAAACCGGGTCAAACTCAAACTGGCCGAAGTCAAGGCTGGTCAATTCGATTTTACAGCCGCGGTCGCCAGTTTGCGCGAAGGCACCGAAGCCTTGCAGCGCGCACTGCTTGATGCCGGACTGGTGGTGCCTGGCATGCAGGCGGAAGGAATGAAAAAATGAAAGCAGTTTATGTCACCCTGATGCTGGCTTTTTTTGTGTCAGGCAATCCGGTACGGGCCGAAAGCATGGCGGATCAAGTTCAACGCCGCCTGGAATCCGTGCGCACGCTGATCGAATCGTCCTCAGCCGCGAAACAGATCGATTCAAGCCGGAATGCGAATGCGCTGGCGGCCCGGGAACAGGCGCGCGGTTTGCACAAGCAGGC
Source organism: uncultured Thiobacillus sp. (assembly GCA_964404175.1). GTDB lineage: Bacteria > Pseudomonadota > Gammaproteobacteria > Burkholderiales > Thiobacillaceae > UBA6918. The sequence goes on along the minus strand of CAYOJA010000003.1, from coordinate 80,242 downwards.
ACAGGCTGCCTTCGATTCTGGCGATCACGAAAAAGCTGGAAAGCTCCTGACTCAGGCTTCTCAACAGATGTTCTCCGGTGTGCGGCTGGCCAATCCGGAGGAGGTCAACGGCAGGAAAAAATGGCGCGACTACGAAGCCAAACTGGCCAGCGCCCGTGCCCTGCTGGATGCGCAGAAACGCGTGGGGGTTGAAAAATCGGATGCGGAAGCAGGGAAAACCACGGCAAAAGTCGAAGCCATCCTGGCCGATGCGGAGCGCACCTCCAGCCGCGATATCGACAAGGCCATCGTCCTGGTCAATCAGGCCTATCTGATCGCCAAGGCGTCGGTGGGCAACATGCGTGGCGGTGAGACCCTTGTACGCTCGCTCAATTTCGCGACCAAGGAAGAGGAATACCACTACGAAGTCGACCGCAACGATACCCACCAGATGCTGGTGAAGATGCTGCTGGACGAGAAACGTGAAAGCCAGGGCGTGGACCGCATGGTGCAGGGGTTTGTCGACAAGGCAACCGATCTTCGCAAGCAGGCTGAATCGAAAGCCGGCTCAAGGGATTTCGAAAATGCCATCAAGCTTCTTGAGGATTCCACCAAGGAACTGGTGCGCGCAATTCGCGGCGCAGGCATTTATATTCCAGGCTGATTTTCAATAACAAGAAAAGAAAAGGATCCGGCAGTGAGAGAGCGCATTTCAAGAATACTGTTGCTTGTCCTGATGCTTGGCGCATCCAGCATGATCTGGGCAGGCAAATGGTCGCCCGTTACGGCCGATGAACTGCACGATCCGGCCGAACCCGGCATCAAACTGCTTCAGAACCCGGAAGAGGCGTTGAGCAAACTTCCGTCGGATGCAGTCGGCAATCAGGTGGATTGGGTTAAAGCGCTGCAAGGCGGATACATCAACCCGCGTACCAACGTGTTGCCCGAAACCAAGGTCAGGGTGATCGATACTGAAGTGCTGATGAAACGTACCGGCGAAATGCCGATGGTCAAGTTTCCCCACAAGCCGCACACGCTCTGGCTGGATTGCGGCAACTGTCACGAGCACCTGTTCAAAAGCAAGGCTGGCGCCTCCAACGTCAACATGATGCAGATTCTGACCGGAGAGAAATGCGGCCTGTGCCATGGCGCGGTGGCTTTTCCGTTGACCGAATGCACGCGCTGCCATAGCGTGCCAAGGGAGAAGATCAGGTGAGACTGTTTCTGATGATCATTGCGGCGGCGCTATTTGCCTTGGCATTCACGGTTCCCGCTTCGGCCGAATATGGCGACGTGGTGCTGAACAAGAACGCGGAAAAGGAGGGCGTGCGTCCAGTAGTATTTCCACACTGGTTTCACCGGATACGCTTCCGCTGCAAGGTTTGCCACAGCGAATTCGGTTTCCAGATGCGGGCAGGGGGCAACGTGGTCAAAATGGCGGACATCGTGGACGGCAAATTCTGCGGCATGTGCCATAACGGCACCATTGCCTGGGGTCCCGAGAATTGTAATTTGTGCCACACCGGCAAGCTTGGGCTTCCTTCAGGCATTCAGGGCGGCAATCAAACCAAGGGGCCAGGCCACTGGTAAGCGTGGAAGGATCGCATGATTACTTGCTGTCGAATGCTGATTTTGGCGGCACTGGTATGGTCAGGTACGGGCCATGCCGCAGGCCAGGCTTCTGATGGCGACCTGAATGCTCCGGGTATCCTGTCGGCCAATGAACTGGCGCCGATAACCGGTGCCACGGCCTTGGGTGCATCGCCGGGATTTGTGCGCCTGGCATATCCTGTTGCCATTGCGGCCAGCGGACCGGATGTTTATATCGCCGATTCGGGGCTTAACCGGATTTTTCGCTATGACCGGGCCAGCCAGACTTTGCAGTCTTTTGCAGGTCTTCAGGCACGGCAGGACACCCGGCTTGCACTGGGAGCCGATCTCTCGCTATACGTGCTGGAAGGCCTTAATCGCCGCATCGCCCAATACAGCCGTAACGGAACCCTGGTGCGAATCTACGCGGATGACGCCAATCTTGGGCGGCCGGTCGCGTTTGCCGTGGATGAGGTTAGCGGCAAACTATGGGTGGCGGATGGTCTGTATAACCAGCTTGTTGTATTCAATATGCGCGGCCGGATCGCCGAGGTCGTCCGCCTGCCGGCGCAAACGCTTTCCATCGGTGACATGGCCATTGGACGTGGCATCATCCATGTTTTGGACACTGGGAGCGCACAGGTGCTTTCTCTTTCGCCCGATGGAAGACTGGTTTCCATGACAGGCCGGGACTCACTCAAACAGCCCGTAGCCTTGGCCGCTGACAGACAGGGCAGACTATATGTGGCCGACATGGGCAGTCGTCGGATTCATGTGTTTACCCCGGATGGACAGACCCATCTGCTTCCAGTGCACATCAATGTACAGGGTGGAATCGCAGTTGATGAAGGCCGGCTGTATGTGGCCGATCCCATGCAGGCACGGGTCCGCATGATACTGGTCATGGGCGGGGGCTGATCAATGCGTGCGGTTGTTTTCTGCTTGCTGTTGACCGGTTTGCTGGCGGGCTGCGCGACTGGCCCCAGGGTGCTGGATTTCGATTCCAATGGCTTGAAAGAGCCGCTCATGTTTCCCCGGGGAGCGGAAGTGCCGCGTTACCTTTACCTGGGCGACCTTACTGGCGAAAACAATTTCAAGCGTCAAGGCGAGGAAGGATACGGCACGGCACGAACGATCTTCAACTGGCTGGTCGGCCTCGTGGGCAATGTGCCGCATGTCATTGAGTTGCAGCGGCCCCAGTCTGGTTATACCGACGAGAACGGGCGGGTGTATGTCACGGACGTTTCCCGGCAAGCAGTGTTTGTGTTCGACTCGTCACTCGGTGAATTAAAGCTTTGGGAGTTGGCCGAACCCCATGTGCGATTCAAATCGCCAGTTGGTATCGCATCCGGCCCGCAAAATACGCTACTGGTGGCGGATGCCGAACTGGGGCTGGTTGCCCGCCTGAATTCGGAGGGACAGCCTCAGTCCAGCTTTGGCAAGGGTGTGTTGAAGCGCCCTACGGGCCTTGCGCGCGACGCGGAGAGGGGTCTCACTTATGTTGCCGATACCCGCGCGCATGACATCAAGGTCTTCGATGACCGGGGCGAACTGGTCGAGACAATAGGTGGGCACGGCGATGGCGTGGGGCAGTTCAATTTCCCGACGCATCTGGCTTATTACGATGAAAAACTGTTTGTCACCGATACACTGAATGCGCGTGTGCAGATTTATTCGCGGGAACAGGAACTGGAGCAGACTTTTGGCAAGCGCGGCATGTATGTCGGCAACATGGTCCGGCCAAAAGGCGTGGCGGTCGATGACGAAAGCAACATTTATGTGATCGAGTCGCTCTACGATACCCTGCTCATTTTCAATCCGGAGGGGCAGTTGCTGATGTCGATAGGCGGCACGGGCAAGGAGGCAGGCAGGTTTTTCCTCCCGGCCGGCGTCTGGACCGACAAGCGTAATCGCGTGTATGTGGCGGACATGTTCAACGGCCGCGTATCAGTGTTCCAGTTTCTGGGAGAGGGTAAATGAGGCGCATCCGGATGGTGTTCCTGATGGCGCTGGCGGGCATGGCGCTCTGGCTGGGGCAACCGCGCGATTTGTCCGCCGCGCGTGTTTCTGACGTGCGCTCGACCAGACATAATCTTTCCGTGACCGGACCGGGCACCGTCAAGGCCGTGTCGGAAACCCAGGTCTGTGTTTTCTGTCACACCCCGCATGGCGCCGAAGACATCCCCGCCGCGCCGCTGTGGAACCGCAAGACCTCCACCGCGACCTATACGCCCTACAGTTCCAGTTCCATCGAAGCGAACATAGCGGAAATGGCGGCGGCGCCAGGTGGAAGTTCCAAACTGTGCCTGTCCTGTCACGATGGCACCATCGCCATCGGCAATGTGAATGTGCTGAATGGTAGCGGGCCCGCGGTCGTCAACATGACCGGCACCGGAGCCGGCGGCGTCATGGCACCGGGCAGCGGCACGACTACAGGATTCACCCGCAATCTGGGCACGGATTTAAGCAACGACCACCCGATCTCTTTCACTTACGATGCCGCGCTGGCGGCAGCCGATGGCGAACTCAGGGTGCCTGATGGAACAAATGTGGGAACACGACTGGCCGGCGTGCGGCCCGCGCCAAAAATGCCGCTGGAAAGTGCACAGATGCAATGCGCGACCTGCCATGACCCGCACTTGCACGAAAACGATCCCGCCAAACAGCCTGGAAAATTCCTGCGCGCCAACCGTCTGCAAGAGGTTGCGCCAACGGGCAGCACATTCAGCGAGGTAAACGACCAGATATGTCTGGCCTGCCACGACAAGGGTGGCCAGACCTGGGCCTTGTCCGCGCACGCCAATCCAACAGTTGCCAATGAGTTGTACAAGCCTGCGGCCGCCACGCAGCGTGAGTTTCCGGCCAATATTCCAGTCTGGAAAGCCGCCTGTCTCAACTGTCACGATACCCATTCCGTGCAGGGCTCACGCCGCTTGTTGCGCGAAGGTACTGACAGTCTCGCTTCACCCAAGAGCGGGGGTAACCCGGCCATCGAGGAAACCTGTTACCAATGCCACCGCGATGCGACCGGCAGCATTCTCCAGACCAATACCGAAGTGCCCAATATCCGCGACGACTACAATCTGGTCGACGGAAAACACATGCCAATCACCAATGCCGAACAGGGTGATGTGGAGGTACACGACATCGGCTCCAACAATCCCGATGCGGCCACCCAGCGGGGCAAGGACTTTATTGAATCGCGTACCCTGCTTGGCTTTGGCAGCCTGGGCAACCGGCATGCGGAATGCACCGATTGCCATAACCCGCATCGTGTGCGGCGCAACCGTTTGTTCAATGGCACTGGCGATACTGACCAGGGCACACATGTTCCCAGTGGAATTACCCCTGAATCAGGCAATGCAGGGGGCAATATAGCCTCGGGTGTGCTGCGCGGCACCTGGGGTGTCGAGCCGGACTATGGTGCCGTGCCGTTCCGGAGCAAGCCTGACGGATACATCGTCAAGCGCGGCGATCCGGTAACTTCGGATACCACGAGAGACGCCCCCCATGTCACGCGCGAGTACCAGATTTGCCTGAAATGCCATTCCGATTACGGTTATCTGGACGACGGCTTTTATCCCACCGCGACCCGGCCAAATCTGGGAGCGCCCGGCACGCCGTCCGGCACCAATGCCATGACGCGTTACACCAATCAGGCCATGGAATTTCAGGCACCAGCTTCGCACCAGGCCAACGCCGCGACGACAGACTCTGACGCATTCGCTGGAGATCCGCCAGGGCCTGTGACCAGCGTCAATTTCCAAAACAACAACCGTCGCAGCTGGCATCCGGTCATCGACAAGACTGGACGGACACACGCCTTGCGCAATACCACGGCCGCAAGTTTTCTCGCCCCCTGGCAGACCAAGGTGGGGGACCAGACCATGTATTGCACGGATTGCCACGGTTCCAGCACGGCCGCGACGACCATCACACCGACAACGCCCGGCACGGGACCGCAGAATCCCTGGGGGCCGCATGGCTCCACCAACAACTTCATTCTGAAGGGCAACTGGAGCCAGAATTCCGGCACCGGTGGAGGGGGGGTGGATGCAAACGTGCTGTGCTTCAAATGCCACGACACCAATACATATGCAGGCACGGGCGGTGGGGGCGGCACGGGGTTCTTCAACCCGGACAGCGACAAGGGGCGCGGCAATCTGCATCATTATCATCGTGAAAAGATTGGCCGCATCCGCTGCACCTGGTGCCACATCGCCGTTCCGCATGGCTGGAAGAACAAAATGTTCCTGGTCAACCTGAACGATGTCGGTCAGGAGGCAGGGCTGGCGCCAGGCACTCAGGTACGGAATAACACCACGGCAGGCTATACCAACGGGCCTTATTACCTCAATGCCATGTTGAAAATTCGTGCGTTCGCGCCGAGTGGCGCCTGGCTGGAAAACAGTTGCGGTTCGGTGGGCGCGCCAGGCAACGGACAGTCTGGCAAGAGCTGGATGCGAGACAGTTCCGAAAATTGTGAGAGCCCGCCATGATGAAGCTGCTGGCTTCATCACGTTTGACGCTCATTGGCCTGGCCTGGCTGGCGGCCTCGGTGATCGCGCATTACCAGTTGCCGGGCTTGCCTTCCTGGCAACTGGCTATGTCCATGGCCGCGCTGGCGATCAATCTTGCCGCGGCCTTGCTGGTCAAACCGGCGTTGCGCGCTTCCGCCGGATTGTATGTATTCCATCTGGCCCTGCTGGTACTGATGCTGCTGGCCGGCTGGGGACGGATGACGCATCTGGATGGGCGGGTTGAGATTGTCGAAGGGCAGTCATTTACCGATGCCCGCAACGAGGTCAAGCGAAGCGGACCCTGGCATCGCGACCGTCTGAATGAAATCGACTTCGTTCAGGGTTCCTACACCATTGACTACCGGCCAGGCCTCAGGCGCGCGCATACCCGCAGCGAAGTTTTTGCCGGGCGCGAGCGTCATGCGGTGGGCGACATCGATCCGCTGGTGTTGTCGGGCTACCGTTTCTACACCACGCACAACAAGGGCTTTGCCCTGATCGTTACCTGGATGCCGGAATCCGGTCAGGCGGAAACGGGGGCCATTCATTTGCCCAGTTTTCCCATGAACGACTGGCGCCAGGAAAGCGACTGGCAACCCGAGGGCGGGCCAAACCTGAAATGGGTGCTGGACCCGGGGGTCAAGCTGGATTATCAGCAGGCCTGGAAACTCGATAGCCGTCAACTCAAGCCGGTACTCAAGATCCATGGAAAACAACAAGTCATCGAATTGAATCCCGGCCAATCGACAATCGTGCCGGGGGGAAGCATTCGATTTGAAGGCGTGCGCGGCTGGATGGGTTACCGGATTTATTACGATCCGACTTTGCCCTGGCTGCTGGCTATTGCCCTGGTGGCCGTGGGTGCGCTGGCCTGGCATCTGCTGGGGCGAATGGCCATGCCAAAGCTGTCCGTGAAATTTCATCGTGAACGGACCGCCTGAACTGTTTTGGCTGTGGCCAGGTCTTGCCGCCGTCGGCGCGGGTGCGGCCAGCACCTTGCATGCGATGTTCAGGCGATATGCATTCGCATGGCTGAGTATCGGGCTGGCGTTGATTACGGTTGCCATCGCTTCTCGCTGGGTGCGGCTGGATCATGGCCCGTTCTTCAACATGTATGAAATTCTCACCAGCAACCTGTTCAGCCTTGGCGCGATTTATGGAATTGCCTGCTGGCGAAGGACATGGCTGCGAGGCAGCGCGCCGCTGGTCTTGCCCCTGCTGGCCGTGCTGGCTGCCTGGGCTTTCGTTGCGACACCCATCGACAGCCATGCGTTGCCTACCTACGAAACTGTCTGGTTATGGATTCACCTTGCCATGGGCAAGCTGTTTCTTGGCCTGTTGCTGCTGGCGCTGGCCTGTGCCCTTGCGCTGACCTTGAGAAGAGTTGGCGCCAGGCTTGCCGATTTGCCCGAGAACGCATTTGTCGAATCGGCGATGTGGCGTTTTCTTGTTTGGGCAGTGCTGTTTGAAACCGCCATGCTGGTAGCCGGCGCGGCCTGGGCGCAGGATGCCTGGGGCCGCTATTGGGACTGGGATCCTCTGGAAACTTGGGCCTTCCTGACCTGGCTATCCGCGGTTGCCGCTTTGCATGCGCGGTTCGCCATGCGCATCTCCGCGCGGGTTGGCGCAATCATGGTCGTTGGGGTATTCGTGCTGGCCTTCCTGACTTTCTTTGGCGTGCCCTTCATCAGCCAGGCGCCGCACAAGGGGGCCTTGTGAGCCGCATGCGATACGGGCTGGCGGGATTGCTGCTGGTTGCCATCGCGGCCGTTACCCTCTGGATTGCCAGTCGTCCGGAAGCGCCGGCCAGGCGGGAATTCAAGTTGGCGGAACATGCCCGCGATGCGCGTGCCCGGGAAATCGACACGCGTTTCAAGCAGGGCGTGGTCATGCTGCACGCCAAACAGTACGACCATGCGCTGACAGCCTTCCATCGCGTTCTGGAACTGGCTCCGAAGCTGCCCGAGGCCCACGCCAACATGGGCTACACGCTGCTGGGTCTGGAACGTTATCAGGCGGCGCATGATTTTTTTCTCAGTGCCATCGAAATTAAATCCAGCCAGGCCAATGCGTATTACGGGCTGGCGCTTGCGCTGGAAGCATTGGGAGACCTGCCGGGGGCAAAGGGTGCCATGCGCACCTACATTCATCTTTCCAGACCGGACGACCCTCATGTCAGAAAGGCTCAGGCCGCGCTATGGGAATGGGAAGAAGGCGACAAGAAAGCCGGATCAAAGTAATTCCCGGAAACGGGAATCCAGCTCGGTTAAATTCCTGTAATTGGGAATTTTGACCTTATTCAGCTGGATTCGGGCAATGAATCCATGGCACCAAGCTTGCTAGTTATCGAGCATCTGTTTTTTGGCCTTTACCCATGATCCCCGAGATCGGTCAACTTGCCCTGGTCATCGCTTTTCTTCTGGCACTGGCCCAAACTCTTTTCCCTCTGGTTGGCGCGCACCGTGGCTGGTCACGCTGGATGGCGACGGCACGCCCTGCGGCGCAGGGCTTTTTTGTGTTTGTCGCGCTTGCTTTCGGCTGTCTGGCTTTCAGCTTCATGGAAAACGATTTTTCCGTGTTGTATGTGGCGTCCAATTCGAATTCCCTGCTGCCCGCGCATTACCGTTTTGCCGCTGTCTGGGGCGGACATGAAGGCTCGATGCTGCTGTGGGTGTTGATGCTGAGCTTGTGGATGGTCGCTGTCAGTGTGTTCAGCCGCCACTTGCCGGAAGCCATGGTGGCCAGGGTACTGGGCGTGATGGGATTCATCGGAGCCAGCCTGATCCTCTTCATCCTGACGACTTCCAATCCTTTCGACCGCCTGCTGCCGGCCGCGGTCGACGGGCGCGACCTCAATCCGCTATTGCAGGATCCTGGCATGGTCTTCCATCCGCCCCTGCTCTATATGGGCTATGTCGGATTTTCCGTGGCGTTCGCGTTTGCCATATCGGCTTTGCTGGCCGGGCAACTGGATGCTGCCTGGGCGCGGTGGTCGCGTCCATGGACGACGGTGGCCTGGGGCTTTCTCAGTCTGGGTATCGCCCTCGGCAGCTGGTGGGCATATTACGAATTAGGCTGGGGCGGCTGGTGGTTCTGGGACCCGGTGGAAAACGCGTCCTTCATGCCATGGCTGATTGGGATTGGGCTTGTGCATTCGCTGGCTGTTACGGAAAAGCGCGGCGATTTCAGAGGCTGGACGGTGCTGCTCGCCATCATCGCCTTCTCGCTATCGTTGCTGGGCACTTTTCTCGTCCGCTCCGGCGTGCTGTCTTCCGTGCACGCCTTTGTCACCGATCCCAAGCGCGGCGTGTTCATCCTGATTTTTCTGGCGTTGGTGATAGGCGGTTCCTTGAGCCTGTATGCCTGGCGTCTGCCGAAGGTGACCGTGGCCAGCCGTTTCACCTGGGTTTCGCGCGAGGCCATGCTGCTGATGAACAATGTATTCCTGACGGCGGCCATGGGATCGGTATTGTTGGGAACGCTGTATCCGCTGTTTCTTGATGCCCTGGGCCTGGGCAAGATTTCCGTGGGGCCGCCGTACTTCAATGCCGTGTTCGTTCCCTTGATGGCTCCAGTTCTGTTCCTGATGGGGGTGGGGCCTCTGGCCCGCTGGAAGCAGACCAGCCTGCCGGAACTGGCTGTTCGTTTGCGCTGGGCGTTTCTGGTCAGCCTTGTCACCGCCCTGATACTTCCGTTTGTGCTGGGCAGATGGAAGCCGCTGGTGGGCCTGGGGCTTTTCCTGGCATTCTGGATATTTGCTTCGAGCCTGCTCAATTTGCGTGACCGTCTGAAACAGGATGGCGTGCCTCTGCAGACGTGCATCCGACGCATACCACTGGGGTTTTACGGCATGCTGCTGGCGCATTGCGGCGTGGCTGTATTTGTCGTGGGGGTCACGCTCGTCAAGGGATATGAAACGGAACGCGATGTTCGCATGAAGTTTGGCGATACCGTCAGCATTGCGGGGTACGTATTCCGCTTTGATGGATTGAAGGAAATCGACGGGCCGAACTATCGTGCCTTGCGCGGTGAGTTCCAGGTCACCCATGATGGCAAGCCCTACACGGTGCTGCATCCCGAAAAGCGCGCCTATCGCGCCAGCCGCATGCCGATGACGGAGGCGGCAATTGATGCAGGCGTGACGCGTGATCTCTATGTTTCCATGGGCGAGCCGATCAGCGAAGACACCTGGGTAGTGAGGGTTTATCACAAGCCTTTTGTTGACTGGATCTGGGCGGGATTCGTCTTCATGGCGCTGGGCGGGTTTATCGCCATTGCCGATCGCCGCTACCGCCAGCTTGCCCAGCGCGCCGGTTCAAAAATACCCGCTGCTAACGCAGCGATGAAAGCCTGATCCATGACCATGTTTGTTCTGATTGCCGCAATGCTGCTGGCTGCGGCTTTGCTGTTCCTTTTGCCGCCGCTGGCTGGGCGCAACCGGGAGAACACACAGGTTGACCACAGACAGGCAACCCTGGAAATTTACAGAGACCGGCTGCAGGAGCTGAACGAGGAATTGGCGAACGGCACGCTGACGGAAGAACGCCATCGTGAAAGCCGTCTCGAGCTCGAACGTCTGTTGGCGGACGATATCGCAGGAGACCGGCAGGCGCTTTCCAATCCGCCTGGGGCCAAGCCGACCCTGGCTGTGGTTTTGGTCCTGATTCCTGTTGCCGCCTTTGCCATTTACTGGTTGACCGGCACGCCATCAGCACTGCGCATGGCCGAGCCAGAAGCACCCGCAGCAGGCCATTCGCTGACTCAGGACCAGATGCTGGCGATGATGGACAAGCTGGCCGCGAAGCTCAAAGCCAATCCGAATGACTCGGCAGGGTGGGGCATGCTGGGACGATCCTACATCGCGGTAGGCAGATTGAACGACGCGCTCATGGCCTTTGAGCGCGCCTATGCGTTGACGCCGGATGATCCTCAGTTGCTGCTGGACTATGCTGACGTGATGGGCGCCTTGCAGAACAAAAATCTGAGCGGGCGGCCAGCCGAGCTGATCAGGAAAGCCCTGGATGCCAATCCCCGGCATCCCAAAGCACTGGCGCTGGCAGGCACCGTGGCTTTCAACGAGAAGCAGTTTGATCTGGCCGTGCATTACTGGGAACGGCTGATTGCGATGTTTCCGCCGGGCTCGCCCCAGGCGCAGGGCATCGCACGCAGCATTGCCGATGCGAAAAACCAGATGGGAGATGGCGGCGCGCCGGCAATGCTTGCCAGCGTGGAAGGCGCGGTGGCCATCAGCCCGGCGCTTGCCGGAAAGATTGGTCCGCAGGATACGCTGTTTGTCTATGCCAAGGCCATGCAGGGCCCGCCCATGCCGCTGGCGGTGTTGCGCCTGCCGGCCACCGGGTTCCCGGTTAGATTCAAGCTGGACGACAGCATGGCCATGGCGCCCAACATGAAGCTTTCGAGTTTCAGCCAGATTCAGGTTGGCGCCAGGGTCTCGCGCGCTGGATCGGCCATGCCGCAGTCCGGTGATCTGGAAGGCAGCATCGGCCCGGTTGCATTGGGATCGAATGTGACGCTGACCATCGAGCGGGTCGTGCCATAGCTCTGGGTTAAGATGAGAGGATGAGAGAAAACAGCAGCATGCAAAGCGCAGAGATCGTGATCAATCCAGCGCTTCCAGCCAATCGGGCCAGAAATCTGTTTTCCGGTCTCGTTTCGGGGAAAGGTGTATGGCAGCGCTTGTCCTTGCGAGAGAAAGCCGTTTTTACCATTCTGGCTTTGCTTGCCTATGTTGCATTGCTGACGGGCTATGTTCTGTATGAAAAAAACGGCCTCCAGCGCGAATTCATTGTTTTGCAGAATCTGCATGAAATTGATCAAAGCCTGCGTGCCCTGAGAATTTCTTCCTATCACACCCTGGTCGCGGCGCATGATGCAGAAGAGCTTGGCGAAAAACTTGGCAAGAGCGACGAGCATTTGCAGATCGTGAGACTGGACTTCGCGCTGATCGACAGCAATTTCAATTCACTGGCAGACCGATTGTCAGCCGACACTCCGCACTATTCACAGATCGCCGCTGCCGTCAGTCAGGCGCGGGCGGCATTTGCCCAGAACAACCTGCCGGGATTGATTGCCAGGCTCAAGGATTTGATCGGCGAGGCGGAAACGCTGAGCCTCGACCAGCGTCAGCGGCTGGAGAAGATCACGGCCGATTTCCAGAAGCGTAGCGAGCGGCTGACTTCTGTCATGATTCTCCATACCATCATTGGATTGGGATTGTTTGCCGCTGTTTCATGGGTTTTCTTTTCACAGCTTACTCTTGACTTTGGCAGGGTGCGGCAGCGCGCGATCGAAGTTGCCAAGGGCATACGGGGCGACCCGCTTGAAACTACCCGCCAGGATGAGGTAGGCGATTTGATGGTGGCCGTCAACCAGATGGCCGTCGACCTTGACAGACGCGAGCGGGAACTGGCGTTGGAGCGCGAAAAAACCTTCCATCAGGAAAAGATGGCGGCCATTGGCACCCTGGCGGCGGGTATCGCCCATGAGATAGGCAATCCCATCACAGCGATTTCCGGCATTGCCCAGGAAATGTGCGATGTGCATGGCGGGCAGAGGTGCCTGGCACCCGGCGCGCATTGCCGGCCGGAGCTGATTCTTGAACAGACTGAACGTATTGCCAAAATTACTCGTGAAATTACCGAATTTGCCGCGCCGCGCAGCGCTCATCGGGAATGGCTCGATCTGAACGAGCTGATCCGCAGCACGGTTAGTCTTTTGCGGTATGACCGCCGCTTCAGGAATCTGAAAGTCGAACAGGAGCTGGATGGCCAGCTTCCCGCCATCATGGGCGTGGGCGACCAGTTGACCCAGGTAATGATGAACCTGCTGATCAATGCGGCGGATTCGGTCAATGAAGTCAGTGAACGGCCCTCCGGCATTTCGGTTTCGACCAGGCCGCAGGGAGAAAATGTGCTTCTCACGATTCGTGATTCCGGAAGCGGAATGGATCCATTAACCCTGGCGCGGGCCACGGAAGCGTTCTATACCACCAAGCCGCCAGGCAAGGGCACGGGTCTCGGATTGACGGTTTGCGCTTCCATCGTTTCTGGCCATGGAGGTGTCATGAATATTGCTTCAAGAAAAGGTGAAGGCACCACCATTACCATTACCTTGCCGGTGCATGATTCAAGGGAAAAACACTCATGAAATCCTTGTCACTTCTGGTTATTGACGACGAACCAGCCATCCGGCTGGTTCTGGTCACCTCGCTGGCCCGGGCCGGACATACAGTGGAAGAGGCGGACAACGCCGAACATGCGCTGGAACGGCTGGCCAAGGGCGACATCGATGTGGCGATCTGCGATATCAAGATGCCCGGCATCGACGGCATCGAAATGCTCAAGCGCGCACAGGCGCTGCGGATCAACACCACTTTCATCATGATCACAGCATTCGCATCCATGGAAACCGTGGTTGCAGCCATGCGCGCCGGCGCTTACGACTACATCACCAAGCCGATCCGCATGGAAGAACTGCAGCACCGGCTTGAGCAGGTTGCCGATCTCAGAGGCTTGCAGGACGAGAACACCACGCTGCGCCGGATCGTGATGGCCGAATCGGATGACACTTTCCATTTTTCCTCGCCTGCGATGAAGGAAGTCGAGCGCTTGATTGCCAAGGTCGCACCCACCACCAGCACAGTGCTGATCACCGGCGAATCAGGCACGGGCAAGGGCGTCATTGCGCGCATGCTTCACAATCAGAGCAACCGGGCCAATGAAACCTTTTTGCCCGTCAACTGCGGCGCGATTCCGGAAAACCTGATGGAAAGCGAGTTTTTTGGCCACACCAAAGGCGCTTTTACCGGTGCGGACAAGGCAACGAAAGGGCTATTTGTCCAGGCAGACCGCGGCACCATTTTTCTGGACGAGATAGGCGAATTGCCCATGGCGCTCCAGGCCAAGCTGCTGCACATCCTTGAAGACAAGCAGGTGCGGCCCGTTGGCAGCGAGCAGTCCAGAAAAGTGGATGTGCGCATCATCGCGGCAACCAACCGCAATCTGCCAGAACTGGTGAGCCAGGGCAGGTTCCGCGAAGATTTCTTCTTCCGTTTGGGCATGTTCCACATTCATTCCCCGCCGCTGAGGGAAAGAAAGAACGACATGCATGCCCTGTTGCAATACATGCTGGATAAATGCTCCAGGAAAAATGGCCTGAACCAGCACCTGGAATTTGATCCGGATGCGGAAGAGTTGCTGATCGCCTATGACTGGCCTGGAAACATCCGTCAGCTCGAGCATTTCATCATGCGTGCCTGCATTCTCGCCGAGGGCGGAATCATCGGCGTGGCGGACCTGCCTGCGGAAATGACTCATATTGAACCCAGTGGCAGTGCAAATGGCAACGGGAATGGCATCAGCTTCGGTCAGCCAGGCAGCATTGGTTCATTGCGGGAAATGATGCGGCGCTACGAAAGTGAAATCATTTACCGGGCGCTCAGCGAAGCCGGCGGCGACCGTCGTGCCGCAGCCCAGAAACTCGGCATCGGTTTGTCGAGCCTGTACCGCAAGATGGAGGAATTCGAAGCAGCTGGCCTGAAAGGAGGAGTTTGAGATGTTGCATCCTTCATTCTTTTTACTGGCAAGGCTATTGCTTATCAGTTTGCTGTCCATTGTTTCCATGTCAGTGGCGGCAGCTGATCCGGCTGGGCAATACCAGCGCGCAAAACGCCTTATCGGCAATGGCGATCTGGTTACTGGCATGAAACTGTTGCGAGAGGTTGCTGATTCTGGACATGCCCCCGCTCAGGCCGCGCTGGGTGAAATCCTCGACCGGGCTGAAGAGGACAAAGAGGCAGTGATCTGGTATCGCAAGGCGGCGGAGCAGGGCAACGCCGCCGGGCAGTTTGGCCTGGGCATGGCGTATGCCGCGGGCGAAGGCATCGCCAGGGACGTGAAACTGGCGGAAGAATGGGTTCGCAAGGCGGCGGAACAGGATTACGCCAATGCGGTGGATGTCATGGTTCAAGCCTATAAAAAAGGCGGACTGGGTCTTGCACCCGATCCGGTTCAGGCGGAAGCCTGGCGTCAGCGTGGAGAAAAACTGAAGCATGGCAAGTCCTCGGAGGTGGAACATGCAAAGAAAAAATAAAAATCTGGCCATCGCGCTGATGGTTCTGGGCTTTGCTTCACTTGGCGTTCAGGCTGCCGATGTGTTCAAGGGCTCGCAATTGTTCACTTCATACTGCGCAGGCTGCCATGGCGCTGATGGAAAAGGGCTGTTACCGGGAACACCCGACTTCACTCAAGGCATGGTGCTGATGAAGCCGGACACCCTGCTGGTTGCCACCATCAAGTCCGGCAAGGGCGCCATGCCGGCATTTACAGGCATTTTGACCGAACAAAACCTGCTGGATGTGATTGCCCATCTCCGGACACTGCAACGATGAAAATACTTTTTACCCTGTTGTGGCTGGCCTTCAGTACCAGCATTCTTGCGGCGCCCAAGGGCGACTGGCGCGTGCTGGATGCCTTTGAAGTCGGCACCAATGTCTATGTCCGGGCGCTGACGGTGGAAAAGGCCAGAAACCGCATCTGGATCGGCACCTCGCTCGGGGTGCATGAAATTGATCTGAAAAACAACGAGCGCCTCAATACCTTTACCCGCGATCATGG
Organism: uncultured Thiobacillus sp.; assembly: GCA_964404175.1. Classification (GTDB taxonomy): domain Bacteria; phylum Pseudomonadota; class Gammaproteobacteria; order Burkholderiales; family Thiobacillaceae; genus UBA6918. The sequence goes on along the minus strand of CAYOJA010000003.1, from coordinate 64,518 downwards.
TCTGGCCAACGAATACGTATTTGCCATTGGCATCGATGTCGATGGCAACAAATGGTTTGGCACCAATGCGGGCGGAATGTCCCGTTACAACAACGGCAAATGGAAAACTGTTTTCCCCATGCACGGCCTGGCGGATTACTGGATCTATTCCTTCGCCAATGACAAGACGGGCGACTTGTGGATCGGCACCTGGGCGGGCGTCAATCGCCTGAATCCAAAAACCGGCAAGATGACGACCTATGTCAAGGAACTCATCAACGAATGGGTGTACGGCATCGATGTCGACTCGAAGAACCGCATCTGGTTCGGCACCGAGGGCGGCATTTCAATGTATGACGGCAAAGGCTGGCATTCGTGGACGCACAAAGATGGACTGGGCGCACCCAATGATGAGAAAAAGCCGGCCAGCCCCAATACCGGCCTGGGAACCCGTTCGCGTCACGATCTGGGCGTGATGACCGCGGAAGGCGTCCCCACCTATAACCCCAATTATGTATTTGGCGTGCTGGTCGATCCAAAAGATGTGGTGTGGGCCGGAACATGGGGTGGAGGCGTGGCGCGTTATGACGGAAAGAAATGGAGCAACCTGACCACCCGCGACGGGCTGGCTGGCGATGTGGTGTTCAGCATCGCGCGGGATCAAGAAGGCGCCATGTGGTTCGGGACCAATCATGGCGTGTCGCGCTACGACGGCAAGACCTGGAAGAACTTTGGCCGCCGTGAAGGCCTGCTTGAAGAAAATGTCTATGCCTTGGCTGTCACGCCTGGTGGCGAGGTCTGGGCGGGGACCAAACGAGGGGTTGCCCGGTTGGGAAGGAAGTAACAGAGGATGAACATGATGACCAATGCAAAATTAGTGGCGGTGGGACTGGTGGTGGCGGGTAGCGCCATCGCTGGCGCTTATGTGCTGGGTACCAGGCAAGGCGCGAATCAGGAAACGGCGGCGGAGGCCCCCGCGCCGGCCGCACCTGCAACTCAGTCTGCCATGCCTGCAGGACATCCCGCCGCCCCCCAAGCCATGCCTGAGCAGCAAGGCAAGGTTGAGGTTGATCCGAATGCCAAGTTCATCCATTTCCGTGTTGGCAACCGCAACGTCAAGGATATTTTTCTCGACGGGAAAGTTGTCTGGGTGGGCACTTCCGGCGGACTCATCCGATATGACACAGGCACCGATGAATATCGCCTGTTCGATTCCCGTAATGGACTGCTGTCCAATGGGGTCTTCCATGTCAGCAAACTGGATGGCCGCATCGTCGCTGGCACCTATGGTGGCGGCATGTCGCTGTATGACCCGGCCAATGACAAATGGGAAACCTACAACATTCCAGACGGCCTTGGCGATGCCTTCATTTACGATGTGCTGAAAGCAAAAAATGGCGATGTATGGATTGCCACCTGGTCGGGCGTCAACCGCGTTCGCGGCGGCGCGCTCAAGGACCGTTCAAAGTGGGATTTGTATACCGTGGAGAACACCAATACCGGACTGCCCAACGACTGGGTATACGGACTGGCCGAAGGAAAAAATGGCGATATCTGGCTGGCTACCGAAGGCGGCTTGGCACTGTATCGCCAGGGGAAGTGGACCAACTGGAACCACAAGAAAGGCTTGGGCGCAGATTACGAGCTTGTGAAAGGCGACATCCAGTTCAAGAACGACCCGGCTCAATATTCCAGCCACCACGCCAAGCAGAAAGAGGAAATGGGCTTGCAGAACGTGACCACGGCCTACAACCCCAACTACATCGTCTCCATCATCGTTGACCGCGACGGCGTGGTCTGGACCGGCACCTGGGGCGGCGGCCTGGCCCGTTTTGATGGCAAAAACTGGAAGAACTACACCGTCAAGGATGGTTTGCCCGGCAACCATGTCTTCATGCTGCATCAGGAGGGCAACGGCCAGATCTGGGTGGGTACCAGCAATGGCCTGGCCGCCATGCAGGATGGCAAGTTCAAACCCATGAGCACAGCGGACGGCTTGTTCTCAAACTACGTATTTTCGATGGCCACGTCCGAAGCGGGGGACAAGTGGGTTGGCAGCTTTGGCGGCGTGGCGCACTTGTATCCCAATCGTTAGTAAGGCGGGTTGCCACAAAGGTCCGTCGGGGTTTGATGAGCGCTACTTGTTCCTGGCGGGCAAGCCCTGCTGTGATGTCCTTGCCGAAGCTGGCGAGGTGATGGGCCTGTAAATGGTGATGGCCCCGGCTACCTGCCCGACCCGGTATCCGGTCGCCCGGTCGTGCGGGTAGGCGTCCTTGATACGGGACTTTAGCGATGGCGCCAGATTGTCGGGCGCGCCGTGGCAGGCCAGGCAGGGTTCCTGCATAACCAGGGCCTTCATGTAGCGGTAGGCTTGTCCTTGCAGATCGCGGGTTATGTCGCCAAATTCCAGCGTCTTGGCGGATTCACCCAGAAACGCGCGTTGCTCGAATTGATTAAGCACACGTTGTTCCCATGCGTCAGCGGTGCCAAGGACAACATTTCTTGGCTTGAGCGAAATACGGGATATCCGCCAGCCGTATTTTCGTGACAGCATGTCCGCCAGGTCGGGCGCGCGATCGCGGCAAACCAGCCAGGCGGCATCGGGTCCCTTGCGGGTATAGGTGTCGATGATTTCCTGAGTCAGTTGCTGATTGAATGAAGCAGCAAGTTTCCGGGCCATCGCCAACTGATTTTCATCCGGATTTTTTCCCGCCGCAGATGCGTTGGCGCATGCCAGCAGAGCAGATGTATAGAAGAGAAAATTCGCAGGGCTCATTGAATCGCGGCGTTTAATCAATTGGGTTGATTATAAAGGCGCAGCCAGGACCATCCCTGATGCAGGGTGGATGTTTTCATATGTTTTACACATAAGAGACCATTCAGAATTGCTGTCCGGTATAAAAATGATACCGGCGCTCATCCGACCGCTTGGCCACATACATGGCTTCGTCCGCGTGTTTTAACAATGTTTCGGCATCCAGCCCATCGTAAGGAAAACAGCTGATGCCGATCGATGCAGAAAGCCTGACCTGATTGCCCATGACATTGAAGGGAATTTCGATGCAGTCCAGGATGGTTCTTGCGACGATTTCTGCATCATCACGATGAGCCAGATTGGGAAGGAGGAGGGTGAACTCGTCACCGCCCAGTCTGGCAACCGTGTCGTTATGACGCACGACGCTGCTTAATCTGACCGCCACTTCCTGCAATACCCTGTCACCTTCGTGATGGCCAAAATTGTCATTCACCGGCTTGAATCCATCCAGGTCCAGAAAAATCACCCCCACATGGTTGCGGGCAAGTCTCGCAGACATTGCGATTGCCTGTTCCAGCCTGTCCATGAAAAGAGCCCGGTTGGCGAGTCCGGTAAGCGGATCATGAGTGGCCTGATGGGCCATGTCCGATTCGCGCAGCTTGCTTTCCGTAATGTCGCTGAAAATGGCCATGAAATGCTCGATCATTCCGTCAGGCCCGCGCACGCTGGAAATGCTCAGCCACTCGGGATAGATTTCGCCGTTCTTCCGCCGGTTCCAGATTTCCCCTTGCCATTGTCCCGTGGTGAGCAGGGTTTTCCACATGGCTTCGTAGAAAAACGGGTCCTGCCTGCCCGATTTGAGGATTGCCGGCGTTTTACCAATGGCCTCGGCAGCCGTGTAGCCGGTCATGCGGGTAAAGGCCGGATTGACCTTCTGGATTACGCCATTTTGATCGGTGATGGTAATGCCTTCCAACGCACGATTGAATACTTCGGTATCAAGCCGGTTTTGCTCGGCTTCCGCGATCGCCCGATCCATCACACGGTTGAATGATTTGCCCGCCTGGGAGATTTCGTCGTTGCCTGTTACTGGTAGCCGTTCTAGGGGAGAGGCCTTGCCGGCAGCAATTCTTTCCAGCCCCTGCCGCATGTTGGCGATGGGTTTCATGACCCGGCGGGAAACGCGCATGTAGCAAAAACCCGCTACGGCCAAGGCAAACAGCGAGGCAATTGCAAAGGATTCGATGGCCAGCAAATCCTGACGTGCATTGTGCCGCTTCATCGAGAGCTCCAGCGAAACCACGCCCAGGACATCGCCCTCGCGCGCCTGATGGCAGGCCAGGCAATCCTTGCCCAGAAAATTCCGCGAAGCAAGGATGGGCTTGATTATCTGAAGCCGCTCTTCGTTTCCGGCTCCCAAACGCGTGGTGATGGCTCGTTTTGACTGGATGACTTCAAGTTCGCTGGTACTGGGCCGTGCTGGGCCTCTGTTGCCATATTGGCGAATGATCGCGTCTGAACGGATAACATTCAGCGATTCAATTTCATGTCCCATGCGAATCTGCTCAAGCAGCAAATCCCGTTTATCGGCATGGCCGGTCATGGCCAAGCTGGTCAAACCCGCCAGTGTCAATTCGTAAACCGCCCGTCCATAGGCCTCGGCCTGTGCTGCCGAAACCTTGGCGGTTTCCCGCCACGACCAGACTGCCAGCAGCGCCATGGCCAACGCAACCGCCAGCCAGACTTCAAGGGTAAGCAGCAGGCTTAAGCCGAGCTTGGCTTTCCTGGCCTGACTAGAATCCGCTGATGCTTGCCATAATGAGAATCCGGTTTGCAATGGTTTCTCCGTTTCCACACAACAAAATTCAGTGAAAACTCAAGCAATGATCATTCCTGTGCGTATCGTGTGACGTTTTGACTATTAAAAAGACAATTGTATCTGCTATGTTGAGATATGCTTTAACTGAAAACCGAACAATGAATTAATAAAGAACAGACCATGGAAAAAAATTACGCAGTCAGCAAATCAGGCAGGCTAACCCGAGTTTTTGCGCTTTCCAGTCTGATAATCATCGCCGTGGCGTCTGTCACGTCCTCTTTGCTGATTTCGCGATTTGTAACCAAGAAGATGATCGAGCGGGATACGGAGACCACAACTTCGTTCGTTCAGAGCCTGGCTGTTGTGCAACAGGCGAGGAGCTATTTTCTTGGACATCAGGCGCCCGACGAAAATCTCAACGAATTTATCAGGCATGTTTCCGCCATGCCCGATGTGGTGCGTGCCAATATCTATGCCAGGGACCGGACGGTTTTGTGGTCATCCAACGCCGATTTGATCGGCAAGAGATTCATGGTCAATCCTGAACTGGATGAGATCTTTATGGAAAAGGGCAAGTCCCATAGCGGTGTCATTGGTGAAGACGTATTGAGCAAGGCGGAGCACCACGAGCTTGACCGGAACAAGAAAATCATCGAAACGTATGTGGCCGTGCTGGATCCGCAAACCCGTCTGGTCATGGGGGCAATCGAGTTCTACAAGAACCCGCAACCTCTTTGGGAAAGCATCAATACGCTAAACCAATGCATTTGGTTAGTCGCAATTAGCGTTGGCCTGCTGCTCTATATATCCCTGATCCTGTTTGTGCGGCAGCTGGGCAGGCATTTCAGTCAGATGGATCCTGATCTACGGATAACAAAAATCATGGCTCAGGCAGTGTCACGAGGCATGCAGCAAAGCGCTGCCGCACATGCAGACAGCCTTGCAAGCTGGTCGGAGTCCCTTGATCGCTATGCGGAAGCCGGGCCTCCAAATCTGGTCGCAGCCTCGCTCAATGAGATAGTCAGCAATTGTCTCAACGGTTTCGGCAAACATCTTGAAACGGCCGGGATCCAGTTCGCAACTGATTTGCCTTCAAATCTGCCGGATATTTCCACGGATCCGGTTTGGCTGCGGATCGCACTCGACAACGTTATCCAGCATGCCATCAAGTCGCTTCCAGAAGGTGGAAGACTCACGGTCAGTGCCCGAGCGGATGAAGCCCATAAAATGGTTTATCTGGAAATGCGCGATGGTGGAAAAGGCCCGAAGTCAGGGCCACAGCCATGTGAAGACTCTGCGGATGATCTGGAACTTGCCCGGAATCTGATCGAACGCATGGGCGGGAAACTCATCCTGGCGCCACTTATCGATGGCGCGTGCGACCGCACGTTGCGTCTAAGGATTGCATGAGCGGCATTGCCTGTCCGTGGCTGCTTTGGATCGGCTAGTCATCGAGCCCTAGCAGTGCGGCATTCATAGGGGTGCGGTTCACCTCGACGGTGCAGCCAATCTTGTTGCCGCACATGATGGATTTAACCAGCAATTCCACAAAACTCCAGTCCGTGGGGTGTGTGTGCATGGGAATAACGACCCAATCCTCCTCCTCGAAATATCCCGCTTGGGCATATTTATTTAAAGAAAGCGGGGTAGTTGTCCCGGTCGTTTTGGAAAACATGAAACCCGGAATGCAATGAATGTCAGTATTGCTTTGCCAGCATGACCATGAGGTTTCACCCGCAGTTGCCGCTTTCGACATTGCGAGTCCAGTCATGGCAAGGATAATTCCCATGCCGATGCGCGCATTCAATTTCATTGTTGCGTTTCCCTTCCCCTGAACGTCATTGCGCCCTTATGATTTTTTTTCCGGAAATCCTGAGCTGCAATATTTGATGACCTGCTAGATGAGTACTCGGCAGAGTCGGGAGGATGTTTAGGCTGTAGGGATCGAATCAGAAGGGATGCAGCCCCGGCCACGCGAAAAAGCTTGAAACCGCGTTGAGTGCCAGATAAAACTTACCTGGAGGGTGGTTTTGATTTATTGACGGGTGTTTACACGCATCGACAAATCCACGGCGCGCACATGCTTGGTCAGGCTGCCGATGGAAATGCGCTGCACGCCAGTGAGCGCGACATCGCGCACGTTGTCCAGCGTGATGTTGCCGGAGGCTTCCAGCACGGCGCGGCCCCTGGCAATCTTCACTGCCTCTCGCATCTGGCTGAGAGAGAAGTTGTCGATCAGGATGAGATTGGCGCCAGCATCGATCGCTTCTTTCAGCTCATCCAGGGTCTCGACCTCGATCTGGATGGGCACGTTGGCCTTGAGCGCAAACGCGGCTTCCAGCACGGGCCGGATTCCGCCGGCCGAGGCGATGTGGTTTTCCTTGATGAGGATGCCGTCGTACAGGCCGATGCGCTGGTTGGCGCCGCCGCCCGTGCGGATGGCGTATTTCTGCGCGATGCGCAGGCCGGGCAGGGTCTTGCGGGTGTCCATGACCACGGCGTCCGTGCCGGCGATGGCGTCGGCATAGCGGCGGGCGAGGGTGGCGGTGCCGGACAGGGTTTGCAGGAAGTTGAGTGCGGGGCGTTCGGCGGTCAGCAGGGCGCGGGCATTGCCCTCGATGTCGCATAGAAGCTGATTCGGATAGATGCGTTCGCCCTCGCGTGCGTGCCAGCGGATATTTGTTTGCGGGTCGAGTTTGCGGAAGCAGGCCTCGAACCAGGGCATGCCGCAGAGGATGGCATCCTCGCGGCTGATGACGCGGGCATGCGCGGTTTGCGTGGCGGGCAGCAGGCTGGCTGTGAGATCGCCGCTGCCGATGTCCTCGGCCAGGGCGGCTGTCGTATTCCGTTCCACGGCATCTTCGATGCGGTGCGGTTCAAGGTCCGGAAGTGCGGGGGTGAATGGATGTCTGGCCATGTTCAAATCGGTCATCAACTTGCTGGGTAAGGCGCTTGAAAAAGCGACAGTATTCCCCACATTGTCTGTAATGCCAATTTTTTGAATGGGGAAGCCCGTGCGTTTCGACAAACTGACCACACAATTCCAGCAAGCCCTGAGCGATGCGCAAAGTCTCGCCGTGGGCGCCGACCAGCAATTCATCGAGCCGCTGCACCTGATGTCGGTACTGTTGTCGCAGGAAGGCGGGAGCTCGTCCGCGCTGCTGGCCAAGGCCGGGGTTCGCGTGCCAGCTTTGAAGGCCGGCATCAACGAGGCCATCGGCCGCCTGCCCAGGGTGGAAGGCCACGGCGGCGAAGTGACGCTGTCGCGCGACCTCAACAACCTGCTGAACCTGACGGACAAGGATTCGCAGAAACGCGGCGATGCCTATATCGCCAGCGAGCTGTTCCTGCTGGCCGCGCTGGAAGACAAGGGCGAGCTAGGACGGCTGCTCAAGCAGCATGGCGCGCAGAAAAACATGCTTGAGCAGGCGATCAATGCCGTGCGCGGCGGCGAGAGCGTGCAGAACCCCGAGGCCGAAGGTCAGCGCGAGGCACTGAAAAAATATACCCTCGACCTGACGGAGCGGGCGCAGCAGGGCAAGCTTGATCCGGTCATCGGCCGCGACGACGAAATCCGCCGCGCCATTCAGGTCTTGCAGCGCCGCACCAAGAACAATCCGGTGCTGATCGGCGAGCCTGGCGTGGGCAAGACCGCCATCGTCGAAGGCCTGGCCCAGCGCATCGTCAATGGCGAAGTGCCGGAAACCCTCAAGGACAAGAAGGTGCTGGTGCTGGACATGGCGGGTCTTTTAGCAGGCGCCAAGTATCGCGGCGAATTCGAGGAGCGGTTGAAGGCCGTGCTCAAGGAAGTGTCGCAGGATGAAGGCCGCATCATCCTGTTCATCGACGAGCTTCACACCATGGTTGGCGCGGGCAAGGCGGAAGGCGCCATCGATGCCGGCAACATGCTGAAGCCCGCGCTGGCGCGCGGCGAGCTGCATTGCATCGGCGCGACCACGCTGGATGAATACCGCAAGTACATCGAGAAGGATGCCGCGCTGGAGCGCCGCTTCCAGAAGGTGATGGTGGACGAGCCCAGTGTGGAGGACACCATCGCCATCCTGCGCGGCCTGCAGGAAAAATACGAGCTGCATCACGGCGTGGACATCACTGATCCGGCCATCGTCGCGGCGGCGGAGTTGAGCCATCGTTACATCACTGATCGCTTTCTCCCCGACAAGGCTATCGACTTGATCGATGAAGCAGCCTCGCGTATCAAGATGGAAATCGACTCCAAGCCGGAATCGATGGACAAGCTCGATCGCAGGTTGATCCAGCTCAAGATCGAGCGCGAGGCGGTGAAGAAGGAAAAGGATGAAGCTTCGCAAAAACGCCTGGCGCTGATCGAGGAAGAGATTGCCCGCCTGGGACGCGAATACGCCGACCTGGAAGAGGTCTGGAAATCCGAGAAGGCCCAGGTGCAGGGCAGCGCGCATATCAAGGAAGAGATCGACCGCTTGAAAGTGGAAATGGCCGAATTGCAGCGCAAGGGCCAGTTCGACAAGCTGGCCGAGATTCAATACGGCAAGCTGCCGCAACTGGAAGCGCAACTCAAGCATGCGGAAGCAAGCGGCGGCGAATCGGCCCTGAAGCTGCTGCGTACCCAGGTCGGCGCGGAAGAAATCGCCGAGGTGGTGTCACGCGCCACCGGCATCCCGGTTTCCAAGATGATGGAAGGCGAGCGCGACAAGCTTGTGCACATGGAGGAAAACCTGCACAAGCGTGTGGTCGGACAGGACGAAGCGGTGCGTCTGGTGTCGGATGCGATCCGTCGTTCACGCGCGGGTCTGTCCGATCCCAACCGGCCTTACGGCTCCTTCCTGTTCCTCGGCCCGACGGGTGTGGGCAAGACCGAGCTGTGCAAGGCGCTGGCCGAGTTCATGTTCGATTCGGCCGAGCACATGATCCGCATCGACATGAGCGAGTTCATGGAGAAGCATTCCGTGGCGCGGCTGATCGGCGCGCCGCCGGGATACGTGGGTTACGAGGAAGGCGGCTATCTGACCGAAGCGGTGCGCCGCAAGCCTTACTCCGTCATTCTGCTGGATGAAGTGGAGAAGGCGCACCCGGATGTATTCAATGTCCTGTTGCAGGCGCTGGACGATGGCCGCATGACCGACGGCCAGGGCCGTACCGTGGACTTCAAGAATACCGTCATCGTCATGACCTCCAATTTGGGCTCGCAGATGATCCAGCAGATGGCGGGTGACGATTACCAGGTCGTCAAGCTGGCAGTGATGGCCGAGGTGAAAACTTATTTCCGGCCCGAGTTCATCAACCGCATCGATGAAGTCGTGGTATTCCACAGTCTGGCGGAAGATCACATCGCTCGCATTGCGCGCATCCAGCTCAAGCAACTGGAACAGCGGCTGGCAAAAATGGATATGACGCTCGAAGTGACGGATGAGGCCGTGGCTGAAATTGCCAGGGCAGGGTTTGATCCGGTGTTTGGCGCACGGCCCTTGAAGCGCGCCATCCAGAGTCAGATCGAGAACCCGCTGGCCAGGGAGATCCTGACAGGGCATTTCGCGGCCAAGGATGTGATCCGGGTCGTGGCGCACAATGGCGTGATCGAATTCGAGAAAGCCTGAAAGAAAAACGCCCGGTCATGCCGGGCGTTTTCCTGAAGTCACTGCGCTTTACAACTCGCCGTTGGCGGCCGCGCGCATCATTTCATCCATGCGCTGGTTGAGATCGATGGCGCCTTTGACCAGTTCCGGGGTGAGGCCAAGCTGTTTCTCATAACCCTTGACCCAGTCCAGGCTCCAGTCCAGCATCAGCAGCCAGATATCCTTGTTGGCATCTTCCATGATGACGATGCGGCAGGGCAGGAAGACAACAAATTCCGGACTGATCTTGAGCAGTTCGCGCGCCACGGCAATGTCGCACCAGGAATAAACCTCGATTTTCGGTGATTCCTTGTCGTCCAGCACGGCGTGAAAATCCTTCCACATAAGGTTTTCGCCGACATATTTCACGTTGAGCTGGTTGGCGCGCAGGAACAGCGATTCCTTGACGTCTGCGAAGGTCAGGCCGGGCTTGACCTTGTACTTGCGGGCGAAATAGTTCATTGAGTCCGCCATGGACATGCGCATGACCGTGGTCATCATTGGCAGGGCCATTTGCATCATCTGGATTTTTTCCTGCTGGGAGATGGCCCGACGCATGGTGTAGGGCTTGGTGGGTGGCGGTGAGGCCTGTGGAAAAGCGGGAAGCTGGGGCAGGCCAGGAAGCTGAGGCAGGCTGGGCAGCGGCAGGAAAACCGGCGGCGGATAAGCCTGAGCCGAACTGGGTGGGAGCCAGGGATTGGCCGGGACGGCTACCGTTTGCGGCGGTGTCGAAACGGGCGTCTCGGCGACAGCCTGCGTTAAAAACACTAGGCTTGAAAGTAAAACCAGAAATTTTGAAATATTCATTACATCCCCCTGTTCATGAGCGCATCATAGAGTTTGGATACATTTTTGAAATTGATACTAGTCAAGTTTTTTACTGATTATGGGAAACATTATTCCCGATTTTTGAGACATTCATTGGACGAAATGAACTTTTCTTGAATGAAATCATCTGGAACACAAGTTGCTTTAGTAACCACTAATATATTGAAGTGTTTCGACGAACTGGGACATCAATGAAAAAAATGGCGCAATACCTGACCCTGGTTTTAAGTGTGCTTTTCAGCCTGGTTGCAGCCTTGCCGGCACTCGCAGAGGAGGAACCGCCTCTCCTGAATGTCGCAATCAAGGGGAAGACGATGGACCAGGTGACGGAATCGCTCATCAACGCGATCAACAGCAACAATTACAGCTTTGTACGTCAACAGGCCATTGATAGCAGGCTGGTCCCGACTGATTGGGAAGCAAAGTCGGTTCGCATCGTCTATTTTTGCAATTTCGATACCATGAATCGCGCGCTCGCGCTGGATACTCGGGCCTCCGAGTTTTTACCCTGCCGCATTACCTTGATAGAAACGAAGGATGGTGTGGAACTGATGGCGATCAATCCAGCCTGGGTGTCGCTACGCATGGGGAATTACCGCCTGCATGAATACTGCATGAAACTGAAAACGGATTATCTGGCCATCATGAACGAGGCAGCAATATGAAAGGGTTGATTGGCATTCTGCTGGTGCTGTCATGCACGACATTGGCGCATGCCGCCCCCATTTCCTCAGCCAGAACCACGGACATGCGGGATGCCATCGACCGCATCACGATTGCCGCAGAGAATAATGGCTATCGTTTGGTAAAGATTCAGGCAGTGGACAGCGCGCTGGTCAAGCGTGGGTTTGAAGACCCGGGCTTGCGCATCCTGTTCATCGGCAAGCCGGCTGCGATGGAGCAGGCCCAAGCCTACTATCCACCTCTGCTGAGCATGCTGCCGCTGAGGCTGGCGCTGATTGTCCGGGGAAAGGAGATTGTGGCGACCAGCGATGATCTCGATTCATGGAAAGAGATGTTTCACGAGCCGCAGGCCCATCACCTGATCGAGGCCTGGCGCAAGGATCTGGAGCTGATCCTGAAGGATTATGCCGAGCGTTGAATCAATGCATTGATGTGGTTATAAATCCCCATTCGCCGCTGCTGGGGTGTTGTGGCTTCGGCCGCCGCTTCGCGCCTTAACCTGCTTCGCAGGTTAGCCTTCACCGCAACATGCTGCAAAAAGCTTATAAATCACCATTCGCAGCAGCCCGCATCATGTTGTCCATCTTGTCGCGGATGTCGATGGCGGCTTGACGCAGTTCGGGCGTAATGCCCATTGCTTTTCCGGCATAGTCCAGCCAGGTGGCGTCCCAGTCCTGTGTCAGTACCCAGATGTTTTTATCGGCGTCTTCCATGATGGTGATCCGACAGGGCAGGAAGGCGGACATTTCCGGAATCAGTTTCAGCAGTTGCCGTCCGACTGCGATATCGCAAAAGCTCAATACTTCGACACGGGGTGCGGAGTCATCATTGAGAACAGCCTTGAAATCCTTCCACATCAGATTGGCGCCGACAAACTTGAAATTCAGTTGATTGGCACGCAGCTTGAGCGATTCCACCACTTCGTCGAAAGTCAGGCCAGGCTTGGCCTTGTATTTCACGACCATGTAGTTCATGGCTTCGCGTGCGTCCAGTTGCATCATGTTGGCCATCATGGGCATGGCCATTTGCAGATAGCGTTTTTTCTCCTCGGGCGAAACGATGCGGTTCATCTGGTAGTCGCGATAAGGCGGCATTGCGCCCTGCTGCTTGAGTACCGGGCCGTAGGGTGTCTGGGTGGGTGCAATCCAGCCGCCTTGCTGTTCCTGGAGGTAGGGGTTTTTCGAGATGGGCGGCAGGGGCACGGAAGTTTTGGACGTGGACGTATCCGCCGCGATGGCGGTGGACGCAATGAACAGGCTTAGCGCAATGGCTGGCAGTTTCATGTCGATTCTCCAATAATGTTCAGGCAATGCTAGAAACAGGTCGAAAATACGTCAATACAACATTTGAACTAGTCCGCGGAATTATTTGCCCGCTGAGACAAATACTTGCGCAACTTCAGGTACTCCGCCTGAGCCCTGTCCAGCAGGATTCCTGTCTGATTCCAGTCGGCGGACTGAAATGCGGATTCAAGTGTCGAGGCAATCTTGAACAGCCCGTCTGCTGAAATGGCCGCGGCAGATCCGCGCAGACTATGGGACTCACGCTTGCCCTGGACGGAGTCCATGTTTTCATGGGCGGTTTGAAGCGCTTGCAATGATGTTTCAGTGGTTTCCTGAAATACCCGGGCGATTTCCCGGATAAAGGCTGCGTCATTGGCATTTTTCCCGGCGAGCTTTTCAAGGTCGAGCGGTGGGGAAGCATTATTCGACGATTTGGGCAGCCAGTTTGCCAGCAGGGAAATCAGCGCCGCTTCTTCGTAAGGCTTGGTCAGATAGTCATTCATGCCGGCATCGAGACATTGCTGCCTGAAGTCTTCGCCCGACTGCGCGGACAGGGCAATGATCGGCACCTGGCCTGCACTGCCGTGCATTTCACGGATTCTGCGCGTGGCCTCGAAACCATCCATTTCAGGCATTTGCCAATCCATCAGGATAAGGCTCCATTGATTCGATGCTGCCTGCTCGATTGCCTCGCTGCCTGTTGCAACAATAACCGTCTCAAGGCCGAGCGCGCCAAGCTGATAAGACAGCACTTTCTGATTGACCGGGTTGTCTTCAGCGATCAGCACGCGTCCATCGAAGTGTTCGGTATGCAGGGCGGCGACCGGGGCTGCCCTGGAGTCTTCGGGAGCTGGAACAAACGGGAGATCAATCCTGAAAAGCGTGCCTTTTTGGCAACCGGAAGGCGGACTTTCCAGAGTGATTTTCCCTTCCATCAGTTCAACCAGTTGCCGGCTGATGGTGAGCCCTAGGCCTGTGCCGCCGAAAAGCCGGGTGGTCGAGGTGTCGGCTTGCGAGAAGGCATTGAAAATCTGCGACTGTGCTTTGGACTCGATGCCGACGCCTTCATCCTGGATTTCAATCCGGAAATGCCCGGGACCGGGCTGGGCAGCACGCACCATGATGCGGCCCTTGTCGGTGAACTTGATCGCATTGTCCAGAAGATTGAGAAGTATCTGGCGAAGACGGGTCGGGTCGCCGATGAGCAGGGTTTTCAGCGCGGGTGAAAATTCCAGTTCGAGCTCAAGCGACTTCTCGAGCATTCTTGGCCGGAAAAGATCCACAACGCTCAGCAGAATATGTTCGGGTGAGTACGGGATGTGTTCTAGCCTGAGTTTACCGGCCTCAAGTTTTGAAAAATCCAGGATGTCGTTGATGACAGCACGCAAACCTTGCGCGGACTGCCGCAGGGTGACTGCATAATCGCGCTGCGTGCCAGTCAATGGTTCGCGCATCAGCAAGTCGGCCATGCCCATGATGCCGTGCAGGGGGGTGCGGATTTCGTGGCTGACATTGGCGATGAATTCGCTCTTGGCCCTTGCGGCATCGAGCGCTTCGTCATGTGCCTTTTTCAAGGCAATTTCGACTTCCTTGCGATCGGATATGTCGCGCATGATGGCCTGGATGACAGGCTGGCCGCCAAGATACATGGCGTGAAGACCGATTTCGGAAGGAAACAGGCTGCCATCCGCGCGTCGACCGATCCATTCCATGAAGGCATGCCCCTTTTTACGCGCCTGCTCGATGTGGCGCAGGGCGTAAGGTAATGCCAGTTCGCCTGCATCCTGCTCAGCCGCGCCCAATTGGGTAATGGGCGTTCGAAGAAACTCTTCACGTGCGTGCATGCGGAACATTTCCAGCGTGGCGGGGTTGCAGTCGACAAAGCCTTGCTCGCCCATGATGACGACTGCGTCCGAGTTCGATTCAAACAACGTCTGGAATTTAAGCTTCTCGGTTTCGAGCAGGCGTGTCTGAGTGGCAACGCGGCGCGAAACCGCTATGGCTACGATGACAGCAAGTCCGGCGGCGAATGTGCTCAGCAGCAGAATGAAGTTCCGGGTGGACTGATAAGCCTCATAGGCTTTCTTGAGCGCCTGTTCGTTGGCCTCGCGCTGCAATTGCGTCATTTCATCCAGTGCGGCGACGAGTCTGTTCTGCAGCGGGATGGCCTGCTCCTGCAAGAGCGTCAGGGCGCCGTAATTGTTCAGATCCATCGCCTGACTGACCACCTCGAACATGACGGGCTGGTTGATGCGGGTGATTTCATCCACCTTGTCCATGACGTCTTTTTCCCAGACTGATTCCTGCATCTCAATCAACCGGGTGCGGTCTTTTGCGTATCGCTCGCCGTAGCTCAGGAATTGCTGGAACAGGGCGTCTTTTTCCCAAGGGTCGATCGACACCACGATGTCGTGCATGAGAATGGCGCGGTCGCGCAAGGTGTCACGCATGCGGGTCGCCAGGCGGGTCTTGACGTTGTTGACGGCGACAACCTTCTCCAGTTGCTGGTTGACCTCGGCCATTTGCGAAACCGCCAGGGCAATGACACCCAGCAACAGCAGCAGTGCAGCGGCGAAACCGAGTCCGACATTCAGCAACAGTTGGCGGAGCGGATGCGCGATCATGGAGTGTTAGCTCAGACGGCGATAAGCAACCACGTGGTCCACAGCAAGCTTGATGCCGATGCGCTCGCCGATGGCATGATCGTGGTGGGAAGGCACCAGCGACAACGCGCGCGCGCCGCTGGGAAGCTTGAGCGTGTAGAGAAACTCGGCGCCTCGAAAGGCCTTGTTTTCAACCTCCGCCATCAACAGGCTTTCGTCGTCATGCACGATATCGTCCGGCCGGATCAATACATCGACATAGCAGTCGTGGGCGCACTGGTCGCATCCCGTCGCGTCGCAATCGGTGGGAATCATGCCATGCAGCACACCCAGTTCGATTTCGACCATGGAGTTGTTCATGACCATGCCGGGCAGGAAAACTCCCTGGCCGATGAAGTCGGCAACGAAACGATTGGCAGGCTGGTGGTACAGGTTGTAAGGCGTGTCCCATTGCTGAATGGCGCCCTGGTGCATGACGCCGACGATATCGGCGATGCCGAAAGCTTCATTCTGGTCATGCGTCACGATCAGCGCCGTCATGCCCTCGCGCTTGAGAATGTCGCGCACTTCCAGGGAGAGGCGTTCGCGAAGTTCCACGTCGAGATTGGAGAAGGGTTCATCCATCAGCAGCATGCGGGGTTTGGGGGCTAGCGCTCGGGCCAGGGCCACGCGCTGTTGCTGGCCACCGGACAACTGATGAGGAAACTTGTTTGCGGAATCTGGCAGCCCGGTCAATGCAAGCAGTTCTTCCACGCGCTGGCGTTGGCGCGCGGCGTCAAGCTTGCCCAGGCCAAAGGCAATGTTGCTGGCGACATCGAGGTGCGGGAACAGCGCATAGTCCTGGAAGACCATGCCGATCTGCCGCTTTTCAGGCGGGGTCAGCCTGGCGGGGCTGCTGACGATATCCTCTCCGATCCCGATATGCCCCGCGGTGATGGGCTCGAATCCGGCGATGCAGCGCAGGACGGTTGTCTTGCCACATCCGGAAGGACCCAGCAGACAGCCAATCTGTCCTTCCCGCAAATGAAAGGACAGGTCGTCGATAATCTGGCGCGGGCCGTAGGATTGCGAAATCCGCACCAGTTGCAGATCAGACATGGCCAGGCCTGTTTGAAAATTTCATTGTTTTTCTCCACGGCTGGCCAGAAATATGACGGGTAGAAGGCCGGCAAGCACGATAGCGACAGAAGGCAGCGCGGCGCGTTCCCACTCGCCTTCAGATGTCATTTCAAAGACCCTGACCGCAAGCGTATCCCAACCGAACGGACGGGTCATCAGCGTAATCGGCATTTCCTTCATGATATCGACAAAACTCAAGGCTGCGGCGGTAAACAGACTGGTGCGCAGCATGGGCAGATGGATGCGGTAAAGAAGCAACCAGGTGTGGCTGCCCATGACGCGCGCGGCTTCGTCAATGCTGCGGGTGATGCGTTGCAGTCCCGAGTCGATTGAACCAAACCCGACTGCGAGAAACCGGACGGCATAGGCCAGCAGCATGACGAGGAGGGTGCCTTTCAAAATGGCGGTTCCCTCCCAGCCATGCGGTTTCAGCCAGTCGATGAGCTGATTGTCCAGCCATGCGACCGGAATGAAAATTCCCACCGCCAGCACGGCGCCCGGGATGGCATAGCCTATGGTGGCAATGCGTTGTATCAGCATCATCGAATGTCCCGGTTGCTGCCTGCCCGCATATCCCAGCAGCAGGGCCAGCAGGGTAACGATAAAGGCGCCAAGGCCGGAGAGCCACAACGAATGCCGGACAAACGCCCAGTAGCGGCTGTCGAGATCGGTTTCGACAGCACCAGCCGCCCACATCAGCAACTGCGCCATGGGAATGAGAAAAGCGGCCGAGAAAATCGCCGCCGTGTAGAAGGCGGCCAGCAAGCCTTGTCTGCGTGAAAGCGCGATGCGGCGATGGGAAACCGACCGGCCGACCGCTCCATATTTCATGCTGGATCGGGAGCGCTGTTCCGCGAGAACCAGTACCAGGACAAACACGATCAGGATCGAGGCAAGTTGCGAAGCGGCGGAAAGGGAGAAAAGCGAAAACCAGGCCTTGTAGATGGCCGTGGTGAAGGTATCGTAATTGAATATGGCAACCGTGCCGAAATCGGCCAGGGTTTCCATCAGCGCCAGCATCACGCCCGCGGCAATCCAGGGGCGCGCCATGGGCAGGGCAACGCGAAAGAATCCCTGCCAGCGATTGATTCCCAGCGACTGCGCGGCCTCGAGCGCAGCACGTCCCTGGGTCATGAAAGCGTTGCGCGCGATGAGATAGACATAGGGATACAGCGCGAGCGACATGACCAGAATGACGCCGCCACGCGAGCGTATCTGCGGTAATTTCATCGGACCAAATGCCTCGCGCAATCCTGTTTGCAGCGGCCCTGTGAAATCCAGCAGGCCTATGACCACGAATGCGAGCACATAGGCGGGAATGGCAAGCGGCAGCAGCAGTGCCCAGGAAAAGAAGCCACGGCCTGGAAAGTCGCACATGGCGGTCAGCCAGGCCAGCGACACGCCCAGAAAAGTGACACCCAGTCCCACGCCGAGCAAAAGCCAGAAAGTATTGGACAGGAGTTCGGGAAGAACGAATTCCGCCAAGTGTCCAAGAATGTCTTCTTCTGATTTTCCCCAGGCTGAAAAAATCACCACGACGGGAATGATCACCAGCAGGGCGATCAGAATGGCGACGGCCAGCCAACTGCCTGGCCGTGCAAAAGCAAAAACGCCCATGGCGGGCGTTCTTGCAGCTAATAAGGTGGTTTCAGGCATGACGCCAAGCGATTATTTATAGCCAACGCGATCCATCAATTTTACGGCTTTGGCCTGCAGGCGGCCAGCTTCCTTTACGTTGATGAGGTTCTGCTTGAAGCCGCCCCAGGCCGCGACTGCCGGGTCGGACTTCACTTTTGCATTGACCGGGTACTCCAGATTCACATCCGCGTACAGGTTCTGGGCTTTTTCCGAGGATAGCCACTCAAGCAGCTTTATAGCGCCAGCAGGGTTCTTGGCATGTCTGGTGATGCCCGCGCCCGAAATGTTGACATGCACGCCCGCGTCTTTCGACTTGAGATTCTGGTTGGGCCAGAAAATGGCCAGCGGCAGGGCGGGGTTCTTTTCCATCAGGCGGCCAAAGTAATACGTGTTGACCAGCGTGACATCGCACTGGCCCGCAGCCACGGCTTCCATGGCCTTGGTGTCATCCGGAAACGGCGGGGCGGCAAGATTCTTGACCCAGCTTTCCACGATGTCCTCGGTTTTTCCTTCACCGTGTTCGTAGATCATCATCGCCACGAGGGACTGGTTGTAAACTTTTTTGGAGGTACGCAGGCACAGGCGGTTTTTCCATTTGGAATTGGCCAGGTCTTCGTAAGTCGTGAGTTCGCCGGGTTTCACGGTGCTCTTGTTGTAGACCACGGTGCGGGCGCGTACGGACAGGCCGAACCACTCGCTATCCGGATCGCGCAGGTGGGCCGGGATGTTTGCGGCAAGGGTTTTGGAGTTCACCGGTTTCAGCAGTCCTTCTTCCGCGGCTTGCCAAAGGTTGCCGGCATCGACGGTCATCAACATGTCGGCGGGCGTATTGGTGCCTTCGGCTTTCAGGCGGGCCATCAGTGGGCCTTCCTTGTCGGTGATGAACTTGACGTTGACGCCGGTTTCCTTGGTGTAGGCATCAAACAACGGTTTGATGAGTTGCTCGTTTCGGGCTGAATACACGACGACTTCTTCGGCAACTGCGATCTGGAAAGTCAGGGCGGCGATCAATCCTGTGAACAGTGTGTATAACGGGGTACGCATGTACGGTCTCCAAGGGCAAAAGTAATCCATGGAGACCATTCTACATCATAATGAGAATAATTATCAACAATATTTATTTCTGCGTTATTTCAGGTTGCATGATGTTGATATTCATGGACTTACTTGCGCTCAAACTGAATTGTCGTGCGCAATTCACCCTCGAAAACCGTGTCAATCATGACCTGTCCGGCCTCTTGCTGTATGGTAAAGCCAGGCTGCTCGGCGGGAGAGATATCAATGAGTTGCAACAAACTTGCCGGGTATTCAAGGCGTAGAGAAACACGCATGGGATAGTAGCCATCCAGAAACTTGCGCATGTAGGGTCCGTTAAAGAGACTGAAGTAACCTTCCCCTGTGTTTTTCAGCGCACGGGTTTGGGCTTCGAGGCAGAGGCGAGCGTTGGGAGAAACATTACGAAGCTGAATGGTCGGACCTTGTACCCAGGCTTCGGCAATCGAACGGGATTCGACTACACGCAGTTCCCTTACGTAACCCTCACGAAAAGTAATCTGGGCGCGCGGGACGGAATCCAGGTTGTCATGGCATTGCATCAGGTCAGTCCAGCCTGTCGCAAGACTGTCCGGCGTGATGCGAATCTGGTTTTGATGGTGATGGATGGGCTTGGCAGGCAGTTCGATCAGAAATGACAGGTTGCCTTCATTGACCTCGGCGGTGCTTTTGCTGTTGAACCATGCGTCCAGTTCCCGAGGGTTCATGCCCGGATCGGCAGCGGCGACAGCCGGAATCAAGAAACAAAGGCATCCAATCCAGCCGGCAGTCATGGCTGCGGGATGAATTCTTTGTCTCGAGGTATCGGCAGCCGTCTGGCGCCATCAAAGCGCTTTGACCAGTAAGGTTGATTCATGTCGGACACCATGACAGCACCGGTCTGACTGCTGCTGGCATGAATGAAGCGGTTTTCACCCAGATATACGCCCACATGCGAAAAGGCGCGATCAAGCGTGTTGAAAAAAACCAGATCGCCCGGCTGAAGATCCGCAGGTTCGAGCGCCGTGCCGTGCTTGCTGATTTCCAGGCTGCTCCTTGGCAGTTGAATGCCGGCCACCTCCCCAAATATATGGCTGACGAAACCACTGCAATCCATGCCGGTTTCGGGACGATTGCCACCGTATTTATAGGGCGTGCCAATCAGGCTCAGGGCATAGAGAGGTAATTCCTGAATGACACCAGGAGAGCGCGTTTCAGCTGCCGGCACGGGGGTGTTCAGGAGAAGCAATCCGGTCAGGAAAACAAGGCGTTTCATTTGACTGTCCGACATTCCTGTTTCAGGCGATTAGGGTGTAGCCTATATTGAATACATGGAAATGGCTACGGCAATTTTTCCTGATTATTTATAGCGTTACCCAAGGAGTGAATCATGGAAACGAGCAATGTCGCAGACGATCTGAAACGCGAGGCGGAAACCGCCGCCAGCCAGGGCGAGAATATTCGGGACCGGGCCAGGCAGATTACGCTGGATGCGCTCAAGGACGGCAAGCTCTCGCTGGAAGAGATCAGAAACATAGGCCAGGCAATCACGGAAGGGGTTTCGCTGGGATTGACTGGACGCGGGGGTGAGTTGAAGTCCGGCCTGAAAGAAGCCGTAAACGGAATGGATGAAGCCATCGGACAGGCGGCGCAACGGGTATCCATGACATTCCGCGAAGCCATCGAGCGCGGCAAGGATTTCAACGAGATGGAACTCAAGTCTTCCATAGAGCGCATGCGTGACCTTGAGCGTGATTTCGTGGAAAGCCTGAAAGATGTCGCGGGCAAATCCGGCGGCAAGCTAAAAGAGGAGCTGACTGAAATTTCAGGCCATCTTGGACGTACAGGAACAGACACAGGCGGCCGAGTGAAGGAATCGCTCAGCGCCTTGTACACGACCCTGAATGCCCAGGCCGGGTCAACCAGTTCCACCCTTCAGGATGCGGCCAGGACGACCGCTGCACGGCTGGCTGACTTGGCAAGCGGTGTTCTGGCAGGTTTCTCCGAAGCCATGAAACACAAATCCGAAAAACGGGCCGAATGAGTCAAACACTCAACGTGATTCGTACCCGCAAACAATAACAACATATTGAGAACATGCTCTGGGAAACCGTATCGGTAGTTCGCGACCTGCACCGTCTTCACGAAATTGCCTCTGTTCTGATCCGGTATGGAGGCGGCGATATTGTCCGTCTTCTGGGCATGGCCAATGTGCTGGAGCGCGCGGGCAGAATCCTGCACTGGCAGACCACTTCTGAAATTTCGCGGCTGGAAGCGCCCGTGCGCATCCGCATGGCACTGGAAGAACTGGGGCCGACATTCATCAAATTTGGCCAGATGCTGGCAACCCGCGTGGACATGTTTCCACCCGCCTGGATCAGCGAATTTGAAAAACTTCACCGCGAAGTTCCGCCCTCCGATCACATGCTGGTCCGCGAGTCTTTGCTGAGAGCCTGGGGGCGGCCGCCGGAAGAGGTGTTCCAGGAATTCAACCCCGAGCCTATCGCGGCTGCTTCAATCGCCCAGGTTTACCGCGCAAGGCTGAAGGATGGCACAGATGTCGTGGTCAAGGTCCGCAGGCCTGGTATCGATGCCAAGATCGAGGCGGACTTGCGCATTCTGGAGCATTTTGCCCAGCTGATCGAGAGTGAAGTTCCCGACTGGCGCCGCTACGAGCCGGTACGCATGGCTGGTGAGTTGCGCCGCTCATTAAGACGTGAACTCGATCTGGTAAAGGAATCGCGCAATATCGAACAGTTCGGGCGCAATTTCGCCAGCGATGAGACGGTCAAGATTCCCCGGATTTTCTGGGATTACACCACACAGTCGGTCAACGTCCAGGAAGAGATCAAGGGCGTCAGCGGCACGGGACATCCAGCCTTGATTGCTGCGGGGCTTGACCCAAAGCTGCTTGCCGCACGTGGCGCGGATACGGTGCTCAAGATGGTGCTCGTGCACGGCTATTTTCATGCCGACCCGCATCCGGGCAATGTGATTTTCCTTCCAGGCAACCGCATTGGCATGATCGATTTTGGCATGGTTGGCCATTTGACCGACCGGCGCCGCAATGAGATCGTCAACCTGCTGCATGCACTGGTGAACAAGAACGAAGAGGGCATCATGACTGTATTGCTAGACTGGACGGGCAATGCGGAAGTGGATGAAGGCCGTCTGGCACATGACATCACCGAGCTTGTGTTCAGCTACGATGACCTGCAGCTCAAGGATGTCAAAATCGGCGCCCTGTTGCAGGACATCACCACGATCTTGCGGGAAAATGCCTTGGTCATGCCCGCGGATCTCACGCTTTTATTCAAGGCGCTCATCACACTGGAGGGATTCGGCCATCAGCTGGATCCCAATTTCCACATGGTGGATCACATGACGCCTTTTGTCGAAGATGTGATTGCGAACCGCTATACGCCGCAAGCCGTGTTGAATCGCGGCCGCGAGAGTTTGAAGGAACTTGGAAGTATCGTGGCGGGGCTGCCGCGCGATCTGGCGCACCTTCTGCGGGAAACCCGGCGCGGCCGGATGAAGATTGACCTTGATTTGAAGCGGCTGGATCATTTCGGCCAGCAACTTGACCGTTCCAGCAACCGCCTGACCATGGGGATACTGACCGCATCGCTGGTGATCGGCTCGTCCATTATCCTGACGGTGAAAGGCGGACCGGAGATATTTGGTTTGCCCTTGTTCGGCCTGCTGGGTTTTATCGTGGCGTTCATCAATAGCTTGTGGATCATTTTTTCCATCTGGCGATCCGGCAAGCACTGAATTCTTATTACACGAGCTGCGCCTTCGGAATGTCGGCTTTATTAAGGGTTTCAACAGCAGCAGGCCTGCCCAAATGGAATCCCTGGGCATAACTGAAGCCCAATTCCCTGACTCTGGCAAGGATGGGTTCTGATTCGATGCCTTCCGCGATAAGGGTATAACCCGCATCGATCATCAACCTGGCAAAATCCGCCACCACCGTTCCGGCTCGATCCTGACTTTGCAGCTTGCGGATCAAGGACATGTCGAACTTGATCACTTCAACCGGCAGGTCGGCAAGGTAGCGCAGTGGGGAATAGCCGCTGCCAAAGTCGTCCAGCGCGATCTGGAATCCATTCGTGCGCAGCATCTGTAAATAATATGCGACTTCATCCAGCTGCGGGACCAGCGACGTCTCGGTGATTTCCAGCATCAGGGGATGATTGCCGATATGCCGGGTGATTTCGAGCAGATGCGAAATGATCTCCGGCCGGGGCAGGCTTTGCGCGAACAGGTTGATGGAAACGCCTTGCCCAGGCGGGATCAGGCCCGACTGGATGATTTCGTGGGTGCGTTGAATGACCGTCAAGTCAAATTCGGCCTCCAGCCTTCTTGCCTGCACGACAGGCATGAAACGGTCTGGCGTGAGCAGGGTATTGCCATGGCGAATGCGGCAAAGCGCTTCGTGATAATCCTGTTTGCCATTAAGCGCGACAATGCGCTGGAAATGAATTTCCATGCGCTTCGGATTGACTAGCGTTTCATAGAGCGCACTGGTTTCCAGGCTGGCTACCAGGGTGTCATCCTCAAGGATGCCTTCCTTGTGATGCACCGCGATTTTCTGGTTGCCAGGACGCTTTGCCTGATACATGGCCACGTCCGCGCGTGCCTGCAGGCGGGTCAGATCGCCCGCTTCACGGACTTCGCCTATCGCAATGCCGATGCTGATGTTGACAGGCTCATTGACGCCATGCCTGCGGAAATCATGCTGGCGCAAGGCTTCAACGCAGCGGTTGGCAATTGCCTTTGCCTGGGCTTCGTCGGCATCCATCAACAGGGTGGAAAACTCGTCCCCGCCCAGCCGGTAGAGCCTGTCGCCAGTCCGCAAGGCCTTGCTGACGTTGTCGGCAACCGCCTTGAGCACCCGGTCACCAACATGATGTCCGTAGGTGTCGTTAATGGGCTTGAAATGGTCGCAGTCAAACAGCAGCAGGGCGATTTGCCGCGCGGTATTCCTGCGATCCTTGATCAGGGCTGACCAGTCTTCTTCAAATGCCCGGCGATTGTGAATCCCGGTCAGGGCGTCGCGCCGCGCCTGCTCGCGAAACGCCGCATTCTTGTTTTCCAGCGCGCTGTGTGCCTCATTGAGGCGGAGGCGATAGTGACGAATGGACTGTCGCACGGTTTCCAGTTCCAGCAGGGGGCTGGGTTTTTCAAGCACCTCATCCTGCTGCAGTTTGCTGGTATCAGCCTGAAGGTTGGAAATTGCCCTGGCGAGAAGGGTCAGGGGTCGTGCCACCGAGCGCTGAATCAGGACATAGGCAATCACGGCGGAGGCAACCAGTGCCATGCCCAGCAGCACCAGCACATCAAACACCGTGGACTTGAAGGTTTCCAGTTCTGGCGAGGGTGTGTCTATCAGATACAGCCGGTAAATTCCGAAGCTGCCCAGCACCAGCATGACCAGCGCGATGATGACGAAATACAGGCTCAGCCAGTGCGTGATGGAGCGGCGGGCTGGGCTCAATAAATGTTTCATGAGTGGGGCCGGGTTCGCCGGAACATTTTGATCCGCAAGAAACCGACAGTTACTGGGGCTGATATAGGACGATATCGCCAGATGTTTTGATGGTCTTGCAACATGGCCATGGTTATGGAGCGCCCGATCCGCAACATCTCTTTCGGGCAATTATTAGTAAAGTGTTACATGGAGTTATCGGCGGCCATCAGGTGCAACTTGAGCGGTGCCAGAACAAGGCTAACATATTGATAATATTTGATAAAAATAAGGTTGGTTAGCGTAGTGAGGCATGGCTACCGGTTTTACTGGCGCCACCCTGAAAATTCCGTGCCGGCAGCTTATTTACTGCACTGAAGCGCGCCTGACGTCACCACACAAGTCATTGCGCCGCACTGGCAATGCGCAACGTAAATCCGGGCAATCGTTTCAGCAGGATTCACGGGTTTGTATTCCAGCTTTTCCACCGGCGAGCAGACACATGAAGACGGTGCAGGTTGTGGGGTCGCAACTGTCGTTGCATTTGACTTCATTGCCATCAGGCCAGCAAATGAAACTGCTGTAAGCATTCCAGCGGCTATTAAAACTCGGATCCATCGGTTCATGTCATTCTCCTTGGCAAATCGTCATACCAGAATAGAAGAAAAGCCGGTGATGTGTTGCGGGAGGATTTGTTTGGCTTGAAGTAAAGGAAAAGGCCGGACGAATTTCCAGTTGCTGGTTTCTTCCATGCCCACATAAGATTCGGGTGTTATTGATGGGAAATTCATGAACTTGAATTTCCCATCAATAACCCGCCGAGGTTTGATTATTATTGATCCGAAATCTGGTGCGGGTTTCCAGCCATTTTTGGGTAGCCAAAGCCCAAGGCATTTTTCAAGTTCATTGATTTCGGATCAATAATGGAACATCCCCCGGAAACGGCATTGAATGCAGTTTGATCACAATCATTTTTTTTCGAATGATGGTCCGCTTGCCGCCCAGTTAAAGGGCTATGCACCGCGGCCCCAGCAAATCGCCATGGCGGAGCGGGTAGCCGCCACGCTCGAAGAAAATGGTGTGCTGGTGGCGGAAGCGGGTACGGGTACGGGCAAGACGCTGGCGTATCTGCTGCCCGCTCTGGTTCATGGCGGCAAAGTGATCGTATCCACTGCCACCAAGGCCTTGCAGGATCAGTTGTTCGAGAAGGACATTCCCCTTGCCCGGCAGGCCATCGGCGCGCCGGTTCAGGTCGCGCGCCTGAAAGGCCGCGCCAATTATGTGTGCCGCTATCACCTTGAACGGAATCTTGCGGGCGGGCGTTTCGAGCGCCGCGAGGATCATGCCTACCTGTCGCGCATCGCGCGTTTTGCCGAGACATCGACCAGTGGCGACAAGGCCGAGTGCATGGATGTGCCCGAGTCGCATCCGGTATGGCAAAAGGCGGTATCCAGCCGAGAAAACTGCCTGGGCGGCGAGTGTCCGCAACTCAAGACCTGCTTTGTGATGGATGCGAGGAAACAGGCGCTGGATGCCGAACTGGTGGTGGTGAATCACCACCTTTTTTTTGCTGACCTGTGGCTGCGGGAAGAGGGCGTTTCCGAACTGCTGCCTGCTTCCAACATGGTGATTCTGGATGAGGCGCATCAACTGGAAGATATCGCCACGGTGTTTTTCGGCGAGACGCTTTCCACCGGCCAGTGCGTGGAACTGGCGCAGGATGCCGAACGCGCAGCGAAGGTGTATGCGGGTGACAGCCCGGAACTGGCGAAGCTCTGCGCCGCGCTGGAAAAAGCCGCGCGTGATGCGCGGCTGGTGTTTCCATCACTGTCAATCAAGCAGCCCGCGGAAAATGCGCTGAAGCAGGTTGAACCGGTCAAGGCGCTTGGGGAGTTGAATGCGGCGCTGGTTGCATTGAGCGAAGCGCTGGAACCGCAGGCTGAGCGCGCGCAGGAACTGGCCCAGTGCCGCAGCCGGGCGGTGCAGTTGAGCGCTCAACTTGCCCGCTGGCAGGAAGAAAACAACAGTGAACGCGTGCGCTGGCTTGAAACGACGCCCCGCGCGGTCCTGTTGCACAGCACGCCATTATCCGTGGCGGAACTGTTTGGCCAGCAGGTGAAAGATGATGGACGCGCCTGGGTGCTGACTTCGGCGACGCTTTCCGTGGCGAGCGATTTCAGCCATCTGCTTTCAAGGCTGGGGCTGGAGGGGGTGGAAACCTTTGCCGTGGACAGTCCCTTCGACTATCCCCGGCAGGGCGTGCTGTATGTGCCTGAAAACCTGCCCGAGCCCAACCGGCCGGAGCACACTGATGCCGTTGTCGATGCCGCGCTGCCGGTCATCGAAGCCAGCGGTGGGCGCGCCTTCCTTCTGTTCACAAGCTTTCGTGCGCTGGACCGCGCCCGCACCCGCATCGAAGCCGCGTTCAAGGAACGGGGCTGGGACTATCCGCTACTGGTGCAAGGCGATGCGCCCAAAAACAAACTGCTGGATGCGTTTCGCGCGGCGGGCAATGCCGTGCTGCTGGGCGCCTACAGTTTCTGGGAAGGTGTGGATGTGCCGGGCGATGCATTGTCGGTGGTCATCATCGACAAGCTGCCGTTCGCGCCGCCTGACGATCCGGTGATCGCGGCCCGCATCCGCCATCTGGAAGCCAGCGGCGGCAACGGCTTCATGGAGTTCCAGTTGCCCGCGGCGGCGATCGCGCTCAAGCAGGGAGCGGGAAGATTGATCCGCACCGAAACCGACCGTGGTGTGCTGATGCTGTGCGATCCGCGGCTGGTGAGCAAACCTTACGGCAAGCGCCTGCTGGCCGCGCTGCCGCCCATGACCCGCACTCGCAGGCTGGACAGGGTGCAGGCATTTTTTGCCTGGCACTCGGGCAACGATCTGTCTGCAGCGACAGCAATCCTCGCGTGAAGTAACACGTTTCCTGAAATACGGCCTCAGGAATTTCTCAACGGCCGCAGGTACAGCCATTCGAACAGGCGCTTGGCCCAGTGCATCAAACGCAGGGCTGGCAACACGAACGCGCGCTTCTCATCGCGATAAACCAGTATGCCCTTATCCAGCGTGTCGACTATGCAGATCAATTCGGGCCGGAATTTGACTGAGGCCGGCTTGCCCTGAAGGGTGGACACCAGATTCTCCGCTGCCGCTCTGGCTTGTAAATCTGCCAGATGAGCCTGCTTGGGCATCCAGTCGGGGCCGGGGTAACTGCCCGCATCGCCGGCGACAAACACCTTGTCCAGGCCGCTCACCTGGCAATGCGCACCGGCCACGACAAAGCCGCCTTCGGACTTTGGCAGATCGGTGCTGGCAAGCCAGTCAGGGCCAGTCATGCCGGGCATGAACAGGATCATGTCGGCCGGAATTTCGCCGCCTTCGGTTTTGACCCGGTCAGCCTCAAAGCCAAGAAGCTTGTGGCCAAGATGCGTCTCGATGTTGCGGCGTGCCATTTCGCGCAGCAATCCCTTGACGGCTTTTTCGCCCAGACGCTTGCCGGGTTCGGGCGCAGGATTGAAAAACACCAGGCGGAATTTGTCGCGCCGGCCTTGTTGCCTTAAAAGTGTATCCAGTCCGAACAGAAGTTCGAACATGGGGCCGCCGCGCATGGCCGCCGGCTCTTTCGGATTGGCGCCAAAGCCGAGTGCAATCGTGCCGCCCGCCATTTGGGAAAGGCGGTCGCGCATCGATTCGGCGGCGGCGATGCCTTCGCAAATCGTGATGGCGTGTTCGATGCCGGGCAACGCCTTGAGGAAGCGGCCGCCGCTGGCAATCACCAGTGCATCGTTTTCGACGGGGCCGTGGTCGGTCAGCACCTTGCGTCCGCCTTCTGCGATACCGGTTACCCGGCCATGCCAGAAATGGATACGCTGCTTGAGCAGCCAGCCATGCAATTTCAGTCGAAGGTCCCCGCCACTACGCATTCCGGATGGCACCCAGATCAGGCTGGGGTAATAAACGAATTCCGATGAAGGCGCGATCAAAGTGATATCCGCTTTCGGCAGCCGCTTTCGCAATTCCCTGCCAGCGGTCAGGGCGGCGAAACCGGCGCCCAGAATGGTGATGCGTGGTGGAAGTGACATGGTGTTCCTGGTAGGTTTGATCTGATAGTGCATGCACAACAAGATGCGATTTTATCTTGTTTATTAGCAAAATCTAATAATCCTGCCACGGCGGACGATCCGGTTATGATTTGAATAAACGCATACCTGAAGTCAAACAAACCGATGCCAATAAAAAAAACGGCAAATATTTTCCTGTTTTGTTTCTGGCTGCTGCCGGTGTTTCCGGCACAGGCAGGGACGGAGTCGCACATCCTGCTGCAGGATTCGCCCCTGGCCGGATTTCAGTACCATCAGGGCAAGGCACTGTGGCCCGAGATGAAAGTGGGCGACCGGCTCGATCTGATACGCGAACCGGAAAACAGACATGATGCCCGGGCTGTCCGGGTGGAGTGGCAGGGCCGGAAGCTGGGCTATGTGCCGCGCCGGGAAAATTCAGACATCGCGCGGTTGATGGATAACGGCGCCAGGCCCGAAGCGAAAATCACTCGGCTGATAGAATCGCGCGATCCCTGGCAGCGGGTGCGATTCGAAATCGTGCTGCCGCTGGAGTAGAAAATTCAGGCCGCCACCAGTGAAACGACCTTCATGTTTTTCGACATGGGCAGGGTGCAATACCTGAGCTGACGGCAATGGATGCAGATGGATTCCGGCTTGTGCAGGTAAAAGCCCTGGGCAAAGTCGACGTTCAATTCCCGCAGGCTGTTCAGCGTTTCCAGATCCTGCACGAATTCGCCCACGCATTTCAGCCCCAGGTCGTGCGCCAGCTTGGTCATGGTGGCGACAAAAACATAATCATGCCGGTTGGTGGTCATGTTCTTGACGAAATCGCCGCTGATCTTGAGTGTGTGAACCGGCAGTTCTCTGAGGTAGGCAAAGGAAGACATGCCGCTGCCGAAATCGTCGAGGGCGAATTTGCAGCCCATGCCGCCCAGCATGCGCATGAAATGCTGTGCATCTTCCAGATGGGTGATGGCGGCGGTTTCGGTGATTTCAAAGCAGATTTGCCGGGCGACATCCATCTGGCCGATGGCGTCGATCGCATGGTTGAGAAATCCCGGATCGCCAAAACTGACGCCTGAAAGATTGATGTTGTAGATATCTCCGCTGCCGGGATTTTGCGACAGGTATTCGAGTGTGGTATCCAGCACCCAGCGGTCGATGTTCTGGATGATGCCGAAGCGCTCGGCCGCCGGCAGAAACTGTCCCGGATTGACGATATGGCCGGCGCGGTCCTTCATGCGGATCAGCACTTCATGATGAACCGGATCGCCTGTACGCAGGGGGTGAATGGTCTGCCGGTAAAGCAGCATGCGGCCCTCGTCCATGGCGGCGCCGATCTCGGCCACCCAGTCCATTTCCTTTTCCAGAACCTGCATGCCAAGGTCCGTCCCGTGATAGACCTGATAACGGTTTCGTCCCTGATTCTTGGCGGCATAGCAGGCCTTGTCGGCCCTGATCAATATCTCATCCATGTCCAGGAGCGGGTGACCCTTGCCGAACAGCGTGATGCCGATGCTGGCGCCCAGCCTGAACTGCCGGTCTTCATGCTTGAACCGGTACACGTTGATCAACTGGATCAGTTCATCGCAGGTTTGCAGGACGTGATTAAGCGCGGCATTCTCAATCAGCAGCCCGAATTCGTCTCCGCCTATCCGGCAAAGCAGGCCCTTGTTGCCGACGTACCGGCTGACCGTCTGGATCAGTTCACGCAGCATGCGGTCGCCCGCGTGGTGCCCGCAGGTGTCATTGACCAGCTTGAACTGGTCCAGATCGATGTAGCAGAAGGCATAAGCGTGACTGTGATCCTCGCAGGCCTCGGCCAGGCTGGCTTCCAGCACCCGGCGATTGGGCAGCCCGGTCAGGGTGTCTTCCCTGGCCTGCCGTTCAAGTTCGTGCAGCAGCGATGATTGCTGTTCGGCCAGGTCGTTGAATACCTGAACCGTCATCAGCAGTTCCGGCGCGGCGTTCCCGGGCGCAAGCACTTTCCGGGGGTGGCTACCATTCAGAAAATCCTGCGCGGCCTGGCGCAAGTTCCGCAAGCCGGTCAGGTTGGTGTGCAGAATCAAATTCAGCAACCAGAGCAAGGTAACGAGTGTCAGCGCACCCCAAGACAGGTAATTGATGGTCTGCTGCCAGAGCAGGTTTTCCTGATCGTGGGCATTGGCTTCAAGCGAAAGGGTTCCGTGAAATGTCTCTTCGATATAAATGGGCTGGGCGAGACCGGCGGAGTGCATGCCCGTCAACCGGGCAAACCATTCCGGACGCTTGCCGGTATCGCGCGTTTGAGTCAGTTCGATGCGCTGTCCGAAACGATCCGAATACGCCAGAAAATTCAGGTCGTCGTTATCCATGCGCTTTTGCAAAGCCTGCCGAAGACGCTCGTTGTCGTGCAATTCCACCCAGCCCAGGATGGAATCGGTGATCAATCCCAGTTTGAGCTGGCTTTGCCGGTGCAATTGATCCAGCGCCTCGCGCGAGCTGATGCTCAGGCCAACATAAACGGATATCAGGAAGGCAGTCGAGAGAATGGCCGTGGCCAGCCACATGACCCGGGCATGCAGCGAGCATGAGGAAAACCAGCGTGAAAAATAGGGAACTCTCATGGCATTTTCGGGTTTCTTGTAAACGTCTGGCCGTTTACGGCATCCTTTTGTCAGCCGGTGCTTTTTGCCGGATCTAATCTGGAGTATCTGTATTGTGTAATCGGCAGCTGGCAGGGATGTTCCAGTCCGGCCGCTTTATAATCGACACATGAGAATTCTGGGAATCGAGACCTCCACGGAGCATTGCTCGGCCGCCCTGTGGCGGGACGGGCAGGTGGCCTTCCACACCGAACTGGCCGGACAGCGGCACAGCGAAATCCTGCTGCCGATGATCGACAAGCTGCTGAATGAACAGGGATGCCGCTTGCAGGAACTGGACGGATTGGCATTTGGCGCGGGGCCGGGGTCGTTTACCGGCGTGCGCATCGCCGCCAGCGTGGCGCAGGGGCTGGCGCTGGGGGCCGCAATTCCGGTCATGCCGGTCTGCACGCTTGAGGCGCTGGCCGAAGCAGCGGGCCAGGATCGCGTGGCATGCGCCCTGGATGCGAGACTGGATGAAGTCTATTTCGCTGCCTACGAAAAGCAGGGCGATTCCTGGAAGGCCATAGTCCCGCCCTGTTTGTCCGCCATTGCCGATCTGCCGCAGCTGCCGGGTTCGGGCTGGTGCGGCGTGGGCACCGGCTTTTCCGTGCTGGAAGGCGATCTTGCCCGGCACCTTCATCTGGATGCCGCGCAGTCCGATCGGGTGCCGGATGCCCGGGCCATTGTCGAACTGGGCGCGCGGATGCTCAAATCCGGCGCCGGGCTCGATCCGGCGGGCGCGCAGCCCATCTATCTGCGGGATAAAGTGGCCATGACCACGCAGGAACGTCATGCGAAAGGTTACCGGTGAGCGCCGTTCTTGAACTGGTGCACGCCATCCGCCCCATGCGCGAGGTGGACATTGCCGCTGTCCTGCGCGTGGAGCGCGCAAGCTACGAATTTCCCTGGAGCGCGGGCAATTTCCACGATTCCATCCAGGCCGGATACAGCGCCTGGGTTTATGAAGTAGGTGGAGAGATCATCGGCCACGCCATCCTGATGGCCATCGCGGGCGAAGCGCATCTGCTCAACATCACAATTTCGCCAGACTGGCGGCGGCAGGGACTGGGCCGGGCCTTTCTGCTTCACCTGCTGGATACGGCAACGCATCACCATGCCAAGGTGCTGTTTCTGGAAGTGCGTCCCAGCAATGCAAGCGCCATCGCCATGTATCAGCAGTCCGGCTTCGAAGCTTTTGCGCTGCGCAAGGGCTACTACCCGGCACAGGATGGCCGCGAGGACGCGCTGGTGATGAGGCGTTTTCTATGAGGTCGCTTTCATGAGTCTGCCGCGCGAAACCGTTTTAAAGGAGTTGGGCATATCGCCGGTATGGCGGTTGAAGGCATCCGGCCAGGCGGCGCCAGCAGCGGGTGAAGTCGCGGACTTTCCTGGTGAGGTGGTGCCCGGCACGGACCGCCGCGCAAGGATCATGCGCATGGACTGGTCTGAACTCAAGGAATCCATCATTTCATGCACAGCCTGTGATTTGCACAAAACGCGCACCCAGGGCGTGGTGGGCGTGGGCGACGAAAAAGCCGAGTGGCTCATCATCGGCGAAGCGCCGGGCGCGGACGAAGATGCGCAGGGCGAACCCTTCGTCGGCCAGGCCGGCAAACTGCTCGATGCCATGCTCGCGGCGATCGATCTCAGGCGCGGCGAGAATGTCTACATCGCCAACGTGCTCAAGTCCCGCCCGCCTGGAAACCGCAATCCCGCGCCGGAAGAAGTCACCGCCTGCCTGCCGTATCTGGAACGGCAGATTCAACTGATTCAACCCAAACTCATTCTTGCCATGGGCCGCTTCGCGGTGCAAAGCCTGCTCAATACCGAGGAAGCCATTTCCCGCCTGCGCGGCCGGGTGCACCAATACCAGGGCGTGCCGCTTATCGTCACCTATCACCCCGCGTATCTCTTGCGCAATTTGCCCGACAAGGCCAAGGCCTGGGAGGATCTTTGTCTGGCGCGGGAAACCATGACAACGTTATAAAGGACACATCTATAAATCCGTTTGCCGTCATTCCCGCGAATGCGGGAATCCAGTCAAGTCAAACCACTGGATTCCGGGTCAAGCCCGGAATGACGAATCTATAGAAGTGCCCAAAAGTTAAATCTCGTCCCGCTTGCTTGATTTTCCTCAATCCGCCATAAAATCGGACTTGCCCCATCAACAAGGAGGACGGCGATGAAAAAGTGGCTCGCGATCGGTTTTCTTTCCCTCAGCCTGACGGGCTGCGGCTACAACACCCTGCAAACCACGGACGAGACCATCAAGTCGTCGTGGTCCGAGGTGCTCAATCAATATCAGCGTCGCGCCGATCTGGTGCCCAACCTGGTCAACGTGGTCAAGGGTTACGCTGCGCATGAAAAGGACATTCTCATCCAGGTGACCGAAGCCCGCGCGAAAGTAGGACAGATCCAGGCGACTGCCGACCTGGTCAACGATCCCGAAGCCTTCAGCAAATTCCAGGCGGCGCAGGGGCAGCTCTCCGGTGCGTTGTCACGCCTGCTGGTGGTGGCCGAGAATTACCCGCAGTTGAAAGCCGACGGCGTTTTTCGCGACCTGCAGGCGCAGCTCGAAGGCACCGAGAACCGCATTACCGTCGCGCGCAACCGCTACATCGATGCCGTCAAGGACTACAACGTCACCGTGCGGCAGTTCCCCAGCAACCTGACGGCCATGGTGTTCGGCTTCAAGGTCAAGCCCAACTTCAGCGTGGAAAACGAAAAGGCGATCGCCACGCCGCCCAAGGTCGATTTCGGACCGGCCACTTCGGCACCTGCCCCAGCGCCAGCCCAACAGTCTGAAAGCGCGCCCGCCGGTCAAAGCCCGCTCAGCGCGGGATATTAAAACTGGATGAACGCAGAGGCGCAGAGACGCAGAGAAAAACAGGCCTTCATGCGTGCTGGAAATTGGCAAGCTGTCCTTGGCCGCCAGCCCGTGATGTATCCAATTAAAGAGCGCCTTTTGTCTTTCTCCGCGTCTCTGCGCCTCTGCGTTCTGCTTTTTCTTCTCCTGGCGGGCTTGCCACTTCGCGCCGAAGTCGCCGTTCCAGCATTAACCCAGCGTGTCACGGACCTCACCGGCACGCTTGCGCCAGACACCGTCAGCCGGCTGGAATCAACGCTCGCGCAATTAGAACAGAGCAAGGGTAGCCAGATTGCCGTGCTCCTCATTCCAACCACGCAGCCCGAAGACATCGCGCAATACGGCATTCGCGTGGCGGACCAGTGGAAGATCGGCCGGGAAAAGGTGGATGACGGCGTCATCCTCATCGTGGCCAAAGACGACCGCAAGGTACGCATCGAAGTCGGCTACGGGCTGGAAGGCGTGATTCCCGACGCGGTGGCCAGGCGCATCATCGAGGAAGATATCGTGCCGCGCTTCAAACAGGGCGATTTTTCAGGTGGCGTGGAGGCGGGTGTCACACGAATCATGAAATTGATCGAGGGTGAGCCGCTGCCGCCGCCGCGGACCACACAGCCCATGCAGGGGTTCAATCTCGATAACCTTGTTCTGCCTTTTATCATCGGCATTGCAGCGGGCGCGTTCCTCGGTGCGATTTTCGGCAAGGGCTTGGGCGGATTCCTGGCCGGCCTGGGCGCGGGTGCCTGGGTCTGGTCGACCATGGGCATTGCCCTGCTGGCCGGGGGCATGTTTTTCTTCATCTGGCTGATCGTGATGAGCATGGGACGCGGCGGCGGCCACTGGACCAGCGGCGGAGGCGGCTGGAGTGGGGGAGGCGGTGACTGGGGTGGCGGAGGTGGAAGCTGGGGCGGCGGCGGGGGCGGTTTTGGCGGAGGAGGCGCGTCGGGATCATGGTAATGCGTTGGCTGCGACATCTGTTTGCGCTTCCGTTCGCCTTGCAGCGGCGGTTTCCGGCTTCGTTGCTGTCGGAAATCGAAACCGCCATCCGCGATTCGGAGAAACATCACAATGGCGAAATACGCTTTGCCATCGAGACCGCGCTGCCGTTTTCCGCGCTTCTGGGAAACGTGAGCGCACGGCAATCCGCCATCCAAGCCTTCAGTGATCTGCGCGTATGGGACACCCGGGACAACAGCGGCGTGCTGATCTATCTGCTGCTGGCCGATCACGATCTGGAAATCGTGGCCGATCGCGGCATCGCCGAAAAGGTTGGCCAGTCGCAATGGGAGGACATCGCCCATGCCATGGAACAGCATTACCGCGCCGGACAATTCCGCGAAGGCTCACTGGAAGGCATCCGGCGTGTAACAGAATTATTGACCGCGCATTTTCCGCCTGGCGAACGCAATCCCGACGAGTTGTCGAACAAACCTGCAATAATCAAACGATAGGAAATCCATGAGCACATACATCATCTGGTGGATACTGGCCTTTGCCCTGGTGGCGCTGGAATTGACCACCGGCACCTTCTATCTTCTGGTCTATGGACTGGCCGCCGCTGCTGCCGGCATCGCGGCCTGGCTGGGCATGGGGCTGGTCGCGCAACTGGTCATCGCGGCGGTTATCGGCATCGCCGGCACGCTGGCGCTGAAGAAATGGCGGCGGGCCGGGGCCACGGACGAGGACTTGCAGGATCTGGACATTGGCCAGATGGTCACGCTGGAAAGCTGGAAGGATGGTCGCGGCCAGGTGAAGTATCGCGGTGCGTTGTGGGATGCCGAAGCGAAGGATGGCAGCGTGGACAGCACCAAACCGCTATACATCCGCGCCGTGCGCGGAACTGTGCTTATGGTTGGCAATTAAATAATCGCATGCAATCCTGCTCCTGCGCTTTTTATGTAGGAGCACCCTTGGGTGCGATGAAGAATTTTTCACACCATCTTTCTTCTAGAGGGGAATAAATGGAAATCGCTCTCGCATTTGTAGTTGTTGTCCTCATCGTCATTGCCAAGGGCGTTCGCGTAGTCCCGCAGCAGCACGCCTGGGTCATCGAGCGCCTTGGCCGTTTTCATGGCGTGCTGGCGCCGGGCCTCAATCTGGTCATTCCCTTTGTCGATCGGGTCGCGTACAAACATTTGCTCAAGGAAATCCCGCTCGATGTACCCAGCCAGGTGTGCATCACCAAGGACAACACCCAGCTTGCCGTCGATGGCGTTCTGTATTTCCAGGTCACCGATCCGCGCCTGGCGTCCTACGGTTCCAGCGATTACATCGCCGCCATCACGCAACTGGCGCAAACGACTCTGCGCTCGCTCATCGGCCGCATGGAGCTTGACCGTACATTCGAGGAACGCGACCACATTAACAAGGGCGTGGTCGAAGCGCTCAACGAAGCCTCGCTCAACTGGGGCGTGAAAGTGCTGCGCTATGAGATCAAGGACCTCACGCCGCCCAAGGAAATTTTGCACGCCATGCAGGCGCAGATTACCGCCGAGCGCGAAAAGCGCGCGGTGATCGCCACCTCCGAAGGCAAAATGCAGGAGCAGATCAACGTCGCCACCGGCGAGCGCGAGGCCGCCATCCGCGAATCCGAAGGCGATAAAATGGCCGCCATCAACCGTGCGCAGGGCGAGGCCGAAGCCGTCAAGCTCGTGGCCGAAGCCACCGCCAAGGCGCTTTACATGGTGGCCCAGGCGACTCAGGCGCCCGGCGGCATGCAGGCGGTAAATTTGAAGGTCGCGGAAAAGTATGTCGATGCCTTCGGCAACCTCGCCAAAACCAACAACACCTTGATCGTGCCGTCCAACATGGCCGACATCTCCAGCCTGATCGCCAGCGCGATGACAGTGGTGAAGGCGCAGAGTGGTGAAGCCAAATGATTACTCCCTCTCCCCTTGTGGGAGAGGGTTGGGGTGAGGGGTAATGAAATCCATCACCTTCTTCGACCAGC
Source organism: uncultured Thiobacillus sp. (assembly GCA_964404175.1). Taxonomy (GTDB): domain Bacteria; phylum Pseudomonadota; class Gammaproteobacteria; order Burkholderiales; family Thiobacillaceae; genus UBA6918. The sequence goes on along the minus strand of CAYOJA010000003.1, from coordinate 27,186 downwards.
AGTTCCAGCAGCAGATCGCCAAGGGCGAATTCGCGCTCAATCCCTTTGAACTCGCGGTGCTGCCGCACCTGTCCGGTGGCGTGCTCGATCTGGGGTGCGGGCTGGGCAATCTCGCCATCGCGGCGGCAAAACTGGGCTGCGCCGTCACCGCGCTGGACGCAAGCCGCGCGGCGGTCGACCGCGTCAATGAAGCCGCCAGCAAATTGGGTTTGGGCCTGGCGGCGTATCAGATGGATCTGCGCCATTACGCCATCGACGGCGATTACGACAGCATCGTCGCCATCGGCCTGCTCATGTTTTTTCCGCAGGACAAGGCGCGCACCATGCTGGCCGACATCATCGTCCACACCCGGCCCGGCGGCGTCGCCGCTGTCAACGTGCTGATCGAAGGCACCACCTTTCTGGGCATGTTCGAGCCCGAGCACTACTACCTGTTCGATGACAAGGAAATGAACCGCGCGTTCGAAGGCTGGGAAATCCTGCTCTCGCAATACGACGAATTCCCCGCGCCGGAAAACACCGTCAAAAAATTCCACACCGTGGTGGCGAGAAAGCCGGGTTAGTCAGCCTGGAATTGCCTAATGCTATGCATGTGCTAGCATATAGCTAGTTATCCCTTGTGGAGCTTCAGAATGGGTACGGAAAACAAGCCTTCCAATTCGATGCAATTCAACATCAGATTGCCTTCAGAATTGAAAGACCGGCTGGAAAACTATGCCGAATTGGTTGGCCGCCCCCAGGCCAGCGTGGCAAGCGAGGCATTGGCTGATTATCTCGATTGGCGTGTCCCGCAAATCGAGGCCTTGAAACAGGCCATCGCGTCGGCGGATCAGGGGAAGTTTGCAAGCGCGGAGGAAGTGGAGCAATTCTTCAGGCGTTATGAAGCTTAAATGGACGCTTGGCGCCCTGGCCGATCTGCAAAAAATTCTGGATTACATCAAACAGGACAACCCCAAAGCGGTACAGGCACTTGCGGCGGGCTTCAAGCAAACCGCAGAGCACTTGACTCGTCATCCCTTCATCGGACGGCGCGGAGAGCTTGAAGGTACGCGCGAACTGATGCTGCATCGCAATTACCTTATGACCTACCGCGTCAGCAGTGAGGCAGTGGAAATTCTGCAAATCTGGCACGTCGCGCAAAGCCGCTATCACTGAATCGAAGCATTCACCCGGCCCATTGCGGGAACTCAGCATGCAGCTTGTGTTGCATGCCTCTTAATGAACGATATCGTTGTGATGACGTCGCCAGATCAGGGCCATGATGCCGCTGATGAAAACGCCGAAGACGATCATGATGGTGTGGATGTGCCAGTCGGCGCGGATCATGAGGGCGTAGGCACCGGTCAGCAACAAAATGGAAATGTTTTCGTTGAAGTTCTGCTGGGCGATGGAGTGTCCCGCGCCCATTAGCAGATGGCCGCGATGCTGCAACAGGGCATTGAGCGGCACGACAAAGTAGCCGGACAGCACGCCCAGCAGTGTGAGCAGAACGGCGGCGATCCAGAAATCATGAATGCCGGTGAGCACGATGGGCAGAAACCCAAGCGCAATGCCGGCGGGAAGTACGCCGACCGATTTTTTCAGCGGCACCAGCCATCCAGCCAGGGCCGAGCCGATGGCGATGCCCAGCGCCACGAGTCCGGTGAGTTGGGTCGCCTTGTCGAGTTCAAACGTGAGGTTGAGCGCGGCCCAGGCGATGATCATGAGTCGCAGCGTGGCGCCCACACCCCAGAACAAAGTGGTAACGGCCAGCGAAACCTGGCCGAGCGGGTCTTTCCAAAGCAACAGAAAACTGTGCCAGAAGTCGTACAGGACGAAGCCGGGTTTTTTGCTGGCCAGCCGGTGGTCGATGGGCAGGCGCGGGATGAGCAGGTTGACGATGGCGGCCAGCAGATACAGCGCCGTGATGACGGCGATGGCGAACATGGGCGGCGCCGCATCTTCATGCATTTTGAAGTTGGCAATGCCCGCGGCAGCGATGTCGGGATTGATCAGCGCGCCGCCGATGATGGCGCCCAGCACGATGGCGGCAACCGTGGTGCCTTCCATCCAGCCGTTTGCAGCGACCAGTTTTTCCGGCGGCAGGATTTCGGTGAGGATGCCGTACTTGGCGGGCGAGTAGGTTGCCGCGCCGATGCCGACGATGGAATAGGCGGCCAGCGGCGGCAGGCCCATGAGCATGGCGGCGCTGCCCAGAAACTTGATGGCGTTGCCGATGAACAGCACGCGGCCCTTGGGCAGCGCGTCGGCAAACGGCCCGACAAAGGGCGCCAGCACGATGTAGGCGATGACGAACACGCTTTGCAGCAGCGGGTGGTGCCAGTCGGGCATGCCGTAAAACATGAGCAGGCCGATGGCGGCGAACAGCAGGGCGTTGTCCGCGAGCGCGGAAAGAAACTGCGCAACTAGAACGGTATAAAAGACGCGATTCAAAACTGCTCCCTTAAAACCCGGATTTCATCCCAACTGCTGCGTTGCTGTAAAAAATTTCTTGCTTGCATATCATCCATATGCGGCGCTGCGAGATTTTTCTCGCGCCTTGCATTTGGGCGAACTCCGGATTTTCAGGAAGCAGTTTCAAAAGGATATTGGTAGCGGAATAGTCGCGTTTATGGTTAAATAAAAAACTTTTCTACAGCCAATTATTTCGGGGCCCTTAAGGAATATTCATCATGGCCGACCGCAGACTGCAAGTATTCTACACCGTTGCCAGGCAGCTCAGTTTTACCAAGGCTGCCGAGACGCTTTACATGACCCAGCCCGCGGTTACCTTTCAGGTCAAGCAGCTGGAAGAGCATTTCAATACGCGTTTGTTCGAACGCAGCCACGGCAAAATTTCGCTGACGCCGGCTGGTCAGCTGGTGATGGGCTATGCCGAACGCATCCTGGCCATGTCCGGCGAAATGGAAGCGCGCGTGGGCGAACTGACCGGGCAGGTGACCGGGCCGTTGATGATCGGCGCGTCCACCACCATTGCCGAATACCAGTTGCCGCGCATTCTGGGCAAGTTCAAGGAACGCTATCCGGAAGTGCAGGCACGGCTGATGGTGGCCAACTCCGAAACCATCGAGAACAAGGTCGCGGATCATAGCCTGGATGTTGGCCTGATTGAGTCGGTGCCGCACCATCCGACATTGAAAGTTCACGCGTGCTGCGATGACGAACTGGTCATGATCTGCTCGCCGGAAGACAAGCTGGCGAAAAAGGGCAAGGTGTCGGCGAAGGAGATGGCCGTGCAGCCATACGTATCACGCGAAATGGGTTCCGGCACGCGCGAGGTGATCGATGCCTATTTGCGCGACCACAACATCAACCCGGATGACCTGCACGTGGAAATGGAACTGGGCAGCCCGGAAGCGATCAAGGGCGCGGTGCAGGCGGGCCTCGGCGTCGCCATTCTTTCCGCCGCCACGGTCAGCAAGGAAATCAGGCTGGGCGAACTGGTGGCGATTCCTCTCGATCCGCCGCTGCGCCGCCCGCTGTCGCTGGTGTATTCACCCGACAAGTTCCGCAGCAAGCTGCTGGATGCGTTCATCGGTTTTGTCGAGGAACGTTTCAGCGTTTGCGACACCATCGTCCCCATGAAGAAAGCTGCGGGTGGCAAAGGCGCCAAATGAGCGCTGAAAGCAAAAGCCTGCTGCGCATCTACCGCGAGCTTTCACCCGCAAGACAGGCGGCATTGCTGGAATATGCGGAATTCCTTTCCAGCCGCGAACGCGTCGAAGGTGAAAACGCGGTTCCGCAAGAGCCGCAACCGATTGTGCGTCCCGATCAGGAGTCAGTCGTCAAGGCCATCCAGCGCCTGATGTCCAGCTACCCCATGCTGGACCGCAACAAGCTCTTCCAGGAAACTTCCGTGCAGATGACCAAACATGTGATGCAGGGCGTGCCCGCCAGGGAAGTGATCGACGAACTGGAAATCATTTTCCGGCGGCATTACGAGACGCATGCGGCGGAGCGGGAGAATTCAGTTTAGGGTTTTTCCGCAGTTCCAGCAGCTCAGAAAATTTCTTGGATTGATTTCGCCGCAATGCGGGCAGCGCTTGTTCTCGCTGCTGTCCGTGTCCTGCAATTCCTGCAGCAGCACCAAAGCCATTTTTGCCTGCGCATCGTCCTCTACCCATATCTCTGGCCAGGCTTGCGTTGCAGCCAGTTCGCCCACACCGCTGGAGGCATTGGCATTGAAGATGTGGGTCTTGATCCCTTGCGTGGCCAGCACATCGACCGCCACTTGCGCATCCATCAGGTTGGCGGCTATGTAAATCCGTTTCACCTGGCGGTGGCCTTGATCGCCGTCCAGTCGTAAGGCAGGGGTTGCGCGGGCCAGTTGCCCTGCTGGCCGATCATGTCCTGCAACGTCCGCATGCGATCGTCGCTGGCCGGGTGGGTGGAGAGCAGTGCGGGTGGCGCGGCACCTTTTTCCTGTTTATGCAGCTTCGAGAAAAACGTCACCATGCCCTGCGGCGCGATACTCGCCTGCCTGAGCGCGGCAAGACCTTTCTGATCTGCTTCGCTTTCCAGATCGCGGCTGAATTTCAGCTCGCTCAGCGTCGCGGCCACATCGCCCAGCGCGCCGCCACTGATGTCGCCCAGGGCCAGCGCAAGCGCTGCGCGCAGGCCCAGTGAGTGCACCAGGTTCTTGAGCGTGTGGCGCAATTCGACATGCTGCACTTCATGCGCCAGCACGCCCGCCACTTCTTCGGCGGAGTCGGCGGCCTGGATGAGGCCGGTGTTGACCACGACATAACCGCCGGGGATGGCGAAGGCATTGATCGCGGCATCCTCGGCGATGTACCACTGATAAGTGTATTTCGAGCCTTTGGTGAGTCTTGATCCGATTTCCTTCACCGCCGCTGCATCCAGCCCGCTTTGCCTGAGCTTCAAACCGGCGGTGGCCTGCCTGAAGGCCAGCTCGCCGAGCTTCTGTTCGTTTTCGATCGAAATATGGCTGGCCACCCAGCCGGCGATGTTGTGCGACTGCCAGAACAGCAGCGCAAGCAAAAGTAGCGGCAAGGCAAGAAACAATCCCAGCATGCCCAACCCGAAACGCGAACGGCGCTGCTGGCGCGACACGTCCTTTGCTGCGCCTTTCAGCAATCCGGAAAGCGGTTCCGGTGCGCTGGTCCGAAGTTGGGTCAGCGCGTTTTCGTCGGTTGGGCTGATGGCCCAGCGGCCTTCCTCCTGATGCCAGAACAGATAAACCTGTTTGTGATCGAAGCCGCCCAGCGTCACGCCGATTTCATCCAGCGGGACGCTGACGCGGTCGCCGTTAATGACGAGTGTGCCGTCGATGAATCCCGCGCGGGCTTTCTCGCCGTGCGAGGGGAGGTGGGGAGCGAAAAGAAGAATGTCGAATTCTGCCATATGATTTACTCCGTCCGCAGCGCCTCCACCGGGTCGAGGCGCGAAGCCATCCACGCCGGCATGACGCCCGCGGCGAGGCCGATGAGCATGGACGCGACAATCGCGCCGCCGACATATTCCCACGGCACCTGCACCGGCAATGCGGGCACGAAGGTTTGCAGCAGCCACGCGAGACCGCCGCCGGCAGATACCCCGGCAAGGCCGCCCAGCAGCGAAAGCCCGGCAGACTCGAACAGAAACAGCGTGCGGATGCGTGTGCGGGTCGCGCCCAGCGCCTTGAGCAGACCGATTTCAGGTACGCGTTCGTTTACCGAAATATGCATCAGCGTGATGATGCCGACCGCGCCGACCACCAGCGAAATGCCGCCCAGTGCGGCGACGGCGAAGGTCAGCACGTCCAGCACGGTGGATAGCGTGGACAGCATCTGCTGTTGCGGAGTGACAGTGAAATCCTCGCGTCCATGACGAGCAAGCAGAATTTTCCTGATGCCTTCGACCACCACGTCAACCGATGCGCCGGGCCGGTATACCACATGCGCCTCCATCACGCCTTCGCGGTTGAACAACTCCAGCGCACGCGCCGTGGGAATGTATACCGTGTCGTCGAGGTCGAGGCCGAGGACCTGGCCCTTGGAAGCCATGACTCCGATGACGCGAAAGCGGTTGCTGCCCACCTGGATAACCGCGCCCAGCGGGTTCTCGGCTCCGAACAATTCCTGCCGGGCTTTTGAACCCAGCACGGCAAAGGCACGGGCTGAATCCAGACTGTCGTGCGGCAGGAACTGGCCCGCAGCCACGCGCATGCTGAAGGCGCGCGAAAAATCCGGTCCCTCGCCGTACACCATAACCCGACGGCTCTTGTTGCCCGCGCGGATTTCCGCATTGCCCATGACGCCGCTGTTGATGAAGCGGGCGTGGGGCACATCCTTCAGCGCCTCGACATCCTCCAATGTCAGCGGCCGCGTGGTACCGATGGAGCCGACAGAGCCGCCATGCGTCTGCGTTTTGCCGGGCGTGATGTTGACGATGTGGGTACCGAACTGCGTGAATTCAGCCAGCACGAATTGATGGATGCCTTCGCCGATGGACGTCAGCAGAATGATGGCGGCAATGCCGACAGCGATGCCGCCGGCGGAAAGTCCGGTGCGCAGCTTGTGCGCGGTCAGCGCGCGCCAGGAAAAACGGAAGCCGTCTGCCAGTTTCATCGACGCGACAGGGCCAGCACCGGGTTGAGCTTTGCCGCGCGGCTGGCGGGCAGCAGGCTGGCGAGGATGCCGGTGAACAGCGCCGTGCCGATCGCGGCCAGGCTGGCCCAGGCGGGCGGATAAGCGGGAAGCTGCGGATAAGCCAGGCGCAGAATGAAACTGCCGGCATAACCGAGCGCGATCCCGGTCGCCGCCCCGGCCAGCGACAGCCACAGGGTTTCCATCAGAAACAGCTGTTTGATGTTCCTGCGCGTTGCACCCAGCGCTTTCAGCAGGCCGATTTCCGCCGTGCGCTGGCTGACCGCCACCAGCATCACGTTCATGACCAGGATGCCGGCCACGGCCAGGCTGATGGCGGCAATACCCGACACTGCCAATGTCAGCGCACGGAAGATGCGGTCGAAAGTGGTGAGTACGGCATCCTGGGTGATCACCGTCACGTCTTCCTCGCCGTCGTGTCGCAGCCGGATGGTTTCGCGGATAGCGGCCTTGGCGGGTTCGATGGCATTGCGGCTGGAGGCTTCCACCAGAATGCGGAACAGCGATTCGGTGTTGAGCAATGCCTGCGCATGGTCGATGGGAATCATGGCAATTTCATCGGTATTGAAACCCATGCTTTCGCCCTGCGAGGCAAACACGCCGGTGATGCGAAAACGGCGATCCGCCAGCCGGATACGCTGGCCGACCGCGTTGCCTGTCGGAAATAGTTCCTCGGCCAGCTTGCCTCCCAGCACGATTTCCGCCGGATTGGGGCCGTTGCCCGCCGTGAAGCCACCCTGCGCCAGCTTCATGTGGCGGATGGCGATGAGGCTGGCGGTGCTGCCCAGTATCGTGACTTCGCGCAGCCTGCCGCCGGTGCTGATCTCGGATACGCCGACATTCAGCGGCGCATAGCGGCGAACGCCGCCCAGCGTTACCAGGCTTTCGGCGTCGTCCAGCGTGAGATCGCGCGGTGTTTCGCCAACGATGGCGCCGGGGAATCCGCCGGAAGTTTCGGCCCGGCCCGGCAGCACGATGATGAGATTGGAGCCCAGTGAGGCAAACTGGTTGACGACAAAGCGCCGCGCACCTTCACCCAGCGCGGTCAGCGTGACCACGGCTGCCACACCCAATGCCATCGCCAGCAGGATCAGCAACGCCCTCAGCCGGTAGCTCACGACGGTGCGAAAGGAGAGGGTAAAAGCGTCCCTAACGTTCATCTTCCACAATCTCGCCATCGCGCATCTGGATGCGGCGATGCGCGCGGCCGCCCAGTTCGCGGTCGTGTGTCACGACGATGACGGTCGTGCCCTCATGATGCAGCTTCTCCAGCAGCGCGACGACTTCCGCGCCGGTCTTGTGATCGAGGTTGCCCGTGGGCTCGTCGGCCAGCAGCACGGCGGGACTGAGGATGGTGGCGCGAGCGATGGCCACGCGCTGGCGCTGGCCGCCGGACAGCTCGGCCGGACGATGGTTTGCGCGATCGCTCAGGCCGGTCTGTTCGAGCACGGCTTTTACGCGTGCCTTGCGTTCGACTACCGAAAGGCCCTCCAGGATCAGCGGCAGCTCGATGTTTTCCGCGGCGGTCAGGCGCGGAATCAGATGAAACGACTGGAAGATGAACCCGATGCGCTCGCGCCTGACCTTGGCCTGTTCGCCTTCCGACAGTGCCGTCACGTCGCGGTTTTCCAGAAGATAGGTGCCGCTGTCTGGCTGGTCGAGCAGGCCGATGATGTTGAGCAGCGTCGACTTGCCCGAACCCGACGGCCCCATGACGGAAACGTACTCACCCGAATTGATCGCCAGGTCGATGTGGTTGAGCGCCCGCACTTCCTGATCTCCCATGGTGAAAACGCGGGAGATGTCATTGAGCTGGATCATTTTGCGGCTTTTGACCTGGCCAGCGCGCCCGCCTTGATCGCCTCGTCCTCGAAGCTGGACACCACGCGCTCACCCTTGCCCAGGCCTTCGGCGACTTCGGTAAACGCCCAGTTGGCCAGGCCCGGCTTGAAGGTTTTTTCCACCAGCTTCTCGTTATCCTTCGCCAGCGCCAGCACCTTGTTGCCTTCCTGGATGGCCTGGGTCGGCAGGCGCAAGACCTTGTCACGCGCTTCGAGAATGATCTCCACGTCGGCGCTGTAACCGGCCAGCAAATTCTTCGGCACTTCCGCCGGGTCGACGAAAGTCACTTCCACATCCACCGTGCGCGCCTGTTTTTCCACTTCGGTAACGTAAGGCGCCACACGCCTGACCTTGCCGGCGAAGGATTTTCCGGGCAGCGCATCCAGTGCAATTCTGGCCGGCATGCCGGGCCGTATCTTCGGCGCGTCGATTTCGTCCATGGGCGCGGTAACGTACAGACAGCTATCGTCGATCAGGTCCACGGCGGGCGGCGTGGGAATGCCGGGCGGCGAGGGCGTGGTGAACTCGCCAACCTCGCCGGTCACGCGCGCGACAATGCCGGCGAAAGGCGCGTACAGCACCGTGCGCGCAAGGCTGGCGCGTGCCACATCAATCTGGCTTTGCGCGCGCTTGATGTCGGCGCTGGCGGCGGCGCACGCGGCCTGCTGCGCGCGTGCCTGCGCCCGCGCATCCTCCGCGCGCTGCGGGCTGACGAAGCCCTTGGCGGCCAGCGCCTCGGTACGCGCGGCATCCGCCTTGGCGTTTTCGGCCAGGATGCAGGCCTGGCGCTGGTTTTCGCGTGCAGTCGCGACCTGCCTTGTGGCCAGTTCGGCCTGCGCGGAAAGATCGCGGTTCCACAGCTCGAGCAGTTTCTGTCCCTTCTTCACCCGGTCGCCTTCCTTCACCCACAGATTGGTGATCTGTCCCCCGGCGGGCAGGGCCAGCTTGGAACGGCGGCAGGCTTCAACCGTGCCGGCGCGGGTGTTGACCACCGTGGCCTCCACCAGTCCTTCATCCACGGTGGCGAGAACGACCTCAACCGGCTTGGGCCGCGTTGCTTTCCAGATGCCGAAGGCGACGCCTGCGATGACGAGCAGGGCGATGAGGATTTTGATGAGTGTTGAGCGAGTGATGATGGACTCCTGAATAGTTATTTCCCTCTCCCCTCGCGGGGCGAGGCGGGGAATTCGCGGAGCATGCTCCGCGCCCGTCGAGCGGTTCTGGCCTGCAAGCCAGAACGCGCCCTGCAAGGGAGGGCTAGGGTGAGGGGCTTAGCTATTATCCCCATCCAGCAATCCGCCCAGATTCCCCAGCAGCGAGCCTTCTCCGACAGAACGTCCGCCTGCCTGCGGCGCGGCCATGATGATGCGGTTGGCCAAGCGGGAAAGTGGCAGCGATTGCAGCCAGACCTTGCCGGGGCCGGTCAGCGTGGCGAAGAACAGGCCCTCGCCGCCAAACAGCGCCGATTTCAGTTTGCCTACATACTGGATGTCGTAGTTCACCGTCGGCGCCAGCGCGGCGATGCAGACGGTGTCCACGCGCAGCACTTCGCCCGGGGCGAGGGTGCGCTCACGCATCGTGCCGCCGGCGTGCACGAAGGCGAGACCGTCGCCTTCCAGTTTCTGCATGATGAAGCCTTCGCCGCCAAACAGGCCGACGCCGAGTTTTCTCTGGAACGCGATGCCCAGCGACACGCCCTTGGCCGCGCACAGGAAGGAGTCCTTCTGGCAGATGAGCGTGCCGCCAAGCGCCTTCAAATCCATGGGCAGGATGCGGCCGGGGTAGGGCGCGGCGAAGGCCACGCGGCGCTTGCCGTTGCCCTTGTTCTGGTACACGGTGGTGAAGAGCGACTCGCCGGTGACCAGGCGCTTGCCCGCGCCCATCAGCTTGCCGAAAAATCCGCCCTGCTGGTCGGAGCCATCGCCAAAGATCGTGTCCATGTCGATGTCGGCATCCATGTACATCATCGCGCCCGCTTCACCGATGGCGGCCTCGCCCGGATCGAGCTCGACCTCCACGTACTGCATGTCTTCGCCAAAAATTTCGTAGTCAACGACATCCATAGCCATGTGTATTTCCTTGCTTGCTGGTTGATTCAAAAGACCTGATTCCGTATGGAACCTACATAAGAAGGATTGTATCCCGCGAAAGTTTCAGGCGGATTGGGGTTTGGCCTGCAAATGCAGTATTTCCCGGTAACCCGACCGGGTCATTTTCTGCGCCTCTTCCAGCAGTTCCCCGGAATTCGTGTCCAGCGCGTTCAGCAATCTGGCCCAATGATCCCGCTGGTTCTGCAGCGTGTGCGGCGCGGCCAGGCCCTGTCTTTTCAGCGCAGCCTGCCTGCCGATCAGCCACTGCTTTGCCGCCTCCAGTTGAGCGGGCAAGGGGAGGGTCAGATCAAGCACCAGTTGCGCATCGGTTCCGGATTCAACCGGCCGGTCAAAACGAAAACCCGGCGCGGGCCGCCAGTTGACCGGCGATTCCAGTTCTCACGCGGGCAGGGCCGGGTTCTGCGGAAACTGGTAAAACCCCCATTTGGCGCCCATCCAGCATTCAATCAGTTGCCGGTCTTCGTCGTCCGTGGTGCAGGCCGCACCCGTCATGTGTTCCGGGTCCCAGGCCGGGCGGGATGCGCGCGGATCGTTTTTCCAGTTGAAAAAATCCCGGTTGGGCGGCGCGCCATACTCGGCTTCCAGCGCCTGCCAGGTCGCAATGAAATCGCGATAGTCGGCCTGATAGTCTGGATTGCGGCGCAGGAATTCCCAGGCCCACTGGCCGATGTCGAGTTGCGCTGGTTGGATATTGATCACGCGATGAGCGTATCACGGTTTGACCGTACAGCCCGGCGGTATTACTATGAAAAGCAGAGTAATAATCTAAAGGTAAAGCCATGTCGACAACCCTGACCAGCAAAGGCCAAGTAACGATCCCCAAGCGAATCCGCGATGCCCTGCGTTTGGAGCCTGGCAGCCAGGTGGAGTTTGCCGTCAACCGCGATGGCGAACTGGTAATAGTCAAAGCAGGCAGCCGCCCGAAGAAAAAGGCAGACCGTTTTGACGCCGCGCGCGGCAAGGCAGATGTCAAATGGAAAACCAGTGAGCTGATGTCGCTGCTGCGTGGCGAAGACTGATGATCCTGGTCGATACCAATGTGCTGATCGATGTTCTGGAAGACGACCCCGAGTGGGCGGACTGGTCTATCGCCCAGCTTCGTGCGCAGTCCCATGCGCATGCCCTGGTGATCAATTCTGTTATTTACGCAGAGCTGTCGCTGACATTTTCAACGGTGGAAATGCTGGATGCCGTTGTCGACAACCTGGGACTGAAAATGACCGAAATTTCCAGGCCCGCGCTTTTCCTGGCCGGCAAGGCGTTTACGCAATACCGCCGCAAGGGTGGCGGGAAATCCAGCATGCGGGCCGACTTTTTCATCGGCGCGCAAGCCGCGGTAATGGGTTGGCCGCTGCTGACCCGGGATACGCGCCGTTACCAGACCTATTTCCCCAAGGTGAAACTGATTGCACCCTAGCGTTATGGAAGACCTGCACTGCTGGCGCTGCGGCGCCTCGCTCGCCGAACTGACGCCGCCCATCGAGCGGCGCGACGAATGCCCAGCCTGCCGCGCGCAGTTGTATGTGTGCAAATTCTGCGAGTTCTACGATACCCGCGTGGCCAAGCAATGCCGCGAACCCGTGGCCGACGAAGTCAAGGACAAGGACCGCGCCAACTTCTGTGGCTACTTCAAACCCAATCCAAAAGCGTATGTGCCTGCCGATTCATCCGGCGCGAACAAGGCCCGGTCGGAACTGGACGCGCTGTTTGGCGGGGCCACACTTTCTACCTCATCATCAAGTGCGAGTGACGTACTAAATAAACTCTTTGGAAAAGACTGATGGAAATCTTCAACCGCTACCACCTCGAATCCGCCCGCCGCCTGCCCAAACTTCCGGCCGATCATCCCTGCTCGCGCGTACATGGCCATTCCTTCCAGGTGGAAATCCACGTCAGCGGGCCGCTCGATCCGGACATGGACTGGGTCGTCGACTTTGCCGAACTCGATGCGGCGTTCTCACCCATCCACGCGCAGCTTGACCACCATTACCTGAATGACATTTCCGGCCTGGAAAATCCCACCACCGAGCGCATGGCGCAGTGGATCTGGCAAAAGCTGAAACCCGGACTGCCGGGCCTGAGCAAGATCGTCATTCAGGAAACGCAGCAATCGGGGTGCGTGTATCGCGGAGAATAAGCGCTTCTCAGGTGGGCGGCCGAGTCCGGTTTACTAAAATTAGCGGGCGCAATTCCAGGAGCCTCTCGGCAGGATTTGAGTTTTCTGAAACAGTCTCCAGCCCCTCAAGCCCGTCATTAAATCAATCTGTCAGGGCTTAGCTAATTAAACAAAAATTTTCAGATCGGGGGCTGTTTTGCCGTATATATTGTCTTGATAGACAAAAATTATCTTTCCTGTAGACCGGAATAATATTGCTTATATAAACAATAGTGCTAACCTATAAGCATCTTTACCTGGAGGTTTTGCATAAATTGGCAAGAAAACCGCTCATTCAATCCGCTCCGCTTTTTGACCTGCTTGGCCAGATCACATCGGCTGGCAAGAAGCAGGGCATGACCGCGGCCGCCATTGCGGTTCGGGCCGGTCTTGCGCCGGAAACCCTGTCGCGGATGAAAGCCCGCAAAAGCGCCGACTTCGGCGCGGTGGAACGCATGGCAGCCGTGGTGGGGCTGCAACTCACGCTCGTGCCGCAACAAGCCAATCGAGCGGAACGTGTTTCCTCGGGGTCCTTTTTCGACTGACCATGGCCAGGGTCTTCAACAACAGCATCTGGTCGCGGCGCGCGGATGACACGCCGATCAAGATGGGCGACCTGACGGTTACCCAGGATCGGACGCTCTTTGTCTATTCAGCGGACTATCTGGCAAGTGGTCTTCCCGGCCTGGCTTTGCTCGCGTCCCCCGGCATCTGGGGAGATCAACCCATCGAGTTCAAGACCCGCGAAAACTTTCCGGTGCATCCACGCCTCATGTCCATCATCCCCGGCGAGGGACGGCGCAACATCCAGCGCAGGGTGTTCGCCAACATGCTGGAAAAGCTTGGCAAGCCGTCCACGCCGGGGTTCGAGACGGACTGGGAAATGGCGTTGATGGCCGGCGCCAACACCATCGGCCACCTATTCCTGTTCAGGGACGACTTGCAGGCCAGCGAATGGTTTCAGCGCCCCATCGGCACCGACACCGTGGGCACCCGCTCCAGATTCTGGCAAATGCTTCGCGAAGACATCTCGCTGGACCAGTCTGCCTTTGACCCCGGTGTGCTCGCCCGGTACATTGGCCCGACACCGACAGCGGGCGGCATGATCCCAAAGCTGCTGGTCTCCATCAAGGAACCCGGCACGGGCCCGTGGAGCGGCGCCATCGCCCGGCCGGGCGCGCCGGACCACATCGACGTCATCCTCAAGATCGAACCTGCCGAATACAAAGATGTGCTGACGCTGGAAAAACTCTGCCTCGACCTTCATGCCCGCGCGGGATTTGACGTGCCGCGCCACTGGCTTCGGGAAATTGACGGCATGCGCGTGCTGGCCGTCGAACGCTTCGACCGCGGTCCAAAGGGCATTGTGCGTCCGCAGGAAACCTTTCGCTCGGTAATCGCCTCCGGCGACCGGTCGTTCATCTCAAACGAAGACGTCGCGATGGACGAATTGCCCGGCAGGCTGGATCGCCTGGGCGAAGTCTGCAACCTCGATGTCACGGCGGCCAAGAAGGAAATTTATCGCCGCTACCTCATGGCCATGCTGACCGGAAACGGCGACCTGCACCTGGAAAACATTTCGTTTCTGGGTGGCGAGAGGGCGACCGTGCTATCGCCGGTATACGACCCCGCGCCCATGCGGGCCTGGCCGCAGCACGACACCCGGTCGGCCATCCCCGTCAGTTTTGGGGAAGGAGAAACCTGGCCCCAGGCCATGCGGCGGCTGGGCCTGGCCTACGGATACACCCCATCGGAATGGCGCGAAACAATCGAACAGGCTTTGGCAAACACAGCGCAATATTTAGAGGAAGTCAGCGATGCGCCAGTCGAAACGCCAAGGAAGACCCGACTGGAAAAAATCCTGCCCGCCATCCGGAAGGAAATGGCGGAGGCCATGTCGTTTTGAATGTTTGAGTACGCGAATATCGGCAAGCGACCCAAAAGCAGAAGTTCATGCCTGAGCAATGTTGAGTCTGTTTGTCGGCCATTGCGGCCTGTGAGGCTTTCTACTCAATTGTCCGGTTCTCGGTGTTTACCTGACAACGCGGTGACATGCCGAGTTGGGCTGTCCGTTTGTATTTAATTTGACCCTGGCCCCTTTGATTCTTCTACGGCAAATACGTCTGCTATAGGCTTCTGACCGGTCGATCGTGGACCGGCAGCGATAAGCGGCGGACAGCGCGCGCAGCGGGCTGGCCGTCCGGCGCAGGCCGTAGGCCGGAGCGAACTTCACCGCCTTGTTAGGCAAGATTCGCCGGAGGTTCACGAATGAGTCTCCTTTCTTGCTTCTTCGAACAGCCCCAGCTGCCGTAGCGTGATTTCAATCGCTTCTATCGCATCTGAGACTGAGCAATGAAACACTTCCCCAAACGTGGCTTGCTCATCTAGCCGGTCCGCTAGGAGCTTGTGCGAGGCAAGCTCCACCTGCTCCGCACAATTGGTATGAAATGTGACACATAGTTGCCACGCTCCAATTGGACGTTCGCGGTGCCGATACAACTCGATACGCTTTTCAAGGTTTTTGACTTTTCTCGTGACAGAACCTTTCTCGCTACCGTGAAGCGTGTCGAGACTTGCCTTCATCTCCTCCAAGTACGCCTCAGCAAGGGCAACATCATTCTCAAGCGGTAACGCGTTGCCTCCGGGACACCGTCTACCACTTACGACGTGTTGAGGAACTTGAGCCGATGCCCTAACTAACCGTCCGCCGCAAATCTGACATGTGACCTTTCGTTGAAGCCACATGTCATTTACGTCCTCTAACCGGCCGACAGCGTTGTTGATAGTCATACCAACCTTCACCCGCTGCACCTCCGGATTCTCAAGCACATAAACAGTGCCGTACATGTGGCGGAAGTCGAGCATCTCGAATTGCCTAACGTCTGAATTCACCGGCCTTGCGCGGCTTTATGCGCAAGGTCCGGTGGAATGATGGGTTGGGCGTCACTTTCGCTTGGGAAACAATTGACGAATGTGCCCAATCGATTGATCGAATGTCATGGGTCTGTACTCGTATCGGGCTGTCGATCCGGGGCCAAGGAGCGCCTGAAACCTCCTGTCTGTTTCGCCCGAACTATCTGGATTGAACACAACAATTCGGCGCAACGCCGATTTGCCAACGCTACCTAATGCATAGAGGTGTCGAAAGAAGGAGTCCGTCTCGGGTAGAGAGTATCCAATGATGAAAATGCTTTCCGCTTCCGCGAGGTGATTGGCGGCGCACGCCCAAATATTGGAAAGTGCTTCGTGATAGTCAGCCTTATTCCATGACGGCGGAACAATGACGGGCTCAGACTCGACCTCGATTGTCGGTGTGGCGTGTTTTGAAAAGTATTCAACTAAGTGAGAGCCGATCGGCAGCCGTATCTCTCCATGTTCATCGAAGCCATGAATCGAATATTTCTGGAAGTAGTGGTGCAAATGGAGTGGGCGGATGCGCCCGGATTCCTTTTCTGTTGCCCAATTCAATGAGCCATGAAGTTTGAGCAGATCGACAGCGTTATGCTTTTGCGGCGCCGACTCGATCACATAATTGGGGCCTAGGTTTGCTCGGTACAGCGCCATATCTGCACCGATGTCATAGTTAAAGGTAAGTACGCTTACGGTCTGTTGCGGAAAGGCTTCCGTCCGCAGGTGGCTGACCAGATCCGCAAATGCTTCGTATGGCTGAGGTACTCCGATATACGATTTCCGAGTAGGAAATCCGATGGTGACCTCAAGCGTCTTAACGATGACTTCTTTTAGCGAAGCGATAGCATCTGGAATCGCTGACGGTTCCATACCCGGAACACGCTGAATTATTCGTCCAAGCTCAAGGGCCGTGAAGACTGACTCAATATTGTTCAGGTCAAGTTGTGCCTTTGAATGAACAGCTTGGAGACCACCAATCGCACTGAAAACTCGCTCGAAGTGTTCCTTTTTGTCATCGACCCTGCTTGACCTAAGCAAATCAGACGCTACGTCGAGGAACTCTGCCATTAGCGGTGCGCCTGCCTGCTTTGAGGCTCCCGCGCCAAGGATGAAGACTACGTTGCTCATTGGATGCTCTCTGGTGACGCCCAACAGTTAATCAAGAGACCCATGGATCCGGACGTTTTTTAATAAAGAGACAGGCATTTTCATAGTCTATCGTCCTGATTCCTATGTGGATACTGGTTCGGCTGTCTCTTTATTACGATATGCAAAAGGAGACAGATGGCATCTGGATTATGCTCCTGATTTTTTCCCCCTCAACCACTAGGAGCGAACCTCAAGGGGGAATGCCGTCCTCCATATCGCTTGGGCCAACTTCACTGACTGCTCCGGGCAGTGAAGCAGACGGATTGCAGTGGAGTCAGCGCGGGCGGCTTCGGCCGAGCAACAAACGTCTGAGACGACGGGCGGAATGACTGCTTCTGGCCGGTAGTAGCTGCCGTCCAGCCCTCGTCGCCTGAATGGCTGAAATGGCCGAATTACAGCCACTTGATAGGGCGTTCCGGGTGTCCGAAATGGCTCGCTGAGAAACCTGAATACACCCCAGATAAACGACCTAAGCCACTGGTCTATTCCCGCTTCTTCGATTCCATCATCGCCTTGAGTTCCGCGAAGGGGTTGTGCGTTGCGGCCGATGATGCATTCCCCGCATCCGCTCGGCCCGCCATGTCTTTCAGCTTGGAATGCTCGTGCTCGTGGCAGTAGGTGCACAGGAGTTCCCAGTTGCTGCCGTCGGGTGGGTTGTCGTCGTGGTTGCCGTTTTTGTGGTGGACTTCCAGCAACTGAAGGTTGCTATGGGTGAAGGTGCGGGCGCAGCGTCCGCACACCCAGGGAAACAGTTTCAGCGCCTGCGCCCGGTATCCCGCCGCGCGTTTCTCGGCGTTGCGCCGCGCTTCAAGAACGATCTGGTTCAGCCGGCTGTTGTCTTTGGTCATGGAGGCCTCTACGTGTTTGTCATGCGCAGTGTTGTTCAATGTAGCGCAAGTCCGGGCTGTTTGGTTTCCCGCTTCAATCGCTTGTCATCTATGATGGGGTATGCTGGATTCAGGCAGTTTGTGTACCAGCTTATCCATTTCAACAACAAGGACAAGGAGAATCGGCCATGCCGGGAACCGTTCGTTTTCACCGGGTGCTGAAGGCGCCGCCGGAGCGCGTGTACCGGGCATTCGTCACGCCGGAAGCTTTGGCCAAATGGCTTCCGCCGCATGGTTTTGTTTGCACGGTTCATCAACTGGAGCCGAAGGTGGGCGGAATGTTCAGGATGTCGTTTACCAACTTCACCACGCAGCAGAGCCATTCGTTTGGCGGCAAATATCTTGAGCTGATCCCCAACGAACTGCTTCGTTACACGGATGTATTCGATGACCCCAATCTTCCGGGTGAAATGCAAACCAGCATTTCGCTCAGGCCTGTTTCGTGCGGGACTGAATTGAGCATCGTGCAGGAGGGCATCCCCGACGTTATCCCCACGGAGATGTGCTATCTCGGCTGGCAGGAATCGCTGGCATTGCTTGCGCTGCTGGTCGAGCCGGAGATTAGGCAGTAGTGGGTGGCACTACCGGTCTGGCGCTCGACTCCAGAATGAGAAAATTCATGGAATCTCCAACTGGCATCCTGGTCATATTGTCGTCAGTCTGGTGCTGGGGGGGTGAATGACAGTATATTGGCTGGATACCACGTGGACTGGAAGTGTCATGAATCCTTTTCGGGCGTTAGGGTATTTTAAACATCGTCTGCTTCCCGGAATTCTGGGAGTGAGCCTACTGGCAGGCTGCGCATCCATGAGTCCGGATGGCGGGATGACGGCGGTTTCCGAACTTACCCAGGCACGGATTGGCGAACCGGTCCGTCGCATGGGCACAGATCAGGAAGCCAGTGAAATTGCGGCGGAGATCGACAGGCTGCTGGCGACGCCTCTCGACATGGAAGCAGCGGTACGCGTGGCCCTGCTCAACAACCGTGATTTGCAGGCGGAATTTTCCTCACTGGGCATAGCCGAGGCCGATCTGGTTCAGGCCGGCCGTCTGCGCAATCCATCCTTCAGTTTCTCGCGCCTGTCCGGCGGCGGCACGAAGGAAATCGAACGCGGCTTTCTGTTTGATCTGATGGGCCTGCTGACCATGCCGGCCCGCACGGAAATCGAGTCGCGCCGTTTCAGTCTGACCCAGAAGCGCGTCGCGGAATCGGCATTGCGCCTGGCCAGCGAAACGCGCAAGGCCTATGTCTCGGCCATTGCGGCCCGTCAGAGCGTCAGCTACATGGAGGATGTGCAAGTTGCTGCGGAGGCGGGTGCGGAACTGGCCAGCCGCATGGCGGATGCAGGGAATTTCAGCCGACTGCGCCAGCAGCGCGAGCAGCTCTACCTTGCCGGGGTGAAGGCGCAATTGACTCGCGCCCGTCAGATTCAGACAGACGAAGAGGAACGCCTTACGCGTCTGCTGGGTTTTGAAAGCAGCCAGCGTTATCGCCTGCTCCCGCGACTGCCGTCGCCGCCCGACACCCCCATGGAAGAAGGACCGCTTCTGCAACGCGCCATGGATCAAAGGCTGGATTTGATGATTGCCCGGCAGGAACTCGATGCGCTGGCCAAAAATCTGGGCCTGTCGCGCACCACGCGCTTCATCAATGTGCTGGAAGCGGGCTATCTGAACAGCGATGCCACCGGCGAGCCGGACAAGCGCGGCTACGAAATCGAGCTGTCACTCCCTTTGTTCGACTGGGGGCAGGCCCGTACCGCAAAAGCCGAGGCGCTTTACACCCAGGCGATGAACCGGGTGGCCGGGCTTGCTGTGCGTGCGCGTTCGGAAGTGCGCGAGTCCTACGCCACATATCGTTCCGCCCATCAATTGATGCAACATCACTGGGACGAGGTGGTGCCGCTCAGAAAGCGCATGTCGGAAGAAACCCTCTTGCGCTACAACGGCATGTTGATCAGCGTTTGGGAACTGCTGGCCGACAGCCGTGAACAGTCAGCCAGCGTCAATGCAGCCATCCAGTCGCTGAAGGATTTCTGGATCGCCGATGCGAACCTGCGCATGACGCTGGACGGTGGAAGCGCGGGGAGCATGAATATGACAGAGAATCTCGCGCTGCCGGTTTCCGGCAGTGGAGGGCATTGAGTTTCCATCCGTCTTGTAGAGAAAATATAAGGGCCTCATCATGAATCGCCGACAATTCCTGAGCCAAACCGGAGCAAGCATGCTGGGAGCTGGCGTCGTGACTGCAACTGCGGCGGCCAGCCTGCCCGAGGCGCCAGTCTTTACCGATCCGGCTACCCAGCCGCCCCTGCAGCCAAAGGATGGCAGACCCTACAACCCGGTGGTGACGCTCAATGGATGGACGCTGCCCTGGCGGATGAAGGAGGGCGTCAAGGAGTTCCATCTGGTGGCCGAACCGGTTGTGAGGGAGATTGCGCCGGGCATGAAGGCGCAATTGTGGGGTTACAACGGTTCCAGCCCAGGCCCCACCATCGAATGCGTCGAAGGTGATCGCGTGCGAATCTTCGTTACCAACCGCCTGCCCGAACACACCACCATTCACTGGCATGGCATTCTGCTGCCCAACGGCATGGATGGCGTGGGCGGACTTACCCAGCCGCAGATACAGCCGGGCAAGACCTATGTCTACGAATTCGAGATGAAGAAATCGGGCACCTTCATGTATCACCCCCATGCCGATGAAATGGTGCAGATGGCCATGGGCATGATGGGCGTCATTATCGTCCATCCGAAGGATCCGAAATTCATGCGGGTGGACAGGGATTTCGTCTTTTTGCTGAATGCCTTCGACATCGAGCCGGGTGCCGCCACGCCCAGGATCAACACCATGCTGGATTTCAACCTGTGGTGTTTCAACAGCCGGGCATTTCCGGGAATCGATCCGCTGGTGGTGCGCACGGGCGACCGGGTCCGCATTCGTGTGGGCAATCTCACCATGACCAATCATCCCGTACATGTGCACGGTACGGATTTCGAGGTGACCTGCACCGATGGCGGCTGGGTGCCCAAATCAGCCCGATGGCCCGAGGTGACGACTGATGTGGCTGTGGGGCAGGTGCGCGCCATCGAGTTCAACGTCGCTTATTCCGGCGACTGGGCGCTGCACTGCCACAAATCGCACCACACCATGAATGCCATGGGACATGGCGTGCCGACCATGATCGGAGTGGATCAGTCCGACATTACCGACAAGATTGCTCGACTGATTCCCGATTACATGGAAATGGGCTCCAGAGGCATGGCGGAAATGGGCGAGATGCAGATGCCCCTGCCGGAAAATACTCTGCCCATGATGACGGGTCAGGGGCCGTTCGGACCTGTCGAAATGGGCGGCATGTTTACCGTGCTGAAGGTGCGTGATGACCTTAAGCCCGGCGATTACCGCG
This sequence comes from uncultured Thiobacillus sp., assembly GCA_964404175.1. GTDB lineage: Bacteria > Pseudomonadota > Gammaproteobacteria > Burkholderiales > Thiobacillaceae > UBA6918. Next base: position 6,114 of record CAYOJA010000003.1, on the reverse strand, counting down.
ATCCTGGCTGGTATGTCCATCCAAAAGGCAGTCAGGCATGGGAGTGGACTGGAGAGCCGCTGGCGGCCGAACGACAGCCTGGCCCCGAGGCGGACAGCAATACCGTCAGGGCGGTCAAGCCCGATGGACATCGACATCACTGACGGGGTATGACTTTATCGATGCCAGGGATTGGGCTCGTGGATCAAACAGGTGGCTTGAGCGATTCGCTGCCACCGTCTTTCTGCGCCATCCAGGCGAACAGCGAGGCGCGCATTGCTTCCTCAACCGACATCTCGATCGGCTGCACCCAGGCGCGCGGCACGAATACGGTGTAGCCGCCGATCATGTAGCCCATGGGCAGGTAGACCGCCACGCGGTCATCTTGCATGAATCCTGAAGGCAATCCTTCCACGTTCTGCCTCGTGACGAGACCGACGAGTTCAAGCGGTTGTCCGGGCACGCGCAGGATCACGACCTGCTGGCTGGGTTTGCTTGGGTGCGGCGAAAAGTAATCGGCAAAATTTTTCAGCGACGAGTAGATGCTTTTCACTACCGGAATGTTGGTGAAGGGCAGTTCGACCAGCGACAGCAGCCGGGCGATGAACGGTTGCGAAACCAGCACGCCAAGCAGAAATATGCCAAGGACGCCCAGCCCCAGTCCCAGGCCAGGCACATAGAAATCGCCGATGAAGGGCCGCACCAGTTGAATGGCCAGTTTCTCTGACCAGGCCAGAAACAGATACAGCAAATAAATCGTCAGGCCCAGGGGGAGTGCGGTGATGAGGCCGCGAAGAAAATACTGTGTGATGCGCTTCATTAGAGGGGTGATACGAAAGCCGGCGTAATTGGAAAAACAAAAATGGCGGCACCACGGCCGCCATTTCTGCTTTGAAACATTGCTTTGTTGCGATTACTTCTTTTTGGCAGCTTTCTTGCCAGCAACAGCAGCCTTGAAACCGGCGCCAGCGGTGAAGCGGGGCACGGTGGTCGCGGCAATCTTGATTTCCTTGCCGGTCTGGGGATTGCGGCCGGTACGGGCAGCGCGCTTGGATGACTTGAAAGTGCCGAAGCCGATCAGGGTGACGGTGTCGCCCTTGGATACGGCTTTGACGATTGCGCCCATGGCGGCATCCAGTGCCTTGCCAGCGGCGGCTTTGCTGATGTCGGCGCCTTCGGCGGCAATGTCGATCAATTCGGATTTGTTCATGTGGTCTCCTTTGGTTGAGTGGAAGTGTGATCGTACCAGCGTTCACAGGCATTGTGTCGGCCTGGAAGGATCAACTGGATGCCATTATGTACAAGTCTTTGCCCTTTGTTAATGGGGCAGAGCATGGTTTTACATATATTTTTTTAAAAAATTTGACGGCACGCAACATGCATGTGTGCAATGCATTGCCGCTCCGGTATGCCTGAAAACAGTGCCAATCCGCTAATCTTCCATCAGCGAAACCGTGGCCTGTGAAGTCAACTTGTTGATTTCAAACATCACTTCGCAGTATTCGGTTTGTTCGCTGATGGGTGTGGGATCATCCGCGCAACTGCATCCCGCAATGATTCCGGCATACAGGATGCCGGTCTTGACCAGCAGGCAATCCGGTGTCTCGGATAAGCCCAGAATGCGCACGCTGAAAGGCGAATCCGCGACATGGCTGCTCAACGACAGGCCCTGCTGCAAGGGCAGCAAGTCAGCGTCCAGCTGCTGAACTTCGCGCTTGAAGGTGTCATCAAAGGCTGGTTTTCCCCATGCCGCAAGCGATTCGGGGAGAAGGACATTAGCCATTCATGCGCGGGTAATCGGTATAGCCTTTGGGGCCGGAGGTGTAGAACGTGGCGGGATCGGGTGCATTGAGGGATGCGCCGGCCTGAATGCGCTCGGGCAGATCGGGGTTGGCGAGGAAGGCCGTGCCGAACGCCACGGCATCGAGCTTGCTCTCGGCGATGGCGGCTGCGGCTTCTTCCGGCGTGTAGCCCATGTTGCCCACCAGCACGCCGCGGTAATGCTTGCGTACCGGGGTCATTACATCGCCGGACTGCTGTTGCATGAAATCGCTGCGCATCAGATGCAGGTAGGCCAGATTGTAATCATTGAGCCGGTTGGCGAGCCAGGTTGCCAGGCCCACAGGATCGCTGTCCTTCATGCTGTTGTAACTGTTCAGGGGCGATAGCCTCACACCCACGCGCTTGCCGCCAAACACGCCGGACACGGCTTCGATGACTTCCAGCAGCAGGCGCGCGCGGTTTTCGATTGGGCCACCATAGGGACCTGTGCGTTTGTTCGATCCATCGCGCAGAAACTGGTCGAGCAGATATCCGTTGGCGCCGTGGATTTCCACGCCGTCGAATCCGGCTGCCCTGGCATTTTCCGCCGCTTTCCTGAAACCGGCCACGATACCCGGCAATTCGCCGTCACGCAGTTCGCGTGGCATTACATAGGGCTTCATGCCCTCCGGCGTCATGACTTCGCTGTCAGTGATCGCAATCGGGCTGGGGGCAACAGGCTGCGCACCGTTGTTGAGCAGTGGATGGCAGGCACGGCCGCCATGCCACAGTTGCAAAAAAATCCGCCCGCCTGCCGCATGCACGGCATCGGTGGTTTTTTTCCAGCCTGTGATTTGCGCCTGCGAATAAATTCCCGGCTCGCGCCAGAAGGAAGAATTGCCCTCCATCACCATTGTTGCCTCGGCAATTATCAGTCCGGCGCTGGCGCGCTGGGCATACTGCTCCGACATCAACTCGCCCGGCACATGATCGCCTTCGGCGCGGCAACGCGTCAGCGGCGCCATCAGGATGCGGTTGGGGAGGGTGAGGTCGCCAAGCTGAAGCGGCGTGAAGAGGGGATTCATGGCGTGCTCAAAAAAGCTTATTTCACCGCCAGCAATTCCACTTCAAAAACCAGTGTGGCATTGGGTGGAATGACGCCGCCCGCGCCACGCGAGCCGTAACCCATTTCCGGCGGGATGGTGAGCTTTCGCGTGCCGCCGACCTTCATGCCGGCCACGCCCTGGTCCCAGCCACGGATGACGTGGCCCGCGCCGAGCGGAAAATCGAAGGGATCGTTGCGGTCCTTGCTGGAATCGAATTTGGTGCCGTCGGTGAGCCAGCCGGTGTAGTGGACGACAACAATTTTGCCAGCGGTGGCTTCGTCGCCCTGGCCGGTGGTGAGGTCTTCAATGATGAGCTCTGACATGTTGATTCCTTAGATGGGGAGTAAAACAAAACTGGCGGCGTTGAACACACCGAAGCGGATACTGCGGTTGGTCTTGTCTTCGACCACACGGGCGATCAGGTCCTGAGTGGCGATGAGCTTGCCGTATTCACGTTCGAAGCTGAGGTTCTGAATACCCTCATGATCAACGCCATTGGTGAGGAACAGCACTTCACCTGTTGGCTTTTTTGCATTGGACAGGCGCCAGGCGACGATTTCGATATTGCGCGCGGCGTTGTAAAGCTTCTGCGGATCCATGCTGTCGAGCAGATAGACCTCGGTCTTGTGGTTGTACGATGACATGACCATGGTCAGGACGCCAGTCATCAGGGAGTGCACGCGGTCGCCGGCAAAGTCCTCGCGGAAGGCATTGTTGATGGCGGCCGCCCAGTCGAGTTCGCGCTGCGGCGACAGATGCCAGTGATTGACCGGATTGAAGATTTTCGCGACGGCAGCCTGCACATCCGTGATGCCGCTTTTGCTCATTTCGACCGGATTGCGCTTGTAGAGCTTTTCCGTCAGCAGCTTGAGGCTGGCGAGGGTTTCCTTCTGATGAAGTTCGACGACGTCATCGATGTCGCCCTTGGCGAGGCCGGCCACGCTCCAGGGCTTGGCGGTGGTTTTGCCGTCCTTGCGCTTGATGGCCTGGCCACCACAGGAAGCGAGAAGACTGACGGACAGGAGAACAACCAGAAAACGGAGCAGGGTTTGCGTAAAAAACATCAGGACGAGCAGCCGGCAGAAATTTCCTTGGCCCAATCGGGCGGTTCGCCAGCATGGTCGCCGAATTCTGGCTGTTCGTCAAAGGGTCTGGACAGGATTTTCCGCAGGCGCTTGATTTCGCATAAAAGGCAGGATAAAGCTGTAAGCAATCAATCAACCCGGCGACCAACATGCATTCATAACAACATGGAGAACAACATGACCTGCGCTCATTGCATCCAGCGTGGACTGGGGATACTGGACGGCATTGGAAGCTGGCTGCCTAATCTGGCGATACGGGTGCTGCTGGCGTATGAATTCTGGACGGCGGGTATCAACAAGCTGAAAGGGGATAACTGGTTTACTGATATTCAAGACAAATTTCCATTCCCCTTTAGTGTGGTGCCCACTGAAATCAGCTGGCAACTTGCCACCTGGACGGAGCTGATCGGGCCCGTGCTGCTGATATTGGGACTGGGCACGCGCTTTGCCAGCGCGGCGCTGTTGATCCTGACCGTTGTCGCCTGGGCCAGCGTGCATGCCGGCAATGGTTACAACGTGTGCGACAACGGCTACCAGTTGCCATTGATTTATCTGGTGCTGTTTCTGCCATTATTGTTTCAAGGGCCGGGGAAACTTTCACTGGATCACTGGATCAGGAAATTCACGGCAATGAAATGAAGTGTCGTCTAGACTGGAATGACTCAGGAGAACATTACGGTAAACAATGGCAAGCATCTCTGAAGCAAGGCGATATGGCCAAAGCATCTGGCTGGACAATCTGACGCGTACCCATCTTGAGGAGGGCAAGCTCACAGAGCTGATAGCCCGGGGGGTGTCGGGCATTACCTCCAATCCGGCCATTTTCCACAAGGCCATAACCGAAAGCCCGTATTACCAGGTCTCGCTGGAGAAACTGAAATCATCCGAACACGATCCCGAGCGGCGGTACGAATCGCTGGTGATAGCGGATATCCAGGGGGCGTGCGATCTTTTGCGGCCTGCATATGAAGCAAGCCAGGGCGATGACGGTTATGTCAGCCTGGAAGTTGCGCCGCGATTTGCCCATGATGCAGCCAGCACCGTAGCCGAAGCCAAACGCCTGTCCGGTCTGGTCAAACGCGACAATCTGCTGATCAAGGTGCCGGGGACGCCGGAAGGGCTCGACGCCTTCGAGCAACTCACGGCAGAGGGGATACAGGTCAATGTCACACTGCTGTTCTCCCTGCGCCAGACGGTGCAGACATTTGAAGCGTATATTCACGGCGCGCGGCGCTGGCTGGAATCAGGAGGCAATCCGGCACGGTTGAAAGCCGTGGCCAGCCTGTTCCTGTCGCGCGTGGATACGCTGACGGATAAAAAACTTGAGGCGATCAATACGACCGAAGCGCTAGCCCTGCGCGGCAAGACGGCTGTCGCCATGGCGAAGCTGGCCTATCAGCGCTACCGGGATTTTTTTCATGGCGCTGGATTCGAGACGTTGAACAAAGCTGACGTCCACCCTCAATACCTGCTGTGGGCCAGCAGCGGCACAAAGAATCCTGATTATTCTGACCTGCTGTATGTGGAACCTCTGATCGGGCCTGAAACCATCAACACCCTGCCGGATAAAACCTTGTCAGCGCTACTCGATCATGGTCGCATCGATCCATCGCTGGATTTTGGCGTGCCCGAGGCCGAGTCGCACATGGTGGCGCTTGAAGCACTGGGGATTGATCTGGACGAGGTGGGCGAAACCCTGCAAGTGGATGGCTTGAGGCTTTTCGCGGAGTCTTATGACAAGTTGATTGAGGTGATGCGCTAGCCACTCGACCAATTATTGGTATGACCGGCTAACCTCCGGTCTGCCCTGATTTTTTTGACCGGCTAACCGCCGGTCATGGACATGAACCTCACCAGTTTCTTCGGCGCTTCACGGAATTCGTGGCGGGCGGGTTTGCGGGCAACTGCATCAAGGATGGCCTGTTCGATTTCCAGATCACTTGCGCCTGCCTTCAGCAGGGGGCCAAGTTCAAGTTTGTCATCCTGCCCCAGACACAAATACAGCGTGCCGTCGACGGAAATGCGCACACGGTTGCAGGTCTCGCAGAAATGTTGTGACAGAGGTGTGATGAAGCCGATGGAAAATTTTCCGTCCGGCGTGCCGAGATAGCGCGCGGGGCCACCGCCTGGGCAGCTTGTTTCCATCAAGCCGTATTTTTCCGCCAGCCGGGTTTTCACCGGCT
>CAYOJA010000002.1:0-141543 GCA_964404175.1 uncultured Thiobacillus sp. | reverse complement strand
TCCTGCTGCTCGACGAGCCGACCAACAACCTCGACATCAACACCATCCGCTGGCTGGAAGACGTGCTGAATGCGCGCGACAGTACGATGATAATTATTTCCCACGACCGGCATTTCCTGAACCAGGTCTGCACCCACATGGCCGACATGGACTACGGCAAGCTCACCGTGTACCCCGGCAACTACGACGACTACATGGAAGCCTCGACCTTGGCGCGGGCGCAACAGTCGCGCGATAACGCCAAGGCCAAACAGCAGATTGCCGATTTGCAGGAGTTCGTGAGGCGCTTTTCGGCCAACGCCTCCAAGGCACGCCAGGCCACCAGCCGCGCAAGGCAGATCGAGAAAATCAAGGTCGAGGACATCAAGCCCTCCAGCCGCCAGTATCCCTTTATTCGCTTTGAGTACGACGAGCGCGAGAAGCTGCACCGGCAGGCTCTGGAAGTAGAGCACCTCACTCACGGCTACGACCGTCCATTGTTTACCGACTTTTCCATGCGCGTGGAAGCGGGCGAGCGTGTTGCCATCATCGGAGAAAACGGCACCGGCAAGACCACGCTCTTGCGTTGTCTTGCCGGCGATCTCACACCCAATCACGGCAAGATCAAATGGGCGGAGAAGGCAACGCCCGGCTATTTCGCGCAGGATCATGCCGCAGATTTTTCCAGGGATCAGACTCTGCTCGACTGGATGCAGCAATGGGGCCGCCCCAGCGACGACGATCAGGTGATGCGCGGCACTTTGGGACGGCTGCTGTTTTCCGGCGATGAAATCGGCAAGCCGGTCAAAGTGCTGTCGGGCGGCGAACAAGGCCGCATGTTGTTCGGCAAACTGATGCTGGGCCGTCACAACGTGCTGCTGATGGACGAGCCCACCAACCACATGGATATGGAATCCATCGAGTCGCTCAACAACGCGCTGGAAAAGTACAAGGGCACGCTGTTTTTCGTCAGCCACGACCGCGAGTTTGTCAGTTCACTGACAACACGCATCCTGGAAATACGCGCCGATGGCATTGTCGATTTCCACGGCAATTACGAAGACTATCTCGCCAGTCAGGCCCAATGATTTCGCAACCTGCCCCAGCATGAACACGATGTCATTCGAGCTACGCGGCGAGCATGTAGCACTGTGCGATCTGCTTAAACTGGCCGGCATCGCCGTTAGCGGCGGACAGGGGAAACTTCTGATTGCCAACGGCGAGGTGACGGTTGATGGCCTGCCCGAAGCCCGCAAGACCGCGAAAATTCGCGCCAACCAGACCGTGGAATGCCGTGGCCGTCAAATCCTCGTGCTTGCCCTTGCCACTCAGAAAAAAACGAAAGCTCCGCTGACTTGACCAGACAGCGGCGTTTTTACTGATTGATTTTCTGCCAGCGATCAGTCAGCCAGAAGTTTCTGTAGCTCGCCCTTCTGGTACATCTCGGTCATGATGTCAGACCCGCCAACAAACTGGCCGTTGATATAAAGCTGCGGAATGGTCGGCCAGCTGGAAAACTCCTTGATACCCTGACGGATTTCCGGATCGGCCAGCACGTTGACGGCCAGATAGTTACCGACGCCGCAAGCCTTGAGAATACCGGCCGCGTTGGCCGAGAAACCGCATTGAGGAAACTGCGGCGTGCCTTTCATGTACAGCACGACCTTGTTGGTGGCGACCTGGTCGCGAATCGTTTCTTGTGCGCTCATGGCATGGCTCCTACTTATCTTGAGTAATTTACTCGGGAATTATAAGGCTTCACTAATATTCGTCAAGCTGGGGCCTCCTTGCGCGAGATCAATGCCTTATGCAACAGATGCCGCGCCAGCATAAGCGGCGGCATGCGCAGCCAGTGGGCCCGGATGTAGGCTGCAAACCGCGCCGGTCTGGACAAACCATCGTGGTAACTGTCATGCTCCGGCCCCAGCGCGCGGTAAAACACACTGTCCATTAGCCTCAGCAATAACGGCGCGGCTTTTTCCAAGACCGCATCCACTGTTTGCGGAACCGGCGTACCGAAGAAGTGACGCGTATAACGAATGGCATAAAAAAGAGGACGAGTCAGTTCCAGCTCCTCCGCCCGTTTGGGCAACGCCACCCAGAAATCCCCGTCATGACCAAAATGCCGCAACAGCAGGTCCATGTCAGACAGGTCTCTTAGTCCATGCGGCAGTTCGCCGTCATGGAACAAATGACAGGCGGCATGCAGCACCATGTCGACCGGCTGCAACACATACAAGCCCGGCTGACCCGCAATCGGCAATGCTGCGGCACGAAGTTTTTCCGGATCGGGATGATAGCGCGCGGTACGGGGCAAAATCGCATGGTGCATGTCCACCACGCTGCCGCGCCGAATATGCTGCATGGGGGGAATCTCATGCATCCACTGACGATAGTAACGTTCATCGTAGGCATCTTCCGCCTGGGCGTGCCAGCCAGCCAGCATGAGCGCGGCCTCCGCCTGGTTGATTTTTCCAAACGGCACCAGGATGTCCACGTCACTGAATAGCCGCCCCTTGGCAGCGGGCAAGTCAGCCATCACGTAAGCAGCGCCTTTCAGCAAAATGACCGGCGCGTCCAACTCTGCAAGCGCTTCCAGAATCTGGCTGACCTCCCATCTCACCGCAATCTTCTGGCGTTCCGCCAGAACATGATCGGCCTCAAGGTGCCAGCGTACCGGTCGTGGCACACTTGCTTCACTTTCCGAGCCTCTGAGAGTTTCCGCCAGGCGTGCGAGCAGGCCTGCGCGCCGAGCCTGCCGGACCAGCACATCCCAGTCAGCCAGATTTATTTCTGAAACCAACGCAGGATTACTCAACACTTCACTGATCAGCGGCAGCTTCATGAAATGCTTTTCTGGCCTTCAGCTAGCGCGTCAAACATCCGGATGGCATCCGGCAGCGCATGATAGGTGAAATCGTAACAGTCGCACTGCCGGATCAATTGCGTTCCCGCGGCAAACGCACGCTCACCCAATTGGCTGTAATTGAACGCATTCTGCGCCAGGTAAATGAAAGTTTGTGCCTGTGATCTCGGGACCAGCTTTGCTTCGACATCCCTTTGCCACTTGGGGAAAACAACCCAGCCGGCTATGGCTGGTTCCTGCTGGCGCCGCACACTTTCATCGGGTGTACGCATATGAGTTACCGTGCCCTTGGCGGTGTCGTGTGAGGGCCGATTAAGAAAGACTTCACTGGAAAAATCCTGAATGATTTTGATGGACTGGTTCTTGAGGCTGATTGGCCGCGCCAGCGGATGAATCAGTCCGGTTGCCGGATCAATCAGCGTCAGTTCATCGGATAGCAAACGCCAGCCTGACAAAACCAGTCCCGCGCAAAGCGTGCTTTTACCAGAACCAGGCGGGGCAGGAAGAATCGCGGCAAAACCGTTCTTCTCGACCACCGCCGCATGAATAATGAGAAAGTGATGGGCATGGGAAGATACACACCAGTTCATCCCCCATTCCAGCATCGGGAACGCCTGTCCTACAGGCAAGGGTTGAAATGGCCGGAACCCGTCATAAATGAAATTTGCCTGCGGTGCGACCCATCGGCGCAATCCGTACGGGCGTTTCACGCTGACATGAAAATCCTGGAAATTCGAATCCGACAATTCAAATTGGCCATAAAGTTGAGCCAGCCCTTCCGCGACAGAAGATATATCTGACCGCACTCGCACGGTGAAAGGGCCGGTCACCAACTTCAGGCCATCGCTTGATAGTCTGGAGATAACTTCTGCTTGCGATAGTTCGATCAATCTCAAGCAGCCAGGCCCCAATCTCGTAACTGCGCATCAATGACGTTCAAAGACTCTTCCAGATTTAACTCGTCCACCCCTTCGATTCGCAATGCGATATCTGATCGCGACATGCCTTGCAGCCTCGCATACGCCAATGGACTGAGGTAGTGGGTATCACCTGAAAGCGAATCGAATAAAACTGCCTCAGCTTCGAACATGGCAATACGGAAACGCGTATCTTCGAGTTTTATAAGCGAATTCTGCATTGAGAAAGTCAATTCCTGTCTGGAACAGCCAGGCAGAAGCATAGCAGGGAATATGGAATAAACACCCGCAATAAAAAACCCGCCTGGAGCGGGTTTTAGTGGAACCGGAAAATTCCGGATTTATTTTATCTGGCTACCCTTGCAGGGATTGGCAGTATTTGACGATATCCGCCGCGTACCAGTTAACACCAGCCATCGGATGATAAACGCCCGTGTTGGTGAACTCATTCCACATGGTGATCAGCTTGGTTTCCGAGCAGACCGAACTGGGGATATAGCCATACTTGATATTCAACCATGTCGCTGCGCATTCACGGCCGACCGGATCAGGCTTGGCGGTTGCATTGGCCCAAAACTCGCCCTTCATGACCTCCTTGCAAGTTGGACCATTGGGGCCGTAATAACTGGTCTTGGTACCATAGTTACAGTGGGTGCCACGTTTGAGTTTGTCGTGATAGCAAACCTTGAGTTCCGGGCATTCCCAATCTGACTTGGTACACCAGTGGCTTGGAGGCTTTCCGTGACAGTAATCAGGGGTGCCGTGGTGACTGGCAAAACCCAGGCTATGGAACCCTGATTGTGATTTGCATATTTTTCCCCCTGTCGCCAACACTGGCTGACTGGCCAATGTAAAAATTGCCGACACACCCAATCCTGCACCCGTAAATTTACGGCGGGAATGGTCAACCCTATCCTGTCCAACCGCTTCCAGGTCAACCGGCGTGTCTTCCTGTGATTCCAGATTTTGTTTTTGATTTTCCATGGTTATGCTCTGCTTGTTTCCATTGGATAGTATTCAGCCAGTAGGTTAGCAAATTTCACGCCAAAATCTGACACCAATTCACAACTGCTTGGTTTTATGGGATTTTACTAGCTGCCGGGTTATTGATTGGGTGCATTCTGTAAGTTATTCCGACATTTTTGCACCGGTTGCTCTTTCTATTCCGGCCAGATCGCGCCAGGTTTCAGGTTGGGCATAGCCGGTTTTGATCAGCAACTCCCTGACTGCCTCAGCCTGATCGTAACCATGTTCCAGCAGTAGCACGCCTCCCGGTCGTAAATGCTGTCTGGACTGAGCCACGATTTCTTTAATATCCGCCAATCCTTTACTTTCGGCAACCAGCGCGCCAACAGGTTCATGCCTAACATCCCCCTGCAGCAAATGGGGGTCGCCGGGCGCAACATAAGGTGGATTTGTGACGATGGTGTCGAATTGCCTGTCACCGAGCGCTTCAAACCAACGGCTCCGGACAAATTCGATATCAACGCCGCTTTTTGACGCATTCTGCCAGGCAATTTCAAGCGCGGCGCGGGATTCTTCCACAGCCGTCACCTGGGCAGAAGGGTATTCAAGCGCCAGTGTGATGGCAATGCAACCGCTGCCAGTGCCCAGATCAAGAATGCGAGGCTTGTCGATGGCGGAACAACGTTTCAAGGCAAGTTCGACCAGCAATTCTGTCTCCGGTCGCGGAATCAGCACATCCGGCGTCACTTTGAACATTCGCCCGTAAAATTCCTTTTCTCCAAGAATATATGCGATGGGCTCTCCCGCAAGTCTCCTGCCCAGAAGTTCTTCATAACTCGCAGTGGCTTCGGGTTGCAGAGGGTCGCGCTCATGTGCAATCAGCCAGGTGCGATCCACGCCCAGCACATGACCCAGCAACACCCTGACTTCCAGGCGGGCCGTGGCCACATTCAGGGATAACGTTTGCATCAACCCCGGCGCATCGCGTCGGAGCAGTTCAGCCGGAGAACTCAAGCTTCGCCCAGTTCGGCAAGCTGCTCGGCCTGATATTCCGATGCCAGCGCATCCAGCAACTCGTCCAGTTCGCCCTGCATGATGAAGTCGATTTTGTAGAGGGTGAGGTTGATGCGGTGATCCGTCACCCGGCCTTGCGGAAAATTGTAGGTGCGGATGCGCTCTGAGCGATCGCCGCTACCGATGAGCGATTTGCGTATGCTGGCAATGCCGGCCTGCTGTTCGCGCAATTGCGCATCCTTGATGCGTGCTGCCAGCACCGCCATGGCCTGGGCCTTGTTCCTGTGCTGGGAACGGTCGTCCTGGCATTCCACCACGATCCCGGTCGGCAGATGGGTGATGCGCACGGCGGAATCGGTCTTGTTGATGTGCTGCCCGCCCGCGCCGCTGGCACGGAAAGTATCGATGCGAATATCCGCCGGACTGATTTCCACATCACCGATTTCGTCTGCTTCGGGCATCACGGCAACCGTACAGGCGGAGGTATGGATGCGCCCCTGGGTTTCCGTGGCCGGCACTCGCTGCACGCGATGTCCGCCCGATTCGAACTTGAGCCGCGAGTATGCGCCTTCGCCGACGATGCGTGAGATGATCTCGCGGTATCCGCCCAGCTCGGATTCATTCGCGGAGATGACTTCGACTTTCCAGCCCTGGCGCTCGGCGTAGCGCGAATACATGCGAAACAGATCGCCTGCGAACAGGGCCGACTCGTCTCCACCGGTGCCCGCTCGAATCTCCAGAAAGATATTCCGGTCATCGTTTGGGTCTCTGGGTAACAGTGCCTTTTGCAGTTCAGCTTCCAGGTGCGCAAGTTTCTCGCGGGACTCTTCTAATTCGGCCTGTGCGAAAGCTTTCATGTCCGGATCGGACAAAAACGTCTGAGCTGTTGCCGCATCGGTTTCCGTTTTTCTGTATGCCTGAAACAGCGCGACAACAGGCGTCAGCTCGGCATGTTCGCGCGAGAGTTTTCTGTATTTCTCAAGGTCAGCCGTCGCATCCTCGCGTGCAAGAAGCTGGCTGATTTCCTCCAGACGTTCGGCAAGCTGGAACAGTTTTGCGGTAAGGGATGCTTTCATGGAAACTCAATCAAGGAATGGAACCCGGGCCTGCGCCGGGTTCTATTCCTTGGGAAGACCGTAGATACGATTGATCAGCCGGGCCAGGGATTCACGTTCCTCATCGGAAACATGATGCAGCGCATGGGTGGGGGCATGCAGCAGTTTGTTGGTCAAGGCTCGGGAAACCTGGTCGAGTACTTCTTCGGGGTTGACGCCTCTTTCCAGCAGCTTACGGGCATGCTCAAGTTCATGGCGCCGATGGCGTTCCGCATGATCACGCAGGCTGCGTATAGTCGGCACAAATTCACGCGCGCCCATCCAGTGCAGGAAATCCTGCACGCTGGTTTCAATAATGGCCTCGGCCTGGATCACCTGCCCCTGACGCTGATCCTGGCCTTCGCGCACGACATGCCCCAGATCGTCAACGCTGTACAGGAATACGTCATCGAGTTCACCCACTTCCTCTTCCACATCACGCGGAACAGCCAGATCGACCATGAACATGGGTTTGTGGCGGCGGGTTTTAAGCGCGCGCTCGACCAGCCCCTTGCCCAGAATGGGTAGCGGACTGGCAGTCGACGTAATGACAATATCGTAAAGCGCCAGATGCTCCGGCAGGTCATTGAGCGCGATCACGCCCGCGTTGAAGCGTTCGGCAAGCGGCCTTGCTCGCTCGGCCGTGCGGTTGGCCACCAAAATGCGCTGGGGGTGACGCGCGGCGAAATGCGCCATGCACAATTCGATCATTTCACCGGCGCCGATGAACAGCACCTTCTGTTCGCTGATGCTGGGAAAAATCCGCTCCGCCAGGCGTACCGCGGCAGCCGCCATGGATACGGACGAGGCGCCGATATCAGTCGCTGTGCGGACTTCCTTGGCAACAGAAAATGTGCGCTGAAACAGTTTGTGCAGCAGCAGGCCAAGCGTGCCGGCCTTTTCAGCCGTTTTAACAGCGTTCTTGATCTGACCGAGAATCTGCGTCTCGCCCAGCACCATCGAATCCAGTCCCGAGGCCACGCGGAAGGCATGGCGGGCGGCTTCGGCCTGTGGCAGCCGGTATAAATAGGGCTCCACTTCGGATTGAGGCAGCTTGTGGAATCCGGAAAGCCAGGCGACTGGCGCTTCCGGATCGGCTGTATGGCAATAGACTTCCGTGCGGTTGCAGGTAGACAGAATGGCTGCTTCCCGAATGGGCGGGCAGGCAACCAGGTCATGCAGGGCGTCGTCCATGCGCTCGGCGGCAAACGCCACCTGCTCCCGGATGGAAACCGGGGCAGTATGGTGATTGATGCCGAACGCAAAAAGCTGCATGGAATGAGTAAGCAAAATATTTTGGCGCTTATTCTAGCGTATAGATCATTTGGCCGGATTTGTGGCTGACGCCGGGGTGGGCGCTACTGGAGATGCCGGTGGCTGAATAACCGGAGCCGGCTGGTTCAGCACCGGATCGAGGTTCTCCGGAAAACCTCCCGCCGGCTGCTCATCCTTTTTGACGGGATGGGCTTCGTGAGTGGTTCCCTCCCTGGCTTCCCCCTCGCCTTTTTTCACTTCCGGCTGCGATGGCATGGCCTGCGGCTCCACTTTTGAGGCCTCTTGCGCCGGCCTGGGCGTCGCTTTCAATGTTTCAGCAAACAGGATCGGCTGCAACTTCGGCAGCAGATTTTTCAGGATTTGCGCGGTCAAGGAACTTGTAAACTGGTATTTTTCCGCCTCGCGCCCAGGCACAAGGGCGGTAAACGTGCCGAAATGCTTGTCGCCCAGGTAAAAAACGAAAGTCGCCGTGCGGTTGACTACACGGGATTCAAGCAACTGCCCACCCGGGCCGAAACGCTCATAGCGGTGATCGCCTGTCCCGGTCTTTCCTCCAATCACAATGGGATTGCCGTTTCCATCTTTCAGTGCGCCATGCAGCCGCGCGGCTGTTCCACCCTGCACCACCATGCCAAGCGCTTTTCTGAGTGTTTGGGCAACCTCTTTCGGAAACAGTACTTCCGCTTGTGGAGCACGCTGGCGAAAATGGGTTTCGTAGGGTGTGTTTGCGGCGAATTTGAGGCTCTTTAGGCTGACCGCCGGCAGTCTTGCGCCATCATTCACGATAATCCCCATCAGCTCCGCAAGCGCGGCAGGCCGGTCGCCCGAGCTGCCAATCGCGGTCGCGTAGGAAGGCGTCAGCGTGTCGAAAGGATAACCCAGCCGTCTCCAGTCCTTAAGCAAAGCCTCGAACGCCTCAACTTCCAGCAGACTCTGGATGCGGATGTCCTGTGCGTTTTTACGGCTGGTTTTGAACAGCCAGTCGTAAACCTGCACGCGTTCTCTTGCGCTTGCCGCGAAAACTTCATCGTACCCGGCCCCCGGGTGGCCGCGCAGGTAGGAAACCAGCCAGATTTCCAGTGGGTGAATTTGCGTCACATAGCCGCGATCGGCCAGATTGTATGCAGCCGGATCGTGCAGATCGAACATCTGTGTCATGGCGTCGTCGCTCATACCGGCGGTCGCGGGGATGCGCGCGCGCAAGGCGGTCCGGTAGGCGGCAAAATCGGCACGCGGTTCCAGATACCGGTAGAGCGAAGTGAACCGGCGGGGGTTCTGGCCAGTCCGCTGATACAGGTCGTCCGCCATGACGGAAGCATTCTGCTTGCCGTGCCGCTGGTAAAAACGCCGCAGGAAAACCCCCGCTTCCTGATCGACAAACCGCAGCAAATAAGACTGGCGCACGGGATTGGCCGCATCGTCCAGCACCTTGGCCGCCGCGCCGGGCGATCGCTCCATGTAGTGCATGGCGATGTCGCGCATGATGCGGATGAACACCAGGTTCACGGAATTGCGCGTGGCTTCCCACACATCCATGATCCGGCCATTGTCATCCTTGTTGAAGTTGGCGAATACATGCTCGCCGCCACCGGTGTAAAACACCTGCGGGCTCGCCGAGTAGCGCCGCGACATGGCCGCCTCCAGCACACTTGCCAGACTTTTGTCGCCTGTCGTCAACAAATGACCCGCCATCCACTGCGCCAGCGCATCCCGGCGCGGCTGGGCCTCAATCCTGAGCCTGGCCGGATCGAGCTTGACGTAATCAGCGTGCAGCCTGGCAATGATCTCGAGATAAGTCACCAGCGTGCGGAGCTTGGCCGTGGAGCCCAGATCCAGCTTGGTCTGCTGGTTGATGTCGAAGGGCTGATTGAGATTGTCGGCCTGGACACGCAACAGCATCCCCCGCAGGCTTTTTTCGTATAACGTGAAGCTGTAGATGACCTTGCCAAGGTCGGTGGAAGGGCCCATCAAAAACTTGCCGTACAAACCGAT
This sequence comes from uncultured Thiobacillus sp., assembly GCA_964404175.1. Classification (GTDB taxonomy): domain Bacteria; phylum Pseudomonadota; class Gammaproteobacteria; order Burkholderiales; family Thiobacillaceae; genus UBA6918. The sequence goes on along the minus strand of CAYOJA010000002.1, from coordinate 131,440 downwards.
CGAGCTTGCCTGCGCAGGGTCGGACAAACCCAGCAGGAAGGCGGTGACCTGCTTCTGTGCCTCCTGATTGAGCGTGCTTTCCGCCACCAGATCGAGGCGATCAAGATCATATAGTCTCGACTCGCCAAGCAGACCTGCAAGACGTGTGCGCAGGCTGTTGGTGGCCTTTTGCGTGGCAAATTGCGGCGGCGGCGGATCAACGCGTTGCTTTGGACCGCGCAATGAAACTTTCAGCGCCGCGTCGCGGGTCGCGGGAGAAATCAGTCCTGCGTCCGCCAGCAGGTCAAGATGGACGTTGGTGTAACGTTCCAGCGCATCCCGGTTTTTGGACAGGTAATAGGATGGCTTGCGTTCCGACACCAGCAGGCTGAGCGCGTGTTTCAACGCACGAATGCCTTCCGCGTCCGTTGGCGACTTTTCCAGCCGCCACAATGCCGCATTGGCCTCCTTGAAATCCAGCCCATACCAGGCCCACAAGCCGTCGCCCACGCCATTCACCTCGCCAAAACCAGGCGCGGCTGAAAGCGGAACAGTATTCAGATAATCCTTGACGATGCGCTTGCGGGTCGGCAGGGTGTTTTCGCCATCAAGGTAGGCGCGTAGACTGGCCGAGCCCATCTGCTTGAGCTTGTCCGTCATGGATAGCGTAATGCCATCCGGCGAATGCCGGTATTTTTCGATCTGGGTTGGCAAGGTGCTGCCGCCCGGCACGTTATGCGCCGGGTTGATCACCGAATAAAACTTGTCGAGCACGGCCTGGGCCAGCCTGTCCCACTCGACTGCGGGATTCTTGCTGGGAAATTTTTCGCTCAGCAGTTCGCGGTTTTCGATGAACAACAAAGCATTGCGCAACACCGGCGGCGCATCATCGAAATCGGCATAAACACGGGCCGGGTAACGCTTGAGATAAAGCGCTTCGCCTTTTTCATCCAGCAAGGTCAGGCCGCCCTGATTCTTTTCCCGGTAGGGCAGGTTCAACCCCAGATCGTCCGCCCGCTCCATCTGGATGCTGATCTTGGCCTGGCGTTCGATGTCCCAGCCATGTTTTGCGAGACTTTCGGTAAATAAAGGCAGCTTGCTGTAGCCCAGGCGCAAATCGTACGGACCGGGTTCCGGGAAACGAATGCGTTTCGACTGCCCGGACTGTAACTGCCAGGTCATCTTCTGCGCCGTTTTTGCCAGATACTTTGCCTGCATGTCCGAGGAGAACAACTCCCAGACCAGCAGGCTCATGAGCAATAGCAGAATGACAAGCAGCAGCAGGCCCAGCGTAAGACCACGGCGGATCGTCCGGATCAGACCCAATCTTTTGCCACCAGAAAATCGGTGTAAAGCCGGGCTTCAGGCGTGCCCGCCTCGGGTTTCCAGTCATACCGCCATTTCACGATGGGCGGCATGGACATGAGAATGGATTCGGTACGTCCGCCAGACTGAAGACCAAACAACGTGCCACGATCGAAGACCAGGTTGAACTCGACATAGCGGCCGCGCCGGTAAGCCTGAAAATCGCGTTCGCGTTCACCAAAACCCGTATCTTTCCTGCGCTCGAAGATTGGCACATAAGCAGGCAGGAAATGATCGCCCACCGATTGCATGAGATTGAAACAGGTATCGAAATCCGGCGTGTTCAGGTCATCAAAAAAAATCCCGCCCACGCCGCGCGGCTCGCCACGATGCTTGAGATGGAAATACTCGTCGCACCATTTCTTGAAGCGGGGATGCCAGTCCGGTCCAAAATGTTCCAGGGCTTTTTTGCAAGTGGAATGGAAATGCACGGCGTCTTCCTCGAAACCGTAATACGGCGTGAGGTCCATGCCGCCGCCAAACCACCAGACAGGTTCTTCCCCTTCCTTTTCTGCAATGAAGCAGCGCACATTCATGTGCACGGTCGGGACATAGGGATTGCGTGGATGAAAAACCAGCGATACGCCCATCGCCTCCCAGCGTCTCCCGGCGAGTTCCGGGCGATGCGCGCTGGCTGAGGGCGGAAGTTTTTCACCCATGACGTGCGAAAAATTGGCGCCCGCGCGTTCGAGGAAATTGCCCTCTTCCACCAGCCGCGAAATGCCGCCGCCGCCTTCGGGACGATCCCATGCATCGCGGCGAAAAGGTTTCCCATCGAGCGATTCCATGCGCGACACGATGGACTCCTGAAGATTCAGGAAATAGTTCTTGATGGCTTCCTTGGGAATGCTCATGGTCTCAGTATGTTTCCGCTGGCGAAATCTATCAATGTGGAGGGCCGCTTGCGTAGGCCAATTTTACCGGGCAGGACTTTCACCTGTCTGCCGAAAACTTTTTCGCATTGTTCAGCGGTTGTTGCTGAAGCGTCTCCGCTTTTGTTGGCGCTGGTGGAGACCAGCGCCATGCCGGCCATTTTGCATAATGCTGCGGCTGGTGGATGCGACGTGATACGAACGGCTATGGTTTCATGCTCTCCAGTGAGCCACGCAGGGCAGGATTTAGCTGCGGGCAACACCCAGGTAACCGGGCCAGGCCACCCGCCATTTTTCCAGACTGTATCGATTGATGTCCGAGTCGCGTAAGGCCGCAGTTGATGACGGTTGGCAGCAATGAGTATCAAGCCCTTGTTGGCGCTTCGGCCCTTCAGCTTCAGAATTTTTTCAACCGCCCGCGCATTCATGGGATCGCAGCCCAGGCCATAACAGGATTCCGTCGGATAAGCGATCACGCCACCCCGCTTGAGCCACATTCGCAGCCCCTCATCCCTCACCTTTTATTTCTTCCGGTCAATGGCGCGAAAGCCAATATCCTTGCGGTACTGCATGCCGTCGAAGCGGATTTGCGCGACGGCTTCATAGGCGCGCTTCTGGGCCATTTTGACGCTGTCACCCAGCGCCGTCACCGCCAAAACCCGTCCGCCGCTGGTCACGATGTTGCCATCCTGTTCTTTGGTGCCTGCATGGAAAACGTGCAAGTCATCAGAATTCCTGAGCGAAGAATGGATCACATCCCCCCTTCTCGGGTCATCCGGATACCCTGCAGCTGCCAAGACCACGGCCAGGGCTGTCCGCCGGTCCCATTCTGCTTCCGCAAGATTCAACTTGCCGTCTATGGCATGCTCAACCAGCGTGGCCAAATCCGATTTCAGGCGCATCATGATCGGCTGGGTTTCAGGATCGCCCATCCTGCAATTGAATTCCAGCACCTTGATTTCACCCGCCGGGCCAATCATGACGCCTGCGTACAGAAATCCCATATAAGGCATGCCTTCCCTGGCCATTCCCATCACCGTGGGTTGAATGACCTCACGCAGAATCTTGGCATGCATCTCCGGCGTCACAACGGGAGCTGGCGAATACGCGCCCATGCCGCCGGTGTTGGGGCCTGCATCACCATCCTGCAGGCGTTTGTGATCCTGGCTGGAAGCCAGCGCCAGAATATGCTCGCCATCCACCATCACAATGAAACTGGCTTCTTCGCCAGTCAGGCATTCTTCAATGACGACCCGCGCACCTGCACTGCCGAGCTTGTTGCCTGACAGCATGTCGTCGATTGCCGTGTGTGCCTCGCTACTGGTCTGGGCGACTACCACGCCCTTGCCCGCCGCCAGACCATCGGCCTTGATGACGATGGGCGCACCTTGCTTATCGACATAGTCATGCGCCGCAGCGGCATCGGTAAAAGTCTGATATTTAGCCGTCGGAATGCCGTGGCGGATCATGAAGGCCTTGGCGAAATCCTTAGAGGATTCGAGCTGGGCTGCCGCTTGAATGGGTCCGAATATTTTCAGCCCGGCCGCTCTGAAGGCATCAACCACCCCTTCAGACAAAGGCGCTTCGGGACCCACCACGGTCAACCCGATTTCCTCCCGGCGGGCAAATTCGACCAGCGATGAAATAGCCGTCAGGGGCACATTTCTCAGTCCATCCTCGCTTGCCGTGCCACCGTTGCCAGGTGCGACGTACACCATGGAAACCCGGGGCGATTGGGCCAACCGCCAGGCCAGGGCATGTTCGCGGCCGCCGGAACCAATGACGAGTATTTTCATTTAGGTCAATGCCGGAAATGCCGCATGCCGGTGAACACCATGGCCATGCCATGCTCGTCGGCGGCGGCGATGACCTCTTCGTCGCGCATCGAGCCGCCGGGCTGGATCACGGCCTTGATGCCGACCTGGGCGGCGTTGTCGATGCCGTCGCGGAACGGGAAGAAGGCATCCGAGGCCATCACCGAGCCGGGCACCACGAGGCCGGCGTGCTCGGCCTTGATGGCGGCGATGCGGGCCGAGTTGACGCGGCTCATCTGGCCGGCGCCGACGCCGATGGTCATGCTGTCCTTGGCGTAGACAATGGCGTTGGATTTCACGTACTTGGCGACGCGCCAGGCGAACAGCAGGTCGCGCATCTCGGCTTCGGTCGGGGCGCGCTTGGTGACGACCTTGATTTCATTCGTGAGCGCGAGGTCGGCTTCCTGCACCAATAAACCACCGTTGACGCGCTTGAAGTCGAGGCGCTTGCCCGGTTCGGCCGGCCACTGGCCGCACTCCAACACGCGCACGTTCTTCTTGGCGGCGGCGATCTCGACCGCGGCGGCGCTCACCTTAGGCGCGATGATGACTTCGACGAACTGGCGCTCGACGATGGTCTTCATGGTCTCGGCGTCGAGTTCGCCGTTGAAGGCGATGATGCCGCCGAAGGCCGACTCGGGGTCGGTCTGGTAGGCGCGGTCGTAGGCCTCCAGCAGGTTCTTGCCGTAGGCGACGCCGCACGGGTTGGCGTGCTTGACGATGACGCAGGCCGGGCCGGCGTCGAACTGCTTCACGCATTCCAGCGCGGCGTCGGCGTCGCCGATGTTGTTGTAGCTTAGTTCCTTGCCCTGCAACTGCCTAGCGGTGGCGATGGACGCTTCCTTCGCGCCGGCCTCGACATAGAAGGCGGCGTTCTGGTGCGGGTTTTCGCCGTAGCGCATGCCCTGGGCCTTCTGGAATTGCAGGTTGATGGTGCGCGGGAATTCGGACTCTTCCACCAGCTTGCCGAAGTGGTTGGCGATGGCGCCGTCGTAGGCGGCGGTGTGCTCGAAGGCCTTGATGGCGAGCGAGAAGCGGGTCTTGTCGGTGACCGCGCCGCCATTGGCCTGCATTTCTTCAACGACTTTCGCGTAGTCGGCCGGGTCGGTGACGATGGTGACGAAGGCGTGGTTCTTGGCCGAGGAGCGCACCATGGCCGGGCCGCCGATGTCGATGTTCTCGATGGCGTCTTCGAGCGTGCAGCCGGGTTTTGACACGGTCTGCACGAAGGGGTAGAGGTTCACGCACACCAGGTCGATGTTGCCGATGCCATGCTGCTGCATGGTGGCCACGTGCTCAGGCAGGTCGCGCCGGCCGAGGATGCCGCCGTGCACCTTCGGGTGCAGCGTCTTGACGCGGCCGTCGAGCATTTCCGGGAAACCTGTGTAATCGGAAATCTCTATGACTTTGATGCCATTTTCAGCAAGCTGTTTGGCAGTTCCACCAGTGGAAATGATTTCAACACCCTGGGCAGCCAGTGCGCGGGCGAATTCCAGAATGCCGGACTTGTCCGACACGCTGATCAAGGCGCGTTCGATTTTCATGTTTGCGTGAACTTAAAAGGTTAATCTGACAGGCCGTGCAATTTGAGTTTTTTGCGCAGGGTGTTGCGGTTGATGCCCAGCATCTCCGACGCGCGGGTCTGGTTGCCTTCGGCGCGATCCATGATGTACATCAGCAGGGGTTTTTCCAAAGCCTGCACAGCCATTTCATACACTCCGGACGGATCCTCTCCATCCAGATCCTTGAAATAACGGTTCAATGACTTGCGCACGCATGCAGCAAGCTCGGTTTCTTCGATCAACATCCTCTCCCTACGCCGCCAATGCTTGAGGCGGCGTCTCTTTTTCGTACTGCAAGTAATTACTTGCGCGCGCGGCCCGGGCGAAAAATTCATCCACCGCGTGCAACTGTTCTCTCACGGATTCAAGCTGGTTCATGCGATGCCGGAAACTGCTCGCATTAACCAAACCCTTTGTGTACCAGGAAATATGCTTGCGCGCGACGCGCAATCCCGTCAGATCGCCATAGAAAGCATACAGGTCTTCCAGATGCGCCTTCAGGACCTGATGGATTTCGCTGACCTCCGGGGGGGGCAGGTGCGTACCTGTCTTCAAAAAATGGTCAATTTCACGAAATATCCAGGGCCGTCCCTGAGCGGCGCGGCCAATCATGAGGGCATCCGCGCCCGTGTAGTCAAAAACATATCGAGCCTTTTCCGGCGTGGTGATGTCGCCGTTGGCAATCACGGGAATTTTCGCTTCGCTCTTGACTGCCTTGATGGTGTCGTATTCCGCATCCCCGGTATAGCCGCATGCCCGGGTACGGCCATGAATTGCCAAGGCCTTGATGCCGGAATTCTCGGCAATTTTTAGTACATTCAACGCATTTCGATGCTCGCGATCCCAGCCGGTGCGAATCTTGAGGGTTACCGGCACTTCAGGCACGGCCTTCACGACTGCTTCAAGTATCTCGCTCACAAGGCGTTCGTTCTGAAGCAGCGCCGATCCCGCCATGACATTGCAGACCTTTTTCGCCGGACAGCCCATGTTGATGTCGATGATTTGCGCGCCCCGCTCGACATTGTGCCGGGCAGCTTCCGCCATCATGGCCGGATCGGCGCCCGCGATCTGCACCGACTTCGGCTCGACTTCCCCCTCGTGATTGGCGCGCCGTTGCGTCTTGCTGCTGCCGTAGAGCAGCGAATTCGACGTCACCATCTCTGACACGGCCATGCCCGCGCCCAGTTTTTTGCATAACTGACGGAAAGGACGATCCGTCACCCCGGCCATGGGGGCAACAATCAGATTGTTCTTCAGGGAATAGGGGCCGATGCGCATAAGAGGCGGAATTTTACCCCCATGCCCGTCTCAGGAAAACTGTCTGGATTTTTTACATTTGAAACTGGCTGTTGTGCAGGCACTCTGGTACAAAGTGTCAGCTTCATTCAAACAACCACCATGGAAAAGGAGGAAACACATGAGTTTCATGACTGAATTCAAGGAATTCGCCGTAAAAGGCAACGCGATGGACCTGGCCGTTGGCGTTATCATCGGCGCCGCTTTCGGAAAAATCGTTGATTCCATCGTCAACGACCTGATCATGCCGATCGTCGGCGCCATTTTTGGCGGACTCGACTTTTCCAACCTCTTCATCACCCTGGCCGATGTCCCCGAAGGCACGGTGATGACCCTGGCCGAACTGAAAAAAGCAGGGGTCCCGGTTTTTGCCTACGGCAACTTCATTACCATCCTGCTCAACTTCATCATTCTGGCTTTCATCATCTTCATGATGGTGCGGCAAATCAACAAACTTAAAAAGGAAACTCCAGCCGCCCCGCCTGCCCCACCCGAGGATGTGGTGCTGCTGCGCGAAATTCGCGACAGCCTGAAGAAATAGCATGTAGCCAAATTACAACTTTATTGTCTAATAACAACACTTATCCGCCGGGCGGCCTTCGCCCGGCTTCTTTTATCGCTTAAAATGAGCACTGAGGTTACCAATGAAAATCAAGGGCTCATTTCTAGCATTGCTTATACTCGCATCTGGCATCACGCCTGCTGCCGCTTCGCCTTTGTCCGAGCAAGGCGTGCGGTTTCTGCTGGGTGAGTCTGCCGTAGAGCATGACCCGCTTGTTGGCCCGTCAGAAGTTGACACGCCCGCCACCCTGAACCTGAACTTTTCCCAGCCGATTGGTACCCTGACGAACTTTTTTGGCAACCTGAGTGTTGCCAGCATCAGCGACAACCCCATCAGGGGGATGGCCGAGAGCAGCATTACCGCGTTTCAGGGCGGGATCGAATGGTTTTTCACTCAACAGCAAAAAATGCAATGGTTCCTGCTGGGCGGCATGGGCGGCGCGCATGTCAATAACGGCAACAAAACCGACTTCACCCCGCCCGTCATCTCATTCGGGGTAGGCCAGAACTGGCTGCTGGATAACAAGGATGCCTTGCGCTGGGAGTTGCGCGCCAATCAGGCGCTGGGCAGCGACATCAACTTGCCCAATTGGACACCGGTCAATTTCCAGGCCATTTTCAGCTATCAGTGGGGCAAGTAAGTCCTCCTGTCGGCAACTCCCTGGACCGGAACAAAACCACTCTCTATTAGTGGGCAGCTTCCCAGTTTGATCCCACTCCCACCTCTGCCTTGAGCGCGACCTTAAGTATTGCCACGTCAGCCATCAGCAGCGGCAACGTTTCCTGAACGCGGTTCATCTCCCCGTCCGGCACTTCCAATACCAGTTCGTCATGCACCTGCATGATCATTCTGCTGGCCAGCCTTTCCGAATCCAGCCAGGCCTGGACAGCAATCATGGATAGCTTGATCAGATCGGCGGCAGTTCCCTGCATGGGCGCGTTGATGGCGGCACGCTCCGCACCCTGGCGGCGGGCTGGGTTCTTGCTATTGATTTCCGACAGATACAGCCGCCGGCCGAATACGGTTTCCACATATCCCTGCGAACGCGCCTGCTCGCGGGTGCGCTGCATGTAATCCGCCACGCCCGGGTAACGGGCGAAGTAACGGTCGATATAAGCCTGTGCCGCGCTGCGTTCAAGACCCAATTGAGAGGCCAAGCCAAACGCCGACATGCCGTAGATCAATCCGAAATTGATGACCTTGGCCATCCGCCGCTGGTCTGAACTGACATCTTCCAGCGGCACGCCAAAAACTTCCGCAGCGGTGGCGGTATGAATGTCGCGGTCTTCGGCAAAGGCCTTGAGCAGCCCGACATCACCGGACAGATGCGCCATGATGCGCAATTCAATTTGCGAATAGTCCGCCGAAATAATGACCGAACCCGTCGGGGCGATGAAAGCCTCGCGGATGCGCCGGCCTTCGGCAGTCCGAACCGGAATGTTCTGCAGATTGGGATCGGAACTGGCCAAGCGACCGGTTACGGCCGTGGCCTGCGAATAGCTGGTATGCACCCGACCGGTTTTTAAATTAATCATCAAGGGAAGCTTGTCGGTGTAGGTCGACTTGAGCTTGGCCAGGCCACGGTATTCGAGCAGGACTTTCGGCAAGGGATAATCCGCAGCCAGGGTTTCCAGCACCTCCTCGTCGGTGGAAGGCTGGCCGCCTGGCGTTTTCTTGATCACGGGGAGTTTCATCTCGACAAAGAAAATTTCCTGAATCTGCTTGGGCGAATTGAGATTGAACGGCCTGCCCGCCAGTTGAAACGCCTGGCTTTCAAGCGCCAGCATGGACTCGCCCAGCTGCCGGCTTTGCACTGCAAGCCTGTCCCGATCCAGCAGCACACCCTTGCGTTCCATGCGAAACAGGATTTCCGACACGGGCAATTCGATGGTTTGGTACACGGATTTCAGCCCCGATGAGGCTTCAATTTGAGGATACAGTGCCTCATGCACGCGAAGTGTGACATCGGCATCCTCGGCGGCATAAGTTGTCGCGGTATCAATCGACACCTGATCGAAATTGATTTGTTTGGCACCCTTGCCCGTCACGTCCTGATAACTCAAGGTATGCAGCCCGGTATACCGCGCCGCCAGGCTGTCCAGATCATGCGACAGATGCGATTCGGCCACATAGGATTCCAGCAGCGTGTCATGAGCTATGCCGCTCAAGCGAATACCGTAATTGGCCAGCACATGACGATCGAACTTCAGGTTCTGACCGATTTTTTGCGAACGTCCGCTTTCCAGCCAGGGCTTGAGCAACGCCAGCGTTGCCTCGCGATCCAGCTGATCGGGCGCGCCCGGATAACGATGCGCCAGCGGCAGGTAAGCCGCCTCGCCATCCTTCACGGCAAAGGACATGCCCACCAGCTCGGTCGTCATCGGATCCAGCGAAGTCGTTTCAGTGTCGAATGCAACCCGCTCCGACCGGCTGATTTTTTCCAGCCATTTGGCCAATTCCGATGCTGTAAGGATGCACTCGTAGTGCTGGCGGTGGTTTGAAGTCCTGGCGGGAGGATCGGCCACCATCGCCGCACTCTCGGCTGCTTCAAGTGAAGCAGCGGGAGATCGGGCTTCGGAAGAATCGCCCTCCCGCAACTCACGCAGCCAGGTACGGAAATCCTGCGTTTCAAAAAATGAAAGTAGCGCTTGCCGGTCGGGAGGCTGTTTTCGCAGTGTTTCGAACTCGAACGGCAATGCCACATCGGTCTTGATCGTCACCAGTCGCCGTCCCATTGGCAGCCAGTCCAGCGCCTTTCTCAGGTTCTCGCCGACCACCCCCTTGATCTCGTCCGCACGACTGATAATGTCGTCCAAGGTGCCATATTCGCACAGCCACTTTACCGCCGTCTTGGGCCCGACCTTTTCCACGCCCGGGACGTTATCCACGCTGTCGCCGATGAGTGCGAGATAATCGACAATGCGCCCGGGCGGCACGCCAAACTTGGCGGCAACCCCAGCTTCATCCAGCGTCTCGTTGTTCATGGTATTGACCAGTTTCACGTGATCATTCACCAGCTGGGCCATGTCCTTGTCGCCGGTGGAAACAATGCTGCGAATACCTGCCCCGGTGGCCTCGGTGACCAATGTGCCAATAACATCGTCGGCCTCCACCCCCTCCACCACCACCAGCGGCCAGCCCAGCGCGCGTATGCCTTCAAACAGCGGCTCTATCTGCACCGACAGGTCTTCCGCCATGGGCGGCCGGTTGGCCTTGTATTGCGGGTACCAGTCGTCGCGGAAGGTTTTCCCCTTGGGGTCAAACACGCAGGCGATATAATCCGCCGGGTAGTCCTTTTCCAGCTTTTTCAGCATGTTGATGACGCCGTAAATGGCGCCGGTGGGCTGGTTGTGGCGGTTGCGCAGATCAGGCAGCGCATGGAAGGCCCGATAAAGATAGGACGAGCCATCCACCAGCAGGAGTGTTTTTTTAGCGTCGTTCACAAGGGAGTCTCGATGCACAAGCAAAAATTGCCAGACCTGGCCGATCCGCGCGGCGCGGCGGAAATCGATTATTCAGCCCGCGAATCCTGGCGGCTGTTCGGCATTATGGCAGAGTTCGTCGAAGCCACCGAACGCTTGTCCGAAATCCGGCCGGCTGTTTCGGTCTTCGGCAGCGCGCGCACGCCGCCGGACCATGCCTACTATATTTTGACGGAAGAAATTTCACGCAAGCTGTCCGATGCAGGCTTTTCGGTCATTTCAGGCGGCGGCCCCGGCATCATGGAAGCGGCCAACAAGGGTGCCTACTTCGGCAAGTCGCCCAGCGTGGGCCTCAACATTCAGTTGCCGCACGAACAGCACGCCAACCCCTTCCAGGACATCAGCCAGTCTTTCCAGCATTTTTTTTCGCGCAAGGTCATGTTCGTCAAATACGCCTCTGCCTATGTGGTCATGCCGGGTGGTTTTGGCACGCTGGACGAACTCATGGAAGCGCTTACACTGGTGCAAACCGGCAAGACACGTTCAATTCCGATTATCCTGGTCGCGACAAAATTCTGGGCCGGACTGCTGGACTGGTTCCGCGATCGACTGGTCGATGAGGGCATGATCAGTCCGGAGGACATGGATTTGATCCAGTTGATCGACAATCCCGCCGATGTAGTCGAAGCCATCTTCAATCATTACGAAAAACGCGGATTTGCACCAACCCTGACAGAACGTGAAATCCAGCTTAATCTATGATTTTTCATTTCGATCTATCCTATTCTGATAATGGCAACCTGGTTTGAGTATCAACATGAAAATTAATCCGTTTGTTATTGCAATGCTTGCGGTCAGCCTGTCGGCATTCGCCGCCGATAAGGCGCCGCAGCCGCCAAAAGGCGCAGTCCCGGTTCCTGATGGCGCGCCCACGGCGAAAGACATCAGCGAACCCGAAGTCACCATCCGTAACAAGGGACGTGAGCGGGTCGAGGAGTACCGTCTTAATGGCAAGCTCTACATGGTTCGGGTCATCCCCCCCAAGGGCAAGCCCTATTACCTGGTCGATCAAACCGGCCGCGGACAATTTACCCGCCACGACGGGCCGGCCGCTCCATCGGCCGTGCCTCAATGGGTGATCCATACCTTCTGATCCATGCACGAGGAGCTTCCCCGCGGCGTTCCTGCACGCGCAGGATTTGAATGGGTAACGGGAGCATTCAGACTGTTTGCCAAAAGCCCGTTGATGCTGGCGGTTGCGGCCGGCATTTTTCTGGGGGCACTGCTGATTCTTCAGTTCATTCCCCATGCGGGACCGGCCCTGTCCGAAATCGTGACGCCCATGATTGTTGCCGGTTTCATGCGCGCCTTTCGCACCATCGACGACGGCGATGAACCAGAATTGCCGCAATTGCTGGCGGGCTTTAGAGCGCATGCCCTCCCGCTGGCTATCGTGGGTGCCATTTATCTGGCTGTCCTGATCGCAATTCTGTTCGTTATGAAGCAGCTAGGCGTAGACTACGAAGCCCTGCTGAGCAGCCTGCAACAAGGTGCGCGGCCCGAGGACATAGCAGGGCCGCTGGAAGGCAAACTGCCGCTGCTGTTACTGGGTACCGCGCTCGTCATCCCCGCCATCGCCGCGACCTGGTATGCGCCGGCGCTCATCGTATTCGGCAACGCGCAGCCGCTTCAGGCAATGAGTTTGAGTTTGAAAGCCTGCCTGCGTAATTGGGCCGCATTGCTGGTAAATGGGCTGGCGCTTTTCCCGGTATTGCTGATCGCCCTGATTCCCCTGTTTGGCATGCTGGTCGTGGTGCCTGTCATGCTGGGGTCGGTCTATCTGGGCTATCAGGCGATGTTTGCTTCAAAAAGCTAGGCAGCACTCAACTTCGCATAATCCATCGCCAGCCACTTGGTGCCCGCTTCGCGGAACTTGACCTGAACCCGCGCATCGCTGCCGCGGCCTTCAAAGTTGAGAATGACGCCCGCGCCGAATTTTGGATGTGTGACGCTTTGGCCCACCGAGAACCCGCCAGCACCCTGGTTTGAAGCATATGAAGACGCTGCCGCCGGTTCGGCCACCCAGGCCGCGCGCCGGTTGTTAAGGGGTAGCAACAGATTGTCCGGAAGCTCGGACAGAAATCTTGACGGCAATCCATATCGAATCTGTCCATGCAGCATTCTGGATTGCGCATGGGTGAGGTACAACCGCCGCCGCGCACGTGTGATGGCGACATACATCAAGCGGCGCTCTTCTTCCAGGCCGTCCGAATCACTGAAACTCTGTTCATGCGGGAACAGTCCTTCCTCCAGCCCGGTAATGAACACGCTACGGAATTCCAGGCCCTTGGCGGCGTGTACGGTCATGAGTTGCAGTGCATCCGTGCCCGCCCCGGCCTGATGCTCGCCCGCTTCCAGCGCGGCATGCGCGAGAAAAGCCTCCATCACGCTTTGTCCCTCCTCCACCACCGCTTCCGGATCCTGTTCGAACACTGTCGCGGCATTGACGAGTTCATTCAGGTTTTCCAGCCGGTCCTGGCCCTCGCGGTCATTCAGGTAAAAATCCGCCAGCCCCGAAGTCTGGATGATGTGTTCCAGCGTTTCGGCCAAACCCAGACCTTCGGTCGCCTCGCGCATCCTGTCCATTAGCACGACGAATGCAGGCAAGCCCTTGGCTGCGTCCTTTTTCCCCGCACTTTGCGCCTGCGCCGCCACCCACAGCGACACACCGCCGGATTTGGCGGCCTCTTGCAGATTTTCAAGACTGCGTGCGCCAATGCCTCGCGTGGGGAAATTGACGATGCGCAGAAACGCACCATCGTCATCCGGGAAGGTCAGTACCCGCAAATAGGCCAGCGCATGCTTCACTTCCTGGCGTTCAAAGAATCTCAGCCCGCCATAAACGCGATACGGAATATGCGAGGAAAACAGCGCGTGTTCCAGCACGCGCGATTGAGCGTTGGAGCGATACAGCAGCGCGATATCCGACAGTGCGCTACCCTCGCGGTGCAACGCCTTCACTTCATCAACAATGAAGCCGGCTTCATCCTGATCTCCATAGCCCTCGAACACGCGGATGGGCTCGCCAGCGCCCTCATCCGTCCACAGATTCTTGCCCAGGCGCTCGCGGTTGCGTGAAATCAGTTCATTGGCCGCGGTGAGGATATTGCCGTGGCTGCGGTAATTCTGTTCCAGCTTGATGACACGGCCCTGGGCGAACTCGCGTTCGAATTCGCGCATGTTGGCCGTTTCCGCGCCGCGAAAGGCGTAGATGGACTGGTCGTCGTCGCCCACCGCGAACATCGCGGTGGAGGGCCCGGCAAACAGCTTCAGCCAGCGATATTGCAATGGATTGGTATCCTGAAATTCATCGATCAGGATGTGCTTGAAACGCGACTGGTAATGCGCGCGAAGCGGCTCGTTGCGCTGCATCAATTCATACGAACGCAGCAGCAGTTCAGCGAAATCCACCACGCCCTCGCGCTGGCATTGCTGATCGTACAAATCAAAAATCTCCGTCAGCCGCCGGGAGTATTCATCGTGCACCTCGACATCTTTCGCGCGCAATCCTGCTTCCTTGTTGCCATTGATGAACCACTGCACCTTGCGCGGTTCGTATTTCTCGGTATCGACGTTCAGCGATTTCAATAATCGTTTTATCGCGGAAGACTGATCCTGCGTATCCAGTATCTGAAACACCTGCGGCAATCCCGCCTCGCGGTGATGGGCTCTTAGCAGCCGGTTTGCCAGGCCGTGAAACGTGCCCACCCACATGCCGCGTGTGTTGATCGGCAGGGCAGCCGCGATCCGCGTCAGCATTTCCCTTGCTGCCTTGTTGGTGAAAGTGACCGCCATCAGGCCCAGCGGCGAAACCTGCCCGGACGAGATCAGCCATGCGATGCGCGTGGTCAACACCCGCGTCTTGCCCGAACCGGCGCCGGCCAGAATCAGCGCGGATTGATGCGGCAACGTAACGGCCTCGCGCTGCTGGGGATTAAGAGATTCAAGAAAAGAGACGGACATGGGGATAAAATGCGTTCAATACCAATCGCATTTTATCGAAACCCATGATCCGGATTTTATATTTCGGCAGCTTGGTCGATGCGTTCGACCGCGCCTCTGATGAAATTGACCTTCCAGCCAATGTTCAGGACATTCAAAGCCTGATGTTTTATCTATCGCTGCGCGGCGAAATCTGGGCGCGTTACCTGCGCAACAATCCCGGCCTCAAGATCACGGTAAATCGCAAATTCTCAGAAGGCGGCACACCGGTCAAGGATGGCGACGAAATTGCCTTTGTCGCACTAGGGTAATCCCCGCATGCCCGAGCTGCCGGAAGTCGAAACGACTCGGCGTGGTTTGCTGCCGCGCCTGAAAAACAAAACGCTCAAACAGGTGATGGTGCGCGATGCGCGGCTGCGCTGGCCCGTGCCGAAGGACATCAACACGCAACTGGCCGGCCGCAAGCTGCTGGACATCGCCCGGCGCGGCAAATACTTGATATTCGATTTCGGCGGCGTTTCCCAAATTGTCCACTTGGGAATGTCAGGCAGCCTGCGTTTCGTCGATCAAAAAGAGCCCGCCTCGATTCATGACCATGTAGACTGGGTATTCACTGGCAAAACCACATTGCGATTGCGCGACCCGCGCCGCTTTGGCGCAGTGTTGCTGACCCAGGATCCGGCCTGCCATCCCCTGCTAGCCAACATGGGGCCGGAACCGCTGAATCCCGAATTCAATGGCGCCATGCTTCATGCCGCAAGCCGTGGCCGCAAAATGGCCATCAAGAATCTGATCATGGACAGCCATGTCGTGGTGGGCGTCGGCAACATCTATGCATCCGAATCGCTGTTCCGCGCCGGTATTCGCCCTGGCCGTGCCGCGGGCCGGCTGACCCGGCCGGATTGCGACAGGCTCGCCGCCGCCATCAAAACGATTCTGCAAAACGCGGTCAATGCGGGCGGCAGTTCGCTAAGAGATTATGTTTCGACCGATGGAGAACTGGGCTATTTTCAGTTGCATACCAAGGTGTATGACCGGGCGGGGCTCCCCTGCAAAGTGTGCGGAACGCTGATCCAGAAACGGGTTCTTGGGCAACGCTCAACTTTTTACTGTCCGGCCTGCCAAAAATAACCAACAAATCAAATGGTTAGTAATTCAGCCCGTTAACTGCACTTTAGCCTGACCGGCGGTCATCAAATTGTTTACAATCTGTCCGTTAATCACAGTGATTTGTAATCCGGTCCCCCGATTGAAACTGGCAAAGACGAGCATGTCGAGCACCCTGGCTACCGAATTTGAGCATTACAGCGCCTGGCGCAACCATGTGTCAAAACGCATTTTGCGTTTGCGCGACTGGATGAATGCTCAGGATCTGGGTGACGCCGAAACCGAACTGCGGCTGAAACAGTTGCTGGACCGCCTGAATGAAGACCGTCTCAACGTGGCCTTCGTCGCCGAGTTTTCACGCGGCAAGTCCGAACTGATCAACGCGATTTTCTTTTCCGATTACCGGCAGCGCGTCCTGCCCTCCTCGGCCGGACGCACGACCATGTGCCCGACCGAGTTGTATTACGAGGAAGGCAGCCCTCCCTTCATCCGTCTTCTGCCCATCGACACCAAGAGCCGGCCGGATACGGTGTCTGATCTCAAACGCCGCCCCGACGAATGGACCGAATTTCTGCTGGATATCGATTCGGTCGATCAAATGGCGGCCGCGCTTCAGCGTCTGTCCGAAACCACCCGTGTGTCGGGCGAGACAGCCCGCAAGTATGGCTTGATCGACCCTAACGACGAGGAAACGCAGCGCAGTCTGCAACGCGACGGCAGTATCGACATCCCCCGCTGGCGGCATGCCCTGATCAATTTCCCTCACCCGCTGCTCAAGCAGGGGCTGGTCATTCTCGACACGCCTGGTTTGAATGCAATCGGCACCGAACCCGAATTGACGCTCAATCTGCTGCCCAACGCGCACGCCGTACTGTTCATTCTGGCAGCCGATACTGGCGTGACCCGCAGCGACATCGACATCTGGCGCAACTTCATTTCCCCACTTCAGGGCACCAGCCGCGGCCGGCTGGTGGTGCTGAACAAGATTGACGGATTGTGGGATGAACTGAAAACCACGGAACAGATCGATGCTGAGATCAACAAGCAGGTAAAGGAAACAGCGGCCCGGCTGGAACTGCCGGTCGAGCAGATCTACCCGGTTTCCGCGCAAAAAGCCCTGGTCGCCAAGGTACAGGGCAAGGACGACCTCTTACAGCGCAGCCGCATGCCGCAACTGGAAGCGGCCATGACCGGCGAACTGATTCCCTACAAGCAGGAACTGGTAAGGGAATCCACGATAGCTTCGATCGAGGATGTGATCGTCAAGACCACCGAACTGCTCGAAGCCCGGCTGGCCAACATACAGGATCAGATCGAGGAACTGGAAAGCCTGCGCGGCAAGAACAAAGACGTCATTTCCCACATGATGGTCAAGGCCAATCAGGACAAGCTGAATTTTGACAAGGGCCTGGGACAATTCCAGGCGCTGCGCAACGTGTTCTCCCACCATGCCCAGCAGTTGCGAACCACCCTTGGCATGGAAACCTTGCGCTCGCATGTGCACAACACTCGCCTGTCGATGGAAAAGAGCTACTTCACCAAGGGCATGCGGGCAGCCATGAAGGAATTTTTCCGGGTCATACGCGAGAATCTGACCCAGGCAGCCGGCCAGGTTGACGAAATCCAGACCATGATGGCCGCCATGTACCGCAAATTCAGCGATGAACACGGCCTCGCCGCCGTCAGCCCGCCCATTCACAGCATGCTCAAGTTCCACAAGGAAATCCAGCGGCTGGAGCGGAAGTTCGACGAGCGCTTCAACACCGTTTTCCACATGATTACCCAGGAGCAACATCTCCTGACGGCCAAGTTTTTCGAAACGCTGGCCAGCGAGGTCGTCAAAACCTACGAAATCGCCAACCGCGAAACCGAAGGCTGGATGCGCGCCCTGATGGCGCCGATGGATACCCAGGTTCGCGAGCATCAACTGCAACTGAAGCGCCGTCTCGAAAGCGTGAAGCGCATCCACGAAGCCACCGAAACCCTGGATCACCGCATCCAGGAGCTTGAAACAAGCTCGGATGCATCGGCCGCGCAGCTCGAAGCTCTAGCCTACATCAACAATCAGGTCATCGAAGCGCTCAATTCAGAAATCCAGTGCGAACAAGCCTACGCTCAATCCGCCTGAATTTTCAATGAAAAAAGCCCGGCGAATGCCGGGCTTTTTTTGCGCCATTGAATCCCAATCAGGCCGCTTTGCCTGTCAATTTCTGATACTTATCCTTCAGTTCTTCTTCCGATTCCGGGTAATCCGGATTCTTGGGGATGCAATCCACCGGACATACTTCGACACACTGAGGCGTGTCGAAGTGGCCCACGCATTCGGTGCATTTGTTGGGATCGATGATATAGATTTCATCGCCCTGCGAAATCGCCTCATTCGGGCATTCGGGCAAACACACATCACAGTTGATGCATTCGTCGGTAATCATTAAAGCCATGGTCGATGCCTTGCTACGGTTGTGTACTTGAAATTATTTTCTCATTTAATTTGCCCGCCACCAAGGGGTGGACAAAAGCGCTGACATCGCCGCCCAGCCGGGCAATCTCGCGCACCATGCTGGATGAGATAAACATGTATTGGTCCGACGGCGTCATGAAGATGGTTTCAATGTCAGGCCTGAGATTTCGGTTCATGCCCGCCAGCTGAAACTCATACTCAAAATCGGAAACGGCCCTCAGGCCGCGCAAAACGGTATGCGCCTTGTGCTCCGAAGCAAAATCGATCAGCAGCCCGGTGAAGCCTTGAACCTGAACACCCGGGATATCCGCAAGCACCGCGCGCGCCATGTCCACCCGCTCCTGCATGGAAAAGAAAGGCGTTTTATTTCGGTTCTCGGCAATAGCCACAATGACTTCATCGAACAGCCGCGACGCGCGGCGCACGATATCCTCGTGTCCGCGGGTGATGGGGTCGAACGTGCCAGGATAAACAGCTTTCAGCAATTCAGGCTCTTTTCAATAGTGCGAAATGGGACTGCCCGGCAGTCCCTTCGCGGTGAATGATAAACCTATCCGGCGGGGTAATGCGGGTTGCCTGCTCCACATACAGCCAGCCTGCCGGGGTGAGCAGCTCCGTCGCCAGCGGCAGCGCCTGCATCATCAGTCCGCTGTTGAACGGCGGGTCCAGCAGGACCAGATCAAAGCGCGCCTGGCTACGTTTCATCCAGGACATTGCATCGGCCTGGACAATCTCAACCTGCCGGGCATTCAGCATTTCCTGATTTTTCTTCAGAACTTCCACCGTTTCACGGCTGGATTCCAGCATGACCACCCGCGATGCGTTGCGTGAAGCGGCCTCGAATCCAAGTGCGCCGCTGCCGGCAAAGGCATCCAGGCATGCCATCCCGGTCAGGTCCTGCCCCAACCAGTTGAACAGGGTCTCCCTGACCCGGTCCGGGGTGGGCCGCAATCCCGGCGCATCCGGAAAATGCAAACGCCTGCGCCGGAAATCGCCCCCAATGAGCCGCACCTGATTGGCATGGCTGGAATGTTTACTTGGCGTCGCCACCCACAATCACCACGCTCAGTTTGGCGGGGTCCACCCTGCGCTTGAAGGCGTCACGAATTTGTTCAAGTGTGACGGCCTCGACATTCTTTACCCAGTCATCCAGATAGGACAGCGGCAATTGATAAAAGCCGATCGCACGCAGGTAATCCAGGACTTCCTTGTTGCTGTCGATGCGCAAGGGAAACCCTCCAACCAGATTGTTTTTCGCCTGCGTCAGCTCGGCCCCGGTTGGCCCCTCGGCCACGAAAACGGATACGGTTTCGCGCGCCACCTTTAGGGCATCATCGGCCTGCGAATTCTTGGTTTGCAAACCGATCAAAAGCGGGCCCGGCTGTGCCATGGGTAGAAAATAACTGTAGGCGGAATAGGCATATCCGCGCTTCTGCCGCACTTCTCCCAGCATGCGCGAATCAAAGCCGCCGCCGCCCAGAACGTGATTGCCAACGTACAGGGGGAAATAATCCGGATCGCTTCGCGCCATGCCAATCATGCCCATCAATACATGACTTTGCGTGGACGGATGGACAATCCGCTTTTCAACGGATTCCCCGGTCCCTTTGGGCGTGGAAGTCCCCTGGCCCGCAGAGCCCGGCGGCAAACCGGCGGAGATCTTCGCAGCCAACTGCTCCGCCCCACTGCGGGACATATCGCCAATCATGGCAATGACGGCATCGCCGGCCCGGTAGCGGTTTTTATACCACGCGCGCAGATCATCACGCTTCAGCTTCATCAGGCTGTCAGCCGTTCCTGACTCCGGCAAACCATAGCCCTGGCTGCCATACAAGGCCTGATAGAAAGCCTTGTCCGCCACTTCGTCAGGACGCGACTCTTCCTCGCGCAGTCCCGCGATGATCCTCGCCCGCTCGCGCTGCATGACGGTCTGCGGAAATTCCGGTTTTTGCAGAATCGTCATGAACAATGAAAGCGACGCATCGCGTTCCTGTTTGCTGGACAAGGTGCGCAGCGAAACCCCGGCACGATCGCGATCGAACGTGCCGCCCAGCACCGCGCCGACATCGGCAAGCTTTTGGGCTATCTGAATATCGTTCAGTCCGCCCGCGCCCTGATCCAGCATGGTGTGCGTCAGGCGGGCCAGCCCATTTTTTTCGGGGCGGTCAAACCGGCTGCCGGCGGGAAAATCAACCGCCACATCCAGCATGGGAATGTCGTGGTTTTCCACAAAATAAACGCGCGCGCCCTGCGATGTTGTCCAGTGCTGGATCGTCACGCCCGCGAAGGCCGGGGCGCATAGCAACAACAGCAAAAAACGAATCAGCTTAATTGGCATGTCTCATCCCTGTAACCGAGGTCTTTCTGGGCGCGGCCTCGAGTGGTTGTGGATCGAGCACCGCCATGGACAGACGGTCGTCCGATAAAAGTTTCGCCGCTTCCCTGACCTGTTCCGCTGTCACCGATTTGAGTTTTTCCACTCGCGTATTCAACAGATCCAGTGGCAAGCCCAAAACCGCCAGTTCGCCAAGCTGCATGGCTTGGTAAAAAATCGAATCACGCTGATAAACGTCCGCCGCGATTACCTGCGCCTTGACGCGATTCAATTCAGCTTCGCTCACGCCTTCCCTGGAAATGCGATTCAACTCGGCCTTGAGGGCCTTTTCCAGATCACCGATCTTTTTGCCCTCGGCGGGAGTGCCTTCCATGTAAAACATGCCAGGGCCGCGATTCAGACCGTCGTAGCTGGCGCCTGCTTCTACGGCGATTCGCTTTTCCTTGACCAGACTTTTCTTCAGCCGCGCGGAATCATTGCCATCCAGCACCCCGCCCAGAATCTGTAATGCCCATGGCTGGCTGTCTTTTTCAGGATCGCGCAATCCCGGGACATGCCATGCCATCAATAAAAACGGCAGCTTGCCAGGCGCCTTCACCGTAATGCGTTTTTCCCCGCGCGCCGCGGGCTCGTCCTGAGGCTTGCGGGAAGGCAGCGGCTTTTTCGCGATCGCGCCAAATTCCTTTTTTGCCAACGCGATGATCTCCTCCGGCTTGACATCGCCGGCGACCACCAGCGTGGCATTGTTGGGCGCATACCAGCGGCTGTACCAGTCACGCGCATCCTGCGGCGCCATGTTTACGAGATCATCCATCCAGCCGATGATCGGCCGGCGATAGGGATGAGCCTGATAAGCCACGCTCATCAACTGTTCGTACACAATGGAATGAGGATTGTCCTCAGTGCGCATGCGGCGCTCTTCCATGACCACCTGGATTTCCTTGGCAAAGGCTTCATCCTTCAGCTGAAGATTGGCCATGCGATCCGCCTCCAGCTCGAAAGCAACGGACAGCTTGTCTTTTTGCAGTTGTTGAAAATAGACCGTGGTGTCGCGATTGGTGAATGCGTTTTCCCGGCCGCCCGCCGCCGCCACCAGTTTGGAGAACTGTCCATCGGGCACCTTTGCCGTGCCCTTGAACATCATGTGTTCCAGCACATGCGCCACGCCGGTGGTGCCGTTGAATTCATCCATGCTGCCGGCCTTGTACCAGAGCTGCGATACGGCGACCGGCGCCCGGTGATCTTCCTTGACAATAACGCGAAGGCCATTATCCAGCGTGACATCCGTCACGGTGGCAAGCGCGGGGGCAGAAGCTACAAGTACCGGCGCGCTTATCCCTAAAATCAACAGTGTTTTGACGAGTTGCATGGCAATTTCCGATTTCCAGTAAGCACGAATGATAAAATACCTCACAATTTTCTCCAGACCGCTTTTTTTGTGTTCGGTTTCTTTAAAAAACCCTCCTCCGATTCAAACGAGGCCCAAAATCAGGCTTCACCTTTAACGCCAACGCCTTCCAAACCCGGCTGGGCGCAACGCCTGAAAGCGGGCCTGGCCAAAACCCGCGAGAAGTTTGGCGGACAAATCGCGGGGCTGTTTGGCGCGGGCCGGAAAATCGATGAAGCGCTCTACGAGGAACTGGAGACCATTCTGCTCAGTGCCGACGTGGGCGTGGAGGCAACGGAAACACTCCTCGAAGCATTGCGCAAAACGGTTGACCGGCAACACCTTCAGGATGCGGCGGCGCTCAAAACCGCCTTGTCCGATGCACTTACCAGCCTGCTCGCCCCCCTGGAAAAACCGCTGGACGCAGGCACGGCCAGGCCCTTCATCATCATGCTTGCGGGGGTCAATGGCGCGGGCAAGACCACCAGCATCGGCAAGCTGGCCAAACTGTTCCAGAGCGAAGGCAAATCCGTCCTGCTTGGCGCGGGAGATACTTTCCGCGCGGCAGCGCGCGAGCAGTTGCAGGTCTGGGGCGAGCGCAACGAAGTGACGGTTATCAGCCAGGAAAAAGGAGATTCCGCTTCGGTGATTTTTGATGCGGTCAACGCCGCGCGCGCGCGCAACATCGACATCGTGCTGGCCGACACCGCCGGCAGGCTGCCGACCCAACTGCATCTGATGGAAGAGATCAAGAAGGTCAAACGCGTCATCCAGAAACTGGATCCGTCCGCGCCACACGAAGTCCTGCTGGTACTGGATGGCAACACCGGGCAGAACATGGTCAATCAGGTCAAGGCCTTCGACGATGCGCTGGACGTCACTGGCCTCATCATCACCAAACTGGATGGCACGGCGCGTGGCGGCGCCATTGCAGCGATCGCCAAAGCCCGGCCTATCCCGGTCAGGTTCATTGGCGTGGGCGAAGGGCTGGATGACCTGAAACCGTTCATCGCGAAAGAATTCGTGGAAGCCTTGCTCGGCGAATGATCAGATTCTGGCCATGATTCAATTCTCACAGGTCTCCAAGCGCTACCCGGGCGGTCATACCGCGCTTGAGAGCATTACCCTGGATATCGCCGAAGGCGAACTGGTGTTTCTCACCGGCCATTCTGGCGCGGGCAAATCCACCCTGCTGAAACTCATCGCCGCCATCGAACGGCCCACCAGCGGTGTGGTGTCGCTTAACGGCCAGAATGTCGGCCGGCTTTCGCGCCATGCCATTCCTTTCCTGCGGCGGAATATCGGCCTGATTTTTCAGGATCACAAATTGCTGTTCGATCGCAATGTCATCGAGAACGCCCTGCTGCCGCTTGCCATATCCGGCTTCGACCGGCGCGAGGCGCTCAAGCGCGCGCGCGCCGCGCTGGACAAGGTGGGGCTGCTCAACAAGGAAAGAGCGCTGCCCATCACCTTGTCCGGCGGCGAGCAGCAACGCCTTTGCATTGCCCGCGCCGTCGTCAGCCGGCCCGCGCTGGTACTGGCGGACGAACCCACCGGCAATCTGGATGCCGGATACGCCGCCGACATCATGGCCATGTTCCGCGACTTTCATCAGGTTGGCACCACGCTGATTATTTCCACTCATGACGAGCGCGCCATTGCCGCTCTGGGCGGACGACTCGTTCATCTGGATCACGGCAAACTGGCGGCCAGCGCATGAAAAGCTGGCTGACACATCACCGCACCGCGTTGCTTGATGCCCTCCGGCGGCTGCTGCGCGCCCCCTTCTCCAGTTTCTTCACCGCACTGGCCATCGGCGTGGCGCTAACCCTGCCCGCCGGGCTTTATCTGGCGCTGGTCAACCTTGATCACCTGGCTGGACAGATGCCCGCGCAGCCCGAAATCAGCCTGTTCATTTCAGATTCGGCCTCGGCAGCTGAAATCGAAAAACTTAAGCAGAAACTTGAAAACCACCCGGGCCTCTCAAAGCGGCGCTTTGTTTCCCGGGAAAGCGCACTGGAAACCCTGAAAGCTCAAGGGCTTTCCGACATTACCGCCGGCCTGGAAAAAAATCCGCTGCCCAACGCCTGGATACTAACCCCCACTGATATGGCTCCCGCCGGCATGGAAACCCTGCGCAAGGAGTTAACTAACTTGCCTGGCGTGGACAGCGTTCAGCTTGACAGCGCCTGGGCAGAGCGCCTGCAAGCTTTTCTGCGCATAGGCGAACGAATCGCGCTGCTATTGGCAGCCCTGTTCGGGGTGGCGCTGGTTGCCATTTCCAGCAATGCCATCCGGGCGCAAATTCTGACGCGCCAGGATGAAATCGAAGTCAGCCGGCTGATTGGCGCCACGGATCGTTATATCCGCCGGCCCTTTCTGTATTTTGGCGCCCTGCAGGGCGCCTCGGGCGGGTTGATGGCCTTTGCCATCCTGATCCTGATGCAGTCGCTTCTGGCCGCTCCGGTCGGCAAACTGGCCAGCCTGTATGGCTCACCCTTTCTGTTGCAGGGCCTCAGCCCGGTCAGCGGCGGCCTCATCCTTGGCGGCGCCATCCTGTTCAGCTGGCTGGGTGCCTGGGTTGCCGTCAGCAGGTCTCTGCGCAGGGTTGATTAGACCCGCCGTAACTGCAAACTTTTGAACTCTCCAGCCGTTTAGCACTCAGATGCGTGGAGTGCTAAAATAGCCATGGAGGATTTTCAAATATGACCACAGCCTTGATGCCCGTTGTTTCCGCCAGCAGCCTGGAAGCCTATATCCAGAGCGTGAACCGTTATCCCCTGCTCTCGCTTGAGGAAGAGCAGGATTTGGCACGCCGCTGGCACGACACACAGGATGTGGAGGCCGCCCGCAAGCTGGTGGTATCCCATTTGCGCGTGGTGGTCAGCGTTGCACGCCATTACATGGGCTATGGCCTGCCGCAGGCCGATCTCATCCAGGAAGGCAATATTGGCCTGATGAAAGCCGTCAAGCGTTTTGATCCGGATCGCGGCGTGCGTCTGGTGAGCTTTGCGCTGCACTGGATCAAGGCTGAAATTCATGAATACATCCTGAAAAACTGGCGTCTGGTCAAGGTGGCCACCACCAAGGCCCAGCGCAAGCTGTTTTTCAACCTGCGCAGCATGAAGCAGGGCTTGGGCAGTCTTGGCGCCACGGAAACCGCGAGAATCGCCAAGGTGCTGGGTGTCAAGCCCGAGGAAGTGCGCGAGATGGAAACCCGGCTGTCGGGCCAGGATATCGGCCTTGACCCCACCGTGGATGACGGCGAGGAATCTTATAGCCCCATCGCTTACCTTGCCAGCCCTGAAGATTCGCCTGTTGAAGTTCTGGCCCGCGAACAGACCGAGCGGTTGCAACATGAAGGGCTGAACGAAGCCCTGTCCAGCCTGGACCCACGCAGCCGTCGCATCATCGAAGCGCGCTGGCTGACTGAAGACTCATCCGCCACCCTGCACGACCTGGCTGCGGAGTTTGGCATCTCGGCTGAACGCGTTCGGCAGATTGAAGCCAAGGCTCTGAAGAAAATGCGCGAGGTCATTCCGGCCTGAATCGTCTTCACCCCAACAAAAAGCCCCGCTGCTTCGAAAAGCAGCGGGGCTTTTTCATGCCCGATGATTACCGGGTAATTTTCAGAACAAGCTACCCAGCAATACGGATATCAGGCTCAACCACGCCCAGGCAATCATGCCAATCACGAACACCATGGGCAGGTTTTCCTTGGTCAGAAACTGTTTCATTACAAGCTCCAATTTTTACTTATTGATCCGAAATCAACGAACTTGAAAAACGCCCACGGACTTTTGTTACACAAAAATGGCTGGGAAGCCGCACTAGGTTTCGGATCAATAACGATTAAACCTCGGCGGGTTATTGAGTGGAAATTCAAGTTCATGAATTTCCACTCAATAAGTGAATTCTAATTTATTGACCGTCCTTGTGGAAGGGATTCCGGTTAGGCAGCCTGGGGTCGTCGTCGTCCATCAGGATACGCTCGGCAGGTCCTTCCATGTCTTCGAACTGGCCGCTTTTGATGGACCACAAAATACCCGCGATCAGGAGCACCACGAAAATGCCCGTCAGGATGAACAGAAAAATCAAGGTTCCGCTCATGGCAGGGTGATTTCCCAATTTTGACGATACGGCGTTTCGCCCTGCGCGATATGAAGTTCCAGCACCCACAAGCCCGGCCCGTCAAAATTCAAACGGGATTCATACTGTCCATGACCGGTGGGTGAAAGAGGATAAATCTTCGATGCACCGCCAGGCCGCGCCAGACGCATCTCCGCTTGCAGGCCTGACAGGGGCAGCCCCCGGCCATCCTCAACGGTCACAAATACAGCGTTTTCCCCCACGGCGGGTTGACGCAGGCCTTCCACGCGCACATTCCACCCCAACCGGGCATTGCGGTGTTCGCGTGACAAATCCGCCCCGATCGCCTTGGCGGCCTCCTGGCCATGCCGGGTCGTTCCCGCAAAACCCGTATGGATGGTTTCATGCTTGCCAGCTGGCAATACCAGACCCGCCAAACCAGCGGGCAGCCCCTTGGTCGCCACATATAAAAACCCCGCATTCATGACCGCCAGTACGGCAAAGAAGGCAATCAGCGCCTTGGGCACCCAATGCATGCGCTTTTGTCTGGCCCGGTAGCGTGAAAAAACCGCCAGCACAAACGCCGCGCTGATGAACAGGGCAATATGAATCGCCACCACGTCCAGACCGGGCCACGGTTGGCCAAACAGGTAAACAAGGTAAGCCAGCAACGGCACGCCCGCCGCCAGCAGGCCAGCCATCTCGGCCGGAAGCCGGAAAACGCGGGCCAGCGCAAACAGCAGGATGACAACGATCAGGCCGCCAAACAGGGTCAGGCCCATGTTCAACTCCATGCTCAACCTCGGCCAGTCATGTAATGAAAACCCGCTTTCTCCGTGCGCGTTTCCTGAGGCCGAGATTTCGGCGTGATGACAAACTTCACCTCTGAGGTGCGGGCAGCCTGATCGGGCGGCAGGATGATGCTGGCCTGCACCATCACGCTATGACCGGGTTTGACAGCCACTTCACTGAAACCGCCCAAATCAAGCGCCGATGCCGGCAGACCTTCCGTTTTGATGAAGAAACTTTCCTGCAGGGACTGTTTGTTGGTCAGGCGGATCTGATAACGGTTGCGAATATCGCCATTGGACAGCACCACAAACAGCGGCTGCCGGACTTGCGTGACCGCATCCTCAAAGCTGCTGCGCGCACCCACGCTGTATGCCAGATAGCCCGTCATCAGCACGATGGATACGCCGTAGCCGACGATCTTGAGACGCTTCCAGTGCAGATGCGGCTTTTCGGGAATCTCCCTGGAAAGATTGGCTTCCGAATCGTAGCGGATCAAGCCGCGCGGATACCCCATCGAATCCATGATGCCATTGCAGGCATCAATGCATAATCCGCAGGAAATGCACCGGTATTGCAGACCCTCACGAATATCGATTCCGGCCGGGCAAACCTGAACACACAGGCCGCAGTCGATGCAATCGCCATGGCCTTTTGCCTTCCGTTCTTCAAGGGTGCGCAATCCGGCGCGTGCGCTGGCACGGCCATGCGCGGCCTCACCGCGTTTCGCATCATAGTGAACCGCCAGCGTCTCGCGATCGTACATCACGCTTTGAAACCGGCCATACGGGCAGATGTAGGTGCAAACCTGCTCTCGCAAGAACCCTGCCGCGAAATAGGTTGTCAACGTCAGGGCCGACACCGTAATGTAAGCCGCCGCTGCGGCCTGTCCGGTAAAGAATCTGGTCAACAAATCGGGGGCGTAACCGTAGTACAGAACAAAGCTCATGCCTGTCCAGAAACTGGCCAGCAACCAGACAAAATGCGTGCCCCCGACCTTCAGCAGTTTTTCGCGCGTCCAGGGCTGACGATACAAACGAATGCGCGCGGGACGCTCGCCCTGGAATTTCGATTCGATCCAGATAAAGAAATCCGTCCAGAGCGTTTGAAAGCAGAAATATCCGCAGAACGCCCGGCCCACCAGACCGGTGGCAAAAAACAGCAGCGTGGCCGCGATGAACAGCAGCAAGGCCAGCCACACCACATCCTGGGGATAAACCGTCAGATCAAAAATCAGAAACCTGCGGCCCGGCAAATCAAACATGACCGCCTGAGACGGACCATCGGCGCGCGTCCAGGGCAGCCAGGGCAACAGGAAAAACACCGCATAAGCCAGCAACAGGACGCCGGTTTTAAACCGCCGGAACGCCCCTTTAATGGAACGCGTGAATATGGGAATGCGTTCCTGTAAAAGAGCAACCTGTTCCTCTAATCCGACTTGCATATTGATCCCAAAGTCAAAAAGCCCCCGACATCGGGGGCTTTTTTCAACCTCATCAAAATATCGAAGAAAAAAGCCGCGAGCATTCGCGCAGCAGAATTACCTCGATGTTTTATTTGCCGCCGCCGAGCTGGTGAACATACACCGTCAGCACTTTGATCTCTTCCGGGCTCATGCGTTCGCCCCAGGCCGGCATCACACCTTTGTTCAGGCCACCCGCGATCACACCGCGAATTGCGGAAACTTTGTCTTCTGCCTTCTCCGCAACGGGCACATTGGCCCACAACCAGATTTTGTCGGTGAGGTTCGGTGCGCCGGTTTCCTTGCGGCCCTGGGCATTCTCGCCATGGCAGTAATAGCAGGCAGCGGCATCTGAAGTGAACAATGCCTTGCCGGCGGCAGCCTTGTTCGCGTCATGGGCAATGCCGGACAGGCTGGCGATGTAATTGGCCAGCGAATCGATCTGGCCCGCGCTCAGCACTTCCGCGAAGGCCGGCATATAACCACGGCGTCCATTGACCAGGGTTTCGTGAATCCTGTCGAAGGTGCCGCCATACAGCCAGTCGTCATCGGTCAGGTTGGGGAAAAATCCCACCACGCCTTGTCCGCCCTGTTGATGGCAGGCTGCGCAGTTATCGGTGAACAGTGCCTTGCCGGCAGACAGCACGAAACCATTCAGCTCGGGGTCCTTGGCAATCTGACTGAAATCGCTGGCCGCCACCTTGCCGAAATAAGGCTTCTGCATTTCCGCAGCCTGGTTCAGATCGGCCTGAAGCAGGGCACGGGTGTTCCAGTGGCTTTCCACGGTCTCACCCTTGTCGTTCTGATAGACGATCTTTGAAATCCCGGGCACCGGAATTCCAGACAGAAAGCCCTTGCCGAAAGGCCAGGAAGGATAGATCAGCCAGTAAACAAGCGCGAAAACAATGGTGAAGTAAAACGTGTATACCCACCAGGTCGGCAACGGGTTGTTGAATTCCTGCAAGTCCCCGTCCCAGGCGTGGCCGGTGGTTTGCACGGTTTGCGATTGCAGATGCTGTTCGCTCATCTTTTAATCCTTGTCGTAATCTTTGTTGCCATCTTTGCTGCCGTTGTCATCGTCCTGAAACGGAATGTCCTTGTAGGACTCCAGCCGCTTGCTGCGTTTCTTGCTGCCATATACGTACAGAACGATGCCGGCAAACGTCACAAAAAAAATCAGCAGGGCCAGCGGTTTGGTGTGTTCCGGTTTTGAAAACCATTCCAGCCATGCCATCCGTCGCTCCAGAATTCTGTACAGGCTTATCTGGAACGAATCAGTTCGTCTTCATTCACCTTGGTGAAATCCACCATGGTGCCCAACACCTGCAAATAGGCCACCAGCGCATCCATTTCCGAAACGCCCGCCTTGTTGCCGTCATAGTTGCCCAGGTTGGCCTGCGCAACCAGATTGCGGTTTGCATCGGGAATGTGCAACTGCGACGCCACGCTTTCACCAAATTTTTTGATGTTGGCGTCGCGCTCCGCCTCGGTCTGGGAATACGGCACGCCCACGGCACGCAGCGCTTTCATGCGCCCGGCGATGTCCGACTGATCCAGCATGGTGGTTTGCAGCCAGGGATAATTAGGCATGACCGACTCCGGCACCATCGAACGCGGGGCAATCATGTGCTGCACGTGCCACTCGTTGGAATACTTGCCGCCCACGCGCGCCAGATCGGGGCCGGTGCGCTTGGAACCCCACTGGAAGGGATGGTCATACTGGGATTCCGCAGCCAGCGAGTAATGTCCATAGCGCAGCTTCTCGTCACGGAACGGGCGAATCATCTGCGAATGACAGGTATAGCAGCCTTCACGAATGTAAATGTCGCGGCCGCGCTGTTCCAGCGGGGTATACGGCCGCACGTTCACGCCCTCGGTTTTTTCTACTGTCTTGTCGATGAAGAAAAGCGGGGCAATTTCCACCAGACCGCCCACGCTGATCGCCAACATGGTCAGCACCAGCATCAGGCCGATGTTGGTTTCAATCCATTCATGTTTGAAATTGATTTGCATGATGCGTCCTTTATGCGCTCATGGCTGCCATCTTGGCGGCCAGTTTGGCTTCGAGTTCGGCTTGCTCTTTTCTGGCCTGGCGGATGGTCATGTAGATGTTGTAGGCCATCAGCACAACACCCGTCAGGAAAAACGCGCCACCGATTGCACGCATGGCATAGAACGGCATCATCGCCGCGACGGACTCGACAAATGAATATTGCAAATTGCCGAAATCATCAAACGCGCGCCACATCAGACCCTGGGTGATGCCAGAAATCCACATGGCAATGATATAGAGTAGCACGCCGATGGTTGCCAGCCAGAAGTGCGCATCCACCAGCTTGATGCTATACAGCTTGGTGTCCCACAGCTTGGGGATCATGTGATACAGCGAACCAAAGGAAATCATCGCCACCCAGCCCAGCGCGCCGGAATGCACATGTCCCACCGTCCAGTCGGTGTAATGCGACAGGGCATTCACTTCCTTCAGCGACATCATCGGGCCTTCGAAGGTGGACATGCCGTAGAAGGACAATGCCACGATCAGGAAACGCATGATCGGGTCGGTACGCAGTTTGTCCCAGGCGCCCGAGAGCGTCATGATGCCGTTGATCATGCCGCCCCAGGACGGCATCAGCAGCAGGATGGAGAAGGTCGCGGCCAGCGTGGACGTCCAGTCCGGCAAGGCAGTCCAGTGCAGATGATGCGCACCCACCCACATGTACATGAAACCCAGCGCCCAGAAGTGGACGATGGACAAGCGATAGGAATAAATCGGACGGCCCGCCTGCTTGGGCACGAAGTAATACATCATGCCGAGGAAGGCTGCGGTGAGGAAGAAGCCCACGGCATTATGGCCATACCACCACTGCGTCATGGCATCCTGCGTCCCGGCGAACAGGCTGTAGGACTTGAGGGAGAACAGGTCGACCGGCACGGCCAGGTTGTTGAAGGTATGCAGCAGCGCGGTGGCGAGTATAAATGCCAGATAGAACCAGTTGGCCACGTAAATGTGCGGCTGCTTGCGGCGCATGATGGTGCCGACAAACAGGATCAGATAAACCACCCACACCACTTCGATCAGGATGTCGATCGGCCATTCCATCTCTGCGTATTCGCGGCCTTGGGAATAGCCCGTCACATAGGACAGGGCAGCCAGGACAATCACGGTTTGCCAACCCCAGAAAGTGAAGCTGGCCATGCCGTCTGAAATCAGCCGGGTCTGACAGGTTCGCTGAACCACATAATAAGACGTAGCGAATAACGCCGAACCGCCAAAGCCGAAAATGACGGCGCCGGTATGTACCGGGCGCAGACGGCCAAAACTGATGTAAGGGCTGTCAAGGTTAAGAAACGGCCACGCCAGTTCGGACGCGATATAAACCCCGACGAACATGCCGACCACCGCCCAGACGAGGGCCATGATGGCAAATTTCTTAACGATTTCAAAATTGTACTGCTCGGCGCTCGAAAAGGTCGTGATCGCCATGACACCCCCGCTCAGCAAATTATTTCAGAAAACCCAAATATACTTATTAGGTAAAACGCGGCATTTTAGCGGATACCGCCCATGCCCATCAAGCGGGATATGTTCCGTCAGGAGCTTGTTGACAGCAGGGTTTTCAAATCCTGCGTGATATCCCTGGGTCCCGCCCCGTACGGAATCAACAAACGCAACCGGCCCGCAGTGTCGTATACATAGGTTCCGGCACTGTGGTCGATCAGATAATTCTTCGATCCGCTGGTGGTGTTCTTTTGATAGACCACCTTGAAATCCTTTGCGAGCGCAGCCAGTGAATCCGGGTCGGTATAAAGTCCCAGGAAACCCGGATTGAACGACGGCACATACTTGGCCAGCAACTCCGGGGTATCCCGCTCCGGATCAACCGTCACAAACAGAACCTGGATACGTTTGCCATCTTCGCCCAGTTCTCGCATGGCCAGGGCAAAATCCGAGAGCGTGGTTGGGCAAACATCCGGACAGTGGGTGTACCCAAAGAAAATTGCCACAATCCTGCCGCGAAAATCGGCTAGCGACCGGGTCTGGCCGTTATGGTCAGTCAGCTTGAAATCCTTCCCCCATGGCGCGCCGGTAATGTCGGTCGCTTTAAACGTTGCAGCTGGAGAAGCAGGCGGTTGCGGGCGATCGCATGCAACCAGAAAAGAAAGAAATACAGCCGTCAGCAACAACCCTCTCATCGGGTTATTGCGGCCCAAACATGGAGCCGGGCAAATCCGTCAAGCGATATTTTCCCGACTGAACTGCTTTGGCCAACTTATCCAAAGTGGTTTCCTTCAGCAGGCCGATGATTTTTTCCTTCACGGGCATCCAGCGAGTATGAACGGGACAGGCAGTCTCATCGGAACATTTTTTCAATCCAAGCAGGCAACTTTGCGTGAACGCCGGCCCCTCGGTCAACAGCAGGATATCCATCAGCGTCATCTTCACCCCCTCTTCGCGCAGGCAGAATCCGCCAAGACGGCCACGGAAGGAATACAGCAGATTGCCCTTGGCCAGGTTTTGCAGGATTTTCGCCAGATATGGCGCCGGCACATTCAGTTTGGCGGCAATGTCCTTGTTCAATACTGGCGTATCCGCCGGCTGTGTGGCCATGTAGATCAGCGCCTGGACGGCATACTGACTGGTGCGTGACAGGATCATTCGAGCGCTCCCGATAAGGATGGGACGCGCGAATTATAACAAATTGGTCTGAATATCCCCAGGCCCGATTTGGCGCCTGCCGTCAACCAACGGAGTAATTAAAATAATGATCCACCAGCATGCCCGCAAACAACAGGCTCAAATACCAGATGGAATAGCGGAAGGTGCGTTTTGCAAGCGCATCGGAATAGCTGCGCCACAGCCCCCAGCCGTAACCAATGAAAATTGCCCCCAATACCAATGCAGCCAGTAGATATATCCAGCCGCTCATGCCTGTCGTAACCGGCAGAACACTGACGGCAAGCAGAATGAAGGTATAAAACAGCACATGCAGCCGGGTGAATTTTTCCCCGTGCGTCACTGGCAGCATGGGCAGGCCGGCACGGGCGTACTCATCTTTCCGGTACAGCGCCAGCGCCCAGAAATGCGGGGGCGTCCAGGCAAAAATGATCAGGAACAGCAGCAGCGCATCGTGGCTGACTTCGCCCGTGACAGCCGCCCAGCCCAATACGGGCGGCATGGCGCCGGATGCGCCGCCGATGACGATATTCTGCGGCGTGGCCGGCTTGAGGATGACGGTATAAATCACGGCATACCCGACAAAGGTTGCCAGGGTCAGCCACATGGTCAAGGGATTGACGAAAACATACAGCAGATACATCCCCGCGCCACCCAGCAGACTGGAGAAAAGCAGCGCCTGGCTGTTACTCAGTTTGCCCAGCGGAAGCGGGCGCGCGCGCGTGCGGGCCATGACCGCATCGATCTTTTGCTCGATCAGGCAATTGAATGCCGCGGCCGCGGCCGCCACCAGCCCGATGCCCAGGGTGCCGGCCACCAGAATCTGCCCGGGCACCATGCCAGGCGCAGCCAGAAACATGCCGATCACGGCCGTGAATACAATCAGCGACACCACCCGCAGTTTGCACAGCGCCAGGTATTCCTGACAGCGGCAGGCGGCGTTATTGAACATTAAGCTCGTCGCCATGACGTCACCTCATCCGGAAGAGCCTGAAGTTTATCACCACCAAAACGATCAGCAGCAGCGCCGCGCCGGCGTTGTGCATGACCGCCACCGGCAACGGCAAACCCAGCCAGACATTAGCCATTCCCAGGCTGATCTGAACCAGCAGCAGCAGACCAAGCAGGCCCCCAAGACCAGACAGGCCAGGTTGCTTCACCAGTCTGAAAACGGCGTACCCAACAAAAACGAGCACAATTACCGCCCACACGCGATGCGCCCAGTGAATGGCAGTCA
Organism: uncultured Thiobacillus sp.; assembly: GCA_964404175.1. GTDB lineage: Bacteria > Pseudomonadota > Gammaproteobacteria > Burkholderiales > Thiobacillaceae > UBA6918. Next base: position 97,024 of record CAYOJA010000002.1, on the reverse strand, counting down.
GGGCTTCATGGGTCAGCAGATTCCCGCTGGCATCCATTCCAAGCTCTCGATGCAGCGCAAAAGCCGGCGCAAAAGCCATTTCCGGCACCCATTCTCCATGACACTTGGGAAAATCCAGGCAGGCAAGCGCCGCATAGTTCGTGCTGACCCAGCCCCCCAGAATGATCTGAATCACCACCGCCGCCAGCGCCAGGCCGCCCCAGAGCCGCAAGTGCCGCACATTGGCCATGCCGTACAGCGAGGGGCCGCATTCGCGCTGCCATAGCCAGGCCAGCAGGGCCAGCGTGCTCATGCCGCCAATCAGGTGGCTGGTCACAATAAAAGGCTTGAGCAGTTCCGTTACCGTCCACATTCCCAGCAATGCCTGAAAAACAATCAGGCCCAACAGGGCAGCGGGCAATGCGGGCGAGCCCGCGGCATCCTTCCGGTTTTTCCAGGCCAGCGCAAAGATTCCCAGCACCAATAGACCCAAGGTACCAGCGAAGTAACGGTGAACCATTTCCTTCCAGGCCTTGGCATGGGAAACCGGTCCGCCCGGCTGAGCGGACTCCGCTTGAGCAATCGCTTCAGTAGCATGATTTGGCGTGATCTTGCCATAACATCCCGGCCAGTCCGGACACCCCAATCCCGCGTCCGATAGGCGGACATATGCGCCCAGCACCACGACACCCAAAGCCAGCATCAGGGCTGCGACAATTAATTTCCTGTACAAATTCATCCACTATCCGATCTGGGAAGCTTTCAACAAATGCTTGATGTCCTTGATCATGCGCCTCGGGTCCGGGTTTTGCGGCCAGCGCATCATCAGATGGCCGAGCGGATCGACCATGTAGAGATACATGCCCTGCCCACCCCCGGCAAACAGTTTTTCGGTTGGCTGTGCGGCGCGCACATAATGCAGTCCCGCATGGGCCTGTTGCAAACTGGCCGCAGGAACTACTTCATCCGTCATCACCCACAAGCGCTCAATTCGATCCATCTCCTTGCCTTGTGCAGTGCGCGTCTGGCGCATGAAATAAAGCAAATCTTCGCACGTTTTGGGACAGGTGCCGCTTCCGACATACACCATCACCCATTTCCCGTTTAGCGTGGAGAAATCCCAATCCCGACCATTAAGCGCCGGTCCCTTGAGCTTGATATCCACCTGTCTGACGAGTTCGCCGTAATTCTTGCGGCCGGACGGCTGCCAGATGTAATACGCCAGATACGATGCGGCTACAGGCAATATGAAAAGCCCGAACAAGAGCAGCAATTTAACGCGGTTCAATCTTTCTCCTTCTCGCGTTTCACATTCAGCACCAGCCAAAGCACGACAATCGAGCCGGCAAGGCCAAACCATTGAATCGCATAACTGACATGTGTCGATACGCCGGCATCCTGCCGGGGCCAGTCACGGATCAGTCCGTCACCCATATCACCTGTTTGCTGTATCAGAACCGGCTGCAGCGGTTTGCCCAGCCAGGTTTGATACTGCTCAAAATCCAGGTTTTGCCAAAGTCTGCCCTGCGGCATCGCCCCTTTGAATTCGAAATAGCGGCTTTGCGGATCGACCGCGATGCCCCGCAGTAATAACTCACCCGTCACCGGTCTGATTTCAGGAAGTTCGTCACGACGACCTTTCACCACGGCAACCCAGCCCCGATTGACCAGCACATGCCGGTCTGAGCCTTCTATGCGGAATGGCGCCAGCACGTGATAACCGGCTATGGTCTTGTACACCCGGTTATCAATCAGGATTTCCCTGCCTGGTACAAACTCGCCCCGCACTTCCACACTGCGAAACAGCAGGCTTTCCTTCTCGACCAGCGAAGCGCCAATTCTAACCACTCCGTCCTGCTGCATGCGGTCATAACGATTCTGCAAACCCTGCTTGTATTCCGCACGCGACAGCTGCCAGTTGCCGAGCCACATGGTCAGAACAAAGAAAAACAGCCCCGCGAGTGTCGGCCACAGGCCGGGACGAAAAGCGTAAGGACCAACTCGCAAATGCATCATTTGCGATAGACTGAGTACTTTGCCAGCTCCGGAATTTCCATGCGCATCATTGTCCTGTTGTTCATTCTGTTCATTCTCATCAGCCTGGGGAGCGCGCTATATTACCTGGTCAAGGACAAGGGGCAGTCCGAGCGTACAGTCAAGGCGCTGACCGTGCGCATTACTCTATCCATCGTTTTGTTCGTGATGTTGATGGCCAGTTATTATTTTGGCTGGATTCCGCAAACAGGAATTAAAGGCTAGCCAAACCAGGCAAACAAAAAGGCCGCGCAGTGCGCGGCCTTTTTTCTTGCAGCCGCCCGCTTACACGAGCCAGTACACAAAAATGAACAGGCCGAGCCAGACAACATCCACGAAGTGCCAGTACCAGGCCACGCCCTCGAAGCCAAAATGGTGTTCGGCGGTGAAATGGCCCTTGATGGAACGACCCAGGATCACGATCAGCATCAGGGTACCTACCGTTACATGGAAACCATGGAAGCCCGTCAGCATGAAGAAAGTGGCGCCATACGCTCCGGCACCCAGGGTCAGGCCAAGCTCAGAATAGGCATGCATGTATTCATAAACCTGCAGCGACAGGAAGGTCAGACCCAACGCGACAGTTAACGCCAGCCCCCATACCAACTGGCTTCGGCTGCCCTTCTTCAGGCCCCAATGCGCCCAGGTCACCGTCGCGCCGGACGTCAACAGCAGCAGTGTATTGATAGCCGGAATACCCCAGGCGCCCATCGGCGTGAATTTGTACCCGTCGGCCTCCAGTCCCGGCCCCGCCGTCGGCCAGGTTGCGTTGAACCCGCTCCAGAGTTGTTCCAGGGTATCGCCCGAACCCAACCAAGGCACTGACAGCACCCGCATGTAGAACAGCGCGCCGAAGAATGCCGCGAAGAACATCACCTCGGAAAAAATGAACCAGCTCATGGCCCAGCGGAAGGACAAATCCACCTGCTTGTTGTGTTTGCCGCCTTCGCTTTCGCGGATAACCGTGCCAAACCAGCCAAACAGCATGACCGTAAGGATGGCCAGACCGACCCAGAGCAGCCAGCCGCCGCCAACGCCGTTGATCATGAAGGTGCCGCCCAGCGCCATCAACAGCAGCGCAACCGACCCCACTATCGGCCAATGGGATGGGGCGGGCAAATAGTAACCGCCGGTTTGTGAAGCCATGGTGTTGCCTCCTCTCCTTGATTTATTTGTTAACGCGTAACCAACATCACTACACCAAGCACGGTGAAAATGAAAATCACCGCACCGGCCAACCCAATCACGATGACCTGAACAGGCGTGAGATGCACCGCATCCTGCTCATAGTCAGTCTTTCTTCTGACCCCAAAAAAACTCCAGAACACCGCCTTGGCTGCCTGCCAGTGACTCCCCCGGCGTTCAGCCACGCCCATCAACCTTGCTTACCGATGCCGCCTTGTTTGCATCCGGCTTCACAAAAAACGTGTAGGACAGGGTCACAGTATTCACGTCTTTGGGCAGCGATGAATCCATCACCAGCATCACCGGCATCTGACGTTTTTCATGCGCCTTGAGTGTCTGGCCGGTAAAGCAGAAGCACTCGATTTTCTTGACATGCTGCGCTGCCAGCTGCGGGCCATAGCTGGGAATCGCCTGCCCGGTCACATCGTGGCCGGTCTGGTTTTCCACTTCATACAGCACCTGCACCATTTCACCCGGATGCAGCTCAATGCTTTTTTGCACCGGCGTGAATTTCCAGGGCAGGCTCGGGTCCACATTGGCATCGAACTCCAGCGTGATCTTGCGGCTGGTATCGATCTGCGTATTCCTTGCCAGCACTTGCGCATCGCCGGAATTGATGCCGGTCACTTCGCAAATCTTCTGGTAGAACGGCACCATGGCAAAGCCGAAGCCAAACATGCCCAGCGCCACGATCCAGAGTTTTTTCAGCAGGACCGGATTGTCGTTCTTCATCCGCCCGGCTGAGCCTTCATCAGGGTATACAGGAAGATGCCGATGGCAATGGCCGCAAGGATCAATCCGGTCACAATATTGCGTTTGTTTTGCATGTCATTCTGAAACGGGCGAAAGCCCGCCCGTTTCATTTTCTCATTTCACCACGGGTGCGGTTTCAAAGGTGTGGTACGGTGCCGGAGAAGGCACTGTCCACTCCAGGCCATCCGCGCCTTCCCACACCTGGCCGGTCGCTTTCTGACCGCCACGGATCGCTTTCAGGATCACCACCAGGAAGATGATCTGGCTGGCGCCAAAGATGAACGCGCCCACCGAAGCAATGGCATTGAACTCGGCAAACTGCAGCGCGTAGTCCGCATAGCGACGCGGCATGCCGGCCAGTCCCAGGAAGTGCATGGGGAAGAAGGTGATGTTCATGGAAATCGTGGACAGCCAGAAATGCCACTTACCCAGCTTCTCGTCGTACATGTGGCCGGTCCACTTGGGCAGCCAGTAATACACCCCGGCGATGATGGCGAACAGGGCGCCGGACACCAGCACATAGTGGAAGTGCGCCACAACGTAATAGGTGTCATGGATCTGGATGTCGACCGGCGTCATCGCGCACACCAGGCCGGAGAAGCCGCCAATGGTGAACAGGCAGACAAAGGCCACCGAGAAAAGCATCGGGGTTTCGAATGTCATCGAGCCTTTCCACATGGTCGCCACCCAGTTGAACACTTTAACGCCCGTCGGCACGGCGATCAGCATGGTGGAATACATGAAGAACAGCTGTGCCGCCGCCGGCATGCCCACTGTAAACATGTGATGCGCCCAGACGATGAAAGACAGGATGGCGATGGAAGCCGTCGCATACACCATTGACGCATAACCAAACAGCGGCTTGCGCGCGAAGGTCGGGATGATCTGCGACACCACGCCGAACGCCGGCAGTATCAGGATGTACACCTCGGGATGGCCGAAGAACCAGAAGATGTGCTGGAACATGACCGGATCACCGCCGCCCGCCGCATTGAAGAAATGCGTGTCGAAGTTGCGGTCAGTCAGTAGCATCGTCACCGCGCCTGCCAGCACCGGCACCGTGGCAATCAGCAGATAGGCAGTGATCAGCCAGGTCCACACGAACAACGGCATCTTCATCAGCGTCATGCCCGGCGCGCGCATATTGAGGATGGTGGTGATGATGTTGATCGAACCCATGATCGACGAAGCGCCCAGGATATGCACCGCGAAAATGGTCATGTCGTAGCTGATGCCACCCTGGATGAATAGCGGCGGATACATTGTCCAGCCGCCCGCCACGCCGCCGCCCGGCATGAACAGGGAAATGATCAGCAATGAACCCGCAACCGGCAGCACCCAGAAACCCCAGTTGTTCATGCGCGGGAAGGCCATGTCCGGCGCGCCGATCATCAACGGAATCTGCCAGTTGGCGAAACCCGCCCACGCCGGCATGATCACGCCAAATACCATGATCAGGCCATGCAGCGTGGTCATCTGGTTAAAGAAATCCGGGTTCACCACCTGCAAACCCGGCTGGAACAGTTCGGCCCGGATGATGAGCGCCATGGTGCCCGCCACCAGGAACATGATGCCGGCAAACCACAGATACAGCGAGCCGATGTCCTTGTGGTTGGTTGTGGTCAGCCACCGCATGATGCCGGTGGGATGACCATGATGTCCGCCGTGATGATCTCCGGCATCGTGGGCGTGAGCTGCGTCGTGCGCCATAGTTAGTGTCTCCTCTTGTCCCTTGTCCGTTAATTACCTGCCGGAGCAGCCGCTTCCGCGCCACCCTTCATACCCGCCACCTGCGATGGCTGCGCCATGTCGCCCACTTTGTTGCCAAGGCCATTGCGCTGAAAGGTGACCACCGCCGCGACATCAGCCTCGGAGAGCTGGCCGCCAAAGGCTGCCATTGCCGTGCCTGGCCTGCCATTCAGCACCAGCTGGATGTGTTCATCGATTGATCCCGTTGCCACCTTGGATCCGCTGATTGCCGGGAATGCGCCGGGAACACCCATGCCATTGGCCTGATGACAGGCCGCGCAGTTAGCGTTGTATACCTGCTCGCCTTTGGCCATCAACTCTTCCTTCGTGAAGGTTTTCGTATTCTCCGCCGCAGCCACGGCCGCACCCTGTTTTTTCGATGCCAGCCATGCGTCGTATTCTTCCTGCGTCACAACCTTCACCACGATCGGCATGAAGGCGTGGTCCTTGCCGCACAATTCCACGCATTGCCCGCGGAAGGTGCCGGTTGTTTCGGATTTGAACCATGCATCACGGATAAATCCAGGAATCGCATCCTGCTTGATTGCAAGCTCCGGCACCCACCAGGCATGGATGACATCACCTGCCGTCAGCAGCACACGAACTTTCTTGTTGACCGGCACCACCAGTTCGTTGTCGACCTCCAGCAGATAATGCTCACCCTTGGCCTGCTGGTTTTCGATCTGCTCGCGCGGCGTCTTCAGCGTGCTCATGAACTTGACGCCATCCTTCAGGTAATCGTATTCCCACTTCCACTGGTAGCCGGTGACCTTGATGGTCATGTCCGGGTTTGATGTGTCTTTCATTGCCAGCACCGACTTGGTGGCCGGGTAGGCCATGCCGATCAGGATGAAAAACGGAATGATGGTCCAGATGATTTCCACAGTCGTGCTTTCGTGGAAATGCGCTGCTTTATGCCCAACGGATTTGCGATGCTTCCAGATCGAATAGAACATCGCGCCAAAGACCACGATGAAAATGGCCAGGCACACCAGATTGATCATGGTGTGCAAATCATAGACATCCCTGGCCAAGGCTGACTGCGGTTCACGAAGATTGAGCTGATAATCCGCCCAGACCGCGCCCGAGACCAGCATCCCGGAAGTTGCCGCCAGCATTGAGCTGATCGTGCTTTTTTTCATAATCTCCCCCATCCTCCTAAAAAGTTTTATCGCAACCTGTTTGTTTTTCGCCCCGGCTTGAGCCAGAACTGCAATTTGACGCCAAGCTCGGAGCGGGCCTCATCCGTCAGAAACAACCCCAGCTCGGTTTCCTTGCCATGGGAACGCAAGGCAACCCTGACATGACCACCTGCCTGCTTTTTGACTTGAATCAGGCTTACCCACTGGCGATTAAGCCTGAGATGCTCCTGACGACCACCCCGCTTGCGCTCAACCCGTACTTCATCGTCTTCAATCGTCAGCGTTTCAAAATCACCGCTCTGTCTGCCCAGGGATTCGAACGCCCAGGCCAATACGCCGATCTCCAGTCCCGCGAAAGGCAACGTCAACCAATAGCCCAAGGCGGCAAATACAGCGGCAATCAATAGCGTTACCGCCGCGATTGACCAGAAAACCACCTTACGGCCGTGTGCTGTCAATGAACAGTTTGGGCGTGAGGTAAAGCAAAATCCTGGTTCCAGCTTCGCGGAAAAATCATCCAGAACAAGCGGCATCGGCTATCAGGTCTGCGACAAATTGCCACAGACTGTACACTGGTTCCAGCAAGGGACGCAAGACGAAGCTTGGAGATAAGCGGTTGATTTTTAAGAAGAATATGGTTATTTTTGCGTATTCTGATTTACTAATTTTCTGACCGAGAGAAGCATCGAGACTGAAGAGCGTGAATCATGATTGCCAAGCCAAGGAATCACCCCGAGACATGGCACGACAAAACGCGACTTCAACGTTTCAAGGTTTTCATCAAATGCCGCCATGGACGGATCGATACTGTTGGCCACCCATCCCGCCAACCTCAACCCCCGTACACGAATGGCTTCGGCAGTCAGCAAGGCATGATTCAGACATCCCAGGCGCATGCCTACCACCAGCACGACCGGTAGCCGGAGATGCACGGGAATCACATCCATGCCGATCGCGTCATCGAGTGGCACCTGGAAACCACCCGCACCTTCCACCACCACCCAATCCGCTTTTCCGGCAAGCAATTTGTATGCGTCCGTAATCACCCCAAGTTTCATTTGCACGCCCGCCATTCGCGCTGCTATATGGGGCGCGGTGAACGGATGGAAACGATAGGGAGAAACCACATCAATCGGCGCGGAAACATTGGCGGCTTGCAGAATACGCGCGACATCCTCATTCCCACCCGCGCCGTCCAACCCGGCTGCAACAGGTTTCATGCCTGCCACCGAGAAGCCTTCACGCTTCAATGCCTCGATCAGCGCCACCGTGATCAACGTCTTTCCTACACCCGTATCCGTGCCGGTGACAAAGACGCCGCGAGCACCTGTGCGATTCATCTAAGCCCCGCCTTGCGCTGCTGGATGTTGAACTGGATGACCTGCCTGCCATCCTCAAGCCGCCTCTTGTCACCCGCCCATGCATGGCCGTAGATCACTTCGTAACTTGAGGGCAGTTTGCCATCCTTTCGGAATTCTTCGTACGCTGCCTCCAGTTTGCGCCAGGCTGTCCGGCCCATCATTCCGCGCGCACGTGATGCGGCCGCATTATGCGCGCCCATGCCTTTCAAATCCCGCATCAGGGATTTGAGATCGGCATAGGTCAACTTCAACACCTCCATTTCCATCACTGGATGCTGGAACCCAGCATGCACCAGCATGTCGCCAATGTCGTGCATATCGGCAAATCGGCTCACGTGGCTGCCGCCATCCACCCGGGTAAACGCCTGCCGCAATTCCTTCAGCGTGTCCGGTCCGAAGGTGGCGAACACCAGCAGCCCGTTGGGTGCGATCACCCGATGCCATTCCCGCAGGCAGGCCTCGGTGTCATTTGCCCACTGCAATGCCAGGCTGGACCACAGCATGGGCACGCTGGAAGTTTTCAAAGGCAGGCGTTCCATGTCGCCACAAAGATGCTGCATGAGGTTTGCGGCGTTCGGTGCAAACCGCCTGCGCAGCCTTTCCAGCCAGTTGCCCGAACTAGTCTTGCCTCGGGCCACTTCCAGCATGGGCAGTGCAAGATCCAGAGCAATCAGTTCGGCATCGGGATAGGCTGTCTTGAGCAGTGCCAGGCCGTGCCCCGTCCCGCAGCCCGCATCCAGAATGCGGGCAGGCGTGAATTTAAACAAACCCAGCCGCTCGGCCAGACGCGAGGTCACTTCGCGCTGCAGCACCGCATGGGCGTCATAGTGTTCCGCAGCCCGGCCGAACGATCGTGCGATTTCGTGCTTGTCGAGCAAGGACGGATTACTCATTTGCAATCAACCTGGCCACTTCCTCGGCATGCGAAAGAAAAGGCGCATGGCCCGCTCCTTTGATTTCGTGAAGACACGAATCAGGTATCGTCTCCATAAGCCAGCGTGCCGCACTGACCGGCGCCAACTTGTCGCCCGAGCCATGAATCAGGCTGACCGGCACAGACAGCCGCGATACTTCATTCCGCAGATCCGTGCCCCGCAGAATACCCAGCCCAGCCTCCAGTGCGCCTTCTGCAGGTCTTGGTTGTGCCAGCAATCGCGTGCGCAGTTCGGAAAGCACGGTTCGAACCGCATCGGAACCCTGTGCTTGCAGGGACAGAAAGCGGCGTATCGTGCCTGCGTAATCCTCGGCCAGATTCATGGAAAACTGCTCGAACACTTCGTCGGCCACGCCATGCGGCCAATCCTCACGATTGACGAAACAGGGTGTTGCGCCGATCAGCACCAGACGGGAAATCTTTTCAGGCTGGTTCAGGGCAATCCGCATGGCCACTTGAGCGCCCAGCGACCAGCCGATCAGTATCGTATTAGCCACGACGGATTGCGCAATACGTTCCGCCATTTCGTCCAGCGTATTCGCCATAGCTGACCCTGCATACCCCGGCAGCGGCACTGCTTGTGAATCCGGGAAGCGCGCCCGCAGCGGTTGCCAGATCACAGGATGCGTGCCCCAGCCGTGCAAAAAAACAATGGGGCGAACGCTCATGTTTCGGAAATTTCTCGCAGCGCGGCGACTAGCCGGGCAATGTCTTCATCACGGTGCGCCGAAGACAGCGTGATGCGCAAGCGCGCCGTGTTCTTTGGCACTGTCGGCGTGCGGATGGCCGGCACCAGCAACCCGTATTCAAGGAGTTTCTTCGACACGGCTACCGCCTTGGCATTGCCGCCGATGACGACGGGCTGGATCGGTGTGCTGGTTTGCATCAGCGTCCATGAAGACAAATCCTTCAAGCCCTGGCGCAGCGCCATGACATGTGCACGCAGCACATCGCGTCGCGCCGAACCCGCCTTGATCAGTTTCAGACTTTCCAGCAGCGCGCCACACAACATGGGAGGCATGGCAGTCGTATAGATATAGGGCCGTGCTTTCTGCACCAGCCATTGCATGACGCTTTCGTGCGCCGCCACCGCCGCGCCAAACACCCCCGCGGCCTTGCCCAGCGTGGCGAGATAGATCACGCGGTCATTCTTTCTTGCCTGTTCCGTCATGCCGCCACGGCCGCCATTCAATACGCCAAAACCATGCGCGTCATCCAGATACAGCCACGCATCGTATCGCTCGGCAAGCGCCAGCAATCCATCCAAATCGGCGAGATCACCATCCATGCTGAACACCAGATCAGAAACGATCAGCTTGGTGCTTGCTTTGCTCCTCGCCAGCAGACCTTCAAGCTGATCAAGCCTGCCGTGACCGTAGCGGCTGAACTTCGCGCCGCACAAAGCTGCGGCATCGTTCAGCGAGGCGTGATTCAGCTTGTCTGCAAACACCTCGCCATGACGATCGAGCAACGCCGTCATCACACCCAGATTGGCCATGTAGCCGGTGGAAAACAGCAATGCGGTGGGCTTGCCGACAAAAGCTGCAAAGGCTGTTTCAAATTCCTCATGCAGTTGATGATGGCCGGTGACGAGATGCGAGGCGCCCGCGCCCACCCCGCATTCTCTGAGCGCCCTCTCAGCCGCAGCGACCAGCACCGGGTCACTGGCCAGGCCCAGATAATCGTTGTTGCAAAAGGAAACGACCTCGCGTCCGTTGACCTGCACATGCACGCCTTGCGGCGACCCCAATAACAATCGAGTGCGCAGAAGCTCATCGGTCTTGAGTTGCGCGAGACCCTGCTGCAAACGGGTCAGCGCGGCAAAAGCGGTCATGCAGCGGCAAGGCCCAATTTATTGAACAAGGCCTGATCCCGCTCCCATTCCGGGTTGCCCGTGGTCAGCAATTTGTCGCCGTAGAAAATGGAATTCGCTCCGGCCAGAAAACACAGCGCCTGAACGGAATCACTCATCTGCTGACGCCCGGCGGAAAGCCGTACATAGGATGACGGCATGAGAATGCGCGCCACGGCAATGGTACGCACGAATTCGATCGGATCGAGCGCTTCGGTCCCTGCCAGTGGCGTCCCTTCGACCTGCACCAGCAGATTGATGGGCACGGACTCCGGCGGCGGGTCGAGGCTCGCCAGCTGCGCCAGCAAGCCTGCGCGCTGGGTACGCGATTCGCCCATGCCGACAATGCCGCCCGCGCAGACATTGATGCCCGCGCCGCGTACCTTGTTGAGCGTATCCAGCCGGTCCTCGAAATCGCGGGTGGAAATGATCTCGCCGTAAAACTCCGGCGCAGTGTCCAGATTGTGGTTGTAGTAATCCAGCCCGGCATCCTTCAACTGCTCGGCCTGGCCTTCGCGCAGCATGCCCAGCGTGGTACAGGTTTCCATGCCCAGCGCCTTCACCCCACGCACCATGTCCAGCACGGGATCCAGATCCTTCTGCTTGGGACCGCGCCAGGCCGCGCCCATGCAAAAGCGGGTGGCGCCCGCATCCTTCGCCGCGCGCGCCGCCGTCAATACCGCTTCGATATCCAGCATCGGTTCGTCCTCCACCGCGCCCGGATGACGCTTGGATTGCGGACAATACCCGCAATCCTCAGGACAGCCGCCGGTCTTGATCGACAACAAAGTGGAGAGTTGAATCCGGTTGGGATCGAAGTGCTGGCGATACACGGTCTGCGCCTCGAACAGCAGATCGTTGAAAGGCCTTTCGAACAAAGCCAGAACCTGTTCCACCGGCACTTTCGTTTCCGCCGCCTTGTGTACGTGTATGGATGCGCAGTTACAGCTACTCATTGATGGCCACCTCGATTGTCATGTCCGGCCAGTCTTCCCTGGCCGCTTTCCAGATTGCGTACAGTCCCGCCGGCACCACCACGAGAAACAGCAGTGCCCATACGGCCACCAGGCCGTTCCAGCCGCCCAGCAGTCCATAGATGGGTTGCCCGACCACCACCATCGCCCCGGTTGCGCCATAAAAGCGGTAACCCGCCCAGCGGTGGTACAGGCGCGTGCGTTCGTTGGGATGGTACGCAATGCTGGCATAGACGAAAATGGAAGCCGCCAGCCAAATCATCAGCGGCGGGAACGACAGCACAAAAGGCAGAAAACCGATCTTGTGGCTGGCCAGCAGTTTGCCCAGTATCAGCGCCGTGATGCCCGCCGTGATGGAAGCCACGCTGGCGATATTGAACAACTGAGCGGCAAATCGGGAAGATTTGCCGGGGATGACGCGTTTGGCTTTCATGAATGGCGTGCTGGTGAGAACATGCAAATTATCCTTGCCGGGCTGGCCTGCTGTCAAAAACCATACGAACCTGAATTGAACATTCGCTCAATATTTAACCGCTTCTTTCCCCAGCCCTGCCTGCTATGCCAGGCCCAACATGGCCCACTTTGCCAGAGCTGTCACGCCGACCTGCCCTGGCTGCCCCCAAATCGCTGCCCGGTTTGCGCCCAGGCAACGGCAACCGGGGAAACCTGCGGTCACTGTCTCAAGGAAACGCCGGCATTCGACCGGACACACGCGCTTTTCGCTTACAGCTTTCCTGTCGACAGGCTGATCCAGCGGTTCAAGTATGCGGAGAACCTCGCGCTGGCCCCGTTTTTGGGCACCCTGCTGGCGGAGCATGTCGTCAACAAGCCCGACATCTGGCTGCCCATGCCCCTGCATGCCAATCGCCTCAAAGAACGCGGCTTCAATCAGGCCGTGGAAATCACGCGCGAGTTGTCGCGGCAAACCGGCATTGCCATGCAACCGGCCTGGGCTGCTCGCGAGCGTGACACGCCGCCACAGGCCGGCCTCAAACGCGAAGCGCGCCGCAAAAACATGCGTGGTGCATTCACCTGCAAACCGGATGTTGGCGGCCTGCATATCGGCATCGTCGATGACGTGATGACAACCGGCAGCACGCTGGATGCCTTGGCCGGAACGCTCAAATTGGCCGGTGCTAAAGAGGTGTCGTGTCTGGTTGTGGCGCGGGCTTGATCAAACGGTGATCTCGTCAATCCCGAATAGCCGCCGATACTCCCGCATGGCGTAGCGGTCGGTCATGCCGGCGATGTAATCCGCGATGGCCCTTGCGCCATCGCGCTGAACATGTTGCTGATGTTCCGGCGACAACAGCCTCGGCTCGGCAATGAAGGCATCGAACAGGCTTTGTATGATGCGCGCGGCCTTGCTGGTCATGCGCATGACCTGGTAGTGCTGATACAGATGCTGGCGCAGATAACGCTTGAGTTCGCGCTGCTGTTCCAGCATGTCTGCCGAAAAACCCACCAGCGGAGCAGCATTGCGAACGTCATCCAGCAATTGCACACCAGCCTGGTTCAGATTGGCGCGCGTCGTCGCCACCAGATCAAGGATCAGCGTGTTGATCATGCGCCGCACAATCTCATGCACCACCCGCCGTCCGTTGAGATCGGGATATTTCGCCCGCACTTCGCCGTAATGCCGTGAAAAGAGTTTCGTTTCACGCAAGCCGTCTTCATCAATCAGGCCCGAACGCAGGCCGTCATCGACGTCGTGGTTGTTGTAGGCGATTTCATCGGCGAGATTGGCCACCTGCGCTTCCAGCGACGGCTGTTTTTTATCGAGAAAGCGCTGCCCCAGCTCGCCCAGTTCGCGCGCATTGGCCAGCGAACAGTGCTTGAGAATGCCCTCGCGGGTTTCGTAACACAGGTTCAGTCCGTCGAACTCGGCGTAACGCTGCTCCAGCCTGTCCACCACGCGCAGGGATTGCAGGTTGTGCTCGAAGCCGCCGTGTTCCTTCATGCAGGCATTCAAGGCATCCTGACCGGCGTGGCCAAAGGGCGTGTGACCCAGATCATGCGCCAGTGACACGGCCTCGGTCAGTTCCTCGTTCAGGCCCAGCAATCGCGCAATCGTGCGGCCGATCTGCGCCACTTCCAGACTGTGCGTCAGACGCGTGCGGAAATGGTCGCCCTCGTGGTTCACGAATACCTGGGTCTTGTATTCCAGACGGCGGAACGCGGTGGAGTGCACGATACGATCACGGTCGCGCTGGAATTCGCCTCTGGGATGCGCGGGCGGCTCGGCATGCATGCGGCCCCGCGTTTGCGCGTCGTGTGCAGCGTAGGAAGCAAGCTCAGGCCGCGCGGACATAATGCGTGAGCGTGGCATCAAGATCGGTTCGGGACAAGTCAGCCGTAATCACCGCCTCGCCGATTGTCTTCAGCAGCACGAAACGGATTTTTCCCGCCTCGACTTTCTTGTCATGCCCCATGTAGTCGAGATATTTCTCCACGCCCAGATCGGGCGCGGTATCAGGCAGGCCGGCACGGCGGATCAGCGCCCGCGTGCGATCGACATCGGCCTCGCTCAGCCAGCCCTTGCGCCGCGAGGCGTCGGCCGCCAGCACCATGCCTGCCGCGACAGCCTCGCCATGCAGCCAGTTGCCATAGCCCATGCCGGATTCGATGGCGTGACCGAAGGTGTGGCCCAGATTGAGGATGGCGCGGATGCCGCCCTCGCGTTCGTCCTGTGCCACCACCTGCGCCTTGATCTCGCACGATCGATAGATGGCATGGCTGATGGCAGCCGCGTCCAGCGCGCGCAGCTTGTCCATGTTGGCTTCCAGCCAGGCAAAAAATTCCGCGTCCCAGATCAGGCCGTACTTGATAACCTCAGCCAATCCAGCCGACAGTTCTCGCGGCGGAAGTGTCTTGAGCGTATCCGTATCCGCCAGCACCACTTTCGGCTGGTAAAACGCGCCAATCATGTTCTTGCCCAGCGGATGGTTGATGCCGGTCTTGCCGCCCACCGAGGAATCGACCTGCGACAGCAGCGTGGTCGGCACCTGGATGAAGGGCACGCCGCGCTGATAACTGGCTGCGGCAAAACCGGTCATGTCCCCGATAACCCCGCCGCCCAGTGCAATCAAGGTTGTCTTGCGCTCGGCCCGGCTTTTCAGCAGTTCGTCAAAAATCAGGTTCAGCGTCTGCCAGTCCTTGTACGCCTCGCCATCCGGCAGCACGATGGGCGTAACCGCCACACCCGCATCTGTCAGGGTTTTGGTCAAGCGTTCCAGATAGAGCGGCCCCACCGTGGTGTTGGTCACGATCGCCACCCGCTTCTGCGCCAGATGCGGCACGATCAGGCCAGCCTGACCCAGCAGGCTGGGGCCGATATGAATGGGGTAACTACGGTCGCCGAGATCGACGGTAAGGGTTTGCATGGATAAACGCCGGGATAACCGCGCCAATATCTGTCAATGGACGTTATTGTAACCAAAGCAGGTCGGACTGCCGTTTGCCCTCCCTGGCATGAGGCTTGCAACACAGCAGGGCTACAATACCGGAATTGTTCCGTATTCTTGATCAAATGGCATCTTCCCCATCCGTACTCGTCGTTGGCGGCGCCGGTTATATCGGTTCGCACATGGTCAAACACCTTCTGCGCCAGGGTTGCGATGTTGTCACCTACGACAACCTCTCAACAGGCTACCGCGATGCAGTGCTCGGCGGCCAATTCGTGCTGGGTGATCTGGCCGATCAGGCTGCACTCGAAACCCTCTTCAGCACACACCGGTTTGACGGCGTCCTGCATTTCGCCTCCTTCATCCAGGTGGGCGAATCGGTCAAGGAACCCGCCAAGTATTACGAGAACAACGTCACCAACACGCTTAACCTGCTCAATGCCATGGTGAAGCATGATGTCAGGCGCTTTATCTTCTCTTCCACAGCCGCCGTCTATGGCGAACCTCAATACGTGCCCATCGACGAGACGCACCCCAGGCAGCCCATCAACCCCTATGGCAAAACCAAATGGATGGTGGAACAGATTCTGGAAGACTACGACCGCGCCTACGGGCTGAAATCCATCGCCCTGCGCTACTTCAACGCCGCCGGCGCCGACCCCGAGGGCGAACTGGGTGAACGGCACGAACCCGAAACCCATCTGATCCCGCTTGTCCTGCAGGCTGCTTCCGGCAGACGGCCCCACATATCGGTGTTTGGCCGCGACTACGACACGCCGGATGGCACCTGCATCCGCGACTACATCCACGTCACCGACCTTGCTGAAGCACACTGGCTGGCATTGCAAAGACTGCTGGCCGGCGCGGATTCCGCCGCCTACAACCTCGGCAACGGCAATGGCTTCTCGGTGCAGGAAGTTATCGACGCCGCGCAAAAAGTGACGCTGAGGAAAATCGCGGTCAATGACAGCCCGCGCCGTGAAGGCGATCCAGCGAGGCTTGTCGCCAATAGCCAGGCGGCCCGGAATGCCCTGAACTGGCAACCTGCCCGGCATGATCTGGACACAATCATCCAGGATGCATGGCGCTTCGAAAGCGGGCGATAGCATGCGCCGTATCGCAAACCCGTTTTATCGATTTCTTGCCGGAAAATTTTCGCCGTCAGGCAGCGATGCAAGACTCAGCATTCTTATCTATCACCGGGTATTGCCTCAAACCGACCCGTTATTCCCGGGCGAAGCGACCATCGAAACATTCGATGCACAAATGACGCTGCTTAAATCCGTATTCAATGTCCTGCCGCTTCACGAAGCAGCCATCATGCTGAAAGCCGGCGGGCTGCCCGCCCGATCGGCCTGCATTACATTCGACGATGGTTACGCCGACAACGTCACCTATGCCCTGCCCATACTGCAAAAGCACGGCCTGCACGCCACTTTCTTCATCGCCACATCCTATTTGAATGGCGGACGCATGTTCAACGACACAGTCATCGAGTCGATCCGCCGCACAAGCCGGGAAAAGCTGGACTTGCGTGACATGAGTCTTGGCGAATATACGCTTTCCACCAGCATGGACAGAACCGCCGCCATCGAACAACTCCTGCCAAGAGTGAAATATTTGCCACTGGATATCCGTCAGGAAACGGTTGCCAATATTGCCCGGCGCGCAGGCGTCAACACCCTGCCTGACGACTTGATGATGACGACGGCCCAATTAAAGACGCTGCATGCGGCGGGCATGGAAATCGGCGGTCACACCCACCACCATCCCATTCTTGCCAATCTGAATGATGCCGATGCCCGCGCCGAAATCGCTGCGGGCAAGACATGGCTGGAAGAAACACTGGGCAGCCGGGTCCGGCTGTTTGCCTATCCAAACGGCAAGCCGGAAACCGACTACTTGCCGGACCAGGCAAGAATTGTCCGGGAACTGGGTTTTGATGCAGCAGTTTCCACGCATTCCGGCATTTCCATTCAGGCCAGCGATCCTTTCCAGTTATCCCGGTTCACGCCCTGGTCAAATTCGCGATACGGCTTTGCCGCGCAACTGATCCAGAACCTGCATGGCGCCACCACGATTTACGATTCCACCAGAAGGCTCTGACCCTCACCATGGAAACTGGCTTGCTCGAATCATGGAACTACAAAAGCTATCCATTCCGATTCCAATTCGGTGATAGAACCCTGTTTTCCGTAACCGTGAATCTCATGACACGCGGTTTTGGCATCAACGAATCCGTCACGGCTCACGCCACACCATCCGCTCCCACCGAACCTCTGCCCGCCAATTGCGATGGCTTTCTGATCCGCTCTCTTCAAGTGTCATCCGAATTGCCCGCCATCAGCCGCGAATCCGGCTATGTGCGTTACATTCCCTCGCTGTATCCACGGTATTTCATTGACATGGCACAGCCTTTCAGCGAATACACGGGGAAGTTCTCATCAAAGACCCGTTCAACCATCAACCGGAAGCTGAAGAAATTCACAGAACATTCTGGTGGTGAACTGATCTGGAAATCCTACAAAAGCGTCGATGAAGTCCGGGAGTTCCACAAGCTTGCACGCAGCCTTTCCAGCAGAACCTATCAGGAAGCATTACTGGATGCAGGCCTGCCCGATAGCGAGGAATTCCTTCAGGGGATGACCAGCAAGGCATCAGCCGGATCAGTGCGTGCCTATCTGCTTTTCCATGCCGGCAAGCCCGTTGCCTATCTTTACTGCCCCGTTGATCAGGGCGTTTTGCTGTATGAATATCTTGGATACGATCCCGAGTATCGAGACTGGTCAGTAGGCACCATCCTGCAATGGCTGGCACTAGAGAATTTGTTCAGCGAAGGCACATTCACCCACTTTGACTTCACCGAAGGCGAGTCCGAACACAAGCGTTTGTTCAGCACGCACAGCATCCAGTGTGCAAACGTTTTCTTCCTGCGGGATACCCTGCGCAACAATCTGCTCGCAAGGGCACAGTATTTGACCAACCGGTTCTCGACTTTGCTTGGCAACATCCTGGAACACTACGGCCTCAAGGCCCGGATCAAGCGCCTGATCCGCTTTGGCTATCGCGGCAAGCAACTCGCTCAGTAATGTTCAAGAGCCTGACCAAACGCATTGCACGGTTTCTTCTTGGCGAGTACCAGATATACCGTATCTACACTCGCGCGAGAACCGATAACCGCCAGCAGGCAGAATCGCCGCTGACGGAATTTGAATTTTCCGGAATCGATCAACGTCAGATGGAAAGCAGCACTGATGAAGCCATCCGGTCCCGGGCCTGGTATCTGGGCAAGGATTCAAATGCCTTCGGTTGCCTGAAGGACGGCAAGATAGTCGGGGTGTGTTTTTACTGGCATGGAGAGCGATACCGCGCTGAACGGAATTTCTGGCCACTCGCCAGCAACGAAGCGAAGCTTGTCGAGATATTCACCTTGCCGGAAATTCGCGGAAAAGGCGCGGGAAAATCATTGATCGCCTACGCGGAAAGCGAAATGTTCTCCAGGGGCTATCAATCACTTTTTGCCAGAATCTGGCACAGTAACACCCCATCCATAAAAGCCTTCGAGAATGCCGGCTGGCAACACCTGGCAACCATCGTTGAATTGCATCTGTTAGGAATTGGCAGGCCCATCCGTCTGAAATTCAAGCCACATTGATCGGCATAGCGCCAAGTCGTGCTTCTGCTAACCTTGCCTGAATCCAGCCCATTTCTGTACGGC
Source organism: uncultured Thiobacillus sp. (assembly GCA_964404175.1). Lineage (GTDB taxonomy): Bacteria > Pseudomonadota > Gammaproteobacteria > Burkholderiales > Thiobacillaceae > UBA6918. The sequence continues at coordinate 77,939 of CAYOJA010000002.1, read as the reverse complement.
CCGTCTATACCCCTGTTCGGCGTTCCGTTTCAGGCTGGCGGCAAAAGTAGTTGATGGCAGCGCCAGATCAATTGACTCATCAGTCATTTCGCTGCCCGAAAAACCGGCCGTGGGATATTTCTCCTGATGCCTCTCAAGAAACTCACACAGCCGGGTGAATCGTTTTACCACCACCCAGTCTGGCTGACTCGTTCCCGGAACAAGCATTTCAAAGTTATGCGACAAGACATTGAAGTAGCGCCATCCGGTCGAATGCGCGGACTGGATGGCCTGAGCCATTTCTTCAAAAGAACATGCACCGACCTGCATATGCCGTGACGAGCCTTGCCGCCCGCGCGACACCGACAAAGGCAACTCCAGAGTACCGTCTATCCAGTGGCTTCCGGTGCGGCGTGCTTCCGCGGGCAAGCCAATGCCGGAATGATCCATCGTCACGTTGATGCTGCTGTCGTACCGGATGCCATTTCGCTTCAATGCAGTGAACGTATCCGCATTGCAGGCGAAACTGCCCGCCCTGAATGCCTTGATGGGCCCTGCTCCGGCCGCATCCAGCAGGCGCAACCCGTGCCCAATCAACGCGGCCTGCTCATCGGCGTCATACATGAACAAGTGCTGACGCTTGGCGTCATGGTTTTCAATGATCGGGACCAGCGACTCGTCCTGCCATTCCGGATGCAGATGAAGCTGAACTTCCTGACCCGCTTCCCTGATCAGGCCGACGATTTCCGTGAGTGGCTCGATGCCAAAATGCGCGGCGAACAGGGGCTCGACAAAAAATATGCCTTTCAGTCCATGCGCATTCAGTATCTCCAGCGTTTTGGGCAATGCGTAGTTGCCCGCCCGGCTGGGACCATGGACATACCGCCGAAACGCGTGAGGGAAACGGCCATCGATATTGTTCCAGCTGCCACACCATATCTCCACATCGAAAGTCAGCAGGACGTTGAGAGGGTGCTCGCAGCCTGTCAAACCAGCACCTCCACGGGCACTGGATGTCCCAGGAACGCAGTCGGACTGGCGGTCAAGCCATAGGCGCCGGACTGAAACACGACAATCAGGTCGCCCACTTGCGCATGACCCAGATTCATCCTGTCGCCAAGAATATCAAGCGGCGTGCACAAAGGACCAACCGCCGAGGCAGGCAGCACCTCCCCATCTGGCTCCACCCGATTGCCGACCACGACCGGATAATTCTTGCGGACCACCTGGCCAAAATTTCCCGAAGCCGCCAGATGGTGATGCAAGCCGCCATCGGTAACAAGAAAGACCTGCCCCCTGGATTCCTTCTGGTCGACTACCCGGCTGACATATATTCCCGCTTCGCCAACGAGATAGCGGCCCAGTTCGATGACAAATTCGGCTTCCGGGAAGTCGCGCAGCGCATCGGGCATGAGTCCGGCCAGGTGCCCTCCAACCGCCGCCAGATCCAGCGGCTGCTCGCCCGGGAAATACGGGATGCCGAACCCGCCACCGAGATTGAGCAATCGTACCGGGGCCGGGGCATGTTTCGCCAGGCGGCGAGCCAGATCGAAGGTATTGCGCTGCGCCTCCATGATGGCCTCGGCCTTCAGGTTCTGCGAGCCAGAAAAGATATGGAATCCGTGGAACACGACAGGCAGGGTTTTCATGTGCGCCAGCACATCCGGCACCTGCTCGGCATCGATACCGAACTGTTTGGGACCGCCGCCCATTTTCATGCCCGAGCTTTTCAGCTCGAAATCCGGGTTGACCCGCACCGCAAGCTTCGGCCTTGTTCCGGTTTCCGATGCTATCGCCGAAATCCGCTGCAGTTCGCGCGGGGACTCAATATTGATGACTATGCCGGCAGCAATCGCCTGACGCAGCTCGCGTTCGATTTTTCCAGGACCTGCAAAACTGATCTGTCCAGCCGGCATGGGCGTATCCAGCACGGTTTTCAATTCGCCGCCCGAGGCCACATCGAACCCATCGACCAGCCCCGCCAGATGCTGCACCACCGCGGGCATGGGATTGGCCTTGATGGCGTAATGCAGGTGAATTTCCTTTGGCAGCGCGGCGCGCAATTGTGCAACGCGTCCGGCAATCATCTGACGGTCGTAGGCATAAAACGGCGTACCGCCAACCCGCTCGGCCAGACGGGTAAGTGGCATGCCGCCAATCTGGATCTCATTATCCACGACCGGGAAAATAGTGTTGCGGGCATGGCGGACTGGCGTGTTCACGCAGGATTCTCCTCAAACAAACCTTCGAGTTCAGCCGCCAGTTTTTTGCGGTCTATCTTGCCATTGGGATTGCGCGGCAAAGGTTCCTGGTAAGCCACGATTCTTGCCGGCACCATGAAACCCGGCAGATGGAGCTTGCATTCGGTTAGCAACTGTTCGCTTGTTTCCGACGAATTTTCCGGAGCATAGGTCACCACTACCACTGCCTGGCCCAAAACCGGGTGCTCGATTCCGACAGCTGCCGCCTCGGTCACCCGATTGGCGGCATAAATCACCTCTTCCACCTCGGTCGGGCTGACACGATAACCGGAAGTCTTGATCATTTCATCCCGGCGACCCACGAAATAAAGATAGCCCTCGTCGTCCATTTTGACCGTGTCACCTGACCACACCGCCAGTTCAGAAATGACCAGTCCAGGCAATTGACCCGGAGCCGGCTTGTAGCGCTCGGCTGTTTTCTCCGCATCGTTCCAATAGCCAAGCGCCACATGAATGCCGCGATGCACCAGTTCTCCCGGTTCCCCTGGTGCGCAAGGCGAGCCATCTTCCCGTACCACCAGAATTTCCGCATTCGGTATCGCCTTGCCAATCGAGTCCGGGCGATTGTCCACTTCCTCCGGTGGCAGATAGGTGGAACGGAAAGCTTCGGTCAGGCCATACATCAAATAAGGTCTGGTACGAGGAAGCTTCGCGCGTAGCGCATCCAGAGTTGGCCTGGGCATATGCCCGCCAGAGTTGGTGATGTAGCGTAAATGCCGGGACACATTTTCCGGCCATTCCAGTTGCGCCAGTTGTATCCAAAGTGGCGGTACCGCCGCCAGGCCAGTTATTTTTTCCTTTTCCGCAGCACGGATCACATCGCGTGGCAGCAGATAGTTCATGAGATATGCGCTGGCCCCGGCATGAAACGCCGTGGTCAGCTGCGACAGGCCATAGTCAAACGACAGGGGCAATACCGAAAGAATGCGATCTTCCGCCGAATTTTGCAGGTACTGCGATACGCTGACCGCGCCAGCGACAAGGTTTCGGTGCGACAGCACCACGCCTTTTGGTTTTCCCGTGCTGCCCGAGGTATACAGTATCGCAGCCATGTCCTGATCGATAACGCGATGAGGAGAATATTCATCAGCGGCCGGCCGGTCTTCCCAGGAAACCAGTGTCAGGCCAGGCATGCCTGCACCGGCTGGCTGTTTGCCCACCAGCACAACCACCCTGAGATCATGACAGTCCGGCAATACATCAGACAGCAGCGCCAGGCGCTCCGGGCTGGTTACCAGCACCCTGACATTGCAATCCTTCAGGATATGCACGGCCTGTTCTGCCTTGAGAAGCGGATTCACGGGTACAAACACGCAGCCAGCCGCGGCGGCGCCAAACAGGGCGACAACCGTTTCCAGCCGCTTGTCTATCCAGACCGCAACACGTTCTGACCGGGCCAGTCCAAGCTGCCGGTACAGAGCCGCAGTCTGGCAGGTTTCTTGCTGAAGCTGCGCGTAAGTCAACGAACCGCTTTTGTCGCTCAATGAAACTGCCTGCGGCGCGCGCTCCGCGCTTTTTGAGATCAATTCATGAATTAAATCAGTCACGTAAAAAATTCCTGATCGGTTTTCGACTTACAATCGCATGGCTCTGACATGCGGTTTACTGTTTAGCAAGAACAAAGCCAGCCCCGTATATTGTGTGCGACCCCGTTAGTGTATCCAATTGCATGGCTCATATCGTTGCCAGTCTGCCGGAAGATTGCCCGGCCCTCGCATTGCCAGGCCCTGGCAGGATAGATCGATCCCAGACGACAAAAAACCACACAGATGAATAGCAACCCCGCACCATCGATCAAGAACAAGGTCATCGCCGGAGCCGCCTGGATGGTGGCTATCAAATGGTCTTTCCGGTTGCTGGGACTTGTCAGCACCATGGTGCTGGCCCGCCTGCTGACACCGGTCGATTACGGCATTATCGCCATCGCCATGGCGCTCACTGGCATCCTGGACGCTTTTTTCGATTTTGGCTTTGACCTTGCTCTGATCAAGAACCAGAAAGCAACCCGCGAAGATTACGATGCCACCTGGACACTTCGTCTTGGGAAAATGGCACTGTTCGGACTGTGCGTGGCGCTGCTGTCGCCACTGGTGGCGAACTACGCCAATGCGCCCGAGGCTTTGGGTGTCTGTTTGATAGTAGCCCTGTCCATTGCACTGCGCGGCCTGGAAAACATCGGCACGGTCGATTTCCAGAAAGACCTCGACTTCTCGCGCGTATTCAAGTTGCAGGTCATTTCCAAAATGCTGGCCACGCTCACCACCATCCTGCTCGCCATCGCACTTCGTTCTTACTGGGCCATCGCCATCGGATTCGTGACCAGCGCCATCTACTCTGTTTTCTTCAGCTATCGGATGAGTCCCTTCCGTCCACGATTGCGCATCGCTGGCATCAGCAGGATCTGGGGGTTTTCCAAATGGGTTCTGCTGGTCAACATGGCGAGGCAGCTCTTCAATTCACTCGACAAACTCCTGCTCTCCAGCCTGGTCAGCAAGGCCCAGCTGGGGTTTTATAACGTTTCCGGCAGCCTTGCCAGCATTGTCACCGTTGAACTGCTCAGCCCCATCGGTTCGGCGCTGATGCCTGGTTTCGCCAAGCTTCAAGACGACCGGCCGCGATTGCGGGCCGCCTTCATGCAGTCCCTGGCCGTTCTGATGGCTGTCATCCTGCCGGCTGGCGCCGGCGTATGGCTGGTGGCGCCGGAACTGGTTCGTGTCATCCTGGGCAGCCAGTGGGATGGCGCAGCAGGGCTGGTGGCGCTGTTCGGGCTGTTTTCCGTTTTCTTTTCACTGAGTGAAACCATTTCCAATTTCATGGCGATGACGGGCCTCATCGCAAAATCCGCCTGGATCGGCCTGACCCGGACGATTCTTTTTCTGGGCGGAATTTACTTTGTCTTCCAGGCGCACGGGCTGGAAGGCGTGATCCTGTTCAAAGCCCTGCTGGCACTAATCGAAATGATCATCCTGTTCCTGATCTCCGCCAGATTTCTGGGCCTCCCTGTCACAAGCTTCCTTAAAATCACCTGGCGCCCGGCCCTGGCCGTGGCCGCCATGGGTCTTGCCTTGCATGGTCTCGCCCCCTGGTTTAGCGGCAATGTTTACATCGACCTCTTCGCCAAGGCTTTGGCTGGCGGATTCGTTTATGCCGCCACATCGCTGCTGCTCTGGCGCATTGCAGGCAAACCCGGCGGCCTGGAAAGCCTGGTGCTGGAACTGATTTCCAGCAGGCTCGGTGACCGGTCGCGCATGCCTTCCACCTGACCGAAGCCGCCGTTCAACCCATGCAACACTTGAACAAAGTCCTCGTACTTGATGCCGATCTGGCCCCCGCGCTGGCGGTGGTCCGTTCTCTTGCGCGTCAGGGTCTGGAAGTTGATGTCGCGAGTCATGTCCAGAATCCGTTGGCTGGGTATTCCCGCCATGCCCGCGCCCGGCTGCGATATCCCGACCCCATGTCGGTACCCCAGCCATTCCTCGACTGGCTGAAAAATCAGGCAGCGAATAATCGCTACGACATGATCGTCCCGGTTACCGAACGAACCGCTGTACCGCTTTTCCGGCATCGCGATCAGCTCGCCATGCTGCCGGTCGCCCTTCCCGCCAACGAAAGCCTGGACATCGCGCTGGACAAGGCCAAAACCGTCGACCTGGCCAGACAACTTGGCGTTCCAGTGCCAGAAAGCTTTCTGATCACCCAACCCGAATCAATTGCTGCCCTGAAGGAAACACTGGCCTACCCAATTGTCATCAAACCCGCGCGCTCAATGGGTTCCGCTGACCAGGGCATTGTTCAGCTTGGAGTGGATTACGCCTTCGGCGAATCCGAACTCATGTCCAAGGTCACCCATGCGCTGCGTTTTGGCCATGTGATTCTGCAGGAATACTTTCGCGGGCAGGGCGTTGGAATTGAGCTGATCGCCAGCCACGGAAAAATCGAATACGCCTTCCAGCACCTGCGGCTGCATGAATTGCCGCTTACCGGAGGCGGCAGCAGCCTGCGGAAAAGCGTCGCCATCGAACCTGAACTGCTTGAGGCTTCGCAAAAGCTCATGGCCGCGCTCAACTGGCATGGCGTCGCCATGGTCGAATTCAAGTGGAATCCGGACACCCGCCAGTTCCGTCTGATGGAAATCAACGGCCGTTTCTGGGGGTCGCTGCCGCTTGCCGTTTCCGCCGGGGCGGATTTCCCGGCCATGCTTCATGAATTGCTGACACAAGGGCGCATATCGCCGCGCCCCTCCGCCCGGCTGGGCATGATCGGTCGAAAATTGGGCAGCGACATCTTCTGGTACGAACAGGTGTTGCGCCACAACGCACCAGAGAAACTGGTGACCCTGCCCTCGCGCAAGCAACTGGCAAAGGACGCCCTGCTGGTTTTCTCGCCCAGACACCGTTTCGATATCCAGCAATGGCGAGACCCAATGCCCGGACTGATCGACCTGGCGCAAATCGTTTCAGGCTACGCAAACCGGATTGCCCAGATAACAAGCGCGCGCGTGTTCTTCTGGCGCCAGAAGCGCGCCTGGACTGACGGCGAAATCAGCCGGCGGCTGAAACCCGCCCGGCAAATCCTGTTTGTCTGCTACGGCAACATCAACCGCAGCGCACTGGCGGACCGCTACTTCGCAAAACGGGCGGCGGGTATGCCAATTGCATCCCTGTCGGCTGGATTTCATGCACAATCCGGCCGTCCAGCCGACCCCAACATGGTGGAAATAGCCAGGGAGCAGGGCGTGGATCTTGAAAGCCTGCGATCCAGGCGCATCGACCATGCCCTGATCAATGATTCAGACCTGATATTTGTGATGGAAAAACAGCATTACGACCGGATTGCAAAAGACTATCCCGCCGCCGCGAGCAAGACCTTCCTGCTCGATCCGCGTGGAGAAATCGACGATCCTTACGGAAAATCGACAGCCCTTTATCAAAAATGCCATAAGGAAGTTACGGCCAGCATCGACAACCTTGCCGCGCTTCTGACTCAAGCGAAAAAACAATAACCATGGATTTCACCGTCATCATCCCCTCCCGTAACCGGCCGATTCTGCTGCGCAAGGCGATTGATTCCGTCCTGATGCAAACCCACACCAGCGTCGAAGTGCTGGTCGTCAATGACGGCTCGGATGGCGAAAACGAACTGGCGTACGCGCGTCTTGCCGAGGAACTCTCCGGAAAGGTGCGATTCCTCACGCTCGAAAAAGCCAAAAACGGCCATGGCCAGAGTGGTTCAATCAATCGCGGCGCAGAAGCGGCTCAAGGAAAATTTCTGTGCTTTCTGGACGACGACGATTATTGGACCGACCCCGATCATCTCGAACGGGCATTCCAGAGCCTGGAAAATGCACAGGCAGAACTTTATTTCACCAATCAGGACGCTGTGCTGGGCAATACCCCTGTCCCCGGTCCGCACTGGCTGGAATTGCTTAAAGACAGACTTCCGCCCGGCGCCAGCCCGGATACTGGCGGAACATACGCGGTAACAATCCAGGACCTGATGTCCTGCCCCGGATTCGGTCATCTGAACACCACCATCGCCAGCAAATCCCTGTTTGGCCGCATAGCCGGCATGGATGAAAACATCCGCTATGAATGCGATCTGGATTTTTATCTGCGCATCATTGATGCGGCAGATGGCATCCGGTATTTCCCGGGCGTAGTATCGCTTCACAACGCGCCCGATCCATCCAAAGCCCTGAACATGTCAACGGCCGTGAACTATCTTCAGAAAATGCTGTTTCGGGCTTATGTGTGGGACAAGGCATTGCTGTTTGCAAAATCCCCCCTGATCCGCAAATCCGCCGCATCTTACAAATCGGATACGCTCAAGAAGATGGCAATATCACTGGCAAGTGATGGGAATTTCAAACTGGCTTCCCGTTTTGCCATGCAAGCCTTGCCGGCAGGTTTTTCACTGAAGTGGCTGGCCTATTGTGTTTACCTTGGCTTCAAATCGCTGACTTCGAAGGGCCGCTGATGCCAGCCCCGTTAACAATAATTCACCACAATCCAATTGATTCAGGGATAGCATCATGATCGTCATAGGCTTGGGCTCCGGACGCACGGGCACCGCTTCGATGTCACACTTGTTCAACAGCCAGAAAAACGCGATCTGCTTTCACGAACTCAACCCGACCGGCGCGGTGTTCGAAGGCAACCCGCAACCCATCCTGAACACCATTAATGAATTCCACCGCATCACCGAAGGTGGTCCGAAAAATCTTCTTGCGCTTGATTATTCAAGAGAAGCTTCCGTCAAGCGCTACGCGGACCTGAAACAGATGGAAAAGGTTGATCTGATTGGAGACATCGCGTACTACTACCTCAAATACGTGGACGACATTCTGGCGATCAATCAGAACGTCCGCTTCGTCTGCATCAAGCGTGACAAAACCAAAACAGTAGACAGCTGGATGTCGAAGTCCGCCCTGCACCGCTGGCGTTCACTGTGGCTTGCCGACCGGCTCAAGTCAATGATTACGCGCACACCGTTCCATGCCGCCAAGAATTTCTGGCAGGAACATGACGGCAGCGAATACCAGCCCGACCCGGTATGGGACAAGACATTTCCCAAGTTTGAAGCGGCCAGCAAACGCGAGGCGATCGAGAAATACTGGGACTACTACTACGCCGAAGCCGAAGAAGCCGAAAAAAGGCATCCGGATCATTTCCGCATTTTCGATATCGCCAAGCTCAGCAATCCGGAAGGCCAGCGCGAAATTCTTGCGTTTGTCGGTCTGGACGCGCAGCACATGGTGCTGAAAGACAAATTTCACATGCACAAGAGCAGCGGCGACTGAATGATCGCCATAAATATAACCAGCACACACAGCAATCCGGGGGAAACATGGATCCTTTTGAAGTGACCATCGAAATATTGCGCAGTAACCTGCAACTGGGAGCGCGCGCCGATCAGCTTAATCGGGATACTGCCCTGATGGGCGCCTTGCCGGAGTTCAACTCACTCACCGTGGTGTCGCTGATCACCGCTGTTGAAGAACAAACCGGCAGCCCGGTTGCGGATGATGAGATCAGTGCTGACATCTTTGAGACTGTAGGTGCTTTTTCCGACTTCGTATCCAGCAAGATGGCATAATCATTCCTGCAGTACAGCAAGGACGTAATTATGGTTGCACTTCAACTGGCGAAGGATATTCTTCGCGCCAATCTTCAATTAGGCGATCGGGCTGACAGCCTTGGCCAGGGAACCCCGCTGATGGGAAGTTTTCCAGAGTTCAATTCGCTCACAGTGGTCGGCATCGTTGCCGCCATAGAAGAGCAAACCGGCAACACAGTCAGCGATCAGGAAATTTCGGCCGAAATATTCGAGACCGTCGGCACGCTGGCACGCTTCATCGAAAGCAAGCTCGGTTAAACACTTTATGGACAGCGTCACCCCGTTTTTTCTGCCCAGCGCCGCCGGCAAGGTATTTGCCCTGTATTTTCCTGCACGGGAGCAAGCTCGCGGTGCGTTGCTTTATCTGCCGCCGCTTACCGAGGAGATGAATCGTTGCAGATCCCTCGTCAGCGCACAGGCGCGCGCCCTGTCGAAGCTGGGCTACGCTGTCCTGCTGATGGATTATTTCGGCACCGGGGATAGCGAGGGCGAACTCAAGAACGCCACCTGGGAAATCTGGCGTCAGGATGTCGAGGCCGCCGCAGCATGGCTGGAACAGCAGACAGGCCTGCCCGTCACCTTGTGGGGATGCCGCCTTGGCGCATTGCTGGCAACCGAAGCCGCGAGCCATTCACCGGAGCATTTCAATCAGTTGCTGTTATGGCAGCCCGTCATCGATGGCAAGCTGTTCCTGACCCAGTTTCTGAGACTGCGTGTTGCCGCGCTGATGGATCAGGGGCTGCCAGCCGAGACCACCGACCAGATGCGCGCTCAGTTTGCTTCGGGCGGAAGCGTAATCATTTCAGGCTATGAGCTGCCCGCTGCCCTGGCCAATGCCATCGATGCCATACGCATGGTCAATCTGAATCTGGCCCACACACGTATCGACTGGCTGGAAAACATAGCCGAGCCCGGCAGGCCTATCACACCCGGCAGCCAGAAAGCCGTCAGCGTCCTGCAAGGCCAGGGCGCGCAAGTAAACATCCGCCCCTTCACCGCTCCACCCATCTGGCAACTGCACGAACGTGACGATGCCCCGGCCCTGATTGCCGAAACCTGCGCGCTGTTCAGCACACAAGCATGATCGTCGAAGAAATTGCCCTCGCCTTTGACTGCGAAGACAGCACGCTGATCGGCATTGTCCATCGCCCGGAAACGCCTTCCTCGCGCGGGGTGCTTTCCCTGGTGGCAGGCGGCCCGCAATACCGGGGTGGGTGCTGCCGCCAGCTGGTTTACATGGCACGCGATTTCGCCTCCCACGGCATACCCGTCATGCGCTTTGATCATCGCGGCCTGGGCGATGGCGATGGCGCGTTTCTGGATTTCGAACATGTAGAAAAAGACCTGGCCGCAGCCATCGCCGCATTCAAGCGCGCCGTGCCGGAACTACGTGAAGTGGTTTTATGGGGCGGCTGCAACGCTGCTTCGGGAATCATGATCAACGCCTGCCGCTACCCGGAGGTAACGGGCATGATCATCAGCAACCCTTTCGCGCACTCCGAGGCCACACAGGCCGTTGTCGTGCGCAAGCACTACATGCGGCGTTTGCGCGACCCGGCTTTCTGGGCAAAGGTATTCAAGCTGCGCTTCAACCCCCTGCCTTATGTAAAATCCGGCGCCCGTACCGTGCTGTCGCGCCTGACCCCAAAGAAGGACACTTCGCAGGCAAGTGTGAATCAGTCTCTACCCTTCACCGAACGCATGCTTGCGGGTTTCAAACAGTTTCGCGGGCAAGTCTTGCTCATCATGAGCGGACAAAGTCTGACCTCGGAAGAGTTCGATGTGCTGGTTGCCAATTCGCCAGAATGGCAGCAGGCCTACAAGGCCGCATCCATCACGCGCGTGGATATCGCCATAGCGGATCAGGCATTTTCGACCATCGAAGCACGCAACGGTCTGATAGAGGCCGCACGAACCTGGTTACTGAAACCTCCTGGCAGCCGGGAAGCTTAGCAGCCAAAGCGCCAAGCCTTGGGCCGGGTCAAGGACAGAACCGGCAGTAAGGATTGCCCTCAGGCTTTTTGGACGCATCGGATAACGGCTGCGAAGCAGTGTCACTCGCCGGACTTCCTGCTTTCGGCTTGAGCTCTTCAACAACAACCTTGGAGGGTGCAGGCTCGACAACCGGCTTTTCCACCTGAACTGGCACCGCTTCAGCCGCAACCGTTTCCATTGCATACGGTTCCGGATACGGCAGTTTCCCGCCCAAATCCTTGTAGCGTCTTTTCAAGGGTTTGGATTCCGGGGCGCGCTTCAACCCCTCGGTAGCAATTTCAAGCGCCTTGTCGCGCTTGTTCGCGCCCGCATACGCATCCGCCATGATCGAATAAACAAGAACATAGTTCTTGTCCAGCGCCAGCGCCTTTTCACCTTCGGAAATGGCCTTGCCGTAATTCTTGTCCAGCAGGTAAGACTCGGCAATTTCCTTGTGGATGACCGGCATGTACTGCCACTTTATGCCACGCTCGCCCGTCCAGTCCACAATGAACTGCATTTCCTTCCGCCAGTTTCCAACCGCGCCCCTCCTCTGCTCGGCAGTTTTGGCCGAATAAGATCTGAGCTTGGAAAGCTTGCCCCAGCAGTAATGGTGGAACCAGCCCGCGCCCTTGGCCATAGCGTTTTCTGGCTTGTCCAGGACAGGGTCGTTACCAAGCACCTCGGCCCAGAACCTTCCATTCACCTCGCCCATCCCGATCGTCTGGCAGGCTGGCTCCATTGCCTGGAATTCCTGCGGCGTGGTTTGTGGCCTGCTTGCCCATGCCTGAGCCATGGGCAGCAACGCCACGCATGCAATTAACAACTTTTCAAGATTCATGACGCCTTACTCTCAGCTATTGTTCTACACAGACACACAACATCCATGCCAGTTCATATCCCGGCACATGGCAATCTAAACCAGTTTCCTCAACTCATCCGCCAAATGCGGCAGGTTGATGCTGGGCGCGGGCTGGCTTAATGCAGCCTCCACGAGCGGCCCCACATCCTTTACTTCACGGCTCCATGGAAAGCCGACACTTTGCGCCAGTCTGGTTAAAAAAGCAGTTTGATGATCCCCTGCCAGCACGGTATTCGCAATCGCCACAAACCTTTTCCTCTTTTGCAGCAACGACATCACCGTTGCCCCGCCATGGCAGATCACCAGATCGGCCTGCTCAAACCAGTCATCAATCGAGGGCTGGAAACGAAAATGCTCCGCATGCTTTGGTACATAAGTACCCGCGCCTATCTGGCAGACAACCTTGTCCTTGATCCTGCCGGCATCGACAAGCTCATCTATTTCCTGAACGAGCGGATCGAAATGGGTGGTACCCACCGTTACGAAAATCACAGCACCGTCCCCCTGTAACAAGCCCGCGGATGCAGCTTTTCCTGTTCCGGCCATTGAACATAGAAATGATCCACAAGATGCAGTCGAAGCAGCAGCCTGCCAGTGGAAGAGAGCGAATCCGTCCTGGTAATGCTTTCGATAAACACAACCGGTATCCCGCGCAGACGGCAGACCAGCGCAATGGGGATGGAACTGGATGACCCCAGGCAAACCGCAACATCCGGCCGCTGCCTGCCAACAGCGCTCCACAGCAAATGCATGGCACGCCAGAGGTTTCTGGCTATGTGCGTTAAATGACTATTGGCCCGAGACGAAAACTCGGGAATGGCCAGAAAGTTTTTGCCTTCGAGCAGCTTGTTCAGGGTCGAGCCTGGATACAACCCGACCTCGCCCACCACGTAATGGCACGCCCAACCCTCCTTTAGCTGATCTGCAAGCGTCAGCGCCTCCCACTGAAAACCCCCGCCGGCAACAAGAAACAACACCTTTTTCATTGCTTTTAACCTGATCAGTTGTCCCGCTCGAGTTCAAAGACAATCTCGAAACATGGAAACAGCCACGTAAATCTTGACTCGTAAATATATGCAGCCAATTCCCAGCGATTGACCATTGCTTCAACAATTCCGCCAATAATTGGCCATTGCTTGAAAACCAGGGTCTTTCTGATGATTTTCAAATTCAGGTTTGGGTTGTAATGCGGCGGTGGTCCGTATCTGGCTGGCGCCTTGGCAAAATAGTTGAACGTGAAATATCCAAAAAACCGCCTGTGGGTGTAATCAGAATACCCGAGTGGATTGGAAAAGTGGGGCACTATGATGTGAAGTCTCCCCTCGGGTTTCAGGACACGCAGAAATTCGCCCAAAGTGTGTTCAAGATCATCAACATGTTCAAGGAAATGCGAGCTGTAAATTGTGTCCACCGTGCCATTATCGAATGGCAATCCCTGGTTGACATCGCATACCACGTCAACGCCAGGGCAGCTTCTGCTGTCAACCCCGACTAGATCCGGCCTTCTCTTGTTGCTGCCGCACCCTACATCAAGTTCAAGCGTCATTCAGATACCAATCTCCAAAGCACATCAATTGAATAGCTTCTTAAGCTTACGGCTGCTAATTTTTGCCATGAGTCCGAAAACGATCGCACTGATCGAATCCTTAAATGGCAGATTCTTGAGAAATCCGAATTTATTGCTCAACATCCCTCTCACTGTTCCAGTGTCGCGCATATCCGCAGCACCGGAACTCTCGCCATAATTTGAAGTTAGTTTAGATTCAAAACACTTGGTTGAATCGATTCTGAATGCGACTATCGACTCGTAGAAGCTTATGGAGAACACCTTTTCCCCGTAAGCATTCTTGACGTCATTCACAGAAGGAAATCTCGAATTGATTGAATCAACCACTCTTTTCGCAAAGCTGATAAATGAATATTTTGAGGGGTTGCCGAAATCCTTGAAGTAGCTTGTATGCACATCTTCAACGATCAATAATCCACCATCGTTAATGTGATCAATTGCAGCCACAGTCGTCAAAATTTGCTGGGGATTTGTATGCCCTCCATCATCAAGCAGAATATCCACCGGGCCTACCTGACGAAAGAATTCATCCCAGAATCTTCTGTCAGACTGGCTGCCAATAAATATTTCGAATCCGTCCTTCTCCCACTTTTTTGCGAGCGGATTTAAATCAACCCCGATAATTCTGGCCTCAGCGCCAAAAAAATCCCTCCACATAAACAGAGATCCGCCATTAAGAACCCCAACCTCAACAAATGTTATTGGCTTGCCAACATATTTTTTCAGCAATTCTTCATATACCAGAAAATATGAGTCGTGCTTGATCGAAAGATATTTCGATTGATTGTAGCTTCTCCAGATTCCAAGATTTTCCAGCGCGCGGTTTGAAGGCCGGTGTGGCGTGGTATTCATGATTGCCATTTGTGCATATTCAAAGTTTCAATTTTGTGATGCCTGAAAAACATCATGCCCCAATTCAGATTGATTGTCAGGGTATTAGCAACGGGGCTCCCTCTTTGTCTCTGCTTCTGGATCGATAGGCACCTCCAATTTTCTTCATGCTATCAAGATAGTCTTTCCAGATTTGCAACCATTCAGAGATGGATTTCTCATATTTCGCATGGTCCATCAGGAAGCGAACAAAGGTCAGTCCCACACTAACGATAAAGGGGCGTGATGGTTTCTTCAGGATCATCAGATAATTCGCCCGACGGACATTTGACCGCCTGAATGCATCCAGGCCGCGCTGGGAAGCATGCCAATGATAGCCCTGCGCTTGCGTGGCAACTGTAGGGGGAAATCCGAACAAATAGCTTCTGCGGCAATAGTCGTTATCTTCGCCATAAAAAAAGAACAGTTCGTCGAATTTGCCAACGTGGTCGATCAGGTTTCGGGACAACAGCATGATTGAGCCGTTGATGTACTCCATTTGATATATGCGCTTGAACACGCCGTCGGATGGCACTTGTCTGGGGAACTCGGGGCTGAGCTGCATGAACCACAGGCAGCCGGATTCAATCCTCGGCTCGTCCCTGGAAATATGTATGGCAGTAATGGGGCCACAGCGCGGATATGCGCGTTCCACCAGCAACATTTCGGCCAGCGCGCCAGGCAAGAGTTCAACATCCGGGTTGAGTATCAGAATGTAGTCGCAGTCATTCTTGATGCCATGATCCATCCCCGCATTGCAGGCCACGGCATAGCCGCGGTTTGTACCCAGGCGAATGGCGTCGAGTTTTAGCTGTTCACCCCCTGCAATAAATGCCTCGACACAGCCATCCTGCGAGCCGTTATCCACCACCACCACGCGCAAATCCACTTCGGTTTGCGCCTTGAGTCCGCGTAACGCACTTTCAACCCATTTCAGGCTATTGTAGGTAATGACTACCGCCATGACGCTGACGGATTTGAGGCTGGCAAGCTCTACCTCGCTGGGGCTGAATTTCTGGCGTTCACCGATCAGCGCGGCTTCTAGTTGATGACTCTGGCTCAATTTATGTTGCCCTTCTCTGGTGCCTGTTGATTGCATTGTATCGTTTAAGGTTTTGGATGCCGCGCATTACAGGTTCTCCGCGGCTTCAGGCATTCTGCTTGATTCAAACAACCAGTCTGACAGTTAGCAATAATCGGGCCTGACCGGGCCGGTTTTGATCTGACAAGCCACGCCGAACAGGCTAACATTCGAAAAATTTGAACAATATCAGGGAGTACCTTAGATGACCGGTTTTGTCGGCTGGGCAGGACTCAAGGCTTTTTCTGGTCCGGTATCCGAGACGCTGTCCAGCATGGGCGCGGCAGCGGGGCTGGCCAGGGCAACACCCGTTGCACAAGGTCAGGGCTACGCGCTTGCCGTTTCAAATGGTGTCTATCCTGTCAGCCATTTTGCCGGGGGTGATTTTTGCGCGGTCATCATGGGCCGCCCTCGCTGGCTGGATTCGCGTTTGGCGGAAAAGGCCCGCCAGGAAAGCGATGCCGCCGCCGTGGCCATGGCTTGGCGTGAGTCCGGATATGGCCTGCTCCAGAAGCTGGAGGGAAATTTCAGCCTGGTTGTCGTCGACGGCGGCAAGGTGCTGGCGGCGATTGACCGCTTTGGCATCCACGCCCTGAGCTATGCGGTGGTCGAAGGCGGACTGGTTTTCTCCAGCCATGTTGGCGCTGTTGCCGCGCACCCGGCTGTTGGCAGCGAACTCGATCCGCAGGCGTTGTTCAATTATTTCCATTTCCATGCCATTCCTTCGCCACGTACCATTTATCGGCGCATCAGCAAGCTTCAGCCCGCGGAGGCTCTCCGCATCGAACCTTCCGGACTCAAATCGGATTTTTATTTTCATCACCGATATGTGGAAGAGAACACGGCGCCGTTTGAGGCAAAGCGGCAATCCATGCAGCAGTTGCTTGAACAGTCCGTTGCCCGGAACCTCAGTGGCCAGCGGTCGGCTGCCTTCCTGTCCGGCGGGCTGGACAGCTCAACCGTTTCGGGCTATCTGGCTAAATTGCAGGGCAATACCGCTGAAACCTATTCCATCGGTTTCGAGCAGCAAGGCTTTGACGAGATGGAGTATGTCCGCATCGCGGCAAAGCAGTTCAATCTGAATTCGCACGAATATTATCTTCAGCCGCAGGATATCGTGGAGGCGATTCCGGTCATCGCCCGCGCGTACGACGAACCTTTTGCAAACAATTCGGCGGTTCCGACTTATTTCTGCGCCAGGAAAGCCCATGGGGATGGCTTTGCCCGGATGTTTGCCGGCGATGGCGGCGACGAAATATTTGGCGGCAATGCCCGGTATGCCAAACAGATGCTGTTTGAGCGTTATTTCATGCTGCCGCCCTGGGCGCGCAAGGGCATGATCGAACCTTTGGCGTTCAACATTCCCTTCGCGGAAAAACTGATGCCGATGCGCAAGCTGCAAAGCTATATCCGACAGGCCAACGTGCCGCTGCCGGACCGGCTGGAAACCTACAATTTTTTGCATCGCCAGCCATTAAGCGAACTGTTTGAACCGGAATTTCTTTCCCGGATCGATCCGGATGCGCCGGTTGCCGCGCTGCGCGACACCTACCTTGATACGGACAGTTCTCACCCCATCAACCGCATGCTGCATCTGGACATGAAGTTCACGCTGGCCGACAACGACCTGCGCAAGGTGACCCGCATGGCAGAAGCGGCAGGGGTCGAGGTGGTCTTCCCCATGCTGGACGATGATCTGGTCAGGTTTTCGTGCGGGCTGCCGACTTCGGACAAGGTAAAGGGCCAGCAGCTGCGCTGGTTTTACAAGAAATCGCTGGAAGGGTTTTTACCGGATGCCATCATCAACAAGAGCAAACATGGTTTTGGCCTGCCCTTCGGCCCATGGGCGCTGAGCCATCCGCCACTGCGGGAATGGACAAATGACCGGCTGGATGCATTTTCAAAAAGAGGGTGGGTGCGCGCTTCCTATATCCAGTCGCTAAGAAAACTACACGCGGAAGTGCACCCGGTTTATTACGGTTCCATGGTGTGGCTGCTGGCCATCCTTGAAGAGTGGCTGCAAACCAGAAAGCTGTGATCATCCATCCCATCGGCTGGAAGGATGGGGCAACTGTTCCGGAGTGCTGGGCGAACTGGCCGCCGCCACGGGTGAACTGTCCGTCCCCTTGACGGCGAAATCATAGGCCAGCACTGCCATCACTATGATGTGATAGTAAAGATCGAAATAAGCAAGGCCCAGGAATGCGCCGCCGGTTGCATAACCCACCATGCTGACCTGGATCATGGACGACAGATCGGCCGCCCATTTCTGCGACGGGTTATTTTTGCAGGCGCGGATCACCCTGCCCGCCTTTATCCAGGTCAAAGCACCCAACAGCAGCCAGAGGCCCAGCCCGATGAATCCATGTTCGCCCAGCACTTCAAAGTAGACACTGTGCACGTCGTGTACCTGCAAGGGGTTGGGCGCGTACTGGCTGAATACCGCCGGCTCGAACGTTTCGAATCCGCCGCCCGTTATCCGTGATTTCGCCAGATTGAACGCGGTATGCCAGGCGTTGATGCGGCCCATGGCCGAACCATCTTCCTCGTAGTTCTGGATGGTGCCCATCCGCTCGTACCATTCGGCCGGCATGAAGAGCGCCACGAAGGCGATGATGACGATGGCGAAAAATCCGGTTACCACTTTCTGGCGGCTCTTCAGCCATAAAAACAGGCCCATGGACATGATGGCCAAGAATGCGCCGCGCGACTGCGAGCCAATGGCCGCCACCGCGCAAAGCAACATGGCCGCTGCCAGGCCACGTCGGACCCAGGGCCGCGTTTCCTGAAGATGCAGGTAGCGGATCAGCGGGATCATCATGATCAGTGCCAGCGCCAGTTCGTTGTTGCCCTCGATGAAGGTTCCGGACGGGCCCCAGACGATGAACGCGCCTCCCGTCATGATGGTGAATATCCCGCCCTTGACGCCGTAATAGCCCAGCGACAGCACGATGACCCAGATCAGCCCGTTGAGACGCTGGCGGTTGGTGATCATCATCAGGGTGAGGAAGGTCATCAACTGGATTTTCCAGACCTTGTCCCACTGCGCCCAGGCGTTGTTGGGGTAAAACGCGAAGAAGGTAGTAAACAGCATCCAGCCTATGAATATCAGCAGCACGACGATTTCGGGCGACCAGATGAAACGCTTGGGTTCCTTCGAGAGAAAGTAGGCAACAATGGTGACGATGGCTGCCATTTGTGCAAACGGCATATCGTAGGCAAAGCCCCAAGCCTGCTTGTGCGGATTCATGTAGGCCAGCCATGACCACAGGTAAATGCCATAGTGCGGATGCTTGAAGACCATCAGCAGGATGCCGGCAATGACGGCGGTCAGGACGATGTCTCTCATCTCGAAATACCTCCCGGCGAATTAAGCTGCACGGGCGGAATCACCGTGTTGGTCATGTCCATCATCAGCGCGTCGGCGAAAAATTTGGCCGCCAGCGCGGGAAACGCAAACCTTGAGCAGGCGCCCCACACCGGCGCCGTGGCGGGTACCGCGCCTTTCAGGGTGGCATCCTGGCCTTCGGCCCGCTGGGTTCGCTTGACGTAGGCGATGGCCTTCCAGGCGGCATCGCGATATTCTCTTTCGCCCGATATCTGCCACATACGCAGCCAATTGATGGCCATTTGCGCCAGACCCGTAATACATGCCTGTGTGGAAACGGGCGCCCAACCATCGTCATAGGCGCCTGACAGCCAGCCGTCCTGACGCTGCAGCGCCATCAGGGGGCGAAGGGCGCTGTCGGCCCGTTGCCGCAGACCGGCGTTGTTCAATAAAACCGAGATTTCCAGGCAGGCTCGCAAGGTGGAAGCCACGTCATGCAGATAGGGAATACGGCTGTTCACGAACAGTCTTTTTTCCGTGCCATAGGGTCGCAGCCAGCCGGAAGGGGTTTGCTGCCCGAGCATTGCATGAAGTTTGGTTTCAACGGTTTCGAGCAGATGCGAATCCCCTGTCAGCATGCCGGTTCGCGTCATGGGCCAAAGACTGGCGGCAGCATGCAGCCCCCATTGGTCCGCGCGGCCACTCAGTTGATGCGCCATTTTTACCGACAGGATATGGGCAGCGTCCAGGCATGCGGCTTGCCCAGGCTGTGCATGCCCGGCAAGCAGGCCTTGAAGCACGGCACCCGCGTCGGCCAGTTCCAAGTCTTCTCCTCGCGCGGCCTCCACCAGCCCGGCGGCCAGCCGCGCGGCTTCCTGCTTCAGTTCGGGTTGATCCAGATAGCGGGCGGCGGCGATCAGCGTTTCGATGGCCATGCCGGACGAGGCGACGCTGGGCTCCTGCCATCCTGATGCGAATGTCCAACCTGAGGAAAGCCCATCGCGCCTGAGCGATTCCTTGTTGCAAAGCCAGTCGATCGCCGCTTTCAGGTGCGTCCGGTGATCGTGTTCGGGCTGGCGCGCAACGCCTTTGAGATCGTTCGCCACGATCCGCAGGTGACGCGGCTGCCAGGGCCGGTAGCGGAAAGTGTCGTGTATGAGGGTTTTCATCATGTTCAGCAAATCATTTCCAGTCAGGCCACTGCCTGGCGCAATTCGCCTTCCAGCGGCACATGGCTGACAACATAGCGGTATTTGCCGGATGCTTCGGCGGGAATGCCTTCCACCAGATGAATATCCACGCGCAGATTGTTTCCCATGCGCGCGCGCAGGCCTTCGATGACTTTTTGTTTCGACAGGTCGTTCCAGCGTGAATCGGGAACCACTCTGACTTCCAGATCGACCGGCGTGTGCTGGATGCATTTGAACCGGGCCACGCCCTCCGTCGCGCGCAGCACATAAATCAGCGACAGGGCATGCATGAGCGTGCCGTCTTCCCTGACCACGAAATCCGTCTGCCGGCCAAGCACTTCTTCCAGCACGTGCAGACCCCGGCCGTTTCCATCCTGTGCCATGCCGGCGCGCGCCTGGTCGCCTGTCCGGTAGCGGATGAATGGCTGCGCCGCCGTGGCGAGATTGGTGATGACGACTTCGCCCGCCTCGCCCGGTGCAACCGGCTCGCCATCCGGGTTCAATATTTCGAGAATGACGGTTTCGCTCATTTGCAGCAGACGGCCGTCCTGAACCTGATGCGCCAGATAGCCGCCGTCGCGGCAGCCGTATTCGACCGCGGCGGGCGCGCCATATACCTGCTCGATCAGCTCGCGCTGATGCGGATAGAGCGGTTCTCCGGTTGCGAAGACCGCTTTCAGTTCCGGCAGTCTGAAGCGGAATTTACGCGCCTTCGCGTGGGCCGCCAGCAACGCCAGGGAAGAAGCATAGCCAAAGAGACAGGCGGGCTGCCATTGATCAATGAAGCGGCAGTACTCGTCCATGCGGATAGGCGACATTTCAAACGCGTTGAGCAGGTGCTGGTTGAGCAACTGGTCGCGAAGCTTTTTGATACGGTCGGATTTGTTGAGCTCGACCGGCGCGCCCCACAGGTACAGCTCCTTTTCGCCCGGCTCGACTCCCCACCAACGGTGTGCCCGCATGCGGTTGGCGGCATCGGCGGCCTGACGTTCGCGGCCAAAATAGAAAATCAGCGGCTCGCCCGAAGACCCGCCCGTGGTGTACTTGTAAACGCCGCCCGGCGCATCGCGCCAGACAATGTCGTCAACATTCTCGCGCGCGTCGCGTTTGTTCATGAGCGGGATGCGCCGCAAATCCTCCAGCGCCACTTCGCCAAGCTCAATGGCGCGCTCCAGGCCAGCCTCGCGCAGGCGTTGCGCATGCCATGGGGAATGATCGAGCGCGGTTCTCAGCAAGCCGTTGAGACGGCGCGTTTGCAGCGCTTCCAGTTCTCCTCGCGAAAGCCACTGGGTTTGCTCAAGATCGCGCCAGTGTTCAAAAGTCGGCCGCTTGAGCAACCGCTCCTGCGCCTGATATAGCCGTCGCGCCATGGACACGTTCATTGGTCTGTCCCGCTCATCCTTTTGTCAAGCGCGTCACGATACACCTGAAACAGGGTATCCCTTACGCTTGGCCACGCACAGGACTCGGCTGTTCTACGCCCTTCGGCGGTCAGTCGCTCCGCCAGTGCTGCATCCTGGAAGATGCGCAGCATGGCGCTGGCCATTGCGACTTCGTCACCTGGCGGAACCAGCAAG
Organism: uncultured Thiobacillus sp.; assembly: GCA_964404175.1. GTDB lineage: Bacteria > Pseudomonadota > Gammaproteobacteria > Burkholderiales > Thiobacillaceae > UBA6918. The sequence continues at coordinate 56,134 of CAYOJA010000002.1, read as the reverse complement.
GCATTCTTTTCGTGTTCAACAATGAAGGGCACGCCGCCGACATTGGTGCTGACAACCGGAACTCCCGCGGCAAGCGCTTCGAGTACTGAGTTGGGCATGTTGTCGACCCGGCTTGGATTGAGCGCAATGCCCGCCCTGGCATACAGGGCTGGCATGTCTTCAGCCGCGATCCGGCCAGTGAACTCGACCGCGAACTGGAGCCCCATATCTTCCGCGAGTTTTTTCAGGTTTTCCGCTTCTGGTCCGGAACCAGCCATCAACAGCAGTGCGTCTGGCAGGGACTGCCTTAACAGCCGCAACGAGCGGATAGCCGTTGCATTATCGTAAATGGGCTCGAGGTTTCTGGAAACCAGTATCACGTGTGGTCTGTCGCCCACGCGAACAGGCGGTTTGAACCGCTCGACATCCACGATGTTTGGAACCACCCGGGATGGCAGGCCGAATTCGTCGAAGACCTGATGCAGGAACCGCGAGGGCACGACAAGACTGGCTGCACGCTTCATGCTGACCGCAACGATCGCCGATTGCCTTTGCAGAAACTCGCGCGCATAGCCACCCCTGTAATTGACGATCAGGGGAATGCCGCGGACGCGGGCCAGCCAGATTGCCGGCGCGGAAAACAGATGCCACGACCAGCCGGAATTTGCCATCAGATGCACGATGTCCGCCCTGCCGAAGGCCCGCCACAAGTTGGCGAGATAGGGAATCAGGCGGAATATCGCCCTGAGTCCGCGAACCCGGCCTATCCAGGCGGGCGTGTAGGGTGCATTCACCTGCACGGTTTCAACTTCAATGTTTTCCTGCGACAGCAAACGCGAGAGTTGCAGCGTTTGATTGGCCATACCGCCAGATGGCGGAGGAAGCGGCCCGACCAGCGCGACGCGCATCATGCCGCCCTGCGCTGACCGTTCAGCAGACGGCCATAAACGTCCTGATAGCGGGCAACGCTGGCCTTCCAGTTGCGCTCGGTTTCCACGAACTGTCGACCGTTGCTTCTGAGCCGATGCCAATCTTGCGGATGATCCAGCATATCCAGCACTGCCAACGAGAGCGCCTGCGCATCCCCGGCCTGGAACAGCATCCCGGTCTCGCCATGTCTGATCAGCTCCTTGTGGCCGCCAACATCCGAAGCCACAAACACCCTGCCCTGTGCCATCGCTTCAAGCGGTTTCAAAGGCGTGACCAGTTCCGTAAGACGCATCGAATGGCGCGCATACACCAGCACGTCGATCAGGTCGTAGTAGCGGTTGACTTCCTGATGGGGAATACGGCCGGTAAAGATGACCTTGTCGGCAATTCCAAGCTGTGCCGCCTGTTCCTTCAGCGCGGATTCCTGCGGGCCGCCGCCCACCATCAGCACTTTCACGTCTTTGCGCTCCAGGATCGACGGCATGGCGGAAAGGAGCAGGTCAAGCCCTTCGTAGGCGTAAAAGGAGCCAATGAATCCAAGCACCTTCGCACCCTCAAGGCCCAGCTGTTTCCTGAGCGCTGGATCAGCGTCCCCGCCCAATGGAAATTTTTCGATGTCGACCGCATTGGGAATGACCGTGATTTTTCCGGCAGGCACACCGCGCTGGACCAGATCATTCCGCAATCCTTCGCAGATTGTCGTTACGGCATCGGCTTCCTTGACGACCCAGGTTTCCTGACTGCGCGTGAGCTTGTAGCGCAGGCTGTTTTCCGTGGTCGTGCCGTGATCGACCGCCGCGTCTTCCCAGAAGGCGCGTATTTCATAAACGACGGGAATACCCAGTGCTCTTCCCACACGCACGGCAGGCATGCCGTTCAACGCTGGCGAATGCGCATGAATGATGTCCGGCCTTATTTTTCCAGCCAGTTCGATCAGGCGCTTTTCGGTTGCCCGCATCTGGGCGAATAGATTGGCCACGGGCATGCGCGCAAACAGACCTTGCGGTTTCGGCGTGCGATAGAAATGCAAGCCGTCGACGATTTCTTCCGGCACATTGCAATTGATCTGCTTGGGGCTGCTGAGATGAAAGGTCTCCCATCCCAATGCGCGTTGTTCGCGAAGGATCGCGGCACTGCGAAAGGTATAGCCGGAATGCAACGGCAAGGTGTGGTCAAAAACATGCAGGATTTTCATGATCAAGACATCAGGCAGCTTTTTGCCGAGATACCCCCATACCCAGTACCTGCCCCAGGAAGGCATCGAACATCATCAGCGTCCACAAGGCCGTGGAATTGTCGCGGCGGCCTGACTGGTGCTGTTCGACCAGTTCGCGCATATACGCAGTGTTGAACATGCCGGTGGCGGCAAGCCGCTCGCCCAGCACCGCGTCGCGTATGGTCTGCGCCAGCGGACCCCGGAACCAGGCGGCAAGCGGGACGGCAAAGCCCATTTTCCTGCGGTACAACACATCGTGCGGCAAATAGGGTTCCATGGCCTTCTTGAACAGGAACTTGCCCTCCATGCCATGCAGTTTCATGTCCACAGGCAAGCCCGAGACCCAGCCCATCAGGTCATGGTCGAGCAGCGGCTCGCGCACTTCCAGCGCATGCGCCATGCTGGCGCGGTCGACCTTGGTGAGGATGTCGCCGACCAGATAAGTCTTCATGTCGAGGTACTGGACAAGCGACAGCGGATCGTCCGTTGGCGCGACGACGGCATGACGGCGCAGCACCTCTACAGCCTGGTAGCCCTGCAATTCGCGCCTGAACTCATCGGAAAACAGCGCCTTGCGCTGCGCGTCGGAAAGCAGCGACACCCCATGGAAATAGCCCGCAACGGTATCGCGCGCCAAAGCCTCGAACGTGGTCTTGGCGCGGAAGACTTTGGGCGCCCAGTCTGCCTTTGGGTAGACACGCCCCATCAGGCCAAACATGGGCTTGCGCAGCGCATAGGGCAACACGGCACGCATGCGCTCTTCGTACCTGAACCAGCGATAGCGGCGGTAACCGGCGAAATGCTCGTCTCCGCCATCGCCGGACAAGGCGACTTTCACATGCTTCCTCGCCAGCTCACAAACGCGATAAGTCGGCAAGGCCGAGGAATCCGCATAGGGTTCGTCATAGACATTGGCCAGCGTGTTGACGAGCGAGAAGTCGTCGCTCTCCACCGTTTCGACAAAATGGCGCGTCTTGTAACGGTCCGCCACCATTTTCGCGAATTCGGCTTCGTTGAAACTCGGGTCGGTAAATGCAATGGAACAGGTGTTGACCGGCGAAGAAGATTGCGCTGCCATCATTGCCACCACCGCGGATGAATCCACGCCGCCGGAAAGAAACGCGCCCAGAGGCACATCCGCGATCATGCGCAGGCGGATGGATTCCTTCAGGCGGTCGACCAGTTCTTCCTCGGCCGCTTCCTGTGAAGCCACCGCGACAGGAGTAAAGGGCATGTCCCAGTATTGCCGAGGCATCGCGCGGGCATCGCCTCGTTTCTGCACCAGAATGAATCCGGGCGGCAGCTTGTGCACCCGTTTGAAGATGGTGCGCGGCTCGGGCACGTAGCCGTAGGCGAAATATTCTTCGACGGCGAATGGATCCATTTCGCGCGGCAAGCCGGGGTGCTGCATGAGCGACTTGAGCTCGGAACCGAAGATCAGCGTGCTATCTTCCAGCCAGGCGTAATACAGGGGCTTGACGCCAAAGCGGTCGCGCACGAGGAAAAATGTCTGGCGATTGCGGTCCCACAAGGCGAAGGCGAACATGCCGCGAAAGCGCTCGACGCATTTTTCGCCCCAGGCCTCCCATGCATGCACGATGACTTCGGTATCGGAATGCGTGCGGAACACGTGCCCCAGCGACTGCAATTCTGGCACCAGTTCCTGGAAGTTGTAGATTTCACCATTGAACACGACCACCACGCTGTGGTCTTCGTTGAACAGCGGCTGCTGGCCGGTGGAAAGGTCAATGATGGACAGACGGCGATGCCCCAGTCCCACGCCCGGTTCCAGGTGCAGGCCACCTTCATCCGGGCCGCGATGAAACTGGGTTTCGTTCATGCGATGCAACAGATCGCGGGAAATTTCCCGCTTGTCCGTCGAATCAAAAATGCCTGTTATGCCGCACATATCCGTAGTTTGGAGTGATCGCTTCTTGTTGATTCCCTGCCAGGTTTACCTGGCCAGCACTTGTTCATAAACCGCCTCGTACGCCCTGGCCATGGCCGGAATGCTGAAACGGGATTCCACCCTTTTTCTTGCCTCGCTGCCTTGCCGGTCAAGCATTGCTTCATCCTGAAAATATGTCAGCAAGGCCTGTGCCAGCCCCGCCTCATCGCCCGGCACAAACAAACTGCCATTCATGCCCCCTTCCACCAACTCGACGTTGCCCCCCACGCGGGTTGCAATAACGGGCAAACCTGATGCCTGGGCTTCAAGGATGGTGTTGGAAATGCCTTCATTGAGCGAGGGCAGCACGAACACGTCCAGGGCGCACATGATATCGGCTATGTCATGCCGTTCACCGGGCAGCCAGGCCTGATCGCTCAACCCTGCTTCGGCAAGCAGTTGCCGGCATTGCTGGCGCGCCACGCCTTCTCCCGCAATCACCAGCCGTGCGCGGCGTTTTGCCCCGGCATTATCCCGCACCATGCGGATAAATGCGCGCACCAGCGTTGGGTAGTCCTTGACCTCGGCCATGCGCCCAACTGAGCCAATAACGAAACTGTCATCCGAAGCGAAACCCGGCGGCAATACGTCCGGCCTTGTCTGGCCGCGCGGATGGAATTTCACGCAATCGACGCCACTGTAAATCTGCCGGATTTTCTTTTGCGGCACGCGGATGGTGTCTTCAAGCCAGCCCGCCAGATCCTGACTGACGGCGATGTAATGCGAAACCAGAGGCTGGGCCGCGCGGCGCAGCAGGTTGTATTTCCAGTTTCTGCCGTACAGATCGAATACATCGCGCCCGTGCTCGCCATGAATGGTTGCGCGAACGCCTGCCGCCGCGGCGACAAACTGGGCTTCGAGCGCCGATAGATTGCGGGTATGCACCAGATCGGGTTTGAGCTTGCGCAGCAATTTCCACAATCGCGGCATCCAGGCCAGATCATGGCCAGGCCGCCGGTGCAGGGCATAAAACTCGACTGGCTGGGCCGTGATGCGCTGGCGGAAATCACTGAAATCGGTCAGTGCGATAACAACATGTTCAAACTTCCCTGCGTCCATGTTGTTGAAGAGGTTGACCATGCCGTTTTCCATGCCGCCGGTGTCAAACCGGTGCACGATATGCACAACCCGCCACGGTTTCACTTTGTGGAAACCTGCGCCAGCGTGTGCATAACGGCGGCTTCGTTTTCCCGGACAAAACGCTCAAGCATGACAGACGCTTCCGACTGGCTGACATCATAGGGTGCCGCCACAATGATTGAAGCGCCGTCATCGCGGTCCAGTCTCACACGCGCCAGGGCCAGCACCAGTTTTGCGGCATGATCGCTGCCGACTTGCTTGCCATCGATTACATTCCACTGCCAGACCAGTAATCGCCTGGGCTGAACATCTTTGGATTTGAGCAGCACCTGTCTGACTTGACGCGGCTGACCGCCAATTACCACAGTAGCCTGACTTTCACCCACGTTGAGCCAGTGTTCATATTTGGTCTGGCTAACCATGTAATTCTGCGAGTTGATCAGCTCGGCATCCTGGCGCTGCGAAACATAGTAATCAAGCGCGATCAGCACCTTGTCGTTTGCTTTTGCGAAGCTGGCACGAAGCTGACGGTCCGCACCCACCCAGTGGGGCGTCCAGTCGGTGATGGGGGAAACTGCCTGCCAATCCTGGGCAGGCGTCATTGCGAGTGCTGGCAATTCGGGCAGGCTGCGCTGATTAAGGGAAAACGCATAGGCAGGCCAGACGCTTGCAACCAGCAGAACAGCCGGCAGCAGCTTCTTGCCGTTGAAGGCCAGACCTGCGCTCGCTGGATGACTGCCATTTTGCAGGACAGCATCTGCTTGCGACGTGGCCTCTTCATCTTCTCGCCAGTAGCTGCCAATCCAGAACAGCAGCAGCATGACAACACCGAAAAACACCCAGCCATAAATGAGATGATCCACGCCAACCGCGTACTTCATGCCCGACAGGTGGCCGATCATGACGATCATGTAGGCGCGCAGACCATTGGCAAGAAGTGGAACAACAACCGACAGAACAGCAAATATTACCCGGCGTTTCCATGACCGGTAGGTTAGATAGGCATACAGGCTGCCCAACGTGACCGAGGCAATAAGGTAACGCAGACCGGAACAAGCTTCGATAACCGACCAGTCTCCGCTGGGAATGCTGAAATAATTGCCCTCGCGATAAACGGGGATGCCAGTAACCTGCAATGCAGTAACCGTGAAGTCAGCCGTGAATTCCATTAGCGGAGGAATTAGGAATTCGCCCACCGGCACCGTGAAGAACAGGAACATCAACGGAAAGAACAATGCCCGCACGATTCGCAGCCCCAGCACGCTCCAGACGGTGGCGATGACTATCGCGATGAAGGCGTATTGAGCCACTACCCGCACGCCGCCTGCATCGGCCAGCAGCCAGGCCATACCTGCCAGAATCATCAATATCAGGCCGCGCCAGTCGGCCGCGGGCTCAATACGCGCAAGATGATGCCGCCTGCCCCAAATCAGCCAGGCGCTAATGGGGAAAATCAGAAAACCGTGGGTGAATGTTTCCGAACGCTCCCAGATTTCCACCATGGAATGGAACGTCGGCCAGTACAGGGCAAAAACGGCCAGCAGCACAAGGCCGGCAAGCATGGCGGCCCTGGTCCATGGAAAAGCTGCGGGAGCCGGAACTGTGTTGTTCATGACAGACATGACGAGCTTTCATGCACCGTACCGGAACGACTGGCTTCCAGATGCGGCAGGATTCGTGAAAGATTGGTTTGCCAGTCATACGCTAGCAATATTCTGGCCCGTGCCTGTGCTCCCATATCGGAATAAAGGCCCTTGCAGACCGCCACCACCTGGGCGGCAAAATCCGCGACGTTTTCCGCGACCATGAAATCTTCTCCGGCCTGGGCAGAAATGCCTTCAGCGGCCTGTGGGCTGGCCACGACGGGACGTGCCATGGCCATGGCCTCCAGTACCTTGTTCTGTACGCCGCGCGCAAGCCTCAAAGGCGCGACGGCGCAGGCAGCATGCTGCACGTAGGGTCGCACATCGTCTACCCTGCCGGTTACCCAGACACCGCGCTGCGTGCCGAGTGCCTTCACCGCTTCCGAGGGATTGCTTCCGACAATGGCAAACATGGCATTGGGAATGGCGTCGCGCACCTTGGGGAATATTTCACGGGCAAACCAGTTAACCGCATCGATATTGGGCCAATAATCCATGGCTCCGGTGAAGACAATGGGAATAACGTTTTCCGGATAAGGCGATGCCAAATTTGAATCAGGCTGGAAATAGGCTGTGTCGACCCCGTTTTCAAACCAGTCGATTTTGCCCGCGGCTTCTGTCGTCATGCGTTTCAGGTGCGCCGCCTCCGCGCCGGAGACAAGGAAGCTGGCATCAAAATCCCGCGCGACGCTGCATTCCCATTCGCCAAGCTTGCGCGCCTCGCGCCGGTACAGCCAGGACAGGGGCCACGGTTTGGTCGGCGCATACTGTGCCCACTTGTCCGAATCCACATCCACCATGTCCATGAGCTTTATCCGCATGTCTTCCGGCGCGTATTGGGCCATGGCGGATGAAAAGGCTACGGCAATATCGATATTGTTGCTTGAAACTGCATGCCTCACCCAATCGGATAACAGGGCGTTTCGATAGTACGGCAGAGAGAGCGCTTCGCCAGTCAGCAATCCTCTCAGGCTGGCAAGTTTTGCCTGACGAGGATTCAGTTCAACCACTTTCACATCCGCACACCATTGGCGCAATGCATCGACATGAACACGGTCGGCCGGGTCGTCGATGAACGCGCCCAGATAAACGCGATAGCGCTCGGCCAGAAACCTCAGCAGATGGTAGGAACGAATCTTGTCGCCCTTGTTGGGCGGATAGGGCAGCCGGTGCGCGAGAAACAGTAAAGCTTGCTTCACCCCAGATTCCGCACCAGGTGAGGGCCGATGAAATTGGCTACCGGCAAAGGCAGCTTTTTCCAGGCCGCGATGAACAGGCGGTATTTCGGATTGAGCGGGTTCACGTCCGGAATATCTGCTGCCTTGATCAGCTGATATTCGTAATTCAGCGGCTGGGGCTCGAATCCCCAGTTTTTCTTGAAGTGCCAGGGACCCGTGCCCACCTTGCTGCGTCCGTAATCAAACAGGGTGTAGCCTGCTTCGCATGCCCGCCGCATGAGTTCCCAGTACTTGAAATCGTTGGCGGCCAGATCGCGTGCCTCGGGCATGTCGCCTGCATAGTAAGGCAGGATTTCATTGCGAAAGTAAAAACTCAGCACGCTGCTGACAACCTGTCCGTCCTTGAGCACAGACATGACGGAACATTCGCTGCCGAATTCTTCACGCAGGATTTGGAAATATTTTCTGGGCAGTGCGGGCGTGCCATGCCGATGGACGTTATCCGAAAAAACGTCAAAGAAGCGTTCGACGCCTTCATCCATTTCGCTTACCAGTCCGGCCTTGATGCCTTTTCTGACCATGGCGCGCTGCTTGCGCGGAATGGCATTCATGTTCGCCTCCACATCCGGCAGAATGGACTTGCGAAAAGTGACGTACAGATCGCGTTTGGCGGGCCAGTCGGCATGCACCGGCTCAAGATTGCGCAGTTCCAGATGGCCCACGTTCAATTCGCGGGCAAGCGAGACGGCGGCGGTTTCCAGTGCCCTGCGCGCTTCGTCATCATCGGCCACGACTCCACCATAGGCACAAAACGGCAGCGAAGACAGACTATGGCCAAACAAGCGGCTGTTGATTTCGGCAAGCGGCAGGATGCCTGTGATCCGGCCGCTTTGCTCGGTGAGCAGGAAGTGTGTGCGGTGACCAAATGCGCGCTGAATAACACGCTGCCATCCGGCACGATGAAAAAAAGTCGCCTTGGGATGCGCCATGACATAGGCATCCCAGCGCACGCAATCCACCTCCTTCAGTTTCCGGACATGAGGTTCGCCTGCCGGAACGGAAAGAATTTCGGCTTCAAGAACTACTGACATCACATTCAATGATTGAGAAAGACCCGGTCGACGCGGTCCCACTCAAAGTCGTTCAACAAATGACGAAGCTTGCCCTGCATGTGTTTCAGATTGACGTAATGACGAAAACGCGACTTGAGCCGGGCACCGTTTTGGCGGGGCTGGTCCGGATCTATTTCCCAGGGGTGGAAATAAAACATGCAGGGTGACTGCTCTTTTGTATTGACCTGATTTATCAGCCAGCGCGAAAGCCCATAAGGCATCAGCCGAAACCAGCCGCCCCCCGCCGCGGGCAGGTTCCGCCCCATCATCGGCACGGTGGTAGGTGGCAGTTCCCACAATCCGTCCTTGCCATTGGGTTGCCACGGGTGACGCGGCGCGTCAGGCATGCCGTAGTGATCGTGCTTCACCGGGAAAATGCTTGAGCTGTAACGATGGCCGGTCTCCTCCAGCACATCGATCGCCCAGCGGTTGCGGTCACTAATGGAAAAACTTGGCGCGCGGTAACCGCTTACAGTCTGGCCGCTCTGGTCTTCCAGAATTTTCTTGGCCCGATCCACATCCTGGCGAAACTGTTCACGGTCCAGATCGCTTGCCCGCTGATGGCCATATCCATGGCTGGCGAGTTCGTGTCCATTGCCGATGATGCCGCGCACCACACCCGGGTAACGTTCGGCGATCCATCCCAGCGTGAAGAAAGTCGCCTTCACGTCAGCTTCGTTCAGCAGGGCCAGAATCACATCCATGTTGCGCTCGATCCGGCAGGGCAGATTGTCCCAGTCGCGCCGGTCGATGCAGCCTTCAAATGCCGAGACCTGGAAATAGTCTTCCACGTCGATGGTCATGGCATTGATGATTTTCATCAGGCGACTTCCCTTTCCATGGAGGAAGACAGCCAGTCCTTCATTACCTGGGCAATGCGTTCCGCCGCCCGTCCGTCCCAATATTCGGGAATCCGTCCGGCCTTGCCGCCCGTGGCCAATATTTCGCTGACTGTTTTTTTCAACGCATTCGTGTCCACCCCGATCAGGGTATTGGTACCTTCATGCAGCGTAATGGGCCGTTCGGTGTTTTCGCGCAGGGTCAGGCAGGGTACGCCCAGCGCGGTAGTCTCTTCCTGGATGCCGCCGGAATCCGTCATCACCAGACGGGCGGATTTCATCAACCCCAGCATTTCCAGGTAACCGGCAGGCGGCAGGACACGAAGATTTTTCAGCAGCTCATGGAGACCAAATGACTCAACCTTGGCGCGGGTACGCGGATGCATCGGAAAGATCACCGGCAGGCCGCGGCTGATCTCATCGACTGCTTCGAGTAGAGACGCCAGCACGGATTTGTCATCCACATTGGAAGGCCGGTGCAACGTGAGCAGGGCATATTGATCCGCCTTGCCACCCAGCGTCTGGCCTGCAGGCACGGCCCGGGCAAGATTGCGGTGCAGGCTGTCAATCATGACATTGCCGACAAAATGTACCGAGGCTTCGCCGATGCCTTCGCGCCTCAGATTTTCCAGTGCGGAACGTTCGGTCGTAAACAGCAGGCTGGAAATCTGATCGGTCAACACGCGATTGATTTCTTCAGGCATGCCACGGTCATAGGAGCGCAACCCTGCTTCGACATGAACGACCGGGACATTGAGTTTGCTGGCCACCAGCGCGCAGGCGATGGTGGAATTGACATCGCCCACCACCAGAACGGCCGAAGGATTTTCTTCCAGCATCACCGGTTCGAAGCGCTTCATCACCTCGGCAGTCTGATTGGCATGGGAACCGGAGCCGACCTCCAGATGATAGTCCGGCGCCCGAATGCCCAGATCGCTGAAAAAACGGTCATTCATCGCTTCATCGTAATGCTGGCCGGTATGGACAAGCTTTGCGGAAATGCCTGATGCCTGAAACGCCGTCATGATTGGCGCGATTTTCATGAAGTTCGGCCGGGCGCCGACAATGCATAACACTTGCGTCATGACGTTGTGATCCGCGGGGATTAGCCCGCGCGTTCGATGGGCGGCTGTTGATCGATCTCCTCGTTGCCAGCCTGTTTTTCGCTGACCATGAAGAGAATCTTTCGCACGATGGGCAGGATGCGGTTGACGGAACGTTCCATCAGTTCGACACGCTGGGACAGCCTGACGGTCTCTTCAGCCATGCCCGGAGGAGGCAAAACTCCCGTTCTTGCCGACATGAGCGTGGGCGTGTTTTCCTGATGAGCCACTTCGTGGCGCAAATCCTCGATTACTTCCGATATCTCTTCGTCACCGAAATGCGCCTTCTCTTCCAGATAGCCAAACAGCATCAGGCGATCGCAGAACGTGTTGATGCGGCGCGGAATGCCGCCAGTAAACCGGTGAATGGCCTGGAATGCGTCATCACTGAAACTGGGCAAGCCTTTCCAGCCAACCAGATTCAACCGGTGTTCAATATAGCCCCGCGTTTCATCCGCATCCAGCGGCCCAAGGTGATAGGACGCAATCACGCGCTGACGCAATTGCTGCATGTCCACACTCTGGAGAATGCCACGAAATTCCGGCTGACCCAGCAGGAAAGTCTGGATCAGCGAGCGATCATCGTTCTGGAAATTGGACAGCATGCGCAACTCTTCAACCGCGCGCGGGGTGAGATTCTGCGCTTCGTCGACCACCAGCAGCACGCGCTTGTTCTGACGCGACGCAGCGGTCAGAAAATCCTGGAGATTTTTCAGCAGCGCGGATTTACTAATGCCTTCATGCTCCAGTCCCAATGACGCGGCCACACTGCGCAGGGTGTCATCAGCATCCAGCTGGGTTGAGACAAGCTGGGCCGCGATGATGTTCTCTTCTTCCATCTGTTTGAACAGATTGCGCACCAAGGTGGTTTTGCCGGCGCCCACATCCCCGGTAATGACGATAAACCCTTCACCCAGTGACAGCCCGTATTCAAGATAGGCCATTGCCCGCTTGTGCCCCTTGCTGCCATAGAAAAAACGCGGGTCAGGGCTGAGTTGGAAAGGCTTGGCGGTGAAGTGGTAATAGGTATCGTACATGGCGTCCTCAGAATCGCATGGTCACGGTCGCCGTCAGGCTGTTTTCGGTGAAATCCGCGATATCGACACTGGACTCGCGTTGCTGATGCCGGAAAATCAACGAGCCATTGAGCTTGGCCTGAAACTGGTGGTTGACACCCAGGGAAGCAGTGTAAATATCATCATCCCGGTCAGTTCCGGGAGTAATCGAGCCTGACGGCAAGCCCGCAGGAACCTGAGTGTTATCAAAACCAAGCGAAGCTGTCAGCGTGGAATGTGGTGCCAGTTTGTAGCTCACACTGCCGCGGATGCCACGTGTATGGTCTTCAAGATCGCCCGCGAGTTGCTGATAGTTGCGACGGGAGTCGTGCACGTCGAGGCTGGCGCCCAACCTGCCCTTGCCCCAGGTCACGCCACCACTCAGGCTTTTCAGGATATAAACACCGTTCGCCAAGCCAGTACTGACGCCCAAGCCTGCGAGCGTACACCCCGGTTCGGGTGGATCGAACGAGTTTACGGTCTGTTTGAGCACCCCCGCGCAATCCCAGAAAATCACACCCGAAAAATTCAGAATTTGTTCGGCTATATCGCTGACGTCTTCACTGTACTGGATGTTCCACTGTGAGTATTGGCTGCGATGCTTGAAACCAAACAAATAATTGTCCCCGTAATACCGCTTGCCAAACGAGGCCTCGACCGAGGTACGGCGGCTGGGAGACCAGCCGAAACCGGCCGTCCAGTAATCGCCCTCTGTCTTTGTGCCAGCCAAATGCGGGTAATCATTCTTGTCATAACCAAACGAACCATTGAGCCGGAACTTGCGTGTCAGGGCATAACCCAATGTGGCGCCATACGATTCAAACTGGGTATCTGCGCCATTTTGCGTTGTGGCATCGCGCAGGGAGTAATTCAGCCCCCAGAGCAAATCATTGAATTGCGTACCGCTGTTGAAGTCCGCCCGTATCGTATCCGAAGCGATATTGCCGCCAACGTTATTCTCAAATATCGCGCCCGAGCGGCTGTAACGCAGCATCCCGTTTCCAAACGTGCCAAAGCGTTTGGTCAGATATGGGCTAAGGTTGTAAACGCCCACGGACGTCCGGTTGCCCGTGTCCAGATTGCTGTCGCCTGGCGCGCCCAGGAGTGAACCAAGAGCCTGGGATATATTGGCATTGCCTTCGATGAAAAACAGGTCTTCCGCCAGTTCGGCTTTGCCTGTGGCATTAAGCCGATGGGTCAGGTCATCCGAATTATTCGTGCTGCTGTCGCCAAAACGCTCAATCGCGCTCAATCCGTAATCAAGCTGTGCCTGAACCCGGCGGGAACCTTCCGACCTGATGACGACACCCGGCGTAACCGAGAGAATCAGGGCGCCATCGCCATTCTGGCTTTGTGTACCGTTGTCAGTGACTGTTGCCGCCGCACTGACAGAAGGTTCGAACCGCCAATCCAACGCCATTGAATTAACCGGCAAGAAAACAGCTCCCAGTAGAAGCAAGCTTCGGCAGTTCTGAAGATGACGCATTCCAACTCGCAAAATTTATTTCCCGTAGCTACCGTAATAGCCGTAATAATAATCCGCCCCAGGTGAAGGTGTCGCCTTATTCAAAAGCATGCTGACCACTTCGCATGACTGAATATGGCTCAAAGCTTCTCGAACAGCTTCCTGGGAAGTTTTTTCGGCTTCCACGACCATGACGATTTGACCCATATGTGTGGCCAGCACACTGGACTCACTGGTTGCCAGCAAGGGCGGAGAATCAAAAATGATTATCCGATCATGATACCGGTTGCCGATATCTTCGACGAGATCGGTCATCGCTGCGCTTGCCAGCAATTCGGTCGCACGTTTGTAGGTACGGCCAGCGGGCAGAACAGTAAGTTTCGCGATATCCGTTTTGATCATAACATCGGACAGTTTCAGTTTTTTATCGCGCAGCACATCCAGCAAGCCCAGATCGGTATGCAGGCCCAGGTATTCAGGCACACGCGGGCGGGCAACGTCCGCATCCACCAGCAATACCGTACGATCCATTTCCATGGCCATGGAAATGGCCAGATTGATGGCGCAAAAGGATTTGCCCTCGCCAGGCAGAGAGCTGGTCACCATGATTAGATTGCCATTCTTGACGCGTGTCGCGCCTTGGCCAAAGGCATTGGCAATCAATGGCCTTTTTATAATGCGGAATTCTTCGGCAATCTGGCTCTTTTCCGCATCCGGGGTAATCATGCCCATGCGATGCATGCGGGACAGATTGATGGATTGAGCCTGGCTGGTTCCTTCCGGCTCATCTTCAAAATGCACTGACGGCTCCGAACGCACTTCTGGAGAATGTCCCGGCTGTGAAGTAACAACCCTTTGTTTGGCGAGCGCCCCTTCTATGAGGCTTTCTTCACGCACGTGCGTGTGATCCGCCTGGACAGTTTGCTGTGGCGGCATTTGTACAGATGAATCGCCGAGTTTCTTTGCGGCTTTTTCTATGATGCTCATCACAAACTCCTCATGCCGCCCTGGCCAGCACCAGGTGTAGCGTAATCAAAACACCATAGGCGCCCACAAGGCTTCCAATCGTTGCCAGAAACGCCATCAGACGTTTGCGGCGAACTCTTCTCGCCTCATCGGTCTCGATTTTGGTGACCGCGCCCAGTAACGGCAGGCCTGTAAGTTCGCGCAATGATTTGCGATCCGCGACCGTACGCCGGATCTGGCTAATCAGAAATGCCGCCGCGAAACCGGCAACAAGACCGCCCAGAGGCACAAGTGACAGCAGCAACGGTCGATTGGGCCAGGCCGGTGTAAGCGGGACGCGTGGCGGGTCGATCACACGAAAATCAACCGTATCGGTTTTGCTCTCCACTTCACTGGACATGGCGGCTGATTCGCGTTTAGCCAGCAACTCTGTGTAATTCGATTTGTAGACATCGTAATCCCGCATGAGCTGGGTATATTCCTGCTCGACCTGAGGAATCATGGAAGAAGCACTACGCAAGGCATTGTAACGGCCCTGAAACTCGCCGACCCGCGCCCTCAGCGAGGCAACTGTTCCATCTGCCTCGGCAATTGCAATGGTCAACTGCTGATAAACCGGGTTCTGTATCTTGGCACCGGATGGATCCGCCTTGCGCGCGGCAATCTCCTGTTTTTTCTGCTCTTCCAGTTTGGCGATCAGCCGCTTGGTAGACTGAATGTCAGGATGCAAATCGGTATATTGCAAGCGCAGGCTATCCATTTGCTTCTCGAGGGCCTGGATGCGTCCATCGACCTCCGAGCTGGTGGAGACCACGGCTGCAGCGGCAGCCAGTTCCGGTTCCTCGTCCTCCAGCTGACGTTTGAGTTGATCACGGCGGTTGGTGGCTTCACGCAAATCAAGTTCGGCCTGACGCAACTGGGTTGCCCCCTGTTCCAGCTTTGCGTAGTAATCCCCACCCTGTCCCGGCATGACCCCCACGTGCTTCTGCTTGAATTCCTTCAGTGCGTTTTCAGCATCCACCAGTTTCTGTTGATACTGTTGCAACTGCTCTTCAATGAATTTTTGCGACGACGCAATATCCTGCCGGGTCTTGCCCAGACTGCTTTCAACGAAAATCGTCAATAGCGCTTGCACGACTTTCTTGGCAAGCTCGGGGTTCTTGTCCTGATAACTTAATGTGTAGAGATTTTCCCGGCCGGTATCGGCAATGGAAATTTTTTCCGCCAGATCATCCAGCATTTTTTCGGTGTCTTCCGGTGTTTTCGCATGGATATCAAGATCAGTCATCCGCGCGACTTTTTCCAGAGTTGGCCGGCTAACCAATGCTCGAGTCATCAACTTGATCTGCTGCTCCACTCCCGGATCAACCGTCAAACCGGATAACAAGGGCTTGAGCAGTGTCTGAGTATCGACATAAACGCGAGCCGATGCTTCATAGCGATCCGGCAACAAATACACTCCGACCCAGCCCGCAATTGAAATCAGCCAAGCCACAATGGCGACATACCACCGGCGATGCCAGATGGCTCGCGCATACGACATTAGTTGCTGAACGACTTGATCCATGGGGACTCCTGGGGAGCGCCCGCCCCATCGGGACGGGCATTGCCGTTTTTATTGGATTTAGAAAAGGCTTTCCGGAATCACGAGCACGTCGCCGGGCCGCAAATCCACATTGGCTGAGTAATCGCCATCCCTCATCAGGCTTTCGAGGCGGACACCCATTTTTTGCTGCTTGTCACCCTCCGTACGCAGGATATACGCCTTGTTGCCCGCGGCGAAGTCGGTCAGGCCGCCAACGGCAATCATCAGGTCAACCAGGGACATGTTTTCGCGATAATTGAGCGCCTGGGGTTTGGCTGCCTCGCCCACCACGCGAATCTGCTGGCTGAAAGGACCCACTCCGCCTCCCACGATGACCGTCACAATGGGTTCCTGAATGTATTTGGACAGAGACTTCTCAATATCCCGCGCAAGCTGGCTGGGCGTCTTGCCAGAGGCTTGCATGTCCTCGACCAGATTCATGGTCATTTTGCCATCTGGACGAACCGGGAAATTGCCCGACACTTCGGGATTCCGCCAGACGAATACATTGACGGTGTCACCCGGGCCAATCAGATAATTCCAGTCCTGAACTGCCGATTTGGCCGGAGCGGGCGGATAGGTAGGGGTATTTGAGCATCCCGCGACCAATACGGCCGCACTTGCCGCGACCACACTCAGGATGACTTTATTCAGGGCAGGCATGATTTCTCCTCAAAAATCGCTTGGAACTGGGCATTATGCCAAAAACCATTTGGTTTCTGGCGGCCATAACTTGTCCATACTGGCTAGCAACAAGCACGCCAAGCTTAGCACACCCGGTTTTCCAATTGATTCGAGCTTGCTGAGGGCAAATTACTGATGCAAACAGGCGGGTGCCCATCAAATATGTCAAAACCCTGACACTTCGACAGAAATGCATGCCAACACCATGCGGTATAATCCACACATGCAAGAGACTTCAATCGACTCTCTCGACACACTCAAATCGAGAATTCGGGAATTTGCCTTTTCCCGGCAATGGGAGCGTTATCACACACCCAAGAATCTGGCCATGGCGCTGATTGTCGAAGCAGCGGAACTGGTCGAACGATTTCAGTGGCTTTCTCCCGAGGAAAGCGCGGCGCTGGATCCTGAACGCCACGAACAGGTGCGGCAGGAAATCGCCGATGTGCTCATCTACCTGACCCGTCTGGCTGATTTGCTGGATATCGATCTGCTGGAAGCAGCGGCCGACAAGCTCGAAATCAATGCCCGGAAATATCCCGTCGAGCAGGCACGGGGCAATGCCGCAAAATACAACGAGTTTTAAAGAATGCCGGACAACACTTATTTCAAATACCACGTTTTTTTCTGTACCAACCAGCGCGAGGATGGGGCCAAATGCTGCGGCGCTTCCGGCGGCCAGCATATGCGCGATTACCTGAAGAAGCAGGTCAAGAAACTCAATCTGAACGGCCCCGGCAAATGCCGGATCAATTCGGCTGGCTGCATGGACCGTTGCAGCGAAGGCCCGTTGCTGGTCGTCTATCCGCAGGGCATCTGGTACACCTATATCGACGAGGCAGATATCGATGAAATCCTGCGCGAGCACCTGCAGAACGACCGGATCGTCGATCGCCTGAAAATCTGATGGGCATTTCCTTACCTCAAGCCGAAGACGATCTGCGCCTGAAACGGCACAAGCTGCGGATTGAAACACCCGGTGGCCGCATGGAAACCATCATCGACGACCCGGGTGAATCCCGCAAAGGCTTGCTGCTTATTGCACATCCTCATCCACTGCAGGGCGGCAGCATGGACAACAAGGTCGTTCACACGCTGGCGCGCGTGGCGACCGACCATGATTTCGTTGCCGTGCGCCCGAATTTTCGCGGCGTAGGCATGAGTGAAGGCGAGTACGACCGTGGCGAAGGTGAAACCGAAGACCTGCTCGCCATTATCAATTTCGTCAGCAGAAGCTACCCCGGCCTGCCCTGGCGTCTGGCCGGTTTTTCCTTTGGCGGTTATGTGCAGCACCGCGTTGCCAGCCTGATAAGCACGGACTGTGTGATTCTGGTAGCGCCTGCGGTTAATTTATATCCGTTTAAAGCACCTGTGCCAGGCACAGTGCTGATACATGGCGACGAAGATGAAGTCGTGCCGTTCAGCGCGGCGCAAGCCTGGGCCAGCCAGCATCACGTACCACTTACCATTATCCGCGGCAGCGGACACTTCTTCCACGGCAAGCTACCCGAATTGAAAGACGCGGTTATCAGCCAATGCCGGTGGTAAGCACCCATACCCTGCGAAAGCGCTACGGCGTGACAGAAGTGGTTGCGGGGCTCAACCTGAGTCTGATGCCCGGCACCTGCCATGGGCTGCTCGGCCCGAATGGCGCCGGCAAAACCACGACGCTGAAAATGCTGCTGGGGCTGATCACGCCGGATGGCGGTGAAATCCAGGTGCTGGGCCTGCCAGTACCTTCGCTCGCGCGCCAGGCCAGACTACGGGTAGGGGTCGTGCCGCAGATGGACAATCTCGACCCGGACTTTACCGTTACGGAAAATCTGCTGACCTACGGCCGTTACTTTGGATTGAAGGATGCGGTCATCCGTGAGCGGATTCCCGCCCTGCTTGATTTCGCCGGTCTGTCAGGCCGGGCGGAATCCCGAATCCAGACGCTTTCCGGTGGGATGAAGCGGCGATTGACACTCGCCCGCGCGCTGGTCAACGACCCGGATGTCATTTTTCTTGATGAGCCCACCACCGGCCTCGATCCCCAGGCCCGTCATGTCATCTGGCAAGGGCTGCGCAGACTGCTTTCTCAAGGAAAGACGATATTGCTCACCACGCATTTCATGGACGAGGCAGAGCGGCTGTGCGACCGGCTGACCATCATCGACCACGGACGCACCATTGCCGAGGGCGGTCCGCGCGAACTCATCACCACCCACATCGAACCCGATGTCGTGGAAATTTATGGCGAAGAAGCCATTACATGGGGACGCCAACAGGGCGCGCGCCTTGCCGACCGCATCGAGGAAGCCGGCGATACACTTTTCTGCTACACCCGCCAGCCCGGTCCGCTGCTGGATGCTCTTAAAAACATGTCCGATCTGAGATACCTACACCGGCCCGCCAATCTGGAAGATGTATTTCTCAAACTTACCGGACGGGAATTGAGGGATTGATGGGAAGCCTGTTCAGATTCCCGTGCTTCTCCCTGCGCTTCATCCCGGTCTGGCGGCGCAATTTCCTGGTCTGGAAAAAACTCGCCTTGCCCAGCGTACTCGGCAACCTGGCCGACCCCATGCTGTACATGCTGGGCCTCGGATTCGGCCTGGGTAGTTTGCTGCCGGATGTCGACGGCATGTCCTATCTCACTTTTCTGGGCGCGGGTACCGTGGCCTACTCCACCATGAACAGCGCCACCTTCGAAACCCTGTATTCCGGCTTTTCGCGCATGCATGTACAAAAAACCTGGGAAGCCATCCTCAACACCCCGCTGGAACTGGACGACGTGCTCATGGGGGAATGGCTGTGGGCCGCCAGCAAAAGCCTGCTGTCCGGCGTGGCGATTCTTGCCGTGATCTGGGTATTGGGCTTGCAGGCCAATTGGGCCTTGTCCCTGTGGCTGATCCCGCTGGCTTTTCTGATCGGGCTGTGTTTTTCCGGCATGGGTCTGGTCATGACGGCGGTTTCGCCCAGCTACGATTTTTTCATGTACTACTTCACGCTGGTCATCACGCCCATGGTGCTGCTGTGCGGTGTGTTTTACCCTGTTAGCCAACTGCCGGTCCTCTTGCGCGAAATTTCCGCCTGGCTGCCGCTCACGCACGCCATCGAAATCGCCCGGCCGCTGGTGAGAGGCCATATTCCGGCGCAATGGCCAATGCACATCGCTGCACTGCTGGGCTGGGGATTTATTGGTTTCTGGCTGGCCTTGGGGTTGACCCGCCGACGCCTGCTCAAATAATCCAGCACGATAGTTGACAAATTCACTCAAGTATTCTTAAATAGTACCCGACTAATTTGTTCAACAATTTTCAACGAGGTGAAACCATGGAACTGCCTGCACGCGATGGCGATGGCTATCTGGAAAACATGAATGAGTGGACCGAAGAAATCGGCAAGGCAATGGCCGAAGCTGATGGCATCGACTTGACGGACGCAAAGTGGGAACAAATTCTCAAGGCACGCGAGTACTTCGACGAATATCAGGCCGTGCCGCCCATCCGCAAATTTGCCAAGTACATCGACATGGACCAGAAGGAAGTGTTCAGCATGTGGATGACCGGCCCGATGAAACCCATCACCAAATACGGCGGTCTGCCCAAGCCGACAGGCTGCGTTTGAAAGTTTCAGGCACCTCCAGTGCCGGGCGCCTTAAAAGGGGCGCCCTTTTTATTTCACAAGTGCTTGCGCCTGCAAATCGGCGTGATAGCTGGATCGCACCATCGGCCCGCAGGCCGCCTGTCTGAAGCCCATTTCTAGCGCGGCCTGTTCAAACCTCTTGAACTGATCCGGCGTCACATACCGCAGCACAGGCAAATGCGCGCCCGAAGGCTGGAGATACTGGCCGATGGTCAGCATGTCCGCGCCCTGCGCGCGCAAGTCACGCATGACGTCGAGAATTTCCTCATCGGTTTCGCCCAGCCCAACCATCAGACCTGACTTGGTGGGGATGCCGGGATGCCGCGCGTGAAAATCCTCCAGCAGTTTCAGCGAATGCGCGTAGTCCGCGCCCGGACGGGCGGCCTTGTACAGGCGCGGCACGGTTTCCAGATTGTGATTCATCACGTCGGGCGGGGCGGCATCCAGTTCATCCAGCGCGGTTTCCAGCCGCCCCCGGAAATCCGGGGTGAGGATTTCAATTCTTGTGTCCGGTGATTTTTCACGGACAGCGCGGATGCACTCGGAAAAATGCCGCGCCCCGCCATCGCGCAGATCGTCCCGGTCCACGCTGGTAATCACGACATATTTCAGGTTCATGGCGGCGATGGTTTCCGCCAAATGGCGCGGCTCATCCGGGTCCGGCGGCAATGGTTTGCCATGTCCCACATCGCAGAACGGACAACGGCGCGTGCATAGGTCGCCCAGAATCATGAACGTGGCCGTGCCATGCGCGAAGCATTCTCCCAGATTCGGACAGGAAGCTTCTTCGCAGACCGTGTGCAGCTTCTGTTCGCGCAATATCTCCTTCAGGCGCAACACATCCGGATGGCTGGGCGACTTGGCACGTATCCAGCCCGGCATTTTCAATTTTGGCTGGGGCACCACCTTGATAGGGATACGCGAAGTCTTGGCTTCGCCCTTGTGCAATTTGATGTCGGCCACGTCACGATCCGCCTGAAAAATCAAAGGCTTATTTTACCGCTATCCAACGTCCCGCGTCTGGTCTATACACAAAACACCTCAACCTGTTCAGGAGAAAACCATGGAACAGCGTATTGCCGATTTTCTGGTGCATGTGGATAAAACCCTGGCGCCCGAAGAACAATGCCAACTGGAAGATTATGTGAGACAGCAGCCCTGCGTAGTAGGTGCGGGCATTTCCGTCGATCATCCGCACTTGATGGTCGTTGCTTACGATTCAGATTGCGGCCGCGCCAGCGATATTGTGCACAGCATTCAGGATGAGGGGTATCAGGCCGAAGCGATCGGCTTTTAGGCAGTAATTTTTCCAGCCAGCCGCCGGGCGAGCATTTCGCCTAGCGAGTTGATTGACTCCGGCATTCCCAGATCCCGTGTCTGGGTAACTGCCATGCCCGGATAGCCGCATGGGTTGATCAGTGCAAATGGTGATAGATCCATGTCAACATTGAGCGCCAGCCCGTGATAGCTGCGGCCCTGCTTGATGCGCAATCCCAGCGCGGCAATTTTCGCACCCGCGACATACACACCGGGCGCGCCAGCTTTCCGCTCGGCTTGCACACCCGACTCCGCTAACAGATCGACCACCGCCTGTTCCATGCGGTGCACCAGTTCCTTCACACCATAGCCGCGCCGTTTCAAATCCACCAGCACGTAAATCACAACCTGGCCCGGTCCGTGGTAGGTAATCTGCCCGCCACGATCAATGGAAACCACCGGAATATCCGTCGGCCGCAATAAATGTTCACGCTTGCCCGCCTGCCCGAGGGTGAACACGGGCTGGTGTTCCAATACCCACAATTCATCCGGCGTGCCTTCATTCCGGGCCGCAGTGAAGTCCTGCATGGCGCGCCACGCGGGCTCATAGTCCAGCCGCCCAAGATGCCTGATGACCAGCCGGTTCAAAGGACAATCTTTACGTAGGGATGCGATGACAGATCGCGATAGAGATTGTCGAGCTGCTCTTTGGAAACCGCACGAATCGTACAGGTTAACGCCAGGTAATTGCCCTTGCCGGAGGCTCGCATGTCAAGCCTAGCCGCGTCGAAATCAGGTGCATGAGCCCGCACGATCTTGACGATGGCTTGCGCAAAATCATCCCGCGCCGCGCCCATGATCTTGACCGGGAAATCGCAAGGAAACTCGAGCAGGGAATCGCTCATTTTTGCCGTGCGTTAAAGCTGAAGCTTGCGCAAGCCTTCCGCGTTCAGCACCTTGATCACGCGGCCCGACACTTCAATCAAGCCCGATTCGGTCAACACGTGCAGCACACGGGAAAAGGTTTCCGGGGTCAGATTCAACTGGGAAGCAACGATGTGCTTGGCCGCCGGTAATTGCACGTCATATTCCTGAGTACCGGCTGAAGGGGCAGCGTGCTGCAGCATGCAGGCCACTCTTTGCGCGCTGGAACGCATCGAACAGGCCTCCAGATTGCTGATCAGTTCATGCAGACGGATGCTGATGCCCGCCAGCATGCGCTTCGCCAGACGGCAATCCTTGTCCAGCAGGTTTGTAATCGCCTCTTCCGGAATATCCAGCACCCGGCTGTCAACGCCAGCCTGGGGAAAAATCGGGTATGGCTGTCCCAGAAACATCAGCGCCTCGCCAAAAGATTCGCCCGGCTTGATCACTTCCAGAATCCGCTCGGTACCTTGCTCCGAAGGAAACGCCAGCGTTATCCTCCCTTCCAGCAGGACATAAAATCCATGAGGCTGATCACCCTTCTGGAACAGGATTTCGCCGCGTTCAACCCGAAGTTCCCGCACATGCTCGGCCATAGCCGCCGCATCTTCCGGTTCCACCTTGCTGAAAAGAGGCACTCTCCGAAGCATCTCCGCAAGGTCGTTTGATCGTTTTGCCATCATCATTTTTCGCTTCTCCTTTTTTTATTCTTGACGAGCTTGAACGTGTTTGCAATCAAAACCTTGATATTCATCAAGGTTTTTTTTCGTTAAGAAGAGCAGCATATCCCCTCTAAAAAGGAGGGGGCACCATGAATTACTCTGGCATTCTGGTCATGGCCAGGCCGCAGCACATCCCCAAGGTCAGCGATGCGCTAAACGCACTGGAGGGAGTCGAAGTATTCCAGCAGGAGCCTGAAACCGGCCGCATTGTCGCTGTTCTGGAAGCTGAAAACATCAAGGCCGAGACCGATGTATTGCGTACCATCAAGGCGTTGCCCGGCGTGGCCGCGGCCGAGATGGTCTACCACTATTTCGAGGATGACAACGAAATCATCACGCACATCCCCGAAGAACTCGACAAACTGCAGGGTTTGGGCGCCGTGCCCGAAGCCCTGCGAGATAACTAAGCCCATCATTAGGAGGACATCATGCATCTATCCCGTCGTGAATTCCTGAAATCCGCCGTTGCCGCTTCCACGGCTTCCACCATGGGCATGTCCCTGTCGCAACTGGCCGAAGCCGCCGCCGGCGAACTTGAAAAAGGCTGGAAGTGGGACAAGGCCGTTTGCCGGTTCTGCGGCACGGGCTGCGGCATCATGTGCGCCACCAAGGACGGCCGCAT
This sequence comes from uncultured Thiobacillus sp., assembly GCA_964404175.1. Taxonomy (GTDB): domain Bacteria; phylum Pseudomonadota; class Gammaproteobacteria; order Burkholderiales; family Thiobacillaceae; genus UBA6918. The sequence goes on along the minus strand of CAYOJA010000002.1, from coordinate 32,196 downwards.
CGTCGCCACCAAGGGCGATCCCAAGGCGCCCGTCAACAAGGGGCTCAACTGCATCAAAGGCTATTTCAACGGCAAGATTCTCTACGGCCAGGATCGTCTGACTCAGCCTCTCATGCGCATGACCGACGGCAAATTCGACAAGAAGGGGAAATTTGTTCCCGTCACTTGGGATCAGGCCTTCGACGAGATGGAAAAGCAGTTTCGCAAAACCTATGCGGAAAAAGGCCCTTCTGGCGTCGCCTGCTTCGGCTCGGGCCAATGGACCATCCACGAAGGCTACGCCATGAACAAGCTGTTCAAGGCCGGCTTCCGTTCCAACAACATCGATCCCAATGCGCGCAACTGCATGGCCTCGGCCGTGGCCGCGTTCTACAGTGTGTTCGGCACCGACGAGCCCGCCGGCAATTACGACGACATCGAGTACACCGACACCATGGTTCTGTGGGGCGCCAACATGGCCGAAATGCACCCCATTTTGTGGTCACGCATTTCCGACCGCCGGCTGTCGAACAAGAATGTGCGCATCATCAACCTGTCAACTTACCGCAACATGAGTTCGGACCTGGCCGATCTGGAAATCCTGTTCAAACCCAACACCGACCTGGCCATCCAGAACTACATCGCCCGCGAAATCATCGCCCGCGATGCGGTTAACAAGGATTTCGTCGAGAAGCACTGTGTATTCGCCACCGGGCCATACGACATCGGCTATGGCATGCGCAATACCGACAAATATGCCTATCCAGCCGAGAAGGATACCCAGGCCAAGGAGTTGAAAGTCAAACTCGACAAGTACGAAGCCGTTGCCCAACGCAAGGCCGAAGGTGAAGTGGTCGACCAGAAAAATACCGCCGATCCCGCCAAGCACTGGATGATCAGCTTCGACGATTTCAAGAAAGCCGTGGAACCTTACACGCTCGATTTCGTGGCGGAACTGGCCAAAGGGGATGCGGATGAATCGCTGGAAAGCTTCAAGGGAAAATTACAGCAACTGGCCGATTTCTACATCGAAAAAGATCGCAAGGTCGTCTCCTTCTGGACCATGGGTTTCAACCAGCACCAGCGCGGAACCTGGGTCAACGAGCAGTGCTACATGAATCATCTGTTGCTGGGCAAGCAGTCCCAGCCCGGCAACGGCGCCTTCTCGCTGACAGGTCAGCCCTCGGCCTGCGGCACCGCGCGCGAAGTCGGCACGTTCTGCCATCGCCTGCCCGCCGACCGCCTGATCCCCAATCCCAAGCACCGCGCCGATACTGAAAAATACTGGCATGTGCCCGGAAAAACCATCAATCCTAAAATTGGCTCGTTCTACGCCAAAATTCTGCGCGACCTGGAAGACGGCCAAGTCAAGTGGGCCTGGGTGCAGGTCAACAACCCGTGGCACACTCATCCCAACGCCAACCACTGGCTGAAGGCCGCGCGCGAGAACGACAATTTCATCATCGTCTCCGAAGCCTATCCTGGCGTATCCGCCAAGATTGCCGACCTCATCCTGCCCACGGCCATGATTTTTGAGAAGTGGGGCGGCTTTGGCAACGCCGAGCGTCGTACCCAGCAGTGGCGCCAGCAGGTTCCGCCTCCCGGACAGGCGCGTGCCGACATCTGGCAGACCATGGAATTCTCCAGACGCTTCAAGGTGAAGGACTTCTGGGGCGAGCAAAAAGTACCCGGCCTCAAGGTCGATGGCTATGAAGACAACAAACTGCCCAGCGTCATGGACGAGGCAGTGAAACTCGGCTACACCCCGGAGGACAGCCTGTACAAGGTGCTGTTCGCGACGCCTGACAACCTCAAGGTGAAATGGCCTGATGCCGTATCCAAGGGACACGACAACCATGTCGCCACCCTGCTGGGCGACGGCTGGTTCCCCGAAAAAGCCTTGTGGCAGGAATATGTGCAATTTGGCCGCGGCAAGGGCAAGGATCTGGCGGACTTCGACGTCTATCACGGCGACAACATCCGCGGACTGAAATGGCCGGTGGTCGATGGCAAGGAAGTGGCCTGGCGTTTCAACGAGCAGTACGATCCCTATGTGAAGAAAGGCGCCGGATTCGAGTTCTACGGCGACTTGTTCAAGGCCATCCCGACTGGAAACCTTGACGGCATTACCGATCCCAAGCCGGTTCCACTGGCCGGCAAGGCAAAGATTTTCTACCGCCCTTACGCCGCGCCCGCAGAACAGCCCGATGCCAACTACGACCTGTGGCTGTGCACCGGCCGCGTGCTGGAACACTGGCACTCCGGCACCATGACCCGTCGCGTGCCGGAACTGCATCGCGCGGTACCCGCCGCGGTAATGTGGCTCCATCCGGCAGATGCGCAAAAGCGCGGCTTGCAGCGCAACGATCTGGTGTGGGTGGAATCACGCCGCGGCAAGGTCAAAGTAAGGGTGGAAACCGGCGGCCGCAACAAGATGGTCAAGGGCTATGTCTATGTGCCCTTCTTCGACGAAGGCGTGCTGATCAACCGCGTGACGCTGGACACCACCTGCCCGATCTCGAAAGAGAGCGACTACAAGAAATGCGCCGTCAAGGTTTATAAGGCATAAGGCCCAGGGGGCTCAACACGTGGCACTGCGCCACGTGCTTGACCCTGCCCGGATATGGAAAAGAAGCGGCGCGAATTTCTGCTGAAGACTGCGCAGGGCGCGGCCCTGGCAGCCTGCGGCGGCCTGATCTGGTCTCACCTGTTGCGGCAGGAGGCATCGGCGTCCACGCTCGCGCTTCGCCCGCCGGGCGCTTTACCTGAAAATGATTTCGCCGCGCAATGCATCAAATGCGGCCAGTGCGCAAATGCCTGTCCTTACGACACCCTGAAGATGGCCACGGCGGGCAGCGACATGCCCATCGGCACGCCCTACTTCGAGCCGCGCAAGGTACCGTGCTACATGTGCCCGGACATCCCCTGCGTTCCGCCCTGTCCGACCGGCGCACTGGAAAAATCACTCAAGGACATCAACAAGGCGCGCATGGGCCTGGCCGTCATCGACGAGGAGAACTGCCTGTCCTGGCTGGGCCTGCGTTGCGAAGTGTGTTACCGCGTCTGTCCGGTCAAGGGCAAGGCCATCACGGTCGAGAATCACCCGCGCAAGATCAGCAAGCATGCGATGTTTGTTCCGCTGGTTCATGCCGAACATTGCACGGGTTGCGGCTTATGCGAGCAGGCCTGTCCCACTCAGGTCGCCGCGATCCGCATCGTCAACCCAAGCCTCGTACAAGGCAAGATCGGTGAGCATTACCGTCTGGGCTGGACCCGCGAAGATGAAATCACCCAGGATTTCGCTGCTGGCGCCGCTCCCGCCCCGGCACAACCTTCCAATCCTGCCGTGGCGCCGAAAGAAGCACCGGGAATGGATACCCTCAACAAAGGGATCGAGTACTGATGCACGCCCAGGTCCAACAGCTCCCCGAAGGAATCAAATCGAGCCGCGTCGTGCGCCTGTACACGCCGCCCACGACGATTACCGGAAGACTCTGGAGCTGGCGCTACCTGATTCTCCGGCGGTTTACCCAGCTTGGCATCCTGGCCATGTTCTTCGGCACGGCACGCTATGGCTGGGAAGTGGCTGGGCGTCCATTACTGAGCGGCAATCTCTCGGCTTCAGAATTTCTGGGCGTGATTCCCATGGCCGACCCCTTCGCCGTGTTGCAGCAACTGCTGACCCTGCACGTGCTGGACAAGGAAGTGCTGATCGGCGCGGCCATCATTCTCGGGTTCTACGCGCTAATTGGCGGCCGGGCGTTTTGCGGCTGGGTATGCCCGGTCAACCTGGTTACCGATGCGGCGGCCTGGTTGCGCGCGAAACTGCGCATGCCGGATTTCTGCAATCTTTCCCGCAGTGTGCGCATGTGGGCGTTACTCCTGTCGCTGGCGCTGTCCGCGCTGCTGGGCGTTGCGGCTTTCGAATGGGTCAGCCCGATATCCATGCTGCACCGCGAAGTGGTTTTTGGAGTGGGGCTGGGACTCACCGCGATCCTGGGAATTTTCCTGTTTGACCTGCTGGTCGTTAAACATGGCTGGTGCGGTCATCTCTGTCCGCTGGGCGCGTTCTACTGTCTGGCCGGCTGTGCCTCGCAATTGCGCGTTCGTTTTGACGACAGCACCTGCACCCGCTGCGTGGAATGCGTGCGCGTGTGCCCCGAGCCCCATGTGCTCAACTTCAGGCAGGCCGCGGACAATGGCATGGTGGCATCCCGGGATTGCACCAACTGCGGACGTTGCATCACGATTTGCCCCGAAGACAGTTTGAGCTTCGATTTGAAACCCTTGATCAAGCAGCACAACCTCAACGCAGCACACCAGGCCAGGAGACCAGCATGAAAAACAGCGCCATACTCATCGGAATCATCACGGTTGTCATTACCGCTTGCGCCACATCCAAACCCGTGGCGGACAACGAAATCGGTCTGTCAAAGACCAGCGTGTTTGACGATCCCAGCCCCAGTGTTTTCGAATACCCCAAGACCGAACCTTCGGCCGCCACGGCCTTGCCCAGATCCTGGAACAGCGCGCCCCCGCAGATTCCCCACAAAATCGAGGCCTTTATCCCCATCACCACCAACAAGAACATCTGCGTGACCTGCCATGACAAGCCGAGCCTGATCGGCAAAAAGACCAAGGGTATCCCGACCTCCATGCCGGAAAGCCACTACGATACGATCGAAGGAAAACTGGTCAGAAACAACGGGCGCCATGTATGCACACAGTGCCACACGCCGCAAGCCAACGTGGCGGATCTTGTTGGCAACACCTTCAAGACTGACCAGTGAGGAAAACGCTGATCAATTCAGCATTTCCCGCGCAAGCCGCGTAGCGGCTTGCCGCTCAATGACGCAAGTCATTGAAAGCGCAAATTTTCGCGGACATGTGCCGCAAAAAATTTCTGCTGATGTTTCGCGCAAGCGAATAAATCAGCGCTTACCAAGCGTCTGCTTGAAATTCTGATACAGCTTGTACATGCGCCGGTATAGCGGTCCCGGCGCACCGCTTCCGACAGGCAGGCCATCCAGTTCAACGATGGCCTGCACTTCCCTACTGGATGAAGTCAGCCACAATTCGTCCGCGGTTCGTGCTTCGTTCTCGGCAATATCGCGAACCTCCACCGGGATACCGTCAGCCCGTGCCAGTTCAATCACCAAATCATAAGTGATACCCGGCAGCATGCGGTGATCCTTGACCGGCGCATGAATCACGCCATTTTTGACCACGAAAATATTCGATGCCGCGCCCTCGGTCAGCACGCCGTCGCGGAACAGGACACACTCGATGCACCCGGCTTCAACCGCTTTCTGTTTGGCCAGCACATTCGGCAGCAATCCAATGGTCTTGAGATCGCATCGCCCCCAGCGCAGGTCCGGCGAGGAAACCGCGCAAACCCCTTTCTCGATCTGAACCGGATCGGGCGAACTCAGAGGATTGCTCATCACCAGCACGGTAGGTGAAACCGTTTTTGGAAAAGCATGGTCGCGAGGCGCCGCGCCGCGCGTCACTTGGAGATAAATCGACTGGTTGCCGGGTTCGTGCAAGGCAATCATTTGCGTGATGATCTGTTGCCATTCCGAATCCCGCATCGGATTCATCAGCCTGGTGCCATCCAGACTGTGTTGAAGACGCCGCAAATGCTCGTTCAGGCGAAAGGGCTTGCGATGGTAAACGGGGATCAGTTCATACACGCCGTCGCCCAGCATGAACCCGCGATCGAGAATGGAAACCGTGGCTTCCTCCAAAGGCAGCAGCCTGCCATTGAGGTAAACGGTCTGGCTGCTCATTTCCACAGCAGCCGCAAGCTGTCCCAGAACCGCCCAAACCAGCCTGCGATTGAAACATCTTCCAGCGCCACCAGGGGGTAATCGCCGACGACCTTTCCATCAAGCGTCATGCGCAAAGTTCCCATTGCCTGCCCCTTGCTCACGGGGGCAAGGAAAGGCTGCTGGGTGATGATCTGTGCCTTGAGCCGGCTGGCCACGCCTTTCTGCACGGTCAGCGAAAAATCCTTCAGGAAGCCGATACCCAGTTCGCTCCGGCTGCCCTTGTATACCGGCAGCGTGGCAACCGCTTGGCCAGCCCGGTAAAACCTCACCGAATCGGTTTCCAGAAAGCCGTAATTCAACAGCTTCTGGGCATACATCGTGCGATCGGCATCCGAACGCGCACCCATCACTGTTGCAATCAGCCGCCGTTTGCCACGCTCGGCGCTGGCGATCAGGCAGTAGCCGGCTTCCTGCGTATGTCCGGTCTTGACGCCGTCAATCCGCGGGTCCAGCCACAACAGGCGGTTCCTGTTTTGCTGTGCCAGGCCATTGAAACTGAACTCGCGCTGCGCAAAATATCGCTGATAGGCATCCGGAAAATGCGCGACGAGCATGCTGGCCAGCTGCGTCATGTCTCGCGCGGTACTTCTGTGCTCGGGATGGGAATATCCCGTTGCATTGCGAAACCGTGTTTGCGTCAGTCCAAGCTTCTGGGCCTGCGCATTCATCCTGCCGACGAATGCCTCCTCGCTGCCTGCCATGCCTTCGGCCAAGGTCAGCGCGGCGTCATTGGCCGATTGCACAATTAATGCCGCAATCAGGTCTTCCACCTTGATGGATTGCCCAGCCTTGGCAAACATGCGCGAGCCTTCCACCCTTGCCGCCGCCTCCGAAACCGTAAGCGTTTCCTCCAGTTTGAGCTGCCGGTTTTTCAAGGCGTCAAAGGCAAGATAGGCCACCATCAGCTTGGTCAACGATGCAGGATGCAGGCGCTGGTCCGCATTCTGGCCAGCCAGCATTTGTCCGCTGGAAACATCAAACAACAGATAGGCCCGGGCTTCGACCCTTGGCGGCGGCGGCGCACCCACGTCGGCCACGGAAGACGCGACACACAATAGACACGCAAAAAAGCCAATTATTGTTTTCATGACTAACGAACAATCGTAATGGTTTCGATGCCGAGCGCCGCGCGGGTTTTTTCGGCCCAGTCATCCGCTTCGGTCTGGTTTGGGAAGGGCCCCAGGTTCACGCGATGAAAATCATCAATCAGCGCGACGTGCGTCAATTCGTTTGACAGCCCCAAAGCCTCACGCGCGCGCGCAAGCAGTTTTTCCGCGTTGGCCTGTTTTCCGAAAGCACCCAATTGCACATAGTGTCCCGGCTTGAGGAGACTGCCGCTGCTATTGATACTGGCGGGGTCTATGCTCTCAACAACAACGTGCGCGCTTCCCATGCCGATATACCCCAGCTTGTAAGCTGCGGTATAAGACAGATCAATCACGCGATTCTTGTGAAAGGGTCCACGGTCATTGATGCGAACGACGATGGATTTCCCGGTTTCAGGCAAGGTCACCCGCGCATAGCTGGGTATGGGCAGAGTACGATGCGCCGCCGTCATGGCATACATGTCATAGGTTTCGCCCGACGCGGTTCGCTTGCCGTGGAAACGGCGTCCGTACCAGGATGCCAGGCCTTCTTCCCGATAAGGCTTCAATGCCGTATCGGGAATATAACTTTGCCCCAGCGCAACGTACTGGCGATTGGCAAAACGATGCAATGGCTCCAGCCTCGGAATAGCATCGGCAACGGCATGCAGATTGGCCGGCGGATTGTCTTCCGGTCCGTCGTCCAGGTAATAGCCGCCACCTCTCGCGGTAGATGTTGAAGGTGGAATCGATGACGAAGGCGTTCGCGTAGGCGGCGAGGAACTACAGGCCGCCAGCGCCGCAATCAGAATCAAGGCGGGAAATGTCCGCCCAATCATGTTTTCAAAAGCTTTCGATGAGTCGCCAGACTCATCAGCATGCCAAATCCGACCATCAGGGTCACAAGCGCGGTGCCGCCGTAGCTCATGAAGGGAAGCGGTACGCCCACCACCGGCAGTATTCCTGAAACCATGCCCATGTTGACGAACACATAGGTAAAAAAGTTCAGGCTGATCGTACCCGCCATCAGTCTTGCAAACATGGAAGGCGCATGCTCGGCAATTTTCAGACCCCTGGCCACCACCGCCAGATAAAGCAGCATGAGCACGATGTTACCCAGCAGGCCGAACTCCTCGCTGTAAACGGCAAAAATGAAATCCGTCGTGCGTTCAGGAATGAAATCGAGCTGGTTCTGCGTTCCACTGAGCCACCCCTTTCCAAATACTCCGCCCGAACCGATGGCGATCGTTGACTGGATGATGTGATACCCCGCGCCAAGGGGATCGGCGCTCGGGTCAAGCAATGTCATCACCCGCTGCCGCTGGTAATCGTGCATCAGGCCCCAGGCCAGCGGCAACGACACCGCGCCCAGCACCCCCAGGCCCGCAATGATCCGCCAGGACAACCCGGCGAAGAAAAGCACATAGAAACCGGAGGCCGCAATCAGCATGGCCGTGCCAAGATCCGGCTGACGCAAAACCAGCAGGAATGGAACAACAACAATCAAAGCAGCAATGCCAAAATCGCGCAACTTCAACGTTGCTTCGCGCTGATGGAAAAACCAGGCCAGCATGAGCGGCAGCGCGATTTTCATCAATTCAGACGGCTGAATACTGACGACTCCAAGCGGCAGCCAGCGGCGGGCGCCATTGCGTATTTCACCAAACAGGGCCACTCCCAGCAGCAGCGCCAGGCCAACGGCATAAAGCGGCGGCCCCGCCTTGGCAAGAATGTGCGGCGGAATATTGGCGACCACGACCAGCACCACGGCCGCCAGGGCAATATTGGTCAGGTGGCCGCCCAAACGCACGCTGCTTTGTCCGGATGCGCTGAACACGACTGCCGTGCTCACCACCAGCAGCGCAATCAGCAAGGCAAGCAGCAAGCCATCCAGATGCCGGGTAAGCTGTCTGGCCAATCGGCTAATCACCGGCTGATTCATGTTCCTCCGATACAGGAATTCCCGCTGGCCTTTTCCCCAGCAGGTAATAATCAAAAACCGCGCGAGCGATTGGTGCGGCGGTCGAACCGCCATGCCCGCCATTTTCCACCAGCACCGCGAGCGCGATTCGCGGCGATTCGGCCGGCGCAAAGGCAACAAACAGGGCATGATCGCGATGCCGCTCGGCCACTCTGCGCTCGTCGTATTTCTGGCCTTGCTTGATGCCCACCACCTGAGCCGTGCCGGTTTTTCCGGCAATCGTATATTGCGCCCCGGCACCTGCCCCTACCGCCGTGCCGCCTGGCTTCAGCACATCGACCATCGCATTTCGCACGTGTTCCACGTACTCGGGATGAAAGGCATTTTTCCAGGCCACTTCGGGCTGAATCACGGTTTCCTGACGCGTAACGCCATCTTTCATGGATTTGACAAGATGCGGCCGGTAAAACGTACCGCCATTAGCGAGTGTAGCCGTAGCTGCCGCGAGCTGCATGGGCGTGGTCAGATGATAGCCCTGGCCAATGCCCGCGATAACCGTTTCCCCCAGATACCATGGCTTGTTCCAGCGCTTCTGTTTCCATTCCCTGGAAGGCAGGAGCCCCGAGGATTCGCCCTGCATATCCAGGCCGCTTTTGGCACCAAATCCGAATTTCGACAAAAACCCGTGCATGCGGTCGATTCCCATATCGACAGCCAGCCGGTAATAGTAAGTGTCGCAGGACTGCACGACGGACTTGTGCAAATCCACGATTCCGTGTCCGCCCGCCTTCCAGTCACGGTAACGATGCCGGCTGTTGGGCAGCGAATAAAACCCCGGGTCCGCGATGGCATCCTGCGGCTTGCGCAAGCCCAGCTCCAGCGCTGCCAGCGCCATGAAAGGCTTGATGGTGGATCCCGGCGGATAAATGCCACGCAGCGGCCGGTTGACCATGGGCTTGTCCAGCGACTCGTTCAGCTCCTTCCAGGTCGCGGGATCGATACCGTCGACGAACAGATTCGGGTCGAATCCCGGCTTGCTGACCATGGCCAGAATACCCCCCGTGCCGGGATCGATCGCCACCAGACCACCGCGGTAATCGCCAAAGGCATGCTCGGCCACCCGCTGCAGCTCCATGTCCAGATGCAGCGTCAGATCATTGCCGGCAACTGGCGACACATGCGACAGCACCCTGACAGCCCGGCCCGAGGCATCGGTTTCCATCTGGTCAAAACCGGTGCGGCCATGAAGCAGGTTTTCATACGTCTGCTCGATTCCGACCTTGCCGATATGCGTGCTGCCCTTGTAGTTGGTGGCCCGGTCTTCTTCCTTGAGCTTCTTGAGATCGGCATCATTGATACGCCCGATAAAGCCCACCACATGCGATAGCCCTTCTCCTGCCGGGTAATTGCGGAACAGCCGGGCCTTCACTTCCACACCCGGCAACCGGTAGCGGTTGGCCGCGAGGATGGCTACTTCTTCATCCGTGAGTTTGCTTTTCAGCGGCACGGTTTCAAATTCATGCGACTCATCCAGCAAGCGTTTGAACCGGCGCAGATGTTTGGGCGTAATTTCGATCAGGCCGCTTATCCGGTCAAGCAACGCATCCAGATCGCCGGCCTTGGATACGGTGATTTCCAGCGTGTAGGCGGAAAAATTGTCCGCCAGAATCCTGCCGTTGCGATCGACAATCAACCCGCGATTGGGAATGGCCGGAACCAGCGCAATCCGGTTGCTTTCGGCCAGCGACTGATAATGGTCATGCTTGATCAGTTGCAGATAAATCAGGCGGGAGATCAGAATCAAGCCCAGAACCAGCACAAAACCCACGCCAACCTTCAGCCGTGTCAGGTATTGAGACAGCTCGATGTGCAGATTCTTGATTTCTGGGGATGGCATAGAGCCTATTTCAGCAGGAATTGGATGTGCGACGGGGGTATGGCGGGATGGATGACGCGACGCGCGGCGCAGTGAATGGCGACCCCCTTCACAAGCCGCGCAACAAAGTCAGCCGCCCGCCACACCCCCGTCCCTCCGGGTTGCGCCAAAGCCCGGCGCTCGCTTTGTCGCGCTCCTTGGCTTCGTATCACGGATACGACCTGCGTCGCGCTTCGCGCGATCATCCGGGCTTTGGCACAACGCATCTTCCAATTCCTGCTGAAATAGGCTCTCATTCCTGGGTGGTACGGGCGGCAGGCATTTTGCCGATGGCTGCCAATGCCCACCACAACAATGTGCCGGTAAACGCCGATGCAAAAACCCATCCGCCATGCGGCGTTCGGGTGGACATCCAGCCCGCCATCAACGCCACCACCTCAGTCAGCAGCAACAATGGAAACATCTGCAACGCCTGTTGTGGCAGGGTAAACATGGCCAGCCTGCGCCGGAAATACTGCACAAGAAACACGCCCACGCTGTAGGCAAGCGCATGCTGGCCCAGCACCACCCCATCCTGCACATCGGCAAACACGCCCAGCAAAAAAGCCAGTCCCAGGCTAACGCCGTGCAGACGGCGTTGCGCCCAGAACAACAGCACCACCAACACGAAATCGGGCCTGATCATCAGCCCGATGCCCTGCCAGGGAAACTGCTTGAGCAGGAATGCCGCCAGCAGGGTAAAAACCATCATGCGCCATCCATGGGAAGCGTCAAAGGGCTGCCGCGTTTCCGCATACCCTCTCATGGCTTCGTTCCTCCAGTACCGGGCTTCAGCACCATCAGCGCCCGGCTTTTCTCCACGCCCGCAATGGGTTGGCAACTCACGCGCGCATAGGGATTATCGGCGGGCCTGATCACGCGGACGACCTTTGCCACGGCCAGCCCGGCGGGGTAAACCCGGTCAATGCCCGATGTCTCCAGCACATCGCCTGTCTGGATGTCGGTATGGGTGGGCAAATAACGCACCTCCATGGTGTCCCCGCCGCCGAATACCAGCATGCGCTGGCCGGTGCGCTGGATCTGCACCGGCACGGCCTGTTCACGGTCGGAAATCAGCGTGACTTCGCTGCTGAGCGGATAAACGCGGGTCACCTGTCCAACCAGGCCCTGGCTGTCCACCACGGGCCAGCCTGCCTGGATGGACGCATTCTCGCCCTTGTCCAGATAGACGCGGCGTGAAAAGGGATCACGCGGCGTGCTCAACACCTCGGCAGTTTCAGGCTGATAGCCTTGGGGGTGTCGCAAACCGGCCAGCTTGCGCAACTCTTCATTCTCGGACTGCAATGACTGAAGCCGTGCAAGCAGTGCGCCATCGCGGCGCCGGGTTTCCCGCAAGGTTTTGTTCTCGCTTAACAGAACGTGATGCCGGGTGAAGAAATCGGCCACTTCGCCGCCGAATTCAAAAGGCAGGCGCAAGGTCCGCTGCACCGGATAGAACACCGTCGCCACGCCCGATCTCAGCCAGTCAAGCGTCTGAAACCGGGTGTCGACGATGATGAGAATCAGCGAAAAGACAGTCCACAAGGCCAGCTGTGCAACCGGCCCCGGCCGCCTGGTAAACATGGGCTGACCGGGTGTCGCCAATTATGCTTGCTCCAGCAGGATGGGTACGATGGCCACTTACTCGTTGGTAAACACCGTGATGTGTTTATCGAATTCTTCCAGCGCCCGGCCCGAACCCCGCACCACACAGGTCAGCGGATCGTCCGCGACGATAACCGGCAGGCCGGTTTCCTCCATCAGAAGCCGGTCAAGATCGCGCAGCAGCGCGCCGCCGCCAGTCAGCACCATACCCTTTTCGGCGATGTCGGCGCCAAGCTCGGGCGGTGTTTGTTCCAGCGCCTGCTTGACCGCGCTCACGATGTTGTTGAGCGGATCGGTCAGCGCCTCGAGAATTTCGTTGCTGGAAACCGTGAAGCTGCGCGGGATGCCTTCGGCCAGGCTTCGGCCCTTCACTTCCATCTCGCGCACTTCCGCGCCGGGGAAAGCCGAGCCCATCTGCTTCTTGATCTGCTCGGCGGTGGCTTCGCCGATCAGCATGCCGTAATTGCGGCGGATGTAACTGATGATGGATTCATCGAACTTGTCGCCGCCCACGCGCACCGATGAGGCATAGACAATGCCGCCCAGCGAGATGACCCCCACTTCCGTGGTGCCGCCGCCAATATCCACGACCATGGATCCGGTGGCTTCCGATACCGGCAAGCCGGAGCCAATGGCCGCCGCCATGGGTTCTTCGATCAGGAAGACCTGCCGCGCGCCGGCGCCCAGCGCAGATTCCCGGATGGCCCGGCGCTCCACCTGGGTTGAGCCATAGGGCACGCAGATAATGATGCGCGGGCTGGGTTGGAAGAGCTTTGAGTCATGCACTTTCTTGATGAAGTACTTGAGCATTTGCTCGGTGACGGTAAAGTCGGCGATCACGCCGTCCTTCATGGGCCGGATGGCGTTCATGCTGCCCGGCGTGCGGCCCAGCATCTGCTTGGCCTCCAGCCCAACTGCCTGGATGGTCTTCTTGCCGCCCGCGTTGGGGTCGGTGCGGATCGCCACCACGGAAGGCTCGTCCAGCACGATGCCCTTGCCGCGCACAAAAATCAGGGTGTTGGCGGTCCCCAGGTCAATGGCCAGGTCCGTCGAGAAATATTGAGTCAAAAAACCAAGCATGCGTCTCTCACCGCGCCATGGGCGCAAAAAAATAAATAACGCCGGAGCGTACCTTAGGTTATTACAGCGCCCTTGGCGCAAGGATTAAAGCCATGCCTTCTGGCGGCACAAGGGATAAGAAAAACAATCCCGTTATGATACTCTAAGCTGTTGTTTTATTGATACGGTTCAAAGTCTTTCGCCATGGCGCTCACACACCAGGATGTTCTGCATATTGCCCGGCTGGCACGCCTGCGCGTTTCCGCCGAAGAAGCCGAAACGGCTCAAACACAACTGAACAGCATTTTTGGCCTGATTGAACAGATGCAGGCTATCAACACACAAGGTATCGAGCCCATGTCGCATGCACTGGATGTAGCCCAGCGCCTGCGGGAAGACAAAGTCACGGAGTCCGATCAGCGAAACAAGTTCCAGAAGATTGCGCCTGCCGTTGAAAACGGGCTGTATCTGGTGCCCAAGGTAATCGAGTGAATCGTGAAATGTGAGGCGTGAAAACGCGCCCGGCAATTTCAATTCCATTCAAACAATCAAGATGATCAACTCCTCACTGAAAGCCCTTGCCGCGTTGCTGGCGGACAAGAAAATATCCGCAGTCGAACTGGCGACGCAATACCTCGATCGCATCGAGGCGCTGAATCCGCGTTTCAATGCCTTCATCACGGTTGACCGTGAGAAAACCCTGACCGAGGCCCGATCAGCCGATGCCCGGCGCGCAGCGGGTGAATCAGGCACTCTGCTTGGCGTGCCTATCGCGCACAAGGACATTTTCTGCACGGATGGCTGGCTCACTACTTGCGGTTCGAAAATGCTGTCCAATTTCACCGCACCCTACGATGCCACCGTCATCAGCAAATTCAAGCAGACCGGCATGGTCAGTCTGGGCAAGACCAACATGGACGAGTTCGCCATGGGCTCATCCAACGAAACCAGTTTTTTTGGCTCGGTAAAAAATCCGTGGGATGTGGCCGCCGTGCCCGGCGGTTCATCCGGCGGTTCTGCGGCCGCTGTCGCCGCGCGGCTGGCTCCCGCCGCCACCGGCACCGACACCGGCGGTTCCATTCGTCAGCCCGCATCGCTGTGCGGCATTTCCGGCCTCAAACCGACTTATGGCATCTGCTCGCGCTACGGCATGATCGCCTTCGCTTCCAGCCTTGATCAGGCTGGCCCCATGGCACCCTCGGCGGAAGACTGTGCACTGCTCATGAACGTGATGGCCGGGTTTGACGAGCGCGACTCCACCAGCCTGGAACGCGACAAGGAAGACTACATTCGCGACCTGGACAAACCTCTGACCGGGCTGAAAATCGGCCTGCCAAAAGAATTCTTCGCTGAAGGCTTGTCTGCCGAGGTCGCACAAAAAATCGACGCAGCGATTGCCGAATACAAAAAGTTCGGCGCAACCATGGTCGAAGTTTCTCTACCCAACATGGGGCTTTCCGTTCCTGTCTATTACGTCCTCGCCCCTGCCGAAGCCTCGTCCAACCTGTCGCGCTTTGATGGTGTGCGTTATGGGCACAGAACGAGCGACTACAAAGACCTGCTCGACATGTACGAGAAGACCCGCGCGGAGGGCTTCGGCGCCGAGGTCAAGCGCCGCATCATGATCGGCACCTACGTGCTGTCGCATGGTTATTACGACGCCTATTATTTGCAGGCGCAAAAAATTCGCCGCCTCATCGCCCAGGATTTCGCCGACGCATTCAGGCAATGCGACGTGATTCTCGGCCCCACCGCACCCACACCCGCCTTCAATTTTGGCGAAAAGGCCAGCGATCCGGTTGCCATGTATCTGTCCGACATTTACACCATCGCCGTCAATCTTGCCGGACTGCCAGGCATGTCCATTCCCTGCGGTTTCTCGGACAAGGGGCTGCCCATCGGCCTGCAGCTCATCGGCGATCTGTTCTCCGAGGCGAAATTGTTGAACGTCGCGCACCAGTATCAGTTGAAGACGGACTGGCACCAGAAAATGCCGGAGGGCTTGAAATGAAGTGGGAAACCGTCATCGGGCTGGAAGTGCACACCCAACTCACCACGCAATCCAAGGTTTTCTCCGGCAGCAGTACGGCTTTTGGCGCCGAGCCCAACACCCAGGCCAGCGCAGTGGACATTGCCCTGCCCGGCGTACTGCCAGTGTTGAACAAGGGCGCGGTGGAGCGCGCAATCAAATTCGGCCTGGCGGTTGGCGCGACCATCAACCGGGTCAACGTATTCGATCGCAAGAATTATTTTTATCCCGACCTGCCCAAGGGCTATCAGATCAGCCAGCTGGCCAGGCCCATCGTCGAATTCGGCTCGCTGAAAATTAGCGTCGACGGTGAGGAAAAAACCATTCGCATCACCCGTGCCCACATGGAAGAAGATGCGGGCAAATCCCTCCACGAAGATTTCCACGGCATGACCGGCATCGATTTGAACCGCGCCGGCACACCGCTTTTGGAAATTGTTTCCGAACCGGACATGCGCTCCTCCGCTGAAGCCGTGGCCTATGCCCGCGCGCTGCACAACCTGGTGACCTGGATCGGCATCTGCGACGGCAACATGCAGGAAGGCAGCTTCCGTGTGGACGCCAATGTCTCGGTGCGCCCGTTTGGACAAACGGAATATGGCACCCGGCGTGAAATCAAGAACCTCAACTCCTTCCGCTTTCTGCAACAGGCCATTGATTACGAAGTGCGCTGGCAGATCGAGCAAATCGAGGACGGTCACAAAATCCATCAGGCCACGGTACTGTTTGATCCGGATACGGGCGAGACACGCATGATGCGCAGCAAGGAAGATGCGCACGATTACCGCTACTTCCCCGATCCCGACCTGCTGCCGGTTCGCCTTGATGAAGACTGGATTGAATCCATCCGCGCTGCCATGCCGGAACTGCCCGAAGCCATGCAGGCCCGATTCCAGCAGGAATACGGACTGTCTGCCTATGACGCGGGAATACTGACCGGCTCCCGCGCGCTTTCGGATTATTTTGAAGCCGCGGCCAAAAAATCGGGGCAGCCCAAGCTTGCTGCAAACTGGATCATGGGCGAATTGTCAGGCGCCCTGAATCGGGCCGAACTCGATATCTTGCAAAGCCCCGTTTCCTCAGCGCGGCTCGCACAACTCATTTCACGCATTCAGGATGGCACACTGTCCGGCAAACTGGCCAAGCAGGTCTTTGAAGCGCTCTGGAATGGCGAAGGCGAAGTCGACGACATCATCGAAATCAGGGGGTTGAAACAGGTTTCCGACTTCGGCGAGATCGAAAGAATCGTCGATGAAGTACTGGCCGCGAACCAGAAATCCGTCGAGGAGTTTCGCGCCGGCAAGGAAAAGGCCTTCAACGCGCTGGTGGGTCAGGTCATGAAAGCCAGCAAGGGCAAAGCCAATCCGGCACAGGTAAACGAGATTTTGAAAAAGAAGCTGGGCGCTTGAAAGACAGGCCTGGCGCCGTCAGGAAAACGGTTAGTTTTTGGTGGTCAGTTCGTGATAGCGTGCCTTGTCCGCTTCATACCTGGCCCGGACAGTGACCAGCGCATCCTGATTAAAGCGGATGATTTTCTTCAAGTCCTCCGCTTCCTTCTGGGTGGCGCTTAGCTGATTTTGCAGGTAGGGCGGAACCGGCCGGCCCCGTTTGGTTATGGTCTGAATCTTTTCCAGGACTTCCTTGGCCTTGACCGACAACTGTTTTAACCGGGTTTGAGCCCCAACAATTGCCAGACGATGGTGTTCCAGCGCGCGATCCCGCGCCAGATCGATTTCGGATTCCCTGGTGTAGGTTCCCAGAAGGGCTCTATCCTTGCGCGCCTGTTCCTCGGCTATTTTTTTCTGCTCGGCAAGTTTCCGTTCTTCCGCCTCGCGGGCGCGGCGTTCCTCGACCGACTCGGTGCGCTTCATGGCCTGGCCGGTCTTGCCCATCTCGGTCACCGCATGCCTGGATGTCTGGGGCGGCGGCGTGTCGGTGTATGAGACCCGGCCGTTTTCATCCACCCACTTGTACAACTTGGCGTGCGCGGGCAGCGCTGTCGCAAGCAGAACAGCCAGCAGAAAATTAAACGCCGTATTGCTCACGATAGTGTGACACCGCCTCCAAACGTTTGCCCCATTCCATATCCATTTTCAAATAGCCGATCAAATCTTCCAGCGTGGCGACCGCCACCACAGGCAGTCCATACTTATCCCGAACTTCCTGCACCGCGGATTTCTCGCCCTGCCCGCGTTCCATCCGGTCCAGCGCAATCACCACCCCCGCCGGGATCGCGCCATTCGATTTGATCAATTCTACCGATTCCCGCACCGAGGTGCCGGCGGAAATCACATCATCTACGATCAGCACGCTGCCTTTCAGTTCCGCGCCCACCACCGATCCGCCTTCGCCGTGATCCTTGGCTTCCTTGCGATTGAACGCAAAAGGCACGTTGCGTCCCATCCCGGCCAGAGCGATGGCAATGCTGGCCGCCAGCGGAATCCCCTTGTAGGCGGGACCGAACAACACTTCAAATTCAATTCCGGAATCGACAATGGCTTTGGCGTAAAATTCGCCCAGCCGCTTCAGCTTTTCCCCGTCATTGAAAAGGCCTGCATTGAAAAAATACGGGGACAGCCGTCCCGCCTTGGTCTTGAATTCGCCAAAACACAGCACTTTCGACTCAATCGCGAACTTCAGGAACGCGGACTTGTAATCGGACATTATTTACAATTCTTGAATACACACCAGTGAGAATTATATCGGCCAATTTGAATGGTATCCGCTCCGCCGCAAGCAAAGGCTTTTTTGACTGGCTGCCCGCCCAGAAGGCCGACATTGTCTGCGTGCAGGAGCTCAAGGCCCAGGCCGCTGATCTTCGGCCCGAATTCATCGCCTGCGACGGGCTTTCCGGTGCCTTCCACCACGCGGAAAAAAAGGGCTACAGCGGTGTTGGCGTTTACACCCGCAAGCCGCCACAAACCATAATCGAAGGCTTGGGCGTGCCCGAATTCGACGCCGAGGGCCGTTATCTGGAGACCGGCTACGATAATCCAGGCGGCGGGAAACTTGCCGTCATCTCGCTTTACCAACCCTCTGGTTCCAGTTCCGAGGAGCGCCAGCAGGCCAAGTTCCGTTTCCTGGATGCCTTCTTCCCGCACCTGGAAAAGCTGATGAAGTCGGGGCGCGAGATCATCCTCTGCGGCGACTGGAACATCGCCCACCGCGAAATCGACCTCAAGAACTGGAAATCCAACCAGAAGAACTCCGGCTTCCTGCCCGAAGAGCGCGCCTGGATGACGCGGCTGTTCGACGAACTCGGCTGGGTCGACGTCTACCGCACGCTGTATCCGGAGCACACCGGCGAGGCCTACACCTGGTGGAGCAACCGCGGCCAGGCTTGGGCAAAAAACGTCGGATGGCGCATCGATTACCAGATCGCCACCCCCGGCATCGCCGCCAAGGCTACCTCCGCCAGCGTATACAAGGACCAGCGCTTCTCCGACCATGCACCGCTGATCGTGGATTACGACTACACCTTATGACATCGAACCATCCCTGGCTTGCCGCCTTCAAGGTCTACGCCCACCCCCGTGTGATCGGCATGCTGTTTCTGGGCTTTTCGGCTGGCTTGCCCCTGCTGCTGGTGCTGGGCACGCTGTCGTTCTGGCTGTCGGAGGCGGGCATCGCGCGGGCGACGATCGGGCATCTGTCCTGGGTGGGGCTGGCGTATGGCTTCAAGTTTCTGTGGTCGCCGCTGGTGGACCGGCTGAATCTGCCGCTGCTCACCAAGGCGCTTGGCCGGCGGCGGGCGTGGCTGCTGCTGTCGCAAATCTGCATTGCGCTGGCGTTGCTGGGCATGGCAAATACGGACCCCGTAGTCAATCTCGCACACACCGTTTTCTTTGCGTTGGCCGTGGCCTTTGCCTCAGCCACGCAGGACATCGCGCTGGACGCCTATCGCATCGAGGCGGTGGAAACCGAGAAGCAGGGTGCGATGGCGGCGACCTATCAGGCGGGTTATCGCATCGCCATGATCACCGCCGGCGCAGGCGCGCTGTGGATCGCAGCAAGCGTTGATCCGAGCGAAGCCAGCTACGATTTCCGCCCCTGGCAGGTGGCCTACACAGCGATGGCAGCACTGATGATCGTCGGCATCGTCACCACGCTAATCATTCGTGAGCCGGCGCAATCCGCGCCCCCGCCGCGCATCACGGAGCAGGGCTTCGCACACTGGCTGGCGACCAGTTTCGTGCAGCCTTTCGTCGATTTCTTCCAGCGTTTTGGCTGGCAGGCGCTGTTGATTCTTTCCCTGATCGCCGTGTACCGGATATCGGATGTGGTGATGGGCGTGATGAGCAACCCCTTCTATCAGGAAATGGGTTTCACCAAGGACGAGGTCGCCACCGTTTCGAAAGTCTATGGCGTCATCATGACCATTGCAGGCGCGGCGCTGGGTGGCCTGCTGACAGTGCGCATCGGCGTCATGCGCACGCTGATGCTGGGGGCAGTGCTGTCTGCGGCAACCAATCTACTGTTCGTGTGGCTGGCCGGGCGCGGGCACGATGTGGGTGCGCTAGTGTTCACGGTGTCGGCGGACAATCTTTCCGCGGGCATCGCATCGAGCGCATTCGTGGCCTATCTATCCAGCCTGGTGAACCAGGCCTACTCCGCCACGCAATATGCGCTGTTCACTTCGGTGATGCTGCTCCTGCCCAAGTTCATCGCTGGTTTCTCCGGCGAGTTTGTCGATGCCCATGGCTGGGAGAATTTCTTCAGCGGCACCGCGCTGATCGGTGTGCCAGTATTCATTCTGGTGTGGCTGGCTTCAAGGAATCAGAAAAACACATGATCGAGTTTTCCCTGCTTTCCGCCCTGCTCGCCGGGCTGCTCGGCGGCGTGCATTGCGTCGGCATGTGCGGCGGCCTGGTCGCGGCATTCTCCTTCCGCGCGGACGGCACGGCACCGCCGTTCCGGCTGCACATGGGCTACAACCTCGGGCGCATCGTTTCCTACACGCTATTTGGCGCTTTGGCAGGCGCGCTGGGCGCATCGATCAACCTGCTCGAAATCCGTCCGCTGCAAATCTCGTTGTATGTGCTGGCACAGGGCGTAATGATCCTGCTGGGACTTTATTTGGCAGGATGGAATCAGTGGGTACTGATATTCGAGAAAGCAGGCGGTGCGTTGTGGTCACGTTTGCAGCCGCTGTTCAAAAAACTGTTGCCGGTGAAAAGCCTGCCTGGTGCGCTGGTGGCGGGTTTCTTCTGGGGCTGGCTACCGTGCGGACTGGTGTACTCCATTCTGGTGGCAGCATTGGCGGCGGGCAGCGCTACGTCTGGCGCCGCGCTCATGCTGTCCTTTGGACTGGGCACCCTGCCCAATCTTCTGGGCATGGCGCTATTCGCCAACCGCCTTCAACCTTTATTGCAGCAACCCTCGGTGCGCAAGGCGGCGGGAGTGATGGTGGCGGGATTCGGTGTGTGGGGACTGATTCGTCTTTTTCTGTGAATCCCCCGGTGCTTCGCGCCGCCCCGCTTTATCAAGCGGGCTAACCCGTACGTTCCCCTGCCTGCTTACTTGTAAAACTTCTGGCTGAACGAGACTTCGTGCTTAGGCTCGCCATTGGCTTCTACTGACACGGTGAATTTGAGCGTGTCTGGCGGTGCCACGCGGAATTCGCCCAAATAATAGATGGCCGTGCCTTCCCTGATTTCGCGCATGTCGATGTTGCCCAGCTGGTTGTTCAGGTTGACCAGATAAGCGGTCAGTTTGGCGGGGATGGGTTGCGCGACACCCATGGCGTTTTTCTTCAAAACGGAAATAGTCACGATGCCCCGCGTCTTGCTGCGATCAATTTTGTAGGCCTTGGCGACATCGGGCAACAGATCGCTGGCAAGCATGGCATTGTAGTGAACTTCAAGCGCGCCAAATTTCTGGGACTGTTCGGCCTGGACCGCGGGCACAAAAGCAACTGCAAGCAGGGCTAACCAGCGAATCATGATGTCTCCTTGTTTGGTTTGTTATCGAGTTTCCAATATAGACGATCAATTTTTTGGGGAAAGCGTTTTCAGCCAGTCGGTTAATTCATTGAGCGTTGCCGTCATTGCCCGATTGAAGGCCTGATACGCACCTTCAGCCTCGTAACTGGATGCCGGAATGATTTGCGTGATAAGTTTCCGTGACACAAGCTTGCGCGATTCCAGATCGGCCACTTCCGCGCGCAACACCATTTTTACCATTCCGGGTTGCTTCACTGCATCGTGATACAGCTCGACGATATCCGTTGTCAGAAGCCAGTCGCCATGAACATTGGTACCCGTCTGTGCAATGGTAGCGAACGGTTTTTCCTGTTCCAGCCGCTCAATCAGTAAATCCGTGAAACGCTTGCCCGGCCGTTCCGTCCAGCGTGCAAATTGATAGTAGCCTCGCGTACCCGTCTTGTTGCTGAACGCCATGCCGTCGTTGTCGTAAAAAGCACCGGTCTGGGTATCGACCAGAACCAGTGTTTTGGGCGAGGGCGTGGTGGCGGGTACGGTGCGTCCGGCATCCTCCAGCACATAATAAACAACCGGCGTGTTGCTGTTGACGCCTGGCAAATCCAGATTGACGCAGCCAGACAACAACAAAGCTCCAATGGCCGCGAAGCCGCCATATCTGATCATCGTTTTTCTCCTGGACCCAGTTGCTGTTTGCCCGGGCCAAGCAGCAGCGCCTTGGGATTGGAAAGTTTCTGGCCTGCATTGGTGATCGCATCGGCCCCGGTACGCACATCACGGCTCATGGCGGTCAACTCGAGCGATCCCGTGTCAGACAATGCCTGCAGCTTCCCGGAAATGGCGATTGTTTCCTTGCGCAGGCTCTCCATGGCCACCGCGGCTTCCTTCAGCGCTGTTTGCGCGTTTTGCCCCACGCCCTGAATGCTGGATTCGGCGCGCGTCGCGGCCTGCGCAATGCTGGCCCCCGCGAAGCGGAATTCGTCGGAGGCATCTTTCAGTCCCTGCACGGCCTGCTCCAGTGTCTGCTTGTTGCTGGCAAGGTGGTCGGACAGTTCCTTCAGATTGGCCAGCGTGGTGGAAATGCGTTCCTGATTTTCATCGGACAAAAGCGTGTTCATCTTTTCCAGGACCTGCGCGCCGTTTTCCGCCATCTGCGATACCGCGATGGCCACTTTATCGAGATCAGAACTGCCCTCTGCAATGACTGGATACCGTTCTCCCTTTGGCGGTTCCTCGAGCAATGCCGCCTCACCTTGAGGATTGCTGATTTCTATGGTGGCCAGGCCGGTTACCACATTGCGTTTGACATAAGCCTGCGCACCCTGGCGCACGGGCGTGTTTTCATCAACCCTGATCACAACCTGAACGGCTTCAGTAGGGCGAGAAACAAATTCGTATTTGCTGACCGAACCCACCTTGATGCCGCGCATTTTCACCGCGCTGTCGACATCCAGTCCGTCCATGGACTGATTGCTGAAATAAATTGCGTAGTGCCTGTAAGCGATATCGTCCGCCTTGCCGGCAATCCAGAACATTCCCAGCACCAGCAATGCCGCGACCGCCAGCACCATTGTGCCTACCAGGGTATAGCGGGCATTGGCTTCCATCAGGCATGCTCCTCTGCATAACGCGCTGAAAAATAATCCCGCAGCCACGGGTCATCGATTTTCCTCAAATCTTCCACCGTGCCCTGACCGAGAACTTTTCCGTGCGCCAGAACAATAATGCGATCAACCATGGAGAGCAGTGTATCCAAGTCATGCGTAACCAGAAAGACCGTCAGCCCCAGACTGTCGGTCAACAGCCTGATGAGGCGGTCGAAGGCACGGGCCGAAATCGGATCCAGCCCCGAAGTCGGCTCATCCAGAAACAGCAGTTCCGGATCCAGTACAAGCGCCCTTGCCAGCGCAGCGCGCTTGCGCATCCCGCCGGAAAGTTCGCTGGGCATCTTGCCGCACGCGGAGGCGGGCAATCCCGCCATGGTTATTTTAAGCCTTGCCAGCTCAAGACATTCTGCCGGGGCAAGCCGGGTGTGCTCCCGCAGCGGCAGCGCCACGTTCTGCTCCACCGTCAGTGATGAAAACAGTGCGCCGTCCTGAAACAGTACCCCGAACCGGCGGCGTAAAGCCATCAGCCGGGTTTCATCCACGCCCCAGACATCCTCGCCAAACAAATGTATCGTTCCTGCCTGCGGCCTCAGCAGGCCGATGATTTCCTTGAGCAGCACGGATTTACCGGTGCCGCTGCCACCGATCAGCGCCGTCACCTTGCCCTGTTCAACGCTCAGGCTGATATCGTCATGAATCGTTGCGCCCGCCAGCCGGGTGACAATGTGGTTGACTTCGATGATGGCTTTGCCCATGGCAGTCAATTCCATCAAATCGGCACGTCCGCGAACACCACGGCAAAAATGGCATTGAGCACAATGATCGCAACAATGCTTTGCACCACGGTTGAGGTGGTATTGGCACCAACACTGCGGGCATCGCGAGATACGGACAGCCCCATGCGGCAGGCAATCAGGCCGATGAATACCGCAAACACCGGAGCTTTCAGCAAACCCAGGAGCAGGGTTTGCATTTTCAGCACGCTGTCCAGCCGGTCCCAGAACTGCGAAAACTCAATGCCAAGCTGGGTTTTCGCAACCAGCATGCCGCCCAGCAACCCGGCCACATCGCCCAGAAAAACCAGCAGGGGCATCGCCAGCAACAGGGCAAGTATGCGCGGCAACACCAGCACCCCATATGGCGACAGGCCCAGCACGGACAAGGCATCGATTTCCTCGTTGACTTTCATGGTGCCCAGTTGCGCCGTCATCGCCGCGCCGGATCGGCCCGCAACGAGAATGGCGGCAATGACGGGCGATATCTCGCGCAGAACCGCGGCGGATACGCCATCCACCACAAAAATGTTGGCGCCAAATTTCTGCGCCTGCACGCCCAGGAGATAGGCGAACACAATGCCCAGCAGGAAAATCATGGCAATGGTGATGGGAATGGCATAGACAAATACCACCTCCATCTGCGCGGTGAATTCCTTGAACCTGAACGCGCCGGGGCGCCTGAAAAGCCCCAGCCACTCGGTAAATACCCTGCCAATGAAGCTGGTGACGCCGACAAGATGCTGCAAGCCCTCCGCGGCGCCCAAACCAATCTGATAAAGCAGGCCCTGCGGTTTTTCAGTCCGGACTCCTTCTGCCAGATGAAAATGATCCATCACCAGCTGCCAGACCTGCGCCATGCCCGGAGGCAAGCGCCGCGTCTGAATGCTTTCCAGGCTTGCGCCGGACTGGACAATCCGGGAAATCAGGCGATGCGCGCCGCTGGTATCCATGCCCGCCAAATCGGCGCCATCAATCATCAATGGGCCTTCCGGCAGTGGCGGCAATGACGGCGCTGACGGCAAATGGGCGAGCGTCCATTGTCCCGACAGGCGCAGAATGGTTTGCCCTTCCTGTTTCACCACCTCCAGCGCGGGATCAGCCATGGCCATACAAGCCGAGCGGATCGTCTGGATTCACGCCTTCCATGAAGGGGCGTTTGCGTTCATTGTGCGTGACCTGATACACGCAGCCGATCCAGTTGCCGACCACGGCTTCCGCCGTGTCGTGCCAGGTGTTGTCAAGCTGCGGCAGCAGTACTGACTCTGGATACGCACCCGCCGTGCCGCCACGCAATCTCATTTCATGTTCGTGCAGAACAGCCTGTGCAAACGTACCGAAATAGCCCTCGGGAAAGGGCGGATACTGCGGCAGTTTTCCCTGTGCCGCCAGAAGCTGGTCGCGCTTGAATTCCTTCAACAGCGACACCGTGTCGTATTCCGGATGTCCCTGGAAAAACACCGTGCGCAGACCGTCTTTAGACACGGCGAGATGAACGCCTGCCGTTTCGCTTTCCGCCAGCACGTGCAAGCCCGCCGCTTCGAATTGCGCGCGGGAAACGTCATTCCAGCGCGAGTGCGGCACATCGAAGCGCGTATTGACGTCGCTCACCAGAGGATGATGTTTGTCAGTCACGCGGTGTTCAAACACCCCCCAGACTTTTTTGGGCTGCCTGACTCGCTTCTGGCCGTATCGAAACTGCAGCACGGCATGCGTGGCCAGACATGAGCACAGGGTGGATGTCACGTTGTCCCACGCCCAGTCGATGACCTTGATCAGCGGATTCCAGAACGGCTCCTCGGAAAGATCGGCATGCGTGACATTGGCGCCGGTGATGATCAGCGCATCCAGTCCCTGCTCGCGGATCTGCTCGAAGCTTTCGTAGTACTTGTCGATATGCGCCTGTCCAGCCTCGCCGCGTGGCAACGCAGGAATGGTGAACGGGTGAACATAAAACTGCGCGATGGGATTGCTCTCGCCCACCAGCCGGAAAAACTGGCGCTCGGTCGCTTCCAGCGCGGCATCGGGCATCATGTTCAGCAACCCGACATGCAGTTCGCGGATTTCCTGGTGCGCGGCGCGCTCACGTGCGAGCACGGTCACGCCTTCCTCCCTCAGGCGGGCGAAACTGGGCAGTTCGTTATGCGCGACCAGCGGCATTACACCGTTCCTTTCCGTGTAATCGCGGATTCCACCAGCGCCAGAAAATCCTGCTCGTTTTTCACTTGCGCCACTTCCTGCGAAGTGACGGTATAGCCATGAGGCCCGGCAATCGCCTCGTAGCGCGGGATGCGCGAATGGAACAGGCGCGGAAACACCCAGCGGGTAAAGTCATTGGGCTCGATCTGCGCGACAAAATCGATTCCCCTCTCCTTCATGTACACCGGGAGATGTTCCTGCAAGAACTCAGGCCGGTAATACAGCGGCTTGGGATCGCTTTGCGCGCGTCGGATCAAGGTATCCTCTTCCTCGCGCGTGGTGGTCTGGATATACAGAATCAACGTATGTTCCGCCAGCAGTTCGATCACGCCCGGCTCATCCAGTTCGCACAGGCTGCCACCCACGTCGTTGACAAAATGCGGATAACCGTAGATTTCCTGACCCTTGCGGATGAATTCCGGCACGTCGCGCATGGCGGCGATTTCTGCCTCGCGGTAGGCCGCCTGACGGCGCGTGAACTCCTCAAGCGACAACCCGCCCCACTCCGGGCCACCCAGCTTGCCAACGAAAGTCAGCACCGGCCCCAGATCGTGAATCTTGATATTGTTGCTGATATCGATCCAGTCGTTACGCAACAGATCGCGCAAAAACGGCACCTGCATCGCCTGCTGCTTGATGAGGTCCAGAATCGGTTCATCCAGATAGCGGGTGCCGATGCGGTAATCGCCGGAAAAATGAAACCAGTCATGGCCGCGCAGCATGCTCGAAATGTGCGTCTTGCCCACGCCTGACATGCCCAGCAGGGTGATGCGCTTGTTTTTCCAGTCTCGGAATTGTTGTGGCGTGAATTTCATTGCTGTTGTTTTCTCTCCTGACCGCAAGCGTAACGAAAACACGGGCAGGGGACAATAAAAAAGGGCGCCAGCAGGCGCCCTTGAAGCAGTTTTGGCAAATTTACATGGTATAGGCTCGTTCGCCATGCTGGGTTGTATCCAGGCCTTCGCGTTCCTCTTCTTCCGGCACGCGCAGACCGATGGTGAGATCGACCAGCTTGTAGCAAATGAAGGCTACGACACCTGACCAGATGATGGCCGTACCGACCGCTTGCGCCTGGATCCACACCTGAGAGCCGATGGAAGTATCGACGATGGTGTTGTTGACGTAGTCGATGATGCCGGTGCCGCCCATGCTCCAGGTGTTGAAGACGCCCGTTAGCAACGCGCCAAGAATGCCGCCGATGCCATGGATGCCGAACACGTCCAGCGCATCGTCCGCGCCCAGCATCTTCTTCAGACCGGTCACGCCCCACAGACAAACCACGCCGGCAATCGCGCCGATCACCAGGGCACCGCCCACGCCCACCCAGCCGCAGGCCGGGGTAATCGCGACCAGGCCCGCCACCGCGCCAGAAACCGCACCCAGCATGGATGGCTTGCCCTTGAGCGCCCACTCAGCCAGGGTCCAGGTCAGTGCCGCGGCAGCCGTGGCATTCAGCGTATTGACGAACGCCAGTGCAGCCGTGCCACCTGCTTCCAGTGCGGAACCCGCGTTAAAGCCGAACCAGCCCACCCACAGCAGCGAAGCACCGATCATGGTCATGGTGAGGCTGTGAGGCGTCAGGGCTTCCTTGCCGTAACCGATGCGCTTGCCGACCACGAAAGCACCCACCAGACCCGCCACTGCAGCGTTGATGTGAACCACCGTGCCGCCGGCGAAATCGAGCGCACCTTTCTGGAACAGGAAGCCCGAGGCTGCCACTGCGGCTTCAGCTGCGGAGGCATCGGTAAACGCATCCGGGCCAGGCCAGAACCACACCATGTGCGCCATCGGCACGTAGGCGAAGGTGAACCACAGTGCGGAGAACAGCAGTACGGCCGAGAACTTCATCCTTTCAGCGAAAGCGCCCACCACCAGCGCAACGGTAATCGCGGCAAAGGTTGCCTGAAAGGCGACAAACACGAACTCGGGAATGTACACACCCTTGCTGAACGTCGCGGCATTGGCGACAGCACCTGTCTTGGGATCGAAGATGCCCGAAAGCAGGAAGCGGTCAAATCCGCCGAAGAACGCGTTACCCTGAGTGAAGGCGAGCGAATAGCCGTACACCGCCCACAATACCGTGATCAGCGCAAAGATCGAGAACACCTGCATCAGCACCGACAGCATGTTCTTGCTGCGTACCAGGCCACCGTAGAACAGCGCCAAACCCGGAATCGACATCATGATGACCAGTATGGTCGCCACCAGCATCCAGGCGGTATCACCCTTGTTTGGCGCGGGAGGTGCAGCCGATGCCGCCTCGGCTTCCGCAGGCGCGGCAGCTTCTGCAGCAGGTGCAGCAGCCTCAACCGGCGCAGCTTCCGCCACGGGTGCAGCGGCTTGCTCGGCAGCGGCTTCGGCAACCGGTGCGGCGGCTGGTTCTTCAGCCCATACCGGCGCTGCGAGGCCCAGCGACAGGATCAAACCCAAACTTGCTAACCATTTGTTCATTTTCGTTCCCCCTTACAGCGCTTCCGGACCGGACTCGCCGGTGCGGATGCGAACGACCTGTTCAAGATCGAAGACGAAAATCTTGCCGTCGCCGATCTTGCCCGTGCCTGCCGCCTTGGAAATGGCTTCGATGGCCCGATCCAGCAGATCGTCCTGAATGCCGATTTCAAGTTTGATCTTGGGCAGAAAGTCCACAACGTACTCTGCCCCCCTGTAGAGTTCGGTGTGGCCCTTCTGCCGCCCGAAACCCTTCACCTCGGTGACGGTCAAGCCCGACACGCCCATGGCGGACAAGGCTTCACGCACTTCATCGAGTTTGAAGGGCTTGATGATTGCCGTAACAAATTTCATGTTGCCTCCGGTATTTTGAAAAGCGGGCAGCGAATGCCGCCCGTGCTACCTATGTGTTAGAACGCTTTGGAAATCCACACAGTGGTGGCACCCTCACCCAGATCCTGGCCGTTACCATCTGTCCAAGGTGCCGAGAACGGCGCACCAGTTCCACTAGCGGTATCGGTATCGCTGTACGCCACCCCCAGCGTCATGCCGGAAAAAGTATTGGAGAGTTTGCCCATGTCATAGGTCAAACTTACTTTCCAGTCGTCGTAATCCTGAGCGCCGTAATTTTCAAATTCGAAGGTTCCCCAATGAGCGCCTACGGTCAGGCCGGTCTCTCCAATGGGAAGGCTCGCGGAAATGTCCAAGTAGCTCGATCCATCCGCATCGAAGGCACCGGTGGGTTTGCCAAAACCAAAGACCGCATCGCTGAGAGCATAGGAGTACTTCACGGTGAACCATTTCCAGCTCAGCGCTGCATAAAGTTCGGCTGTATCAGCTTCGGTCAAACCAGCGGGCTTGCTGCCAGGATAAAAGTACTTGATTGCACCAACGTCATAGCCAATTCCAGTATCGCCAATGCTGTTGCGATAGCCGCCATAAAGATCGATTTCCAGATTACCCGAGTTATATCCCTGGTAATCCTCAATCCAGCCCACATTGGAAGCCCAGGTACCCAGGTAAAAACCGCTTTTATGCGCATAGTCGAACCCACCCTGAATGGCTGGATCACCCCCGGTCTGGGAAATGCCGCGGAAAACATAGTTGCTATACAGGCCTACGTTAGCAGTGAGAGTGTGGGGGCTTTCTTCAGCCGCCACTACCACCATCGGCGCTCCCAAAGTCATCGCCAACAACAGAGAAAGTTTTTTCATGGGTTAATCCTTTATTAGAGAGAATGCAACATTGCACAAGCGTTACAGCACATGGCATGCCAAGTCAGTTAATCTTTAATAATCAATCAGTTGAAACGGTTTATCTTAAAAAAATCCCCCGCAATGCACTTATATGGGGCCACCCACAAACCCAGGCGCACCGTGAAAGTGCGGAGTGCCCATCAGAGGAAAACTGCTCGGGCTTTGTTAAACTTGCTCGAACTTATTGGAGCAACCCATGAAACCCGCGACACCTTTTCTGGATGACATCGCCAACAAACTTGGTGAAGTGTTTCGCCAATCACCCGCGCGTGATCTGGAGCAGAATCTCAAAGCCGGATTGACCGGCTGGCTTTCCAAACTGGATCTGGTCACGCGCGAGGAATTTGATGTGCAGGCCCAGGTGCTGGCGCGTACTCGGGAAAAACTTACTCAGCTTGAAGCGCGTTTGAAGGAACTGGAATCCCGCAACCAGTCTGCTCAAGACTAATTGGCTGTCACTGTTCTCATTAGCCGGGCGCTGGATGGCCTGAATGCACCGGTCGTCCATGTCGAGGCGCATCTGGCCAATGGTCTGCCATCGTTCACGCTGGTGGGCTTGCCGGAAACCGAAGTCAAGGAAGCGCGCGACCGGGTGCGCGCGGCGATACAGAATACCGGTTATGAATTCCCCGCTCGGCGCATCACCGTCAACCTCGCGCCTGCCGATCTGCCCAAGGAATCAGGGCGCTTTGATTTACCCATTGCCCTCGCCATTCTGGCCGCATCCGGGCAACTGCCCGCCGATACGCTGAATCAATATGAGTACGCCGGCGAGCTGGCGCTGACCGGCGAGCTTCGCCCCATTCGCGGTTCACTGGCCATGACCCTAGCTACAAGAAACAGCGGCCGTACGCTGGTTCTGCCCGAGCTTTCAGCGCGCGAAGCCGCCCTGGTGGAAAACGCCGACGTGCTGGCCGCGAAATCGCTTGCCCAGGTCTGCGCGCATCTGGTTGGGCAGGAGAAATTGTCGCGGCCCCTGCCAGACAG
Source organism: uncultured Thiobacillus sp. (assembly GCA_964404175.1). Classification (GTDB taxonomy): domain Bacteria; phylum Pseudomonadota; class Gammaproteobacteria; order Burkholderiales; family Thiobacillaceae; genus UBA6918. The sequence goes on along the minus strand of CAYOJA010000002.1, from coordinate 1,563 downwards.
CCAAACTGGTCAACCCGTTTATGCCGACTTCGCGGATGTGAAGGGCCAGGCAAGCGCCAAACGAGCGCTGGAAGTGGCCGCCGCTGGCGCGCATTCGGTGCTGATGTCCGGCCCGCCAGGCACGGGCAAGTCGCTGATGGCTTCGTGCTTTCCGGGCATTCTGCCCGCCATGACGGAAGAAGAAGCGCTGGCAACGGCCGCCGTGCAATCGCTCAATGGCGGATTCAAGCTTTCATCCTGGCGGCAGCGGCCTTATCGCGCGCCTCATCACACCGCATCGGCGGTTGCTCTGGTCGGCGGCGGCGGCAATCCGCGACCGGGTGAAATATCGCTGGCGCATCACGGCGTGCTGTTCCTGGACGAACTGCCCGAGTTCGATCGAAAGGTTCTAGAGGTCTTGCGAGAACCGCTGGAAACCGGGCACATCACCATTTCCCGCGCGGCACGTCAGGCCGAGTTTCCGGCCCGATTCCAGTTCATCGCCGCAATGAATCCCTGTCCGTGCGGGTATCTCGGCCATTTCAACGGCAAATGCCGCTGCACGCCGGATCAGGTGGCGCGTTACCGGGGAAAAATCTCCGGCCCGCTGCTGGATCGAATTGATATTCAGATTGAAGTACCTGCCTTGCCGCAGGAGGAATTGATGGTCAAGGCCTCGGCGGAATCGAGCGCCGCCGTTCGCGATCGTGTCAGCACGGCACGTGAGAAACAGCTCGCTCGCCAGGGCAAACCCAACGCCACATTGGGTCCGAAGGAAATCGACGCGCTGTGCGAACTGGATGAGGCTGGCGTTACGCTCATCAAACAGGCCATTACCCGGCTCAATCTTTCCGCTCGCGCCTATCACCGCATCCTGAAACTGGCACTGACGCTGGCCGATCTCGCGGGCGATGCGCGCATCCAGTCGCACCATATTGCCGAGGCCATCCAGTACCGGCGTGCCTTTTCGGGGCTTGAGCGTGTCTGACAGCCATCACGCCCTGGAAGGCTGGACCGAGGAAAAAAGCTCGGCCTATCTCTACCGTGCCGTGGCCAAAGCTGAAACCGGCACTCCCCGGCAAGCCCTGTTTGAAGAACTGGCCGATGCCGCCGAGTCACAGGCGGAAATCTGGGCTGAAGTGCTCGCCAAACAAGGCCAGGCCGTACCCGCCGAGTTTCACCCCACAGTGCGTGCCCGTCTGGTGGCTGGTCTCACACGTTATGTCCATCCGCGCACCCTGCGGCCCGTGCTTGCAGCGATGAAAGTCCGTGGCATGTCGCTCTACACCTCGCCACAGCCGCATCGCATGCCCTTAAACAGGGAAGAAATCGGCGGGCGGCACAAGACTTCTGGCGCTGGCAACACACTGCGTGCTGCTGTATTCGGCGTCAATGACGGGCTGGTCTCCAACGCCGCATTGATCCTGGGTGTCGCTGGTGCAACAACAGATCATGGCGTCATCCTGCTGACAGGATCCGCCGGCCTGCTGGCTGGCGCCCTGTCGATGGCGGCGGGCGAATACGTCTCGGTGCGCTCCCAGCGGGAAATGTTCGAATATCAGATCGGACTTGAACGCGAGGAAC
>CAYOJA010000001.1:0-155121 GCA_964404175.1 uncultured Thiobacillus sp. | reverse complement strand
GCGCCAAGTGGGTCAGCGTCGGCCGGCTCGACTTCAATACCGAAGGCCTGATGATATTCACCACCAGCGGCGAGCTGGCCAACCGCATGATGCATCCGCGCTTTGAAGTCGAGCGCGAATACGCCGTGCGGGTATTGGGCGAACTGACGCCGGAGATGCAGCAGCAATTGCTGCAAGGCATCGAGCTCGAAGACGGCGAAGCCCGGCTGGAAAGCCTGGTGGAAGCGGGCGGCGAGGGCGCCAATCGCTGGTGGCGCGCGGTCATCATGGAAGGCCGCTACCGCGAAATCCGGAGGCTGTTCGATGCCGTGGGTGTCAAGGTCAGCCGCCTCATCCGCACGCGCTACGGTACGGTTGCCTTGCCGCCGCAACTCAAGCGCGGCCAGAAGCATGAACTTGACGAGATGGAAGTGCGCAGCTTGCTGAAATGGGCTGGCATCGCCGTCCCGCAAAAGACATCGAAACCACGCTCCGGCAGCAGCACGCCCGCCACACGCAGCCGGACTGGTAGCAGGTCGCGGCGTTGAGCAATGCCGCAGGCGCCTTTCTTGTCCTGCATGCGCGCGATCCCGAGTGGGTTCCGCAATCACTCAAGACCTTCGAACAACATCTGCGTGAAGCCGGCCTTATCGGCCGGGAAATCCAGTCTGCGATTTTCAGCACAGGGCCGGCTTATCTGGAACTGGTGACCTATCTGGGCTGCTCGCCACAGATATCCCTGGGCGAAACGGAAGCTGCCACGGTCATCCGGTTCAGCGAACCTGGCAACTCGCCAAAATTCCGCTCAGGCCGTTCCATAAAACCACGGTGCCCAGAATGCCGGAAATCTTTTCAGCTTGATGAAAAGCCTCGCCGGCCGGGTGAGGCCATTTGCTGTCCTCACTGCGGTAAGTCAAATGAAGCAATAAAACTCGGCTGGCGGCACAAGGCCGCTTTCGGGCGCTTCTTTATCGAAATCTCGAATGTGTTTGAATCCGAGGCCGTGCCGGGCGAAACTTTGCTAAACAAACTTGGTTCCGCAACCGGACAGGCCTGGGAGTATTTCTACTGGCAGGACAACTGAGCCAATTATTTCTCGGTCAGCTTCTTGATCACGTTCGCCGCCCATTCCCGGCCGCCCAGTCCAAAGGCCAGCGCAAACGCCAGGCCGATGGCACCAAAGCCGATGGTGAAGGCGGTAACCAGCAGATGGGTGCCGATCTGCAACTGCTCCAGCGCGACAAACACCACAAAAATGATCACGGAGTATTCCGCCAGGGTGCTCAGCGTCAGTGCCCCGCCCACGCCCATGTTGTTGAGATAGGCAAAAACCAGCCGGTTGATGAAGCGGGCGATGAGGATGCCGAACACCAGCACCAGAATGGCGACGATGATATTGGGCAGGTAAAACACCACCTTCTCGAACAGATGCGAGACGGCGGTCAACCCCAGACTATTGGCAACCGTGACGATAACCACCAGGAGGATAATCCAGTAAATCAGATTCGCGATCAGGCGCGAAAGCGTCAGCTGGATGTTGCCCTGGCGCATGAAGGCCTCGATGCCGGTTTTCTGTCCAAGCTCGTCGAACTTGAGCACATCGAGAACCTTGCTGGTGGCGGTACGAAGAAGATTTGCGAGTATCCAGCCCAGAAACAGCAGCAGCAGGGCTGCCAGAAGTTGCGGAATAAAACCCGCCAGCTGGGTCCAGAATGAAGTGAGGGATGCGACGAAAATGTCGAGTTGCTGTTGCATGGTGACTCCTTCATTAAACTGAGCCGACATTATAACGGATTGAATGTGACAGCCTTTTTGTCATAAAGTCCAAGTAGATTGCTGCTGTTAGTTAAAGTGATTTCTGCTTATAGTTAAAGGGCAAACTGAAACGAAACAAGCATGAATTCTCCCTCCAGCCCGGCCCGGTTCCTCGATTTTGCAAGACTCAATGCGCTCATCAAGGCATTGCAGTCCGCAGGCTATCGTTGCATGGGGCCGGGTGTCGAAAACGATGGCATCGTTTTTCGCGAGCTTGCAAATGCAGCGAATTTGCCAAGAGGTTTGCAGGCAGAACAAACTCCCGGGCAATTCAAGTTGTCACGCGATCCACAGAACCGTTATTTCGCCTGGACCAGCGGCCCGCAGGCCATCAAGCCTTTTGTGTTTGCCCCGCACGAATCACTCTGGCAGACAAGGCGAGATGACCAGGGCGTGCTGAGATTCGAACCCCTTGCTCCCCAGCCGGTAAAAACCGCGCTTATTGGCGTGCGCGCCTGCGACCTGGCTGCGCTGGCCCTGCAGGATTCCCATTTTCTTGAAAGCAAATATTCAGACGCCAGTTACGCAACCCGGCGCAAGTCCTTGTTTCTGGTGGCGGTACAGTGTGCCGAGCCAGCCACAACCTGTTTCTGCGCGTCCACCGGCGACGGTCCCACACCACAAAGCGGATTTGATCTGTCACTGGTCGAACTTGCCGATGGATTCCTGGTTTCCGCGGGTAGCGAAGCCGGCAGGGAAGTGCTGTCAGCACTTGATCTGAAAGAAGCCTCGCCGGAACAGATTCAGGCCGGCCGGGAACAGGCCGAGGCGGCCGCACGCAAACAATCGCGCAGCCTGCCCAGTCGTGATTTGCGTTCCGTACTGATGAACAATCTGGAGCATGCTCGCTGGGATGATGTTGCAACGCGCTGTCTGTCGTGCGGAAACTGCACCGCCGTTTGCCCAACTTGCTTTTGCCATGCCCACATGGATGAACCCGATGCCGCCACGGGTGAAAGCCGGCATGTCCGGCAATGGGACAGCTGCTTCAACGAAGGCCATGCCTACATCCATGGCCACAACGTGCGGCCGGATACCCGAACCCGCTACCGACAGTGGCTGGTTCACAAGCTGGCGGCCTGGCATGACCAGTACGGGCGCAGCGGCTGCGTGGGCTGTGGGCGCTGCATCACCTGGTGCCCGGCAGGCATCGACCTGACCGAAGAAATTGCCGCGATGAAGGGGGCTGCATGAACAGCGCTTTGAATCTGGCCTTTCTTGTACCGCAACCCGCGGTCATTGTTGGACGCACGCAGGAATCGCCCACGATATTTACCCTCAAGCTTCGACTGGAAGAGGGCGCGGCACAGGCCGCATACCGCCACAGCCTCGGCCAGTTCAACATGCTCTACCTGCCCGGCGTGGGCGAAGTCGCCATTTCCATCATGTCCGACCCGGAAGACCAGCAGCATATCGGGCACACCATCCGCGCCGTGGGCCGGGTGACGAACAGGCTGGCCGAACTGCAGATCGGCGATCGCATCGGCCTGCGCGGCCCGTTCGGTCGGGGCTGGCCCATGGAAAAAATGAAGGGCAGGGACGTGGTGGTCATCACTGGTGGTCTGGGCTGCGCGCCAGTGGTGGCGGTCATTCATTACATCCTGCGGCGGCGCTCGGATTTCGGCCACCTCACCATCATCCAGGGCGTGAAGAAAGCGGAAGACCTGATCTGGCGCGAACAGTACGCGCAGTGGAACACCCACCCGGATACGCATGTCATGGTGGCGGCGGACGAGGGCGGCCCGCTGTGGCCGTGGCATATCGGGCGCGTGACCGACCTGTTCGACCGCATTCCCATGCAACCGGACAAGGCCATGGCCGTCATGTGCGGGCCCGAAGGCATGATGGTGGTCTCGGCCAGGATGCTTGCCGAGCACGGCATGCTGGAAGAAAACATGTTTCTGAGCATGGAACGCAACATGCACTGCGCCGTCGGCCACTGCGGCCACTGCCAGTTTGGCGGTTCGTTCATCTGCAAGGATGGGCCGGTATACAGCTGGCCGCAGGTGAAGGATTTGATTTCCCATCGGGGTTTCTGATCATGACTGCCGCCGACAAATCAAAACCCAAAGTTGCCGTGCACAAATTCAGCTCCTGCGACGGCTGTCAGCTCGCCTTGCTCGACATGGGTCCGGCCTTGCTCGATCTCGCAGAACGGGTGGATTTCGTGCATTTCGCCGAGGCCGGGCCTTGCGATCCCGATGCACAGGTGGATCTTGCCCTGGTCGAAGGCAGTATCGCCACGCCGGAAGATATGGAGCGCATCCAGCGCATTCGCGCACAAAGCAAAGTCCTCGTCGCCATCGGCGCCTGCGCCACGGCGGGAGGCATCCAGGCGCTGCGAAACCTGGCAGACGCAACACAGTGGATTGCGCAGATTTATCCGCAGCCCGAACACATCGACAGCCTGCCGCAGTCCACACCGATCTCCGCGCACATCAAGGTCGATTTCGAATTGTGGGGCTGCCCGGTCAACGGCCGGCAGGTTGCCGGTTTCATCAACAACTTTTTGCTGGGTGTTTTGCCGCGCAACCACGCCGACAAGGTTTGCACAGAATGCAAACGGCGTGGCCTGCCTTGCGTGATGGTCAGCCGTGGCATCCCCTGCATGGGGCCGGTGACGCGCGCGGGCTGTGGCGCCCTGTGTCCCGGCCTGGGCCGAGACTGCTATGGCTGCTACGGCCCCGCCGAGAATGCCAACACCGATGCCCTGACCGCGCAATTCAAGAGGCTGGGTTTGAAGCCGGATGACATCGTCCGGCGCTTTGAAAACGTCAACAACTTCTCGCCGGCCTTCCACGCAGCAGCGCAAAAATCGAAAGTGGGGCGCCATGACTGAGCTGCGCAAGAACCTGACTCTGAAAGTCCCCGTGCTCACGCGGGTGGAAGGCGAGGGCGCGCTGGACCTCCGGATCGTGGACGGCAACATCCAGGAACTGAAACTGCGCATCTTCGAGCCGCCGCGCTTTTTCGAGAAATTCCTCGAAGGCCGCCACTTCAGCGAAGTGCCCGACATCGTCGCACGCATCTGCGGCATCTGTCCGGTGGCCTACCAGATGACCGCCGTGCAGGCGCTGGAAAAACTCTTCGGCGTGGAAGTCAGCCCGTGGGCGCGAGACATGCGCCGCGTGTTCTACTGCGGCGAATGGATACAAAGCCACGCGCTGCACATCCACCTGCTGGCCGCGCCGGATTTCTTCGGCTGCAACAGCGCCATCGAACTGGCCCGCATCCATCCCGAAGTTGTGCGACGCGGATTGCATCTGCAAGCCCTGGGCAACGAAATCATGGAACAGTTCGGCGCGCGTTCCGTGCATCCGGTCGGTTTGAAAGTGGGCGGGTTCCATCACGCGCCGACTAAAGCGCAGGTTGAGGCACTGCGGCAGAAACTGCTTGATGCGTTGCTGCAAGCGACTGAACTCGCCCGCTGGGCGGCTGGAATTTCCATCCCGGCTGACAATCAGCTCTTTATTTCCGTCGCGCTCAAGCACGAAAACAACTACGCCATCGAGGCCGGACAGATTGCCGCCAGCGACGGTTATCTTGTCGACTCGCAGGAATATGACGCACATTTCGCCGAGTACCAGCAGCCGCATTCAACTGCACTGTTCAGCGCCTATCACCAGCAGCCTTACCTGGTCGGCCCGCTGGCGCGGCTCAACCTCAATCACGGCCAGCTTCCGGAAAACATCCGCAAGCTGATTGCCGAAACGGGACTGGTATTTCCCAACGGCAATGTATTCACCAGCATGGCCGCGCGCGCGGTGGAAATCCTGTTTGCCCTGCAGGAAGCCGCGCGGCTGCTGGAAAACTATGCCGTGCCCGATTCGCCCCATGTGCCGGTCACGCCACGTGCTGGCATCGCTTACTGGGCCACCGAAGCGCCGCGTGGACTGCTGTGGCACCGCTACGAAGTGGACGAGGCTGGAATCATTCTTAACGCGCGCATCGTCCCGCCCACCAGCCAGAACCAGGCCCGCATCGAAGAAGACCTGCGGCTGTCGCTGCTGAATTTCGGTCTCGACCGCGAAGACGACGCCCTACGCCTGCACTGCGAAAAAGTCATCCGCAACTACGATCCCTGCATCTCCTGCGCCACGCATTTTTTGCGGGTGAATGTCGAACGCTCATCTAGTAGGGCGGGAATAGCTTCCCGCCGAACGAATGTCGGCAAGGTATTGCCGACCTACGAATCTCTTCCAACGGGAGAGGGGAGTAATAACCCAATTAAAAAAATCCGCATCATCGGCATCGGCTCACCCTTGGGCGACGACCAGGTCGGCTGGCGGGTCGTGGACGCATTGAAAGATCGCCTGTCGCCCGAAGTCGAACTCATCAAGCTCGACCGCCCCGGCACTGGATTGATTCCGCTACTGGAAAACGCCCGCCACGTGATTCTCATCGACGCCATGCAGGGCGGCGGCGCGCCCGGCATCATCCGGCATTTCAGAAACGATGAGTGGATGGATTACCGGCAGGGATTGTCGAGTCACGGTGTGGGGGTGTTCGATTCACTGAGGCTGGCAAATGAACTGGCTGCGCTGCCGGAAACGATCGAGCTTTATGGCATCGAGATTGGCACAGCAATGCCGGGAGGGTCATTCTCAGAAGCAGTCATGGCTGCCGCAGAAACCCTGGCCGACACAATCGTCAATCTTGTAGAACGAAATTGGCGATAGCCGTATTGCGCCGAATGGTTCGTCACATCCGGCGCAATGCCTTTCGGTCATTGCGCCCTACGCTGGCTTTTAGGGTTGAAGTGGTTCACTTGATTTTGAATCAACCGTTTTATTCGTATAGGAAAATTCCCGCGTTAGCATGATGATGTCTGCGCGTTCCTTCAATTCCGCAGGATATGGCTGACATGCGTACGCCACTTCAACTGTTTGTTTGGCATGGTTGTCCAGGACATCATGGCCTGACGAGTGCACAATACTGACATTTCGGATGACCCCTTCTGGTATCACCTCAAAAGACAAAATAACGCTCCCATATATCTTGCCCATTGCCTTACGTGGGTAATAAAAATTCCCAATGGTCTGAATTTTGCGGAAACATTCAGCCGCATAAGTTTCAAGGATAGGCAAATTGTTTTTTCGAGCAAGAAATAACTTTCTGGGCCTTTTGTTGTATTCATCCCATTGCTGTTGAATAAGGGTCTGGAGGCGTTCTCTTTCTTTGGTCGAGTCCATTTGGTTATCTTGTGCATGGACTGAAAGAGGCACCAAGAGACTAATACACAATGACATTAGAAACTGCATGGCAAAGATTCTGACATTATGTAGACGGAAAAAAACGGATAAGCTGGCTGTACTTGCCTGATAAGCTTGGGTCGCATCCTTAAACCCCAAAATTTTGCATGACTTATTAAAGCCAACATGGCATAGCGATAATTGAAAGTCGGCACGGCATATCATCCCTATGAAAAATCCTCTTTCCTCAACATGAACACACACCCGTCCCCGCCGCTGGTTTCAGGCTCGACGTAAAGCGATGGCTGGCAACAATGCCGTCAACAACCCACCGGCCAACGCGATGAACCAGTCATCCATGTGCAGGGGGTGCAGGTGAAGGTATTCGGCCAGCACCGGGACTTGCACCAGAATAATGGACAGCAGTAGGGTGAAAGCCACCATGAGCCTGGAAGTCAGGCCTTGCAGGCGGCTGAGTGCGGCGGTGATGCCCGCGCTTGCCACGGTCAGTGCCACCAGGGCCATGGCTCGGGCATGTGACACGTCATGGCCGACGCCCAGGCTGCGGTCGTAGCTGATCATGATGACCGCTGCCACAACGATGCCCGTCAGTATGATGGTGAGCCATTGTTTCCTGTCGAAGAAGCGCAGCTCCCGGCCGCGGTTCATCCGCGACAGGGCATCGCTGGCCGGAAGGTTCTGGAACACCAGCAGCGCCGTGGGATGGATGATGAGTTCAAGCCAGACCACATGCACCGGCAGGTAAAGGAGGGGGTATCCCGCCAGCGGTATCATGGCTGCCGTGGCCACCAGTGGAAGGTGGATCATGAGGAGATAAGCGAAACTCAATTGCAGGTTGCGGAAAAGCTGTCTGCCTTCCGCGATGGCCATGACGATGCTGCGGAAGTTGTCATCCAGCAAGACGATGGCTGCGACCTCGCGGGCGCTCTGGGTGCCTCGTTCCCCCATGGCGATTCCGATGTCAGCCGCCTGAAGCGCGGGGACATCGTTCACCCCATCGCCGGTGACTGCAACAATTTCCCCCTGCGCCTGTAACGTGCGCACCAAGCCGAGCTTTTGGGCGGGAACGGCGCGCGCAATGACGTCCACATCCCCAAGAAAGGCGCTACCTTCGGTGGCGATGCGGGTTTCCATTTCATCGCCGGTGATGACTGCCGGGGAAGCTCCGCCCAGGCCGATCTCCCTTGCGACGGCGGCGGCGGTGGCCGGATGGTCGCCGGTGACCATTATGACGTGGATGTTCGCATTACGGCAGGTGCCGATAGCCTCTGGGACGCCTGGCCTGATGGAATCCTCGAAAGCCAGCAGGCCGGCAAAGTGGAATCCCCGGTCTGGCTCTCTGCCAGGCCATTGGCTGCCATCCAGGCATCGGGAACCACAGGCAATGACCTTGTGGGCGCTCTCCGCCAATTGCCGGGTGGCCTGTTGCCAGTGCGCCTGATCCGATGGCGAGAGGTCGCACATGGAGAACACGGTCTCTGGCGCGCCCTTCACCACGGCCACGATGTCGTTCCCTTGCCGAAGGAGGATGGTTTCCCGCTTGCGGTCCTCGGTAAAGGGAAAGCTGGCCACCCGGCTGGTTGTCCTCGCTTCGGGACGCGCTTCCAGGATGGCAATGTCCATGGGATCGGCGCTTTCGCTGCGAGAGGCCGTTGCCGCGATGTTCAGCAAGCTGGCTTCATCCATGCCACTCGCCGGATAACGATGGGTCAGCTTGAGCCGCCCTGCGGTGAGGGTGCCGGTCTTGTCGGAACAGATGCAGGTGACACGGCCGATGTTTTCCACCACTACGCCTCGCCGTACCAGCGCCTTGCGTCTGGCCAGTCGATAGACGCCAACGCCGAGGAAAAAGGTCATGACCACAGGAAACTCTTCGGGCAGCGCGGCCACGGCCAGCGTCACGGCGCTGAGCAGCGCGTCCAACAAGCCATGGCCCTGCCGGAAACGCACCCAGGCAAGGAACACGCACACAACCGCCGCCCCCACCAGGAGCAGCTTTACCAAGTCGGCCACTGCCCGCTGCATGGGAGTGCGCTCGTGGCTACCGCGAATGGCGGAACGAACGATCTCGCCATACAGTGTCTGGCTGCCCGTGTAGACGACCCGCATGCTGGCCTGGCCGGTGAGGACACGGGTGCCGGCCAACCCCCAGTAGTCGCTTTCCACCCGAACGTCCCCATCCAACCGCGGCAATTCGATGATGGCCGCTTTACGGACAGGGTAGGCTTCACCAGTCAGGGCCGACTCATCCAATTGCAGGTTCTCAGCCCGCACGAGGAGCCCGTCGGCAGGCAGTGCATCGCCGGCCTCGAGCAGGATGAGGTCTCCAGCCACCAGTTCCGTGATATTGACCGTCACAGGCCGTGCATCCCGGACGACGCGGGCCCGGCTGTCCAGATGACGGGAAAGGCCGGCAGTGGAGGCCTGGGTACGGCGATGCAGGAAGGCATCCATGCCCACGAAGGGAATCAGGGCCAGGAGCAGAATCATGGCCTCGACATGTTCACCAACAAAACCGAACAACACGCTGGTCCCAAGCAGAAACCAGAGCATGGGGTCTTTCAGTGTTTCGCGCCAAAGCTGTAGCCAGCCGGTCTCCAGGGTTTCGATGATTTGATTGGCGCCATATTGCCTGCGGCGAATCGAAACTTCAGATTCGGTCAGTCCACGCTCTGAAATATCGAGCCATTCAAGGCGATCCAATGAGATGTTGCGTTTCATCCAAGCCGGGTGCCTATCCTAGAGTGATCCCAATCAGCAACTTGATAAGTTTCTGTACACGGTACCGTGTAACTTCCCGCTCAGAAGTCCTCTTTACGCAGCATGAACACAAACTCATCCCCGCCGCTGGTTTCCAGCCAGGTGAAGGGCAGGTCGGGGAAGGCGGCTTCCAGCGCGTCGCGGTTGTGGCCGATTTCGGCGATCAATAACCCACCTGGATTGAGGTGGGCAGGCGCGTCGGCAAGGATTTTGCGGATGTGCTCGAGGCCGTCCTTGCCGCTGGCCAGCGCCAGTTGCGGTTCGCGCTGATATTCCGCCGGCAATTCCGACATTGAAGGCGCGTTGACATACGGCGGGTTGGTGACAATCAGGTCATAGGTCCGGCCCTTGAGTTTTTTCATCAGGTCGGACTGGACGAGGTGGACGTGGTCCTGCAAGCCATAGTCAGCCACGTTCTTCTTCGCCACTTCCAGCGCATCCTTTGAAATGTCCACCGCATCGACCGCTGCATCGGGGAAGGCGTGGGCCATGAGGATGGCAAGGCAGCCCGAGCCGGTGCAGATGTCCACCGCGTCGTGGATGGCTTCGGGGTCTTCCACCCAGGGGGCGAGCTGTTCGCGCAGCAGTTCGGCGATGAAGGAGCGGGGCACGATCACGCGCTCGTCCACGTAAAAGCGGAATTCGCCCAGCCAGGCTTCGTTGGTCAGATACGCGGCGGGAACGCGTTCCTTGACGCGGCGTTCGATAACCGTTTGCACTTGCGCGGCTTCGATGTGCGTGAGGCTGGCATCCAGAAACGGCTCCAGCCGGTCCAGCGGCAGGTGCAGGGTGTGCAGGATGAGATACGCGGCTTCATCAAAGGCATTGTCCGAACCGTGGCCGAAAAACAGCCCGGCCTCGTTGAAGCGCGACACGGCAAAGCGCAGCCAGTCGCGCACGGTGATGAGGGATTCGGTGTCCTTGAAGGGGTCGGGGGCTTTTTTCATAACAACCATTGTAGGGGCAAGCCGGTTTGCGAGTGAAATGAAAGTGGGGCACTAGCAACGCTTTCAGGCGTAGGTCGGCAACACTTTGCCGACAGCGGGCCTTTATCGTCGGGAAAGTATTCCCGACCTACGATGCGGGTGATTTCTCGATAAGTGGCGCGGCCGGAGCCTTGCAGCCCTGAGACTGACCTAGTCCCTTGAGATAAGCCCGGCGCACGATGCCGGCGGCGATGGCTGATGCAACTTCCTTCGAGTGCTTTTCGGCGCCAGTCAGCTTGCGCACCCAACCGCGATAGGGAATCCAGCCCACGGCCGCGCTCTTGATTGCCCCGATGGCGGCGTCTTCGGCTTCCTCGGTACCGCGTTCGAAGAGTGAGGGATCGGTATCGGACTTGGGGGCATCGAGGTCGGGACCCAGGGCTTCGTCCAGCGTGTGGATTTCGCTGGTCAGCACTTCGCAACTTGAATTGGGGGGCAGCTGGTAGGGCGATTTCCTGGCCTCGATCAGCACGGGTGGAATCTTGGTGCGGAGCAGATTGAGATCGACCAGCGGCGCGGAGACGGCTTCGCCCACTCGGGAACTGGTTTCGGTTTTGGGCGCGGTGCCCTGCACGGCGCAGGCGGAGAGGATGACCGGCACGGAAAGCACCAGCATGCGTAACGTCTTTTCCAGAACGAGGCCACCCATGATCAGGCCAGCAATTTTCCCAGGGTCTTCTGATACACCTCTTTCAGCGGCTCGATGTCGGCCACCGGGATGTTTTCATTCAGCTTGTGGATGCTGGCATTCATGGGGCCGAACTCGATGACCTGCGGGCAGATGTCGGCAATGAAGCGGCCATCGGAGGTGCCGCCGCTGGTGGAGACATCGGTGGTTATGCCTGTCACTTCCCTGATGGCTTCGGAGATGCGGTCTACCAGATCGCCCTTGGGCGTGAGGTAGGGTTTACCGCCTTCTTCCCAGACGAGGTCGTATTCCAGGCCGTGTTTTTTCAGGATGGCGTGGGTGCGCTCGATGAGCTGGGGTTTGGTGCTGGCGGTGGAGTGGCGGAAGTTGAAGCGGATTTCGACTTCGCCCGCCACGACATTGGTTGCGCCGGTGCCGCCGTGGATATTGGAAATCTGCCAGGACGTGGGCGGGAAGTATTCGTTGCCTTCGTCCCATACCGTGGCGGCCATTTCGGCGATGGCGGGTGCGGCCTGATGGATGGGGTTGCGCACCAGATGAGGATAGGCGATATGGCCCTGGATGCCCTTGACGATGAGTTTGCCGGATAGCGAGCCTCGCCGTCCGTTCTTGATGGTGTCGCCCAGTTTGGAAACGCAGGTCGGCTCGCCGACGATGCAGTAGTCGATCTTCTCTCCACGCGCGGCCAGCATTTCCACCACTTTTACCGTGCCGTCGGTGGCCACGCCTTCCTCGTCTGACGTGATCAACAGGGCGATGGAGCCTTTGTGGTTGGGATGCTTTGCAAGAAACCCCTCGATGCTGGTAACGAAGGCGGCGATGGAAGATTTCATGTCCGATGCACCGCGGCCATACAGCACGCCGTCGCGGATGGTGGGCGTGAAGGGGTCGGAATGCCACTGATCGAGCGGGCCGGTGGGCACCACATCGGTATGGCCGGCAAAGCAGACGACCGGTGCTTCTGTTCCCTTGCGCGCCCACAGATTGGTAACACCGTTGGATTCGAGGGTTTCAAACACAAAGCCCAGCGGCGCGAGACGCGACTGGATCAACTCCTGGCAGCCAGCGTCGTCGGGCGTGTTGGATTTGCGGGCAATCAGGTTTTTGGCGAGTTCGAGTGTGGCGGTCATTTTTTGAATATTTCTTTGTATGTTTCTTCGGAAAAACCCAAGTGATATTTCCCGTCGATTTCAAGCAGCGGCCGCTTGATGGCACTGGGCGTGGCCTGAAGAAATTCGAACGCGGCCTTTTCCGTGGTGATTGATTCTTTTACTTCGTCCGGCTGCTTGCGCCAGGTCGGGCCTTTCTTGTTGACGAGCGGTTCCCAGCCCAGTTGCTTGGCGGCCTTTTTCAGCACGTCGAGCGGGACGCCCTGTTTCTTGTAGTCGTGGAATTCTGCATCCTGGCCATGATCATCCAGCCAGGTGCGGGCTTTTTTCACGGTATCGCAGTTGGGAATGCCGTAGAGCTTCATTGCAGCGGTAAAATCGGGGTTAAACGGAAGCCTGATTTTACCCATTCATGAGACACCACGCAGGAAAGAATTCTCCACCCGGCCCCGCCGACTGGCGCACGCTGAAGAAGCTGGGCCCGTATCTGTGGGAGCATCGCTGGCGCTTTGTTTTTGCCGTGATTTTTCTCATCGGCGCCAAGCTTGCCACCATTGGCGTGCCGATATTGCTCAAGCACATCGTCGACAGCCTGGATACCTCCAAGAATGCGGTGCTGTTATTGCCTGCCGCGCTGATTGTCGGCTACGGCCTGCTACGGCTGGCGACCACGCTGTTCAGCGATCTGCGCGACATGATCTTTGCCAAGGTCACGCAGGGCATGATCCGCAAGGTCAGCATCGAGGCCTTTCACCATTTACATAACCTGTCGCTGCGTTTTCATCTGGAACGGCAGACCGGCGGTGTCACGCGCGACATCGAGCGCGGCAGCCAGGGCATATCCGTCGTCATCAACTATCTGCTGTTCCGCATCGCGCCGACGCTCATTGAAATTCTGCTGGTGGGCGGCATCCTGCTGGTGCAGTTCGACTGGGTATTCGCGCTGATTACCGTGGGCGTGCTGCTGATCTACATCGCCTTGACGGTGGTCATCACCGAATGGCGCACCAAGTACCGCCGGAAAATGAACGAGCTGGAGTCGGTTTCCACGACACGCGCGGTGGACAGCCTGATCAATTACGAAACGGTGAAATATTTTGGCAACGAGCGGTTCGAAACCAACCGCTACAACGCCAGCATGGAGCAGTGGCAGGATGCGGCGGTGAAGAGCCAGAACTCGCTTTCCCTGCTCAACATCACCCAGGCCTTTATCATCGCCACCG
Organism: uncultured Thiobacillus sp.; assembly: GCA_964404175.1. GTDB lineage: Bacteria > Pseudomonadota > Gammaproteobacteria > Burkholderiales > Thiobacillaceae > UBA6918. The sequence continues at coordinate 141,387 of CAYOJA010000001.1, read as the reverse complement.
GCGTGACCATGATCCTGTGGCGCGCGTCCAGCGGCGTGGTAACGGGGAGTCTCACGCTCGGCGACCTGGTGATGATCAATGCTTTTTTAATTCAAATCTTCATGCCGCTGAATTTCCTCGGCGTGATGTACCGCGAGATCAAGCAATCCATTACCGACATCGAGCGCATGTTCACGCTGCTGACGCAGAACATCGAGGTCCGCGACAAGCCGGATGCGCCGACGATGAAAGTTACGGGGGGCGCTGTGAAGTTCGAATATGTGAGTTTTGCCTATGATCCTGAACGCCCCATTCTGCATGACGTCAGCTTTGACATACCGGCTGGTCGCAATGTTGCCGTGGTGGGCGCTTCGGGTTCAGGCAAGTCGACACTGGTACGGTTGCTGTTCCGGTTTTATGACGTGACCGGCGGCCGCATCGCCATCGACGGCCAGGACATCCGCGACGTGACGCAGGAGTCGCTGCGCTCGGTAATTGGGATCGTGCCGCAGGACACCGTGTTGTTCAACGACACGCTGTATTACAACATCGCCTACGGCAAGCCGGATGCAACCCGCGAGGAAGTGACCGAAGCCGCGCGCGCCGCGCACATCCTGCACTTCATCGAATCGCTGCCGAAAACGTGGGACACCATCGTTGGCGAGCGCGGCCTCAAGCTTTCCGGCGGGGAAAAGCAGCGCGTGGCCATAGCTCGCACGTTATTGAAAAACCCGGCCATTCTGTTGCTGGACGAGGCCACCTCGGCGCTGGATTCAAAAACCGAGAAAATCATCCAGGCCGAGCTGCGCGAGGTGATGAAGCACCGCACGACCATGACCATCGCTCATCGCCTTTCCACCATCATCGATGCCGACGAAATTCTTGTCATGGAAGCCGGCCGCATCATCGAGCGCGGACGGCACGAGGTGCTGCTGGCAATGGCCGGGCATTATGCGCACATGTGGGAGATGCAGCAGCAACAGGCGATCAAGGAGCAGGCCGAGGCTGCATGAGAATTGCCATAGTGACCTGGGCCGACGCCGAGGCCGAGCTTTCCACCATACGCCGCACGGTATTCATCGAAGAGCAGCAGGTACCGGAAGAACTGGAGTGGGATGGCGAAGATGAGGCTGCATTGCACGTGCTGGTGCACGAAAATGGCCAACCCATTGCCTGCGGACGCATGCTGTCGGATGGGCACATCGGCCGCATGGCAGTATTGAAGGATTATCGCGGCAGGGGAGCGGGACGGCTGATGCTGAAGACCCTGCTGATGGAAGCGGAAAAGCTCCGGCGCGGTCGCGTGTTCCTCAACGCGCAAACCCAGGCGGCCGGCTTTTACGCAAAATACGGTTTCAACACGGTGGGCGGGGAATTTCCCGACGCCAATATTCCTCACGTTCGAATGGAGAAAAACTTGGACAATTTCAGCGAAACTCTCAACGCGCGCTTTGCCATCCCCGGCCGTTTAAGATTTCAGGACAGCGGTGCCGGCCTCCCGGTGGCCGAGATCACCACGCCGGACGCCATGGCCCGCGTGGCCGTGCAGGGCGGCCAGGTGCTGGAGTGGCAGCCCAATGGCCAGAAGCCGGTGATCTGGGTTTCACGCGCGGCCGTGTACCAGACCGGCAAGGGCGTGCGCGGCGGCGTGCCGGTGTGCTGGCCCTGGTTTGGCCAGCTGGAAGGCAAGGGCGCGCACGGTTTTGTACGCGTTCGCATGTGGGAAGTGCGCGAAGCCAAGACCGATCTGGCCGATACGGTGGTGCTGCGCCTGGGCATCAAGGACGACGAATCCACACGCGCGCAGTGGGACCATGCCTTCGATCTGGAATTGATTGTCACGGTAGGCGCGGCGCTGAAAATGGAGCTGGTTACCCGCAACACCGGCGACAAGCCCTTCACCATCACCGACGGCCTGCATACCTACTTCCGCGTGGGCGACATCAAGCAGGTCAAGGTTCAGGGCCTGGACGGTACCGAGTACCTCGACAAGGTGCGTGATTTTTCCAAAGAGCGTCAGTCGGGCGCGGTGACCTTCAGCGGCGAAACCGACCGGGTTTACATCAACACCACCGCTGACTGCCTCATCGAAGACCCGGTTTTCGGCCGAACCATCCGCGTGGCCAAGGCAGGCAGCACCTCAACTGTCGTCTGGAACCCGTGGACGGAAAAGGAAAAAGCCTTTTCCGACATGGCGGCAGGCGAATATGCCGACATGGTCTGCGTGGAAACCGTCAACGCCAGCCCGGACGAAATCACCCTTGCCCCCGGCGCCAAACACAATCTGACCGCGTTCGTCGGCGTCGAATAATTACCCCCGCGCACGGCAAGCATGCTTGCCGTGCCGTCTCTGGCAGGCTTCGAAGCCACTTCTTTTATTAGCAAGTCTTTATATACCAAAGACTTGATATGCGTTTTTTGTGATGTTCATCAATAAAAACCTCGGCATCAGGCGACATTTCCCGCATTTACTTGCTACAAATATACGTATGCCATGGGGGAGGCAAGGAAGAACTGCTGTACTTAACGAGAGCTGACCAGTTTCAAAACTGGAAAAAGCCCGGCTTCTTTTTCTCGCTTCGGTATTGGCTTTGATTGCGGGGTGTTTCTAGACATGCCGGGAAACGGATATGTCTGAATGCTAGCGAGTTCAGGAGGCTTACATGAAGAACATCGTCATACTTGGCGCCGGCACGGGTGGCGCGCTCATTTCCAACATGCTCACCCATCATCTTGATCTGACCGAATGGAAGATCACCGTGATCGACAAGTCACGTCTGCATGTCTATCAGCCCGGCCTGCTTTTCATTCCGTTCCGTCTTTATGGCTACAATTCGGTCCAGGCGCTAACCAAGGACATCACCGAGCCGTTGCCGCGCAATGTCCAGTTCGTGGGGGCGACCATCAAACTCATCGACCATGAGAAAAAGCGGGTCGAGACCGACCAGGGCGATTACCCCTACGATTTTCTGGTGTCGTCCATGGGCTGCGGGCTTGCACCGGAAGAAGTCGAGGGGCTGGGTGAGGCGCTGGGTGAAAAGGTGTTCACCTTTTACGCCGGCGGGCATGCCGAAAAACTTGCCGGCGAGCTGGACAAAATGGTCGAAGGCCGGCTGGTCATCGACATTTGCAACATGCCCATCAAATGCCCCGTCGCGCCCGTGGAATTCGCTTTTTTGGCCGACTACTACTTCCATCTCAAAGGCATACGCGACCGGGTCGAGATCAGCCTGGTGACGCCCTATACCGGCGCATTCACCAAGCCCAACGCCAACCGGGTGCTGACGGAAATCGCGAAGAAGAAGGGCATCAATATCGTGCCGAATTTCACCGCCTCGTCGGTGGATACCGAGGCGAAACGGCTCAGCTCGTTCGAGGGCGCCACGGTCGATTACGACCTGCTGGTGACGATCCCGGCCAACGTGGGCCCGGAGGTGATCGACGACTCCGAGCTTGGTGACGGCAACGGCTTCGGCCTGACCGATCCGCGCACGCTCAAGAGCAAGAAGGCGGAAGGCATCTATTTCATGGGCGACAACACCAATGTGGCGACTTCCAAGGCCGGCTCGGTGGCGCACTTCGAGGCCGAAACGGTGCTGGAGAACCTGTTGCGGGAAATGGAGGGCAAGCCCCCGCTGCAAAGCTATGACGGACATTCCAACTGCTTTATCGAGTCGGGCTACCACAAGGCGCTGCTGATCGATTTCAACTACGACATGGAGCCGCTGGAGGGCAGTTTCCCCATGCCTTACATGGGGCCATTCTCGCTGCTGCAGGAAAGCTATCTCAACCACGTGGGCAAACTGACCTTCGAATGGGTGTACTGGAACATGCTGCTGCCAGGACGGCTGGGCCATGTGCCCATGCTGCCATCGCACATGAACTTCCTGGGCAAGAATCTCAAGACCACGCCGCAGATCCGTCATGCACAGGAATTGCACGTGGAAGACGTCATGAGCAAGAAGGTTGTTTCGATCAAGCGCGGGGCTTCGCTCAATGAGGCGGTGAACCTGATGACCAAGGAGCATGTGAGCGGGCTGCCGGTGCTGGATGAGTACGGACGCCTGATCGGCGTCGTCACGGAAGGTGACTTCATATCGGCCATGGACATCAACGGCGGCGCGCTCGCCGGCGCGCTGGAAGGCGTGGTGCGCAAGCATCGGGCACGCAAGAAAATGGGCACCATCGTCGACGACATCATGACGCCCAACCCCATCACCATCAAGGGAGAAGACACCCTGCAGAAGGCCGTCGAGGTGATGGACTCCAGCCGGGTGAAGCGCCTGATCGTGACCGATGGAGAAAATCATGTGAATGGCGTGGTGTCACGCAGGGACGTCATCAAACTGTTTGCGATGAAGTGATTTCTGCCTGTCCGGGAGGGTGACATGACGCAGTCAACGACAGGCAAGGGCAGAAGGACATTCCTGCATGAACTGGTGCTGGGCGCCGTGGCCTTGGCATCGGCCGGCCCGGTTGCCCTGCTGGCCAGCCGCAGCCGCGCCGAGGTCAATCCGAAAACGCAAAACGGCAAGGAATACGCCTTTGTTGTCGATGTCAGCAAGTGCATCGGCTGCGGCTACTGCGTGCAGGCCTGCGCCATCGAGAACAATATCCCGAAGGAGTCGGTGCGCACCTGGGTGGAGCGCTACATCGCCACCAGCGAAGGCGTGCATGTCGAGGCCATCGACAAGCCCGGCAAGATGCTGGAGCCGCCCCCGGCTGGGTTGATGGCAAAGGCCAGGTGGGCGGCATTCGTTCCCAAGCTGTGCAACCACTGCGAGACCGCGCCCTGCGTCCAGGTATGTCCAGTTGGCGCCACCTTCACCGCGCCCGGCGGTTTCGTGCTGGTCGACCCCAAGCATTGCATCGGCTGCGGTTACTGCATCCAGGCCTGTCCCTATGGCGTGCGATTCTTTAACAAGGAAACCCGTGTTGCCGACAAATGCACCTGGTGCTATCACCGGGTGTCAAAGGGGCTGGAACCGGCCTGCGTCACGGTGTGCCCGACCCAGGCCCGGATATTCGGGGACAGGAATGACCTGACTGGTCCGGTCGGCAAGATTTACCAGTCGGACAACTGGCAGACGCTCAAGCCCGAAATGCACTCGCACAGCCGCGTGCTCTATCTTGGCCTGCCACGTGAAATCGTCTGAGGGGGAGTTCATCTGATGCTGCCACAGGGCGCGCTCAATAACTATTACTTTCCCAACAACCTCCACGTCGACTGGTCGTTGATGATCGTGCTGTATCCCTATATCACGGGCCTCGTTGCGGGGGCATTCGTGGTCAGCGCGCTGTATCACGTATTCAAGGTCAAGGAATTCGAGACATTCGCCAGATTCGCGCTGGTGGCCTCGTTCTGCTTCGGCCTGTTTGCCGCCGTGCCCTTGTTGTTCCATCTGGGCCAGCCGTTTCGCGCCTTCAACATTTTCTTCACACCGCACACTACATCGGCGATGAGCATTTTCGGCTATGTGTATTCCAGTTACATGGTGCTGGTCATGCTGGAGCTGTGGCTCGTGTACCGTAAATTTTTCATCGAAAAGGCGAATTCAACACACGGCATGCAGCGACTGATCTGGAAGGTGCTGACATTGGGTGTGACCGAGACCTCGCCCGGATCACTGCGCTGGGATCACGGATTGATTGCGCTTTTTGCCGGAATCGGCATCCCTTGGGCCTTCGTGCTGCATGGCTATGTCGGCTTCATCTTCGGCAGCGTCAAAGCCAATGCCTGGTGGGCGTCACCGCTGATGCCGATCATTTTCCTTATGTCGGCAATTGTCAGCGGCATCGCCATGCTGATGCTAATGTACAGCTTCATCCGCTGGCGTACCGGGAAACCTTACGATCTCGCCGCCATGCGGCGGTTGATGGATTACCTGTGGGGGCTGTTCATCCTGGACGTGACTTTCGAGTCCCTGGAAGTCGTCTACATGTTCTACGAGCATGGTCATCACTGGGCGGTGGTGGGACCCCTCTTGACCGGCAAGCTGCTGGGCAGCTATGCCATCGGTCAGATGACGATCTTTTCGGGCATACCACTCCTGTTGCTGGGCTATGTGGTGCTGTTCGATGTGCCGGACAGGCGTTTCGTGAAAATCGCCAACTTTGCCGCGCTGTGCATCGTGATCCAGGTTCTGCTCATGCGCTTCAATGTGGTCATCGGCGGGCAGATGATTTCAAAGTCCGACCGGGGTTACGTCGATTTCCACTTTGAATGGCTCGCGCGGGAAGGGGTGATTCCCGCGCTGATGATCCTGGCGGCGCCTTTTGTCACCTACTGGATCGTGAGCCGCTTCCTGCCCATCTTCAAGGACGACGCGATTTCGTCCTCGGCCGGCGGGAGGCAGTAGAACGTGCTCCCGTCACCACGCAATCATCTGTATCGTCTTGCACTGGTGCTGGTCGTGGCGCTTGCCGGGTTTGTCTACGTCAAGGGCTGGTTTGTGCCGGAAGGCTGGGATGAAGAAAAGTGGTACCGCACCGGCGCGCTGGAAGAACTGAAGATTCAGCCCATCTCGTTCAGCGGCAACAAGAACTGCATGGAACAGTGCCACGGCAAGACCCGGAAAGATCATGCGGCGATCGGCGCATTGCTCGCATCCAGCGTGCATGCCAACCTGAGCTGCGAGTCCTGCCACGGCCCGCTGTTTGAAAGCGGACATCAGAAAGCCGGTCCCGCGCTTGTACCAAGAGACAGCGGGCTTTGCCTGCGCTGCCATGACAGCATTGCTGCGCGGCCGGTGAAGGTTGGGCTGTTCAGCGAATCGCTGATGGCGCATCAGGCGCTGGATGTCAAAAGAAATTCGAATTGCGTGGTGTGTCACGACCCGCATGCACCGCGCAAAAAAGCGGTGGAGGAAAATGGCGCCCAGGCCAATGCCTGGCTGCCCGGCATCCTGGCGCTGGCCGAGGGCGGCTGCAACAGCTGTCACAAGCCGGGCGTGCCCTTCATGCCGCTTATCAACGGCCAACCCGAGCAATACCTCAAGGTCGTCATGCTGCAGCAGCGCGACGGCAAGCGCCAGTCGCTGGTCATGGGCGATCTGCTCAAGGACTACCCGGACGATAAACTCGACACTCTGGCCAAGTACTACGCCAATTCGGTGTGGATCTCGGCGGGCGAAGCCAGCAATGCGGATCTGGTGAGGACTGGCGCGGCCATCCACCAGAAGCGTTGCGCCGGTTGTCACGGCCAGGATGGACGCCGGGCTTCGGGCATGACCCCACGTCTGGCGGGCCAGACCATCAGCTACTTCAAGTCGCAGATGAGCGCCTACCTCGATCCCCAGATCAGGATGCCCAGCGAAGTGATGCGAACCATCGTCAAGGGACTGTCACAGCAGGAGATCGAGGCGCTGGCGCATTACTACGCCGCCGAACCTTCCATGGCAAGGGAAGGGGAAGACCTGGCCACCGTTGTTTCCGGCTGCAACACCTGCCACCGGCCTGGTTTCCGCGACATGCCGCTCATTTCCGGTCAGCCTGAGCAGTTCATCAAAACGGTGCTGCAGCAGCAGAAGGAAGGCAGCCGCAGTTCGCGGGTGATGATCGATCTGCTGAGGGGCTATTCGGATCAGACCATCAGCGCACTATCGAAGCACTATGCCCGGTCAAGATGGCTGTCGACCCAGGAAAAAACCAGTGCCGATCTGGTCAGGGCAGGCGAGGCCTTGCACAAGGAAGGTTGTGCTGGCTGCCATGGTGCTGACGGCCGCAAGGCGGACGGCATGACCCCACGCCTGTCTGGACAGCCAGCCGGCTACATCGAGGCCATTTTGCAGAAATACAGAGACCCGCGCAGCAAACAGCCCAGCCAGGTCATGCGCAAGGCTGTTGCCACTTTGAATGCCGACGACATCCGCGCGCTGGCCCAGTACTACGCATCGAACCCAGGTGCGGAGCCCTCATCCGAAGCGGGCGCGCCGGCGCCTTCCGTCGACGTGTCGGCTTTCCTGGACAAATGTGACAGCTGCCACAGCGCGAAGAGCGACCCGACAGACACGCCCTTGATTGACGGGCAGCCGGAAGCCTATTTGAAAACTGTCATGCTGCAGTTTATCGATGGCACGCGCGAAGGCGACATGACCAAACTGATGAAGAAATTTGACGCTGAACAGAGCACAGCTTTCGCCTGGCATTACGCGAAACGCAAATGGCAATCGGCAGGCAGCGCAACCCAGCCGGAACTGGTCAAGCGCGGCAAGGCGCTGCATGATGCCGGGTGCAGCAATTGTCATGGCAGCGACGGCAGAAAGTCCGATGCGGAAACCCCGCGCATAGCCGGTCAGCCAGTCGAATTCCTGGAAAACGAAATCAAACGCTATCAGGATCCCGCTGTGAAGCTGCCCAACAAGTTCATGCGCAATGCCGTGAAATCCCTCACTGCTGAAGACATGAAGGCGCTGGCCCATTTCTATGCCAGCCAGAAGAATTGAAGAAAACTCCGGAAAGACCGCCGCTCCGGTTGTTGTAAAACTTGGCGGAAAAAGCTGGCGGTGCATGCCGCCTTTCAACCCAATATAAAGGAGCCGTTATGCAGACCACCGAAATCACAGAGGACATGATCTTTGAATGTTTCGCCGCCGCCAGCCAGCACGACGAGATGGACAGGACCGCCGAGTCATTCGTGGATGTGGAGGAATACGAAAACCAGATCATGTACCCTGAGTTTGCCCGCTGGGCGGAGAAGGCGGGCTATCCCGAGTTGGCCAAGCTGTTCCGCCGGGTGGCCGGGGAAGAAAAGCTGCATGCGGTCTGGATGCGCAAACTTTATGCGGACATGGGTGTGCCCAGCCGGGGCGAGGACACCCAGCGCGCCATCGATGCGCTGAAAACCATCCAGGCAAACTGCGATGCGCTGATCGCCCTGAATCCTGACGGCGTGCTGGAAAAGGCTTTGCATGTCGCATTGCGCGTGGAAGAGCGTGAGGCGCTGGGCATCTATCCTAAATTTCGCGACCAGGCGCTGGCCGAAGGCAACACGGAGGCGGCAGAGGTGTATCAAAAAGTCGTCGATTCCGAAGCGCAGCATGCCGAGTGGTTCAAGGCTGCCATCGCGGCATTTCCCAACGACTATTACGCCGCCGCGGCGTGAGCAATCTTGACGGCGCCGTCATGGCGCCAGCCGGATGGCGGGAGGCGCTGAATCCCGCCATTTATCTCATTTCCCTGCTGCCGGGGCTGGTCGTGCTGATGCTGGCTGACAGCGATGCCAGGGGTGTAGTGCTGGCGGCGACTGCAGCGGTCATCCTGCTCCAGCATTCTGTCAACGTGCTCAACGACGTGGCAGACTGGAAGCTGGGTGCAGACGAGGAAAAATGGGATTCGTGGGTGAGGGTGCACGGCGAGACACGGGCCGCATCCCTTCACGGCATCCTGAGTTTCCTTGCTGGCGGCGCCCTCGGTCTGGTGGTACTGTTTTCCACCGGCAAATTTTGGGTGCTGGGCGTTGCCGCGCCACTGGTCATCCTGGGCTTTCTGTATAACGCAGGCCCCAGGCCGCTTTCCTACACCTTCCTCGGCGAATGGGTCACCGGTATCTGTTACGGCGGCGTGTTTGCCTGCCTTTGGCTGCTGACGGACAAGGCTTTTGGAATTTCGGCCATCGCCGGCTCGCTGGCGTTTGCCGCGCTGGCGGTTTCGCTGCTGTTGTCACACCAGCCGCCGCAAATTGAAACGGACAAGGCGGCGGGCAAGCATTCCTTTGCCGTGCGCTATGGCGCGGAGAAAACCATCCAGTTTTCGCGCGGACTGTTTGTGTTATCACTGGCCACGATGGGAATGGCCATCTGGTTTGGCAGCGTTGGCAAATTGACAGCCATTGTCTTTTATTTTGCAGCCTTGTACGCATTTTTCAACGTCTGGCAACGTCATCCAAGCCCGCGCGTCATTCTGCTGCAAGGCGCCATGGCGATTGGTTTCGGCATCCTCGCTTCTCTGGCTGCCTGAAAAAATTGGCGGAAGGAAGTGGGAGTCGAACCCACCCGGGAGCGGCTGACGCCCCCAACCGGGTTTGAAGCCCGGCCGCCCCACCAGGAACGGTTTCCTTCCAATTTGTTTACGCATGACTGGCCATTCCATTGCCGCCAAACATGCCCGGATTGCGCAGATGATGCGTATCGCGCATGCGCCGCGTATAGCCCACCCTGTCGAAAAATTCCAGCAGTTGCACGCAGCGTTTGCGGCCGATGCCGGTGCGATCTCGAAACGCCGCCGCATTCGCGCCTTCTGCTGTCTGGTCAAGTTCCGTAACAATCGCCGCCAGTTTCGCCAGCGATTCCGGTGAGTAGAACAGGTCGCGTACCACCTGGAAAACCGATCCCTGCCGCGCCAGCTTTTGCATCAGTTGCCGCATGCGGCTTTCATCCACATTGCAGCGTTTGGCCAGATCGCGCACCCAGGGCGGATCGTAGGGGGTTTCCAGCAGCCAGGTGTGGATGCGCTCGAACAGGATTTCCTCCTGCGGCGTCAGGCTGACGCGATGATCCGGCAGATGCAGGAAGGGGCCGCTTCGCTTGATTTGACCTCTCGCCAGCAAGTCCTCGGCCAGCGCGGTGAAGGCAGGCGAAGCCAGCTTTGGCAGAAACATGCGCCGGGCGCGGCTGGCCTCGGGTCCCATTTCGTCCGGAAACTTCTCGTGGAAATCGGCCAGCCCGTTCATCAGGCGTTGCTCCAGTGCTTGCCAGTGTGAGGGAGAAAAAGCCAGTTGCTGTTCGCCGGATACAATGACCTTCACTTCTTCAGTCAGCAAATCAATCAGCCGGGGATGATTCCAGGCAATGGCCAGATTGCCCAGTTCCAGGCCCCAATCCGTCTGCTCAAGCAGGCTGATGAGACATCCTTGCGGATCGGGAATTTGCAGGGCGGCCAGCATTGCCAGCCTTTCAGGGGTGCGGCGCTTGCGCTGCGGCGCCCACGGATCAAGGACATGACCGCCCCCCAGTGTGTGTTTGGCATCGGCGTCGCGCAGGATGAAGGCATCGCCATGCAGGGCGCCGATGGGCCGGTCGAGCACCAGCTGGGCGAGCGCGCTTTCGCCCGGCGCCAGCGATTCGTTCTCCAGCAGGGCCACGCGGCCCATGACATGGCTGGCGCCCAGATGAAGATGCACCGGTGTCCAGTGCCTGATTGCATGCGGCGCGTTTTTTGACAGTGACAGCCATGCATCGAAACGGCTGGTGGGGGCATGGAGGCCGGGCGTCGCTACCCAGTCGCCGCGCTGGATGTTGGCCTTGTCCGCGCCAGCCAGATTCAGCGCGCAACGCTGACCGGTGTGTCCTTCATCCGCCGCCTGGTTCATCACGTGCAGGCCGCGGACGCGGACGGACTTGCCGGCGGGGGTGAGCATCAGCTCGTCGCCAACATGAACGCTGCCGGAGAATACCGTTCCGGTCACCACGGTGCCGACACCCTTGAGCGTGAAGCTGCGGTCCACCGCCAGCCGGAAACCCTTGTCTTCGGCCTGCCGGGAATGCGCCAGCGCCTCGGCATGAAGATGATCGCGCAAGGTCTCGATCCCTTCGCCCGTCATCGCGCTGACCGGAAAACAGGGTGCATTCGCAAGCGACGGGTAAGCGGCGAGGAGGGCGCGGACTTCCCGTTCCACTTCAATGACCCTTGTGGGTTCCACCCGGTCGGTCTTGGTGAGCGCAACCGCGCCTTTCCTGATGCCAAGCTGGTCGAGAATGTCGAGGTGTTCGCGCGTCTGCGGCATGATGCCGTCGTCCGAGGCCACCACCAGCAGGGCGAAGTCGATGCCGGCCGCGCCGGCCAGCATGGTGTGGATGAAGCGCTCATGGCCCGGTACATCGATGAAGCCCAGCACCTCGCCGTTTTGCAGCGGCTGGTAGGCATAGCCCAGATCGATGGTGATGCCGCGCGCCTTTTCCTCCTTCAGCCGGTCGGTGTCCACGCCGGTTAGCGCGTGAACCAGCGCGGTCTTGCCGTGATCGATGTGGCCTGCGGTGCCAATGATCATGGTTTCGACAGGCGGCCCAACTGATTCGTGAAACCGGTTTCGTCGTCCAGACAGCGAAAATCCATGCGCAGCGCGCCATCGGCAATCCTGCCCAGCACCGGAACGGGCAGGCCGCGCAGGGCGGCTTCGATTTCATTCAGCACCCCGCTTCTTTTGCCCACCGGACAGATCACCAGCGCATGGCTTTCCAGCCGGTCGATGGGGAGCGACCCGCTGCCGATCTGCGACAGCGCGGGCTCCATGCCGACTGTGACAGGCCATGACTTCAGTGCCGATTGCACGGCGGGCAGCAGGCGTTCGGCCTGGTCGCGGATTTCACCGGCGGGGCGGGTCAGCAGACGCAACGCGGGAAGCCTTTGCGGGAGGCGATCAGGATCGCGATAGAGGCGCAGCACGGCTTCCAGCGCGGCGAGCGTGATCTTGCCCACGCGCAGGGCACGCTTCAGCGGATTCTTCTTGATGCGTTTGATGAGGTCCGCGCGGCCAACGAGGATCCCGGCCTGTGGACCGCCCAGCAGTTTGTCGCCGCTGAAGCTCACCAGATCGGCGCCTGCGAAAAGCGACTCCTGCGGCGTGGGTTCATGGGGCAGGCCCCATTGCGCCATGTCGACCAGCGTGCCACTGCCCAGGTCCACCACGAAGGGGAGATCGCGGGCATGCGCGGCCTGCGCCAGTTCCGCTTCGGGCACACTGGCGGTAAAACCCTGGACGGCGTAGTTGCTGGTGTGCACCTTCATGAGCAGCGCAGTGCGTGAACTGATGGTGTCTTCATAGTCACGCAGATGGGTGCGGTTGGTGGTGCCGACTTCCCTGAGTTTCGCGCCTGCCCGGCCCATGATGTCCGGCACCCGGAAGGCACCGCCGATTTCAACCAGCTCGCCGCGCGAGACAATGACCTCCTTGCGCGTGGCCAGGGTACTGAGCAGAAGGAAGACCGCCGCAGCATTGTTGTTGACCACGGTCGCGGCTTCCGCGCCGGTCAGTTCCTTGAGCAGGTCTTCGACGATGCTGTCGCGGTCGCCCCGGCCGCCGGTCGCCAGATCGTATTCGAGCGCGCAGGGATTTTGCGCGGCCAGGGTCATGGCCCGGACCGCTTCCTCCGGCAGGGTGGCGCGGCCCAGATTGGTGTGAAGCACCGTGCCCGTGAGGTTGAATACGCGCCGGAGTCTAGGCGCCTGGTTTCGCGTGAGGCGTTCGCCCAGACGAATGGCCAGGGATGCTTCGGCGTAATCCGCACTGGCAGACTGACCTGACTGGCGCAATTCCTCCAGCAGGCTTCGCACTTCGTTCAAAACCGGCTGGCGGCCATACTCGGCCAGCAGGGGCGCGACCGACGGCCAGTTGAGGACGCGGTCTACGGACGGGGGGCGCAGGATCTGGGCGCTATGCACGATAGACACTCCCAAGGTCGAGAAGAGGTTGCAGGGGGAAAAGACGCAGTCAGTTCAGGATAGATCATTCGCCAGCGCCGTGCATCATCAGGTAATTGATGCCGCTTATTGCATAGCCTTCCTCGCCCATCAGCAAGTCGAGCGCCAGGCTGGCAAGATCGTCCGCGGCGGGATCGACCAAGGGATCCCTGTCCTGGTGGATCACCTTGAGATAGGTACGGCATTCCGGGCAGGCCTCGGCGCGGACGATGTTCTTTCCACCTTCCACACTGTAATAGCCGATGTCGCGGGTGTTGTCGCAGTTGCTGCACTTGGCCCGCACCAGGTGCCATTCAGAACTGCACAGGGCGCAATGCAGATAGCGCAGGCCGTTTTCCGCGCCACCGATGCGGATCACCGATGCCACCGGATGGCTGCCGCAGACCGGGCAGAGGCTGGGATGTTCCTGGCGGGCCACCTGATGGGGTTCAAGCTGGCGAGCGAGCCACGTCCATTGCACCTGCAAGGCCGCACCGACGATGGGCGCCGCTGCCAGATCCAGGCCATCCAGTCTGCCTTCGAGCAGCAGGCCGGCCTGCGACTCCAGCCAGTCCTTTTTCTGTCCCAGAAATCGGGCGATGGATTCGCGTCCGCTGGCTGGAGCTGCATCGTATAGTGCATCAGCCAGATTTCGTGCGACTTCCTGCCAGTGGGAATGACGCGGCCAGCCGGGTGGGGCAAGCGGCGGCATTGCATATTCCAGGCAATTCGATAGCAGCGTGGAATCGGGAAGGGGGATGATCGGATGTGAATCCAATTCGTTTTGCTGGCCATCGCACAGCACGGCGATGAAGCGCAGGTAGTCGCCCAGGCTGTGCCCTTCGGCCAGCTGGCGCAGCCGCTGGGCGCGGCTGCTGAAAAGATTGGCCGGCGGCAGGCGCAGTTCCGGGATGTTCCCGGCGGCGCCTTCCATCTGCCCCGGCTGCAGGATGGGTGTTACGGTCATGCTTCCCCTGGTTTACTGGCCCTGATTTACTGGTTCTTGCCCGTGACCTCTTTATACCAGCCCGGATGATGATGCTTCGCCCACGCCGGCGTAACGGTGCCCCGGGTCATGGCGCGGATCGATCCGCGGGTCCAGTAGGACGCGTAAATGTGAACGATGATGGCAAGAATGACGACAAAGGCGGAAACGGCATGGATCAGCACCGCCACGCGCAGCACGGGAATCGGGAAATAGGGCGCAAACCACGGCTGCCAGATGACGATGCCCGATGCGAGCAGCAGAACAATGGTCGTCAGCAGCGTCCAGAACAGATACTTCTGCCCCAAGTTGTACTTGCCGATTTCAGGCAGGTTCTTCGCCTTGTTTTGCAGGATTTCCGGCATGTGCCTGGCCCATTCCCTGTCCGCGTCGGTGATGCGGTTGTGATGCCAGAAGCGGGCGGCCATGACGAGGAAGAATGCGAACATCACCACGCCGATGAAAGGATGCAGGATGCGCGCCCAGGTGCCGCTGCCAAACAGGCTGGTCAGCCAGAAAAAGCCGGGATGGAACAGGGCCAGTCCGGACAGGCCGGCGAGGATGAAGGTGATGGCCACGATCCAGTGATTGGCCCGCTCGCTTGAGTTGTAACGCTGGATCAGTTTGCTCTGGCTCATTGTTTTTCCTCCTCTTCCTCGTTGACCTCATTGGGGCCTTGGGTCATGTAGTGGAAGAATCCGCCCAGTATGGCCACACCCAGACCAACGTTCATCAGCGTCTTGGTCATGCCTTTCCACATGGAGACAAACGGGCTGATGCCGGGGTCCTTGGGCAAGCCGGCATACAACTGGGGTTGGTCGGCATGATGCAGCACATACATTACATGCGTGCCGCCCACGCCTGCCGGGTCATACAGTCCCGCATTCTGGTAGCCGCGCTCCTTGAGGTCGGCGACACGGTCTTCGGCGTGGTGGATCATGTCCTCCTTGGAGCCGAACACGATGGCCCCGGTCGGGCAGGTCTTCACGCAGGCGGGTTCCAGGCCCACCGCCACGCGGTCGGAACACAGGGTGCACTTGTAGGCCTTGCCGTCCTTTTTGGAAATGCGCGGGATGTTGAAGGGACAGCCGGCGATGCAATAGCCGCAGCCGATGCAGTTTTCCTCGTGGAAATCCACGATGCCGTTGCTGTACTTCACGATCGCACCCGGCGCCGGGCAGGCTTTCAGGCAACCCGGCTCGGCGCAGTGCATGCAGCCGTCCTTGCGGATCAGCCATTCCAGTCGCCCATTCTGGGTTTCGAATTCCTCGAAACGCATGACGGTCCAGGACTGGGCAGACAAGTCGCGCGGATTGTCGTAGACGCCAAAATTCTCGCCGACCTCGTCGCGCAGATCGTTCCATTCCATGCAGGCGACCTGGCAGGCCTTGCAGCCGATGCACTTGGAAATGTCGATGAGCTTCGCGACCTCGGTGGTTTTCCTTGCGGACGGCGCCGAAGTGGTGGTGGCGGAACGGGCCTTGATGTCGAGTGATTGCAGTGCCATGTTCGCCTCCTACGCTTTCGCCACGTTGACGAGGAACGCCTTGTACTCCGGCGTCTGCGTGTTGCCGTCACCGACCGAGGGCGTGAGCCGGTTGGCCAGGAATCCCTGCCTGGCCACGCCGACGAAGCCCCAGTGGATCGGGATGCCGACAGTGTGCACCTTTTTGCCCGCAGCCTGCATGGGTTTCAGGCGCTTGGTCACGACGGCCGTGGCGAGGATGTGCCCGCGGTTGGACGTGACCTTGACCACGTCGCCGCTGGCGATACCTTTCTCCTTGGCCAGTTCCTCGTCAAGTTCCACGAACTGCGAAGGCTGGACGATGGCCGTGAGGCCGACGTTCTTGGTCCAGAAGTGGAAATGTTCGGTGAGCCGGTAGGTGGTGGCGATGTAGGGAAACTTGTCCGCCGTGCCCATATCCGCCTTGTCGCCTTTGAACAAACGTGCCGCCGGGTTACTGGTCGCCTTCGGGTTCTTCGGATGCATGGGGTTCATGCCCAGCGGTGTCTCGAAGGGCTCGTAATGCTCGGGGAAGGGGCCCTCCGCCATGCCTTTCAGCGCGAACAGGTGGCCCACGCCGTCGGGCAGCATGATGAACGGCCCGACGTTTTCCTCGGGCGCGGCATCCGGGCGCATGTCGGGCACATCGAAGCCGCTCCACTTAGTGCCGTCCCAGGCAATGGTCTTGCGCTTGGCATCCCAGGGCTTGCCGGCGGCATCGGCGTTGGCGCGGTTGTAAAGCACGCGCCGGTTGGCCGGCCAGGCAAAGCCCCAGTTGGGATAGAAACCCAGGCCCGAGGGGTCGTCGGTATCGCGCCGCGCCATCAGGTTGCCTTTCTCCGACCAGCTTCCGCAGTAGATCCAGTTGCCGCAGGAAGTCGTGCCGTCGTCGCGCAGGTGCGCGAAGGTGGCGAGCTGTTCGCCAGCTTTGGCCAGCACCTTGGTCGGGTCCTTCGGATCCAGCACATCCGCCAGCGCCTTGCCGTTGAATTCCCGCGCCAGTTCTTCCGGCGCCGGGGCAGCGGGTTTGGCGTAGGCCCAGGTGAGGTTGGCGATGGGATCGGGAAAGGCGCCGCCATCCTTCTTGTACATCTCACGCAGCTTGGTGAAGATGCCCGCCATGATCTCGGTGTCGGCTTTTCCATCTCCTGGTGGATCGGCGCCTTTCCAGTGCCACTGGATGACGCGGCCGGAATTGGTGAATGAACCCGTCTCCTCGGCAAAGCAGGTGGAGGGCAGACGGAACACTTCAGTCTGGATCTTGGACGGATCGGCATTGTGATAGTCGCCGAAATCGCGCCAGAATTCGGATGTTTCCGTCGCAAGCGGATCGATCACCACCAGGTACTTCAGCTTCACCAGCGCCTCGTTCGACTTCTTCACGCAGGGCACTGCCGCCAGGGGATTGAAACCCTGGCAGATGAAGCCGTTCATCTGCCCCTGGTGCATGCGCTCGAACATGTGCAGCACGTCGTAGGGCTTGTCGTACTTGGGGAACCAGTCGTAGTTGAAGTTGTTTTCCTTGGTTGCCGCGTTGCCGTACCACGCCTTGGCGAGCGAAACCCAGAATTTGGGGAAATTCTGCGCGTAGCTCATCTGGTTGGGCCGCAACGGCTTGGGCGAACGCTTGGCGAGGTACTCCTGGAAATCCTGTTCCTTGTCCTCGGCCAGCACCATGTACCCTGGCAGCACGTTGGTGATGAGGTTCATGTCCGTGCTGCCCTGCACATTGGCATGGCCGCGCAGGGCGTTGATGCCGCCGCCGACCCGGCCGATGTTACCCAGCAGCAGTTGGATGATGGCCATGGTGCGGATCATCTGCGAACCCACCGAGTGCTGTGTCCAGCCCAGGGCGTAGAGGATGGTCATGGTCTTGTCGGGCGTTGAGGTCCCCGCGATCATTTCCGCCACCTTGAGGAAATCCTCCTTGGGCGTGCCGCACACATTGGACACCACTTCCGGCGTGTAGCGGGCGTAGTGCGCCTTCATCAGCTGGTGCACGCAGCGCGGGTTCTGCATGGTCTCGTCGATCATGACATAGCCGTCGGGGCCGATCTGGTAGTCCCAGCTATCCCGGTTGTACTTGTGCTTTTCGGCGTCGTAGCCGGAGAAAATGCCGTCGTCGAAGCTGTAATCCTCACGCACCAGATAGCTGGCGTTGGTAAAGTGCTTCACGTACTCGTGGTGGATCTTGTCGTGACTGAGGAGGTAGTTCACGACGCCGCCAAGGAAGGCGATGTCCGCCCCCGGCCGGATCGGCGTATAGAAATCCGATACCGCCGCCGAGCGCGTGAAGCGCGGGTCGACGACCACCAGCTTGGCCTTGCGGTTGGCCTTTGCTTCGGTCACCCACTTGAACCCGCAGGGATGGGCTTCGGCGGCATTTCCGCCCATGACCAGGATCAGGTCGGCATTCTTGATGTCGACCCAGTGATTGGTCATGGCACCGCGGCCAAACGACGGGGCAAGACTTGCCACCGTGGGCGCGTGTCAGATCCGTGCCTGGGTATCGAGCGTGACCAGTCCGAGACTGCGGGCGATCTTGCTGCTCAGGTAGCAGGTCTCGTTGCTGGCGGCACTGCTGGCCAGAAATCCCGTGGACAGCCAGCGGTTGACGGTCTGTCCCTCTGCATTCTTGGCGATGAAGTTCGCATCCCGATCTGCCTTCATGTGCTTGGCAATGCGGGTGAACGCCTCATCCCAGGAAATGCGCTTCCACTCGTTCGAGCCGGCAGCCCGGTACTCAGGGTACTTCAGCCGGTTTTCGCTGTGGACGTAGTCCAGCAGGCCCGCGCCCTTGGGGCACAGCGTGCCGCGGCTGACCGGATGATCCGGGTCGCCCTCGATGTGGATGATCTCGGCTTTGGCATTTTTTGCCTTGTCGCCCAGGCTGTACATGAGCAGGCCGCAGCTGACTGAACAATAGGGGCAGGTGCTGCGGGTTTCGGTGGCGCGCGACAGCTTGAATTCACGCACCTCAGCCAGCGCGGTGCCAGGTGCAAAACCCAGCATGGCCAGACTCGAACTACCCACACCCGCCGTGCAGACCTTGAAGAACTGCCGTCGGTTGAGCTTCATTTAGTCCTCCTCCATTAGGGACGCTTATGAATTGTGTGATCGCTTTTAATCAAGCTAGCAGCTTATTGTTTTTCTACAAGAACTTGTTCGACAAAATTTCACAAGTTTGATCCAGCTCACATTTTCTCTCGTGCCACCTGCCTCATCCCTGCCGGCTACATATAAGCGCGGGCTTCTTCTCCCGGGTCCGGCAGACCGGCCACACGCCAGGCTTCGCGCGGTCCGTTGAACAGTTCATCCAGGCAATGCGGACCCATGCCGACCAGATGGCAGGTATGCGAAACGGCAGGAATGGAATGGCAATCGATCCAGCTGTGGCGCAGATGCTGGATGATTTGCCAATGCGCCACGCTCAACGGGCCAATTCCGTCAAACTTGGCGATGGCCTTGGCAATTTCCTCATTCCAGAGCCGGGTGTCAGTCAGAAAACCCGTCGAGTCAAAATGCAGATGCGCTTCGCTCAGATCCATGATGCTCTCCCAACAGTGGTTTATATTGTTGTGTATAGCAAGCCTGCGCATTAGCGCTAGCGCAGCAATTAATAAATAGAGAATTCAATGAGCTATCGAATATTCCTGATGTTGTTGATGGCGGCAGGCATGGCGGCTTGTGACCGGCCGGCAAAGGAATCAACCCGGCTTGATCCTGCCAGGCAGCAGTTGCTCCTCTCGCGCGGACTCGACCTCAAACAGGCGGAGTCAGGGCGCCAGGTCTATGAACAGCACTGCGCAGGTTGCCACGGCAAGGAAGGCATGGGGCAGCCGGGAGACTGGCGGGTCAAGCGTGAAAACGGCCTGTATCCGCCGCCGCCCCTGGACGACTCCGCCCACGCCTGGCATCACGCCACCCCTGTCCTGCGCAAAGCCATAGAAGAGGGCAGCCCGCCCGGCATGGGCGACATGCCGCCCTGGAAAGGCAAACTCACTGACCGGCAAATCGATGACTTGATCGTTTATATCAAGTCGCTGTGGTCGGACGAGGTTTACAGGCACTGGCTTGAAATTGAGCAACAATCCAGCGGCGATTAGTCAGGCATGAACAAGGGCACTACGGATGCCCATATGATGAATCAGGCTGGTGGGTTCGCGTTCGGTTGGGTGAAACCTGGCAATCATGGCCGCATCAGCCTGGCTTCTTCTTTCTGATCATCTCCCGGTGATATATGCCGCGAGATGTCCTATGTCCCGCTTACCAAAGCCGCAAGATGCAAATTAAAACAAACGATTAACGGCCGGTTTCAAACTGGATCATCCAAAAATCATTATTCACGCACTCCGGTATGAATAAAGCTTTCATCCTGCCGATTTACAAGATGAAAGAACAAGCATGGACCAATAACACGGCCGAAAACCTAATCGGCGCATGGGGATAGAACAGGATTTGAATAATGGATATAAGACAGGCCACCCTGACTGAACCGGATATCAACAAACTCGAGCCGCTGGCTGAAATTCAGCCCAATCTTGTCCTGGTGTTTGGTTCGCCCAGGCTGTTGACTCACCCCGCCCTGGTTGACTCGCTGGCTGTCGTGTTTCCGCAGGCGCGCAGGATTGGCGCCACCACGGCTGGCGAAATTTCGAGCCAGGGCGTGGAAGAGGAAAGCCTGGTCATCACTGCCATCCGTTTTGATCAGATCGCCACCCGCATCGCAGCCACTGAATTGACTGACATGCACGATAGCCGCTCGGCTGGAAAACAACTGGCCGCGCAATTGGCCGATCCGGATTTGCGGGCAGTCATCCTGCTCAGCCAGGGTGTTGGCGTAAATGGCAGTGAGCTGATAGATGGCGTCGTATCCACGCTGGGCAGGGAAATTCCCCTGACCGGTGGTCTGGCTGGCGACTATGGCGCATTCAGCCAGACATGGACCTTGCTCGATGACACGGTTTCAGACCGCATGATGCTGGCGATTGGATTCTATGGCGACTCGGTCGGCTTTTCTCATGGTTCATTCGGCGGCTGGCAAAGTTTCGGTCCGGCGAGGCGAGCGACCCGCGCGATGGGAAATGTGCTGTTCGAACTGGATGGTGAACCGGCGCTCGATATCTACAAGCGGTACCTGGGTGATTACGCAAGCGAACTGCCCGCATCCGGCCTGCTGTTTCCGTTTGCCTTGCTGTCCGACGACCGGCAGGAGAGCGGGTTGATCCGGACCCTGCTTGGCGTGAATGAGGAAGAGGGCAGTCTGGTTCTGGCGGGTGATGTGCCGCAGGATGGTTATTTGCGGCTTATGCATGCATCCACCGAGTCACTGGTGGACGGCGCCGAGGCGGCGGCGCAAGCCGCGGACCGGATGTTTCGAAGCGGCAAATCAGCCTTGGCCCTGCTGGTTTCATGCGTCGGCCGCAAGCTGGTTATGGGCGACAGGGTGGATGAGGAAGTCGAGGCAGTCGGCGCGGTATTTGGCCAGGGCTGTGTGCTGACGGGGTTCTATTCAAATGGCGAAATCAGCCCGTTTCTCGAAACCACCGAATGCAAGCTGCATAACCAGACCATGACGATCACCTATCTCGCGGAACATTGATCTGTCATGCATCGCACACTCGAACGTCAACTCAAGCGCCTGCTTGGCGTCGATCCGGCTTCCTGGCCGGAGATTGCCACGCGCCTGACAACCCTGGACACGTGCGAAGAGGTGGCAGATGCGCTTCCCGGCTCTCCATTGAGTGCGCTGCCAGCTCTACTGGACAGGGTCAACGATACATATACTCAATACGATCGGGATCTTGCCCTGATCCGCCGCAGCCTGGAACTTTCCTCGGCCGAACTGACCGAGTCCAACCAGAAACTGCGTGATGAAGCGTTGTCGTCGGCCAAGGCGCTCGACGCTCTTCAAGGCGCCTTCAATATCCTGCTTCATGACAAGAACGGCACATTCAAGGGTGAGCATGGCGGTCTTGCGCACATGGCCGAACAGGTGGCGGTGCTGGCAGAAGAACGCGAGCGCATGCGGGCGGCACTGGCCAAAAGCGAGGAACGCTTCGAACTGGCCATGCGTGGTGCCAATGACGGCTTGTGGGACTTCGATGTCGTCAATGGCACGGTGTATTACTCGCCGCGCTGGAAGGAGATGATCGGTTATGGCGTGGATGAAATTGGCCAGGAACTGGAGGAATGGGCGAGCCGCGTACATCCTCTGGATGTTGATCACGCGCTCGATGTCGTGAAACAGAGCCTGGAGGGAATGGATGAACAATTCGAGATCACTTTCCGTTTCAGGCACAAACAGGGCTACTATCTCTGGATACTGAGCCGCGGATTCATCGTGCGGGATGAGGCGGGCCGTGGATATCGCATGGTGGGCACCCATGTCGACATCACGGACCAGAAGAAAGCCGAAGCCGGCCTCATTCAGGCCAGGGATGCCGCGGAAGAAGCGAATCGCATGAAAAGCGAATTTCTGGCAACAATGAGCCATGAAATCCGCACACCCATGAACGGCGTGCTGGGCATGAACGAACTGTTGCTTGAAACCAGCCTGGACAGTCTCCAGCGACGCTATGCCGAGTCGGTCAAGCGTTCTGGACAGCATCTGCTCGGTATCATCAACGACATCCTGGACTTTTCAAAAATCGAGTCCGGTCGCATCGAACTGGAAAAAGTTGACTTCAACCTGGGCGAACTGGTGGAAGACACCGCGGCCATGTTCGAACAACCCGCGGACGAGAAGGGGTTAGAACTGGCCGTCCAGTTGACTCCCGCCAATATGCCCTTGAGGGTGGCGGGCGATCCGTTCCGTCTGCGCCAGGTTCTGGCCAATCTTGTCAACAATGCCATCAAGTTTACCGCCCGGGGCGAAGTGATCGTCCGTGTGCACATGCATGCCTGCGACGGGCGAAAGCAGCATGTCTCCCTGATCGTGGAAGACACAGGCATAGGCATCTCTCGCGAAAACCAGGAAAGGATTTTTGAAAACTTCACCCAAGCCGATGGTTCCACCACCCGCCAGTTTGGCGGCACGGGGCTGGGGCTTGCAATCAGCCGGCGTCTGGTTGAGTTGATGGGTGGCCACATAGGCGTGGAGAGCAGTCCCGGTAAAGGTTCAATATTCCGGATCGAGCTCGATATGCACAAAGCCGAGACGCATGCCCCCATGCCGGTTTGTGCAACCAGCCTGAATGATGTCCGGGTTCTGGTCGTGGACGACAACCACACCAATCTGGAAATTCTGCACCTGCAACTGGCTGGCTGGCAGATGCGGGTGACTTGCGTGGATACAGGCGAAAAGGCGCTTGAGGAAATGCACCGCGCGGCTGAGTCCGGTGATCCGGTCAGGCTGGCCATTCTGGATATGCAAATGCCGCGCCTGGATGGACTGCAACTGGCCCGCGTGATCCGGGCGCAGCCTGAATTTGCACGCACCCCCATGATCCTTCTCACATCATCGAACGAAAACGGCACGGCCAGGGAACGAAAAGCGGCGGGAATTCTGGGTTGCATCAGCAAGCCTGTACGCCAGTCAGAACTGCACAAGATGGTTTGTTCCGTCTTGTCCGTTAATCCAGATGCTGCCGGCGTGGCCGAGATGGATTTTTATTCCGGCAGGTCAAATGTGAACCCCGTGGAGCTAAGTGGCCGGGTGCTGCTGGCGGAGGACAATCCGGTCAACCAGCAAGTCGCTCTCGCAATGCTGGGCAAACTGGGCCTGACCGTCGATATTGCCAGTACTGGTCAGGAAGCAGCGGAGCTGCATGCCAGGCATGATTACGACATTATTCTCATGGATTGCCAGATGCCGGTAATGGACGGATTTCAGGCAACCGCCGAAATACGGGCGCGCGAAACCGGTTCTTCATTGCGGGTACCGATCATTGCTCTGACCGCCAATGCCATGGACAGCGATCGTGTCCAGTGTTTGTCAGCGGGCATGGACGATTATCTTGCCAAGCCATATTCAAAGAAACAGCTGCAAGCCCTTTTGAAACGCTGGTTGAGTGCAACAAAAGACGCTGAGATCGAAGCTTCCGATCCTCACGGTTCCCGCATTCGGCCCATCCAATCCGGACGGACCGCGATAGAGACAAGTCATCTTGATCAGCTGCGTGAACTGGACCCTTCTGGCAGCCTGGCGCTGGCAAGACAAATCATGCAGGTTTATCTGGACAGTTCTGACAAATGGGTCAACCAGATCAGGCAGGCCATCACCTCGGGCGACAGCGAATCCCTGAGATATGCGGCACATTCACTCAAGTCAAGTTCGGCCAACGTTGGCGCCATGACGCTCTCCGTCCTGTTCAGGCAGCTGGAAGAACTGGGCAGGCATTCCAGGATGGGCGAGGCCGGAGCCGTGTATGACAAGGCGTGGCAGGAGTACCAGAGGGCCACGAAAGAAATCAGGACGCTGCTGGAGGAAGACGCATGAATTCGCATTCCAGGCACATCCTGATCGCCGACGACGAACTCACCGCACGCCTGTTGATGAAGGCAGCCCTGGAAAAATCCGGCTTTGAAGTCATGACCGCCGAAAGCGGCGAAGATGCCCTGCGGCGGTTCAACGAAGGGGTGTTCGACATGGTCATGCTGGATGTCGACATGCCTGGCCTGAATGGCTACGAGGTCTGTTCGCGCCTGCGTCAGACCGCCGGCGGTGAACTGCCCATCATTATGGTCACCGGCATGGATGATCTTGAATCCATCGAGCAGGCATTTGAGGCGGGTGCAACGGATTTCCTTTCCAAGCCCATCAACTGGACGCTTGTCGGCCATCGCCTGAAATACCTGTTCCGAGCTTATGGTGTCGTGCAGGACCTGAACAAGGCCCATGCGCAGAACACGGCCATTTTGAATGCCATACCGGATACGCTGCTCAGGCTTGATGACAAGGGCTACATTGTCGACATTCGCCTGACTTCTCAGCTGGCCACGCAGCGGCCGGTTACCAGGCCGGAATTCACGCTGGCCGATTGTCTGACTCAGGATGTGATTGCCCGTCTCATGTCGTCCGCATCGCAGGCGCATGCCAGCGGCATGCCCGTCAATCTGGAAATTCAGCTGACCCTGAAACCCGGGGAGGAAAGACATTTCGAAGTCCGGTTGGCCAATATCGACGCGCACGAAACCCTGTGCCTGTTCCGCGATATCACGGAAACAAAACTGGCGGAAAGCCGTGTCTATCGCCTGGCTTATTTTGACAATCTGACAGGCTTGCCAAACCGGCTGTCCTTCTCTGAACGACTCGAGGATGAAATACGCCGCGCCAGCCGAATCAACGACAAGCTCGCCGTCGTCGTCATGGACCTGGACGGGTTCAAAACCATCAATGACACCATGGGGCACGAAGCAGGGGACCAATTGCTGCATTGGGTTGCCGGTCGTCTGCAACAGGGGCTGCGTTCCTACGATCTGGTGGCGCGTTCAGACTCCCAAAATATGGGCGTCGACCTGGCCCGTCTGGGCGGCGACGAGTTCACAGTACTCATTCCGCATCTGAAAGATGCGGAAAATGCACTCAACCTGGTGCAGCGCATCCACGAAATGATGCGCCACCCCTTTGTTATCGAAGGCCGTCAGGTCGTGCTGACCACCAGCATCGGCATTGCCCTGTATCCGGAGGATGGCGAAAACGCCGCCACACTGCTCAAGCATGCCGATACCGCCATGTATCACGCGAAAGACCAGGGCCGTGACAACTATCAGTTTTACAGCGCCTCGCTCACACAGGAAGCGCTGCGCCGTCTGGATCTCAAGAGCAATCTGCGTCTTGCGCTGGAAAGAAACGAGTTTTTCCTTGTCTATCAGCCACAGCTGGATCTGGCGAGCGGACGCATCCAGTCGCTGGAGGCGCTGATACGCTGGAAACATCCCGAACTTGGCCTGATCTCGCCGATGGAATTCATTCCTGTCGCGGAGGAGAGTGGCCTGATTGTTCCCATTGGCGAATGGGTGCTGCGCACGGCCTGTGCCGACGCGGCCCGCTGGAAGGCTGCCGGTCACCCATTGCGCATGGCTGTTAACCTGTCGGCCATCCAGTTTCGCAGCCCTCAACTCGTCAAGCGCGTCAAGGAAATCCTGCGCCAGACAGGGTTTGCCGCCGAACTGCTGGAACTGGAAGTCACCGAAGGCGCCCTGATGGACCATACCGAAGCCACCCTGGAAACACTGAATGCATTGCGCAAGGAAGGCATGCAACTGTCACTGGATGACTTCGGCACGGGCTACTCGTCATTGAGTTACCTGAAACGCCTGCCGTTGAACAACCTGAAAGTGGACCAGAGCTTTGTGCGTGGACTGCCGTCCGACGGGGAAAGCCTGGCCATTGTCCGCGCCATCGTCGCGCTCGCCAAAAATCTGGGCTTTACCGTCACGGCCGAGGGGATCGAAACCGAGGAGCAGGCGCATATCCTCAACGACCTCAAGTGCGAAACGCTTCAGGGCTACTATATCGGCAAGCCGGTGCCAGCCGAAGAATTTGATGGCTTGCTGAATCGCCACTGGTCACTGGATGAGTTGCGGCAAATAAAACATGGCTCAGCGGGGGTGAAGGCATGACCCGGATCGAAGACATCAAAAGCTCCGGTCAGTTGCCCAGCCCCAAAGGGGTTGCGCTGGCCATCATGGAGATATGCCAGCGCGATGATGCTTCGCTAAGTGAAGTGGCAAGGATCGTACAGACCGACCCGGCCCTGTCGAGCCGTCTGTTGCAACTGGCCAACTCTGCGGGCCAGTCGGGGAGGGCAGTGGTCTCCATCAACGAAGCCGTCATGCGCCTCGGCATGTCGGTTGTACGCATGCATGCCATGGGTTTCTCGCTGGTGGACCAGTATGCCAAGGGGCCATGCAGGAAATTCGATTACCAGGGGTTCTGGTCTCACTCACTGCTGATGGCCGTGGCGTGTCAGGAACTGGGTGGTGTGATCAGGGTCGGCACATCCGAGGATCTGTTTGCATGTGGCCTCCTTTCGCAAATCGGCAAGCTGGCCCTGGCGACCGTCTATCCCAATGAATATGCTGCCATCATCGAAAAAGAAGCTGACGGTGAATCATTGATGGCCATCGAACGTGAGCACCTTGAGCTTGACCATGCCGATCTGACGGCATCGATCCTTGCAGACATCGGGATTCCCAAGGTGCTGGCCGAGCCTGTCTTTTTTCATGAAACGCCACAACGGTCCGGCTTTGCAGAAGGCTCAAGACCTTATGTGCTGACGCATTTGTTTTTCCTGGCCCTTCAAATCGCAAATCTTGGCGTGGCCGACGAGGCAGGCCGACACGGCAAGATTTCCGAGCTCATGCGTCTGGGCGCCAAAATTGGCCTTGACGCCGAGGCATTGGGCTTGCTGTTCGACCGCGTTGTCAAGAAGTGGCTGGAGTGGAGTGTCCTGCTCAAGGTTCCAGCCAGCAGTCTTCCGCCCTTCAATGCCATGGCCTGCGCGCCTGCGCCACGCCCTGAGCCTGAATCATGTACGGCCAGCAGAAAGCGGGTGTTGCTTGTGGAAGATGAACCGACGACAAGACTGGTTACAGAGGGCGTACTGCGTCAAATGCTCAATTGCGAGGTTTATTCAGCGGAAAACGGCAAAGATGCCCTGTCGCTTGCCTTGCAGGTCATGCCGCAAATCGTCATCACCGACTGGCTCATGCCTGGCATGAATGGTGTGGAATTCTGCCGTGCCCTGCGCTCGACGGACTGGGGACAATCCATGTACGTCATTATGCTGACTGGCGAGGAAACAGAAACAAAAATCGTTGAGGCGTTTGAAGCGGGCGTGGACGATTACGTCGCCAAGCCAGTCAATACTCGTGCGCTCAACGCGCGCATGCGTGCCGCCATGCATTATGTAAATCTGCTCGAATCATGGGAAAAGGACAGGGCGCAGTTGAAACAATTTGCCGCGGAACTCGCCATTACCAACCGCCGGCTTGAGCGCACCGCCATGACCGATCTGCTGACCGGGCTGCCCAACCGCCGCGCCGGCATGGATACCCTGGCCAAGGCCTGGAGCAACTCGGAGCGCACCTCCCAGCCCATGGCCGTGCTTATCGTCGACATAGACCGTTTCAAATCGATCAACGACCGGTATGGCCATGCGACCGGAGATGTGGTGCTGCAAAAAGTGGCCAAGGCCATCGAATCTTCCGCCAGAAAACATGACAACGTATGCCGCATGGGTGGCGAGGAATTCATGGTTGTTTGCCATGATGCCGACCGCAAGTCTGCCATGATCGTGGCTGATAGGCTGCTCAAAACCGTCAGAAACCTCAAGATCGAAATTGAAGGCCAGTGCATCCAGACCTCGATCAGCATCGGCATAGCCAACCGGGAAATTGGTATGACCCACGCCGAGGAAATGGTCAATGGCTCGGACAAGGCACTTTATTCGGCAAAAGGCGCCGGACGTGACCAGGCCTGCCTGTTTGTGCAGGGTAAAACCCAGCGTATCGTCATCAGCGAGAACATCAACCACGCAATAGCTAGTTAGAGGAGTTGATGTTGATACAACTTAATCCTGCTAACCAGCGTATTAATAAATCAATAGGTTAGAAGGCTGGCACACAACAAATTCAAGCTAAGCATTGCAACTTAAGCACCTATACAACTTAACTTTGCTAACCAGCATGGTGTTGCTTCAGGTTCCACTTGCTTGTTTTCGATGGAATAACTCACCGATCGGCATAGACAAGCCAGATGGGCTGACAATCCAGCAGTGATTGTGATTCATCTCACGTGGTTCGCGAACGCCACCGGCATGAGCGATCATGCGAGCTTCAAAAGTCATTTTTCGATGATGCCAGGCTACTCGCTCTGCCTTATTTTCTGGAACCAGCTCTTTTTGCAGGCACAGGGCCAGATTAAAATGGTCCCGTCAGCGGACAAGGCCATGGATGGCAAGTGTGGCGAAGGAAAATGCGGCACCATGGCGGATGATGTTGGGAACTGGATTTAGGTAATTTCATTAACGCGTAGAAGAAATGTAGATGTTGTAAGTGAGGATAATTTCGCTGGGACTGATAGACAATGTTATATGGTCAATTCCTGTGTCCAGGCAATGAATGAATTGATGCCAATAAAGGTACATATTTACAGGGCAAGAAAAGAGGGGCCTACTAAATTCACTACCCATACAAGAGCCTACGATTGATTGGCCATCCTTAGAGTTGTAGTTTGTCAATCTTGCGGTACAGGGTTCTTAATCCAATCCCCAGCAATTTGGAAGCCTCGACCTTGTTGCCGAATGTCTTGCGCAACGCTTCGACGATTGCCTGTTTTTCCAGGTCGGCCAGTATTCCTGCTCCCATGGACTCGGTTTGCATGGTTTCACATATGTAGTGCAAGTGGTCGGGGATGCTGTCCATGGTGACAATATTTCCCTTTGTCATGACCACCATGCTTTCGACACAGTTCATCAGTTCACGGACATTGCCGGGCCACTTGTGGGCCTTCATGACCTGGAGCACTTCGTCGGAGATTTCCTCCAGCGGACGGTGATGGATTTCACTGAAGTGCCGGAGAAAATGCATGATCAGGGGTTCGATATCCTCGGGTCTTTCCCTCAGGGCCGGAACCTTGATCCGCACAACCCGCAGGCGGTAGTGCAGATCCTCGCGGAAGCCCCCCGTCCTGACGAGCTCTTCCAGATTTCTGTGGGTGGCCGAGATGACGCGCACATCGACCTTGAAGGTCTTGCTGCCACCTACCCGTTCGAAAGTACGCTCCTGCAGAAAACGCAAAAGCTTGATCTGGGCGGCCAGCGGAAGATCGCCAATCTCGTCCAGGAAAAGGGTTCCGCCATGCGCCAGTTCGAAACGTCCTTTTCTCGCAGCCACCGCACCCGTGAAAGCGCCGCGTTCATGGCCGAACAGTTCCGATTCCAGCACACCCTCCGCAAATGCCGCGCAGTTCACCTTGATGAAGGGGGCTGAAGCACGCTGGCTGTCGTAATGAATCAGGCTGGCGATCAGTTCCTTGCCGGTGCCGCTTTCCCCCTCGATCAGCACGCTGGCATCAGTGGTCGCAACCTGCGCCACCTCTTCGAGTATGTTTTTCATGATCTGGGACTGACCCACCATGTGAATGCGTTTATGGTGATCACGGAGGTCGTTCCTCAGCCGTTCGTTCTCTTCCTTGAGATTCCTGTTTTCGAGCGCCTTTTCCAGCAGGAGGGTGAGGCGGTCAAGGTTGACGGGCTTGGTGATGTAGTCATAAGCCCCCAGCTTCATGGCACGCACCGCGGACTCCACGGAAGCGTGGCCGGTAATGAAAATGACTGTCGGCCTGGTTTTCATCTGATTGATTTTTTCCAGCAGCGCGAGGCCGTCCACATCAGGCATGTTCAGGTCGGACAGTACCATGTCGATCTTTTCCGATTCCAGCAATTCAAGTGCTTCGCGGCCCGATTTCGCTGTAGTAGTGTGATAGCCGCCGGCGAGCGCGCTGGCAAGTGTTTCCCGCGTCAGCTTGTCGTCATCAACGATCAGCAGCGATGCGGTCATGACCGTCTCCAATCTTGCCAGCCTGAGGTGGCGGTAGCTGAATGACGAACCGGGTGCCTTCGCCAATACGGCTGGAGCATGAAATCTTTCCTCCATGATCCTCGACAATTCTTTGCACGATCGACAACCCAAAGCCGAGACCGGATTCTTTCTTGGTGAAGAAGGGCAGGAAAATCCTGGCCATGTCCTCTTCGGATATGCCAATTCCGGTATCGGTAACGGAAATCTCGATGGCGCTTTCCCGGCGGTCGGTTGCCAGGCTCAATGTTCCACCCTCCGGCATGGCATGGATGGCATTGATGCACAGATTCAACAGCGCCTGTACCAGCTTGTTTTCGTCGGCGGAGACAATCATTTCCCCTTCGGCCAGGGAAAGGTCAAGCTTAACTCCGGACTGCACCGCCCGTTCTTCGAGCATTTCGGCGACATAGGCGACGACACGGTTCAGGTCGATGTTCTGCAACTGTGGTGGCGCAAACCGGGCGTAGCGCACGAACTCGTCCAGTATGTCGGTAATCCTGAGCACTTCATGATTGATCATGGAAATACGGGTAATGACGTCTTCCTGCGCGTGGCTGCAGAAACCATCGCATTTCTCGAAGGATTTCTCGAGCATCTGTAGATTCATGTACAAGGCATTCAGCGGCGTCCTGATTTCATGATTCACGCTGGTGGCGATCTGCCCCAGCATGGCCAGCTTTTCGATGCGCAGAAGTTCGGCCTGTGCCTGCCGCAGGGACTGGTGGGTTTGTTCCAGTTCGTGGCTGCGTTCCTGGACCTTTTGCTCAAGGTGCTGATTGAACTCGACCAGATATTCCTCATGGGACTGTAACCGGTCCATCATGCTGTTGAAGGTGTTATAGAGCGCCCCGATTTCGGTCCGGGAGTGTGTCGATACCCGAACCATCAAATCCCCGCCCCTTATCTTGCCAGCGGCCTCCGCAAGCTGTTTCAGGGGGTTAACAACGTGCCTGGAGTTGAGACGGTAACCAAGATAGACCAGGATCAGTCCCGCCAGGGAGCAGAGCAGATAGAGATTGAGGATGACAGCTTTGAAGTTACGGGCCTTCTCCACCTTTCTGTCGATGATCTGAAAATGGAGACGGTTGATTTCCTTGATCTGCAGCTGAATGTCATAGGCATGCTTGTCCAGTTTTTCATCCCAGAGGGTCAGTGATTCCGCTGTCGGTTTCTCACTGTCCTGCTGTTTCCTGATTCTTGCCGTGCTGACCTTGAGCGCCTGAAGGTTCTCGCGCAATCGCTGCAAGAGCCTGATTTCCTCCTTGCCCTCAGGGTAGGGGGAGACTTCCTCATGCTCTAAGTAAAAGCCGATATCCCCGTCAATTTCATTGGAGAGCTGGGTCACCAACTGGTTGTATCGCTCATCCGAGCGCACCACGAAATGGTGGATGGCAATGATAAGGCTATAGGTCTTGTTGTGCAGGTGATTGACGAAATCGACATTCTTGCTTTCCTTCTCGATCGCATAAGTCTTGTCCATCATCTGATAGACCATGAACAGAGAGGCGCCGCCAATGGCCAGCACACCCGAGAAAACCAGGATGAATGCGAAGAAAACAATGGTGTCGAGGCTTTTTTTCATATGTGCGATTGCAACTACCAGGGAAGCGGCAGGCCTTATTCTTTCAATTTAATCCATGTGAAAGGGGAAACGAGACGAAAAGAGGTTGCCCGGCAGATTTTTCGGCTCATGGCAAAACCTTGTCGATGACCAGTTTCACACCTTGTGCGCCAACCTGTACATCTTTTATGCTGCCTTCCAGATCGCCGGGCTGTCCCATAGGGGCGCCGGATTTTGAAATCCGGGCGACCACGATTACTTGCTTGTGCATGGAAAGAAGATTGTTGGGGTTCATTGACCACCGGTCGCTCAGCTCAAAATCCATCGGAAAACTTGCGGCGGGGCCGCGCACGACCGCCACCGGCGGGCCGCCTAGTACCGGCCGCGCAAACATGAAAATCACGTCCCGGGAGTTTATCTTCGACTGGATGGCCGCGGCGATTTCTATCGTGCCGCGGATGGTTGCTCCCGCGGTTGGTGCTGGAAGGGCGGGCGCGGCCTGCCTGATCTGCGAACCGGCCTGTTCCATTTGCCGAGCCTGCGTCAGCGCGGCCATGACTTCCCTAGCAAAGGGATCGTCAGGCGCAAGCTGTTTGTGCAGCCTTTCCAGGATTTCCGCCGCTTGGGAGAAATTTTTTCGCTGGAAGGCGTAGGCCGCCGCCAGTTCAAGGGCTTTCGAGTTGGCGGGATCAATTTGCAATGCCTTGTCCACCAGGCTCATCGATTCACCTTCAAGCGCGCCGCCCTTGAGCACCGCCAGGGCTTCCGCCTGCCCGGCGAGCAGGCCCGCATCGTCCGGACGCAGTTTGGAAGCAAACTGGTAGGACTTCCAGGCTTCGGGCCAGCGCTGCATCGCGGCATAACTTCTGGCCAGCATGGCCCAGGTTTCAGCATCCTGCGGATTGGCCTGAACCTTTTTCTCGGCCTGCTGCACCATTTTCATGATGTCATGCTTGCCCATCATTGCAAGGTTACCGGACGGATCTGGCTTGCCAAGGTTCATGGCATCGGGATTGCCGAGCCAGAAGTAAAGTCCAATCGCGGCAACAGGAAGAAACAGGCCCAAGGCATAGCCCAGCTTGCGGCTATCGGCTGCCACCGCGATATTGGCTGACTCCTGTGCCAGCGCATCTTCCGCCAGCCGTCCTTCGATCTCATGTTTGGCGCTTTGATACTGATCTTCCGGCAGCACGCCGCTGATGCGATCAGTTTCCAGCTCCTTCAACTGGTCACGATAAACCGCGATGTTGATCTCGCTTCGTCCGGTTTCCTTCACTGCTTGCCTTTTGCGCAGAAGCGGCGGCAGGATAAAAGCCAGCGCCATGAACAAAAGCAAGGCGGCAATCATCCAGAAAACTGAAATTGGTCCGAGGGAATTCATTTGTTTTCATCCAGACAAGTGAATGATTGATCAGAGCGGAGGTAATGCGTGTCTTTAAGGCCCGCGGCTTTGGTGCCAAGCCGGTGCTTATGCTGAAAACCCAACTCTGAAAAAAAGATTGCAGTCTTGGCTGCTGTGAAACTCTCCACTCCACCTCCAGAAAATAATTCTTGTAATTGGCCACACTGAATTTCAGATATCGAGTTTCAGGTATCGGGACGATACTGACAGATCAGCGCAACTGGTTTTGCCAAAATAATATTTTATTAACCATCAGCAAAGTAACAAAAAAAATGCCGGGCAGTAGTTTTTTTTGGGGAGATGGCGCAAGCAAAAAAAGCGTTTTGCCATTATGGCAAAACGTTTTGTCAATGTGGCATGCATTATGGGGGCGAGAAAGTCATAACGTATTGATCACAAATGGTTAATTGTTCTGGCCCAAACATTGCGTACTGAGAGACACAAACGACTCAAATCTGGTTGTGGTGATGTTTGTGTCCATCAACGTGAAATGAAAGGGGCGGCTGATGAGGAACCTGTCTGGATGATGTGCTTGGAGCATTTATGAAGTTTTTTTACGAGTGAAGTTAATTTCCTGAAAGCTGAGGAGGATACAAAATGAAACGGCTAATTGGAGTAGTTGCACTGGGTTTAGGATTGAGTTTGGCTGGACTGGCGCAAGCTGCGGTTACTGGCAGCTCGCACGATTTCACCGATGGTTTGAAAGGCAAAAGTGGCAACGCCGGCGCAGGCACGGCAGTTTCAGAAGCATGGAACGGGCGGAATGAAATCTGCCGCGTGTGCCATGTGCCCCACGACCACTCACAGGCCGCACAGCGATATCTAAACGGGCTATTGTGGAACCATGGAGTCAGCTCGGCCACCTACACCATGTATGACAATGCCTGGAGTTCCACCTTGACTGGCGCG
The DNA here is from genome assembly GCA_964404175.1 of uncultured Thiobacillus sp. GTDB lineage: Bacteria > Pseudomonadota > Gammaproteobacteria > Burkholderiales > Thiobacillaceae > UBA6918. Next base: position 107,123 of record CAYOJA010000001.1, on the reverse strand, counting down.
CAGTCCGCCCAGCCAGACGGCCCGTCCAAACTGTGTCTGGGCTGCCATGACGGCACGGTAGCCATCGACACCTTCGACAAGTATGCAGGTGGCACGATCTTTTTCGATGGCACGGCTACGGGTTATTCCACCGGCTACAAGGTTCCGGGCTTTACCGATGGCGCCAATCTGGACCTGAGGGGCACCCACCCGCTGGCGATTGCTTTCCCGGCAGGGGAGATTGGTACCCAGTTTACTGATCCTGCCGTGGCAACCTGGATAGGCGGTGAGACGGTGGCATCCACGATGTCTGGCGGAAAGATGCACTGCTCCACCTGCCATGATGTTCACAGCCAGAACATTGCCACCGGTTCACACTTGCTGCGTGCTGCGCAAACCGTTGCGCAGGGCGGCGTGGCATCCGGTCTTTGCCTGACTTGCCACCTCAAGTAAGGGCTGGTTATCGATGTTGGAACCGGAGGGGTCGTGGATGTGCCATGACCTCTCCATTTCGATTCGTATAAATCAGGGAGAACAATGATGAAAAATGAAGCCCTGCTTGTTGCACTCATCCTGCTGCTTTATTCAATGGTTTCCCCTGTATTTGCATTTGGAAACGGAAACGGCACGGCGGGCAGTCCGCATGATTTTTCGCTTCAACCCTGGAACGGCCGAAATGAAATATGTCGTGTGTGCCATGTGCCGCATGACCATTCACAGGCTGCCCAGCGTTACTTGAACGGATTATTGTGGAATCACGCCGTGAGCACAGCGAGCTATACCATGTATGACAATGCCTGGAGTTCGACTTTAACGGGTACTCAGTCGGCACAACCGGACGGACATTCCAAGCTTTGTCTGGGATGCCATGACGGCACTGTTGGTATCGATAGTTTTGACAAGTATGCCGGCGGCGGCATTTTCATCGATGATTTCAATCCGCTGTTCAAGGTTCCCGGCTTCACCAACGGCCCCGCACTGGACATGCGCGGCACCCACCCGATCTCCATCCAGTTTCCGGCCGGCGAAACAGGGGACGGCAAGAATTTCACCGATCCTGCTGTCGCAAGCTGGAACAGCGGCGATACCGTGGCCTCCACCCTTGATCACGGCAAGGTCCAATGTTCAACTTGCCATGATGTCCACGATCAGGAGGCGGTGCCGGGCACCCGTTTGCTCCGAACAGCACAAACAGTATCCGCGGGCGGTGTGGCTTCGGGAATGTGTTTGACTTGTCATGTGAAATAAAGACCATCCCTCCCCACGTTCATGCAAACGTGGCTTTATACAGGGACTCGCGGCAGTCCCTTCTTTTATTTTGGGTATTATGTGCAGAAATTGGTAAGCGAGTGCACTTAACCAGAACATGAAAACCAGACACGAAGCGCGCTTGTTTTCCCGGCTGGCAACCATGCTGGTGTTGTCATTTGGATTTTTCACAACGGCTTATGCGCAGGCGCCCGCACAGATCGATGCGGCTGCCGATTGCACGGCGGCATGCCACACCGATTTTTTCAAGAAAAAGCACATCCACCCGGCTGCATCGAAAGGCACCACCTGCGTGAAATGCCACAAGCCGGTTGAATCCGGCAAGCATGCCTTCAAGCCAATCGCCACAGACAAATCCGCGTTGTGTTACACCTGTCATGACGAGGAAGACCAGACAAAAAAGAAACTCCATAAACCGGTCAAGGGTGGCGCATGCACCAAATGCCATGATCCGCATCAGTCGGACCAGGCAAAACTGCTCAAGAAGGCGCCGCCTCAACTGTGTTTCGGCTGTCATGATGAAGACGAGTTCAAGGGCAAGACTGCGCATGGTCCGGCGGCGGAGGGAAAGTGCCTAGGCTGCCATCAACATCACGCCTCGGAAAACGAGCGCCTGCTGGTCAAAAAGCCTCCGGAACTCTGTTTTGGCTGCCATGGCGCGCAGCTCAAGGATCCGCAGGGCCGCACGCTGGCATCCATCAAGGGACAGTTTGAAGACAAGCAAACCGTCAAGCACCTGCCCTTTGGCGAAGGGCAATGCAACACCTGCCACCTGCCTCATGCATCCGCGACGCGCAGATTGTTGGCCAAAAATTATCCGGATGAGTTTTACGCCATCTATTCCATCGATAGCTACGGACTGTGTTTTACCTGTCATTCAAACAAGAAATTCGAGGAGCCCAGGACGCTCACCGAAACCCGGTTCAGGAATGGCAACCTCAACCTCCATCATCGCCATGTCAATCGTGAGAAAGGACGCAGCTGCGGCGCCTGCCATAACCCGCACAGCAGTCATCAGCCCAGGCTGATCCAATCAAGTTTCCAGTTCGGGAACAAAGTCCTCGGCCTCAAATACGAGAAGACGGAAACTGGCGGAAGCTGCGAGGCGGCCTGCCATGCCCCAATAAAATATGACCGGTGCAAGCCCGAGGCAATCACCCTGAAAACGACGCCACGGACAGGCAACGACGCCACGGCGGAGGAACTGAAACAATCCTGTGAAAAGGACAGGAAATAAGCTTGATTCGGCGATGTGGTCGTGGGCTTGATGTTTCCCGCTACCAGCCCAGGTTTTCAGTTGGGGAAAGGTCGGCGGAAAGGCGATATGAAAATCATTATTCCGATTTGCATTGTTATGCGGAAACCATTTTGAACAGAAGCGAGGAGGGTATTGTGAAAAAAATCCTATTCATGGCGCTTGCATTCAGCTTGCTATCTGGATGTGGCCAGACGGTGAAAAAGGCGGAGACCGGTTTTTTCCCGCCCTTGCCCCAGCCACCCAAGTTGCAGTTCCTGACCTCGATCAGCACCGAGGAGGATATCGGAGGAAAGGCCTCATCGGGGCTCAAGGAATGGCTGGTTGGAAAGCGCACCTCGACCAAGCAGATCGCGCGGGCGCATGACATCGGTTCGGTCAGGGGGAAAATTTACATCCTGGACAGGTCATTCAAGAAAATCCTGTCCATCGACCTGGCCAAGAAAGAGTTTGACTTCATCAAGGACGAACGGGAAGGCGCCATTGGCGATCCAATCGGTTTGTGGGTGTCGGAGGACGACGTCAAGTATGTGGCTGACATGGCGCGCAAGCAGATTCTGGTTTTTGACAAGGACAACAAGTTTGTCCGGACTTATGGAGAGAACGACCAGCTTGACCGGCCCATGGATGTGGCGGTTTATCAAAACAGGATTTATGTCGTGGACTTCAACAAAATGGCGGTTGTGGTCCTGGACAAGGAAAGCGGAAAAACCGTGCAGACAATCGGCGAACGAGGAGAAGCCGAAGGCAAGTTCAACCGGCCAACGCATTTGGGCCTTGACCGGCAGGGCAATATCTATGTCAACGATTCCTTCAATTACAGAATCCAGAAATTCGACCCGAACGGCAATTACGTGAAGCATTTTGGTTACCAGGGCGATACCCTCGGCGGCTTTGCCCGTCCCAAGGGCATCGCGGTGGACCGGGACGGTTACGTATATGGCGTGGACACGGCGTTTGAAAACACCCAGATATTTGATCCCAACTCAACCGACCTCATGCTGTTTTTTGGCGGGTATGGCCCTCATACCGGCAGCATGTATCTTCCTTCCGGCCTGCATATCGATTATGACAACGTGGAGTATTTCAATCAGTATGTTGACAAGGACTTCAAGGTGAAATACCTGGTCTATGTTGGCAATCTGCTGGGAGACAAGAAACTCAATGTATATGGCTTCGGGGAGTGGGTGGGCGCGCCTTTGCCAGTGGTCGAGAGAAAGCCCGTGTTTACCGAAGCCATCGGTAAAAAGGAGGAAAGCACCATCAAGAAATAAGGTGTCGATGGCATGCCGAACAGCGGGTTGATCAATACCTCATGCGTGGCCGGATGCGCCTTGTCGTTCCGCCACAGGGGCGCTGACATGCCGGGAAGACTGCGGTTCCTTCATGCGTGATTTGGCGAAGGGCATCGGGTTATTTTTTGCGCATGCAAACAGGCATGTGCAAAAAATGCTCATCCTGATGTTGGGATGTGGCGCTGCCATTTCATTCTTGACGGGATGCAATACCGTTACCGGCCACAAGGTGTTGACCTTTTTCTTTACCGGGGTGCCGCCGCTTGGCGAGAAGGAAAAGCCGGATGAAGAGACAAAGCCGGTGGCGGGCATAACCAAGCAAAGAGCCGTGATTGTCAAGGCCACCCTCTATTCCCACGGGCCCTATGCCGCGAACGAATGTTTCCGCTGTCACGAAGTATCCGCGAGCGGAGGCTTCAGGGGATTCGGAAAGAAGGAAGAGGCTGCGGGCGCCTTGGCAAAGCCCGGCATTGTTCCCGGAAAGATGGTCGCGCCACTTCTTGAATTGTGTATCGGATGTCATGACACCAAGTCTCCATTGAGGGCTGCCAACAAGGGACTGGAAGTTCATGGGCCGGTCAGCGCGGGCTATTGCATCGTATGTCATGCGCCGCACGCCGGCCCCGAACCCTTCATGTTGCTGAAAAAACCGGATGAACTGTGCGTGGAGTGCCATGCCAGGGGCATGGTGTTCAACCAGATAGCGCACAAGGAGAAGCGCGACTGCATCACTTGCCATAATCCGCATCTAGGCAAGGACCATCGTCTGCTGAAGGCGGATTACCGAGAAACATGGTGAGGGGAAATCGTTTGTGAACGATGGACGTTTCAGCCTTTCTCTTTCCGCCGCGATTGCCCACGCCCTGTTTCAAGTGGCGCTGGCCAGCAATGCCGCCCGCGCCGAGTATGCCGGGATGATGTACTACATCGACAGGCCGAAACTGGCGCTGGATCTTTCCTACCGATTTGAATCCGAGGAAAGGACGGGGCCTTTCATTTCCACCAAAAACAGCTCGCACATTCTGAATGAGCGGTTCGACATTCAAACCGAGGGATTTGTCTACCACCCGGCGCTGTTCGTTTATATCCTGAGGCTTTCGCCCGAATGGCAGCAGTCGCTGGAACAACCCGACCCGGGAAGCGAGCGAAGCAGCGACACGTTCATGCTGGGTTACTCGCTTGACATGACAATGCTCCAGGACAAGCCCTACACCATCAATCTTTTCGCTAGAAAGCAGCGCTCCGTGCTGACCAGCAGTCTGGCCACGACATCCGAAACCGAAAGCGATACCTACGGCGCAAGCCTGATGCTCAAATACAAGGTGTTGCCGACCACGCTGGCGTATGTCCACAGTACCTCGGATCAGACCGGGTTTTACGATTCCCATGAAGTCCGCGATGAAGTGCGGCTCAACATGCGGCACACACGGCCCAGCAATGAAACCTCCTTCAATGCCTCCTGGCTGAAAATGGACAGGAATGCGACTGGGTCGAACATCCAGACGGAAAACATCTTCGGCAACTTGCAAAACCTTTACAAGCTGACTCCGGACAACCGGGTCTTGCTGAACTCGGTTCTCACCTTCAGGCAATCGGACAGTAATGTATTGAACGCATCGGGTATTTCACTGGCGGAAACCCTGAACTGGCGGCATACCAAGCGATTCAGCACCCACTATACCTTCATGCATACGCGGGATACGGTCGAGGATGCCAGCATCGATCGAACATCGCTTTCCGCCGGGCTTTCACACTCGCTGTATGAAAACCTCGTCACGACTGCCACGGCAAGCGCCAGCACCGGCTCAGATGGGGAAGACAATTATGGCGGCAATGTGAACTTCAACTACCAGCGCCGCATCCCCTGGGGAACCATCTATGCCAGCATGGGGCAGGACTACAGGGTAACGACCCGTTCGGTGGGTGAGGTCTATGTCAATGTGATCAATGAGGCCCATGTCCTCAGCACGGGTGACGTGACATTCCTCGACAACAGGAATGTCGATCTGGGCACGGTTGTCGTGACCAGTTCGGACGGCAGCATCATCTATACAAGAGACATGGATTACACGCTTGATCTTGTCGGGACGTCGGTCAGAATCAGCCGGATGCCCTTCGGCGCCATCACGGATGGCCAGAGCGTGCTGGTCAGCTACAGCTATCTGAGCAACCCCGCCTTTGATTCCGCCACTTACGGCCAAAATTATGGACTCGGTTTCTATCTCTGGTCTGTCTGGCGCATCAACTACCGGTATTCGCATTCCGGGCAAGATTTTCTGGGTGGCATACGCCCGGATGTGCTGGCCGAGGACACACGGCATACCCTGGACACCGACCTGAAATGGAAATGGAGCACAACCCGGTTTTTATTCGAGGACTCGACCAGCACATCCGGCGTTTCCACCACCCGCTGGCGGCTGGATGAGAACTTGACCTTCAGGCCTCTGAACAATGCCTTCTTCAGCGTTTCGGGCTATGTTGGCCAGACAACATTCAAGGAAACCAGCGCGGAGGAGAATTTTCACGGTGTCCGTTCCGACGTGCAATGGAAGGTGACGGACAATAGCAGGGCAAGAGCAGAGGCTTTCTATGGCGAGATCGACGGTTCATCGATCAACACCGTGGACAAGGGACTGGCTGCCCGGTGGGACTGGTTTTACGGCATCTGGACGGCTGACATCACCTACCGGTTCCTGAACCAGGAGGATATGAACAATGGCCAGAGCCGCAACCGGCATTCCATCTATTTCACGATCAGGAGATCACTGTATTGATCACGCCTTCTCTGATATTTCCCGGTAGGGGCCGAACTCGCAGCCTGATGATCTTGGGGCTGTCCGTGGCGCTGCTTGGCCTAGTTGCCGGTTGTTTCAAGATGGCCGTGCCCGAGAAGAAGTCGGCGACGGTCATACTCTGGCCAGCGCCGCCCGAAATTCCCCGTATCAGTTTCGTCAATGCCATCTCGCGGCCCGTGGACATGGGCATTACGGAAAGCATCATGCAGGGCTTTCTGCGTTACCTGTCCGGCAAGCCGGAGACGCCCATGGTCAACCCGCATGGCCTGGCCGTGGACGCGGAGGGCAGACTGTATGTGGTGGACAACTATCTCAAGAAAATCCATGTGTACGATCAAAAGGGGCAGAAATATTTTCTGTTCCCCGAGAAAGCGCCGGCTTTCGTTTCCCCCATCGGCATTTCGGTGGATGATCGGCGCGGGCGGATTTATGTGACCGATTCCGCCGAAGCCGTCATCCGGGTATTCGCCAGGGGCGGAGGCAGCCCGCTAGGTGAAATCAGGAGCGGCGGAATGGGCAGGCCAACCGGGATTGCCATCAACCCTGTCACCGGCGAGCTGCTGGTGGTGGATACCATGCATTCCGTCATCCTGAGGTTTTCCCTGATTGACCACAGCCTGAAAGGAGTCATCGGCCAGGAAGGGAAGGAGACAGGGCGGTTCCATCTGCCGACGCATATATCGGTCTCGCCTGCCGGCAATATCCTTGTAACCGATTCCCTGAATTTCCGGGTGCAGGTTCTTTCTCCGGAAGGCAAGTATGTCAGCACATTTGGCGCCGCGGGCGATAGTCCGGGCTTTTTCTCCCGGCCGAAGGGCGTGGCGGTGGACAGCGACGGGAACATCTACGTAGTGGATGCCCTTTTCGACAATGTGCAGGTTTTCAGCAAGGAAGGAAAATTGCTGATGTCCTTTGGAAAGCCGGGAAAGGAATTGGGCGAGTTCTGGCTGCCTTCAGGAATCTTCATTGACGGCAAGGACATGATCTATGTTTCGGACTCGTACAACAAACGGGTGCAGATATTCCAGTATCTGAAGGGAGGTGAGCTGCCATGACAAACAGACTGTTTCAGCTTGGGGCGCTCCTCACCCTGATGGGGATTTTTCTCATTCCAGGCCTGGTGTCGTCCAGCAGCATTCTGGACACGAAGCATAATCTGTCCATTTCCGGGCCGGGGCCGGTGAAATCCACCACCGAGGAAGAGGTCTGTGTCTTCTGCCATGTGCCGCATCATGCGCGGCGGGACATTCCCTATCTCTGGAACCGCAGCGACAGCACGGCCAACTACCTGCCTTATCAGAGTTCCACCCTGCATGCCACGATTGGCCAGCCTACTGGCGCGTCCAAACTTTGCCTGAGTTGCCATGACGGCACGGTCGCCCTGGGTGCATTGCTGACGCGGCCCGAGGAAGTTCCCTTCGCCGGAGGCATCCGTTTCATGCCGGAAGGCCGCGCGAAACTCGGCACCGATCTGTCCGACGATCATCCCATTTCGCTCGTGTACGACAGCGCGCTGACAGCCAGCAACACCGAACTTGCCGATCCCTTGAGCCTCCCCGCGGAAGTCAGGCTCGACAGGAACAGGGAACTGCAATGCACCGCCTGCCACGATCCGCACAAGGATGATTATGGGAAATTCCTGGTCATGCAAAACCAGTATTCCGGGCTGTGTACCACCTGCCACAACAAGGATGGCTGGACGCTGACCTCCCATTCCACATCAGGCCAACAATGGAATGGCGCGGGAACGAATCCATGGCCAAACTCGATGTATGCCACGGTCTCGGAGAATGGCTGCGGCAATTGCCATGTGCCTCATTCGGCGGGCAGACATCAGCGGTTGATGAACTATCCCATCGAGGAGGACAACTGCCTTGTATGCCACACGGGCAATGTGGCAACGAAGAACATCGGCAGCGAACTGACCAAACCCTATGGACATTTCGTACAGAACTATGCCGGTGTGCACAACCCGGCGGAAAACTTTGTCCTGGGCGGAGCACCCAAGCATGTTGAATGCGCGGATTGCCATAATTCCCATCAGTCGAATGCGACTACCTCATCTGGCGCGCCATTGGTGTCAGGCGTGATAACAGGCGTCAGCGGCATTGATGCATCGGGGCAAGCTGTCAAGTACGCGCAGAATCAGTACGAAATCTGCAACAAGTGCCACGGGGATAACAATGTCACCACAAGCTTTCCCATTACCCGGCAAATCCCGCAGTTGAATGTCCGGCTGGAATTCGATCAGGCCAATCCTTCCTTCCATCCGGTGGCAGGGCCAGGCGTCAATCCGAATGTACCTAGCCTGCTGCCGCCCTACACAGTGACGAGCAAAATCTACTGTACAGACTGCCATGACAATGATGACGCCAATGGCCCGCGGGGACCTCATGGTTCCTATAACGCCTTTCTGCTGGCGAAGAATTACACGACGGCCGACAACACCACCGAAAGTCCCCAGGCCTATGAACTCTGCTATTCCTGCCACAGCCGGGCAAGCATACTTGGCGACCAGAGCTTCAAGGATCACAAAAAACATATCGAGGAAAGAAGGACGCCATGCTCCGCCTGTCATGATGCACACGGCATCAGCAATACCCAGGGCAATCCTGTCAACAATGCCCATCTCATCAACTTTGATTTGAACATCGTGCAGCCAGACAGCCTGGGCAGACTGTATTATGAGAAAACCGGGCCATCCAGCGGCCAGTGTTACCTGAATTGCCACGGCGCGAACCATTCGCCGAGAAGCTATTGAGACCTGATACTGAGCCAATGGCCATGACACTGCACAAGAAACTTCTGGTCATGTTCTTGCTTTCAGGCGCGACAGCACTGGTCTACCAGGTGGTGTGGACGAGGCTGCTGACCCTGTTCTTTGGCTCCACCATCCTGGCGGTGAGCACCGTGCTGGCGGTATTCATGGGCGGGCTCGCCATTGGATCGGCGATTCTGGGAAGCAGGGCAGACAGAATCGAGGAGCCCATCCGTTTCTACGGAAAGCTCGAACTGGTCATCGGCCTGCTTGCCATGGCGACGCCATTGACGTTTGCCGCGATCGAAAAGGCTTACATCCTGATCAATGGAACTGCTTCGCTCGGCTTCTGGGAAGCGGCTCTGCTCAGGTTCGCGCTGTCTTCGCTCTTGCTGCTTCCGCCCACCATCATGATGGGCGGGACACTGCCTGTCCTGACCAAGGTATTTCTGGCTGAAAGCGGATCAAATACAGCGCGGCCCATCTCATTGCTTTATTTCATCAACACTCTTGGCGCGGTGATCGGCGCCACGGCGGCCGGCATGTTCCTGCTCCAGTGGATGGGCATACAGGCGCTGCTGATTGCCGGCGGGCTGGTCAATGTCGCGATTTTCGTTTTCGCATGGCGCATGCCGCTCATGCGCCAGACTGTGCCTGCATCGGAGCTGCCGGAACAGGGCGGACAAGGCACGGCAGACAAATCCGGATGGTCAGCCAGCGCCATCCTTGCCACCGTCATCCTGTTTTTCTCCGGCATGGCCGCGCTGATCTACGAGGTGGCCTGGACTCGCGTACTGACTCTTGTGATCGGCTCTTCCACCTATGCCTTTACCCTCATGCTGGCCACTTTCCTGATCGGCATTGCACTGGGCAGTGCCCTGATCAGGCGGTATTCCCTTGGCAGGAAACCCGGGCTAGGCCTGCTTGCGCTGTGCCAAATACTGATCGGCGTGCTGGCCCTGGGCACCGCGGCCATCTTCGGCCTGCTGCCGGATGCCTTCGTTTCGCTGTTCGGAGCGGTTGGTAATAATTACAACCTGTTCCTGATGGCTAATTTTCTGCTCTGTTTTATGGTCATGGTGCCCGCCACGCTGTTCATGGGAGCTTCTTTCCCGGTGGCCAGCGCGCTGGTGGTGGAAAGCTTTGGCAGCAGCGGCCGAAGGATCGGCCTGCTCTATGCGGGCAATACCATCGGCGCGATCCTTGGTGCATTTCTCGCGGGATTTGTTTTGCTGCCGAAGCTGGGCATCCAGCAGACGTTGACACTGACCATCTTCATCAATCTTGCCAGCGGACTTGCGCTTTCCCTTTATGTCCTGACAAAAGAGCGGGGCGGTAAAAACATCCTGGCGCCCGCAATTTCCACGGTTGTCATGCTGCTGCTTGCCCTGATATGGCAGCCGGAATGGGACAAGCTCAAGATGACCAGCGGTCCGTATGCTTATGCTGTCCAGTACCAAAAAATGCCCATCGAGCAGCGGCTGGCCAAGATCGGGCAGCTTTATTACCGCGAAGGGCCGATGGCGACGGTATCCGTGATCCAGGAAGGAAAGCACGTTCGCCTGGTAGTGGAAGGCAAGACAGACGCGGGCAATTACCGGGACATGACCACGCAGGTGCTGGCTGGGCATCTGCCCCTGCTGGTCAAACCGGAAGCTGATGATGTTCTCGTCATCGGCTATGCCAGCGGCATAACGGCTGGCGCCGTGGGACGGCATGATGTGAAAGGCATCGATTGCGTCGAAATCGAGCCGGCCATGCGGGAGGCGAGTGCCTTCTTCGCCGAGGAGAATTACCACATCATTGATGACAGCCGGTTCAGGCTCATCGTCGATGATGCCCGCTCCTACGTGCTTGCGGCGAATAAAAAATACGACGTGATCATTTCGGAGCCTTCCAATCCGTGGCAGGCGGGGTCTTCCAGACTCTTTACCCGGGAAGCCTTTGTCAACGCCCGCAACAGCCTGAAGGAAGGCGGGCTGATGGCACAGTGGATGCATCTCTATGGCGTCGATGTCGAAACCTTCCGCTTGGTCGTCCGGACTTTCATGTCCGTCTTCCCGCATGTCAGCCTGTGGGCCGACCCCGAGTTTCCCGATGTCATCTTCCTCGGCAGTTCCGAGCCGGTCAGGATCGATCCAGTGGCACTCAATGAACTGTTCGAGAAGAATGCAAAAGTCGCTTCCAGCCTGACGCGGATCGGTTATCCGAATGCGGCGTCGGTATTCAAGGCATTTCTGCTGGGCGAGGAGGAGTCCAGGCAGTTCGCCCAGACGGGTGTGCTCAATACCGACAACCTGCCGCTGCTGGAATACCGTGCACCCAAATCCCTTTATTCGAGCACGGCGCTGCAGGAAAACGTGCAGGCCTTGCTGGGGAACAAACTGATGGAGTCCTTTCCTGCCGTCGCCACGGACAGCGGGAATGAAGTCAGGGCGGCCTCGTTACTGAAGGCCTGGGGCACGGCGCTTGCCCAAAACCGGTCGATTGCCAATGCCAAGGGGGCATTGCGCAATGCCGCGGCTCTTGATCCCTCCGACGATCAGGCGCACTTTTACCTTGCTCTTGCCAGAATGCAGACAGGGGATATTCCAGGCGCGATGAAATCCTTCGAACGAAGCGTGGAGATCAACCCTGGGTTTGCGGATGCACATTCAAACCTGGGCACGCTTTATCTGCAGGCTGGCGACAGAGACAAGGCTTATGCCAATCTGAAAAAAGCGGTTTCCCTGGGTGCGGATTCTTCCAGCCTGAGAAACAATCTTGCGGTACTGCTTGCAAAGGAGGGGAGGCTGGATGATGCTGTAAGCGAAGTAAAACGCGCCTTGGAGCTGGATCCGGCAGACCGGACCGCCAGGGAGAACCTTGAAAAATTTCGGAGAATGATGGAGAGAAAATGAAGATATTCAGATTGATGGGCGCAGTTCTTGTTGGGGCTGTCCTGCATGTGTCAGCGGGATATGCGGCCGACGAGGCGATTCACAAGGGCAAAGTCACCTTTACCCAGAATGCCGGCGGTTACAGCTACATCAAGGTCAGGGAATCAGGCAAGGAAGAGTGGCTTGCCGCGTTGCCCATGAAGGTGTCGGTGGGCGACGAAATTGAATACACCGGCGGCGATGTCATGAGCAATTTCCAGAGCAAGGCAATGAACAAGACGTTTGAGTCGATTCGCTTTGTCTCGCGTATTCATGTCATTGGCAAGGATGCCCCGCAACAGGCAATACAAAAAGAGGTCATGCCCAAGGATGACGTGCACAAGGGCATCAAGGCTTCAACGGATGTGGCCGAACCAAAACAGGGCGAGATCGCGAGTGCCAAGGACGGGAAGACCATCGCGGAATTGTTCAGTGAAAGGGAAAAACTGAAAGGCGGCAAAATCGTGCTGCGGGCAAAAGTCATGAAGGTCAGCAAGAATATTCTTGGCAAGAACTGGGTCACCCTTGACGATGGAAGCGGAAAATCACCTGATGACAGTATCGTTGCCGTGACCATGGAAATACCCAAGCCAGGCGATATCGTGACTGCGAGCGGCATCCTGAAGACCAACGTGAACCTTGGAGCGGGCTACCAATACAAGGTGTTGATCGAAGATGCCAAATTCACAAAATAAATGCGACATGCCCTTGCCTGGAAAGCCAGGGCGCGTTGCACAAACCAGTTGAGTTGGTTTTGCGAGCGAGCCTATTTCAAGCCTGAGTAGTAGGCAGCCAGATTGGCGATATCGCCGTCACTCAAATCCTGTACGGCCTTGAGCATTTTCTTGTTTTTGCTGACGCGCGCGCCTGCCTGAATATCTTTGATGGCCTTGGTGAAAGCGGCTTCCGGCATGCCGGCGATAGGGGGATCGTCCTTGCCGTTGTCCCCATGGCATGTCGCGCAATTTTCCGATTTTGCCTTTCCCGCTATGGCGTCACCTGCCTGAACTGTCACCGCTGACAGCATCAATCCGCTCAGAAACATGATCTTCAATAACATGCCGAATCCTCCTTTTCATTGTTGGTAAAAAATGCGCGACGTGCTTATGGCAAGCATCCCAAAAACGAAACGCAAGAGCCATACCAGAACTTCTAGCCATTCAGGATCAACAAGTTAAGGACAGCGCGCAGTCCGCCTGTTTGCCATATTGGCAAACAGCATGATCAAAATGGCAAACCCGCCGCTTACGAGAATTCCGGCCGGCCATTTCAATTGGTTTTATCACTGTCATTAATCGCCGGTTTGTCTCCTGAAGCGGCTTCGTGCCTGTCAGGATCTCTTCGTCTTCGTGATTGAATCGAAGGAAAAAGAATAGAAGGCAGCCTCTTCAAGCCAGCCCACTCATCCAACAGGCCGTCATCTATCAAGCCGGGCGGCTTTTAAAGGCGTTTGATTCAGCTCTATGGTGCAACCCGGCCTGCCGTCGCACATGACAGACTCAACCAGCATCTGCACACGGCTCCAGTTTCTGGGCTCTGTGTGCAAGGGAATGACGATCCATTTTCCATTGTCCTGAAAGTCCACATGGCGGGAATCGTTCAACGCCCGCTGATAGGGGCTCTCGATTTCCTCGGGAGACGGGGTAAAGGCAGGCACGCAATGAATATTGGTATCCTGGTACCAGCATGACCATGCTGTTTCACTTGCCGTGATGGGTAATGCAAGTGACAGCCCGATGGCAAAAAAAGTGCTTGCCGCCCAATGATGCGCGTTAGTTTTCATCCCTTGATTTCCTTTTGCAGAGGGCCTTCCAGTCTCTTTTACACACCCCAGCCGGAGATACGGGCCGGAGCCATGAAAGATGCAATTAATTGAGTACTCGGCATGTAGAGTGGAATGTTTAGCCAGGGGCATCTGAACTGCCCCAATGCCTGAGATGTCTGTAACACCACGTACACGGGTGTCATTGACCAAACTGCAATCTGTTGAAATCTTAGAAGGGATTCAACCTGGACGAGATACGAATACGGCGCAAAATCTCGGGGTACAGTTACCAGAATTTTTAGGTCAGTTGCTGAAATGTCGAGTTAGCAACCTTAACTTGTACTGGTTAGCAGCCTTAGCCTGCATAGTTAGCGGGGTTAGCTTGTATCAATAAACAGACGCACCAGTAAAACCTGTAGACCATCATTATTTAACATAATATACATTATGTGAATATTATCGGGTCTTGATAAAGCCCCTAAGGGGCGTTCGCATTGCTCAAGTAGACTCGTCTGGCCACATCCCTGACCCTACTAGGTCACCATCAGACACAAATTATTTAGACTTGTCAACATTCACGCCTGGTCCTCTTAAAAATATTTTTTGTAAAACTGCCACTGAACCCGTGTGGACACCGCAAAAACAAGCGCTAAGGGTGCAATGATCCAAAACGGGCTCAGTGCAACCGGCAGGCAGAGATATAACGTGACCCCGGATGCGAAGAACATCAGCTTCGCTAGGCGCCCAATTTTGTGCAGATCCGCCGATTCGCGTCCTGCGCACGCGCGGCGGATATAACGCTCGGTCAGACCGTCTACGCCAGCCAAGACATACAACAGGAAAAACAAAGGGCTCGCAGCCAGTACGAAGCCAATCCTGATTCCGTAGACCTGAATCACGTTCATCGCCAGGTAGATTTCCCGTGCATTGCGCGCAACGAACTGGCTGAGGTACATCCGGTCAACCTCGTTGACCGGATACGCGGAGAAATAGGCATAGGTGGCTTCATGGAGTGATGTCGCCTTGAAAAAAAGCCAGTAAGTCCACTGTTGGGTCTTCTCAGTAAGCGTGGAAAGGCCTGCAGTGTGGCTTCCTGGCCGTACAAGCTCTTTGACGCGAACGGTTTCCGACTGGAGCAAAGCGTCGGCAGCTTGCACAGGATCCAGCCATTGATATTTGGCAAACAGGAAAGCCGCGGTGAGGGCGATCAGGCCAAGCATGACATATAGCGAGAGCGTCCCAAAAAGCCATTTCAATGGCCACAGAAAGGCGACTGCCACATTGCTGTCGTAGAGACCGGGATTCCTAGAAGCCACTGCCCTTCCCTTCAACGACCAGATTTTCCGTCTCGGTGCCGTGCGTGTCGTATTTCTGACGCATGCTCGCGGCAATGTCTTCCAACGATGCAGGAATGGGGTGCACTTCGTCGGGGTCGAACAGAGGGAGTCTGATTTTGTAGAGTTGGCCGCCTTCGATAAGCGCAAAAGCCTGCCCCTTGGGCAACTGCACCAGATCAGCAGGCGACAACATGGGGGCTTCCTGGGTGCTGATCCGATCTTCGTTCCGTGTGGTGAAAGACAACACCTCACGATCATCTGAACTGTCCGTGGCAGCACTGGCCTGAATCGATGTGACCAGTTGCACATCAGGGAGCTGGTCGGTGAGAATTTCGGCGGTTTCCTTGTTCTTGACCCTTAGCATGATCAGGGTATTAAGGTTGCCGCCAATCTGGGATGCCTTCGCCTTGTTGCCAATGCGGGCCTCCACGTCGGCCCAGGTCTGGGTATAGACCGCAACTTGGAATCCCGCACCACCGGCCTTGTTCAGCAGCGGGATGAATTCGTCGCCGATCAACTCGTTGAACTCGTCTGCATGGATGGACAGTTTGCGCTTGGGGATGGCCGTGGACAGCCCGTAGCCTTGCTCGAACTTGTAGGTCTGGCCGGCGATCGAGGTTAGGTCGGCGAACATGGCGTTGCCCACTGCGCCAGCCACTTCGTAATCAGAGAGCGAATCGAGCCCGACGTAAACCACCGCGCCGCGTTCGATGACGCTCATCCAGTCGAAGATCGGCCTTGGATCAGTCGGGTCGTCGTACTGAGGAGACAGTATCTGCGCGGTTTTGCCGGTGGTAAGTTTTTCCAGCAAGGGATAAAGACTGGACACCAGTTTCTCGAAATAGCTGCGGTCATTTGACAGGATGGATGCCAGGCCGTCCGCGATAGGGTCATGCAGATTATTCTCGCGGACGAACAGCAGGATTTTCATGGCATCCATCGTCCGCCCGGATTTCATTGCCTGCTGAATCTGGGTCTTATCCATCTCAATGGCATCAACCGCCTCATTCCAGCCGGGCTGTTCCCGGTCAAGCCAGAAGCGTAAGTATTCCAGCGCCAAGGCATCGATATTGACCGCATCCTCATAAATCATGCGGTAATCCGGACGGTAGCCGAGGGTTGTGCGCGCGCGCGCGATCACGTTCACGAAGCGCCAGACAAATTCCTTGAACGCGGCAGACTGTCCTTCGCCCGGGAGCTGCCCAGCGATACGGGTGCTGACCTCGGTGGTTCGGGCAAAATTTCCAATCGGGTTATATCGTGCAGACTGGTCGGGGTAGCCCAAGTGAAACATGAAGAACTCGCGCCCGGCCATAGCCGCCTCGATGTAGCAGCGGGTCATCAGACCGGCATCGCCCTTGGGGTCGAATACGATCACCACGTCGCCGCGCCGAATGTCCTGTGTGATGAGCACCTCGGCGAGGCGTGATTTGCCGACCCGTGTGGTGCCAAGAACAACCATGTGACCGGGCCGCTCGACCAGATCCATGCTGATTTCAGTTTCGTCCGGCTCCAAACCGTGAATGATCGGATCGCCGCCGACAGGCGGCAATGGCGTAACCGGATTCCACCAGGTTTCCTTCCTGGTCTGTCGCGCCATCCAGCCCGAGGCGCCGCCGCGTCCTTCGTGACGGAACTCGAAACGACGCGCCCAGGTATACAGGCCGGTTTGGGTGATGTAGCGACGATTCTTGGGATCGCGCGCCAGCGCCAGGCGCTGGGTATGGCGCTGATCCCACTTGAACCCAAGACCGAGGAAAAGGCGGCTTTTCGATACGGGAATTTCGCTGGTAGGAATGACGTACTTAGGCAGCCTAGTAAGGTTGCGCTGAAATCGGGATACCCGAATACCCTGTCTCAGTCGCACGCCGGCATGCAGGACCATGCCGGCAGCGGCTGTCACGATCAGTTCCTTTGGCAGGAAAAACCACTCGTGAGCGCTCATCAGGAGAATGGCACCGGACAACGAGGCAAAGGCCGGCACGTATTCGACCGCGGGCCTGAATAGATTTTCGATGGGATAGCTCATGTCAGACGTGTTCGATGGGTTTGTCGAACCTGACAATGCAGGGATTATTCGGCGGAAGTGGATTCACGAATCGAACAGGATCCAGTATGACCACGCCAGAGATCAGTTTCTTGCCCTCGCCATCGGCGCCGATCACCATGTAACGCTGGATGTTGCTCTTCTTCTCTCCGGTAACCAGATTCCAGCCAGCATTGGTAACCTGGCGCTGGATGCCGGTCCCCAGCTTGCTCCCCGCTCGATCCGATGGTGTGCCATCGCCCTCCTCTCCGAACAGTTCGGCGAACTTGCGAAAGATCACTGGGGAAACCAGCATCATTCCTTCGTCAACGAAGTGAATCATGGCGTCCGCGCGGTTGTACGGCATGCTGCCTTCCGAGAGGCCTTCCTGAACCCAGCGCATGAACCGCATGGCTGCACCAGAGGGTTCCTTCTTTTTCGAGCCAGACTTGGGCCTGGCCGCTGTCTGCCCTGCAGGTGCAACCGGCTTCAATGCTGCTGCAGTAGGGGGCTTGGGTTTTGGTGAATGTTTGATCGCGGCGTCATCTTCATCGAGAAAGCCTGCGTCCTCAGCCGCGCCCCCAGGTTCAGATAGAGCGGCCGCTCTGGGCTGTGCCAGCGGGCGAATGGGAGGGAGAGCCGTGCTGGCTCGCTTCGGCTGTTCTTCGGGGTTCGGCGAGGGGGTAGGATCTGGCTGCGGTATGACGAGTGACAGCTGGTTGGCCGGATCCTCTAATGGGTTGGTGGCTGGCTCAACGCCAGAATCACTCATGGAACCAATAGTTAGGTCGGATTCCGAATCGAGCGGTTGGATGTATGAGGCATCCTGTTTTCCGGCAATGATCTTGCCTCTCATGATTTCCGGGTAAAGAACCGGGGACTGGAACAGTTTGTCGAGCGAGAAGCACAGCACGGTCAGCTTTTGTTCCCACCCTTCATCGAGACTGACCATGACCTGCCACACAGCACGGTTCTCACTGGTTGGGATCAAGGCACCGTACTCTTGCCAGGTATCGAAAAGGCGATCGTTCTTATCCTTGCCAGGTATGCCCTCCCCGCTTTCGCGATCGGTCAGGAACTGGCGTACCTCGTCGGCCAGCCGCTTGGACACGAACCAGATTTTTCCGTCGTAAACCCAACCATGGGACCCCGCCCTATTCAAGCTCAGTCGCCCTTCTTCCAGCATCAGGCGCAAGGCTTGCATCAGGCGTTCGATCAATGGCACCGACCGGGCGGAGGCAAAGCGAGTGCGCGGTCCCTGCATCAGGTTGTTCTTGACCGACTCGGAGTCGGCGCGTGCGACGATCTCTCGCAACACACCCTTGTCTTGATCGTCCCCCGAAAGGTAGCTCGTCAAATCACCCATGAGCTGTACGTCATCGGCAAGCCAAGCGAGAACATGGGAAGGAACGAGCCGCTGGAACAGCACGATGGGCAGTTTCTTGTGCAGATCGTAATCCCGCGTAATCTCGAAATTCAACGTGTAATGCGTCAACCCCTGATCCAGCATCGAGCCAGCAAGAGGCTGCCACTTGCCACAGGGTTTTCTCGATCGGAGAACTTGGACGTTGATATCGGCCATAGGCCTTCCAATGTCATGCAGTAGCGCGGCAAGGAACACCGCGTAAGTCCAGCGGTGCTTGCGAGCCGGGATTTCCTCGGGGGCTGCTCCGACCGGAAGCAGATAGCCCTGCCGGAAGCGTAGCGCGTGTGCTGCCGACTCCATCATATGGGTCATGAGGCCACCGGGCTGCGCGTGATGATGCGATTCCGAGGCTGGTAGCAGTTGAGTCCATTCCGCAGCCCGCTCGATGACGGGCATGCAGTCTTGGTGGAACAGGGTGTAGTCGAAGCCCATGCGGTCACGACATCCGTCGACCAGGGCTTGAAGGTTGAGTTGATCCAGGACGGCTTTGCCAGGGAGAACCTTAATATGGTTGGCTGCCCTTGAATCGCTACCGGATGGAGTTGAATGGTCGGACGCCGCGTGGTCGGTGTGGCGGGCAATACGCCAAACGACCCATACGCCGCCTACTCCCAAGGCTCCAGCGGCAATGAGCAGCCAATCACCGGACATCAGCGGTGTGGGAGCTGTTCGATGAGCCATGAGGCAATTACGGGTGAATCCGGGAAGGTCCCTTCCCATTTCCAGCAATTGGGCGATAAATCCCCGCCGATGAAATCACTGAGGGATAGTGAGAGCGGATCCCAGCACTCCGCGGTTTCGGGATGGCGGACACGCCAAGTAAGGAATTCAAGATGAGATAGCGCGTGGGCTACTTCGTCGTCTGTAGTCCCATGATCCAGTTCGGCGATGCAATGAAGCACCTCATGGGCTGGGGATTCCTCTTCGTCTTCAAAATAGCATCGATCGATCCCGTCATAACGGGCAAGCCATGCAAACACAACGGCCGTCCAGTGGGACAGTTCGATTTGTTCGAATCGTGTCGCAATGTGTGCGAAGAGCGTGACAGGATGATCCTGATTGTTGGGTTCTTCTATGGAGGCCACGGGCACTCTTTGCGCGAGTAGTGGAAATGCCCGTGATGCTATGGACTCGGCCTTGGCTTTGCAGCAGATAATTCAAACAAAGTTTTTTTGATTGATTGCTGAAGTGTATTTTGTTTTGTGGTACGCGTTTTTATGGAGGAGACGCTTGAAGCGTAGAAGACATGGCCCTAACTACCCGGCGTGGTATTGCGGTTCGCGCGTCGGGTGTCGTGGTTTGAACCCAATGCGCTATCGCTAAAGGGGCAAGCAACGAAGAATTTTTAGATGTGTAAGCCGTCTGCCAGTGTCGCGTGACTCGCAATCTCATTGATCGAGCAGTTGGGATTCTTCCCTGGAAAGCCGCTGCCTCCCAAAACACTGGGGAAAAGTGCTACACCCCCAAAAGTAACCGTGCTGGCTTTCTCGTAGCGCCAATTTGGATCCGCACTTCTGGCATTTCTTGCCAGCTGCTTCAAGCTGGGAAATACGTCGGCGGAAATCATTCTGGCCTACATTGACCGCCGCGAACGGCAGCGACTGGGCCGTCGCGAGGAGCTCACGCGTTTCCTTTGCTGCGCGTTTTGCGACGAAGTGCGGAGTAAGCCGCTCACCGAGTTCACCGAATGTACAGGCGAGTTCCTGAGCATCATCGCGGGAATGAACCCAGGCTTTGTCCTCGACGGCTTCGATAAATTCACGTAGGGCATCTCGAACGACGGTAAGCGACTTCAGGAATTGAATGGACTCGTCGGTAAATTCGGCCTTGAATTGCCGATAGCGGGAACGAAGTAGGGAAAGACTCTCGTCGATGAGTTCAAGAAGCTTGCGCTCATCGGTGTACGTGGCAAGTGCGCCCCGCAGTGTTTCAATCGTTTCCGACGTTGATGCCATTGGATTTCAACGACTCATGCACAATCGCCCGCTTCGAGTGTCTTTACCAATGTCGGGATAGACACGTTGTACACGGGTTCTTCAAAGTGCCTCGCATCAAGTCCAAACGGTGACAGAGACTCGACGTCCGAGGGCGAAACCTGCTCCTGATCAACGCCTCGGGAGACGCAGATATCAAGAAGCCTGGCAAGCACGGGATCGTCTTTCTTACCTGACCTTGGCATCGTTGGCTGTCGTTCCTTACCTGCCAATGCAACGTATGGATGCGATGCTGCTGGCTTGTCGACTGAAGCAACCATTGGTTTATAGAGTGCACTGAGTTGAAGGTGCGGGATGGCTTTCCTGAGTCGCAGATAGATCTCGAGCCCCGCGACATCAAGGTCACCCCAGAAGGTGATTTTGGGGTGACTCAGAAGCTCTTTCGCCGTCGGGCACATGGACCCCTCACGTGTCAGTGTGATCGCACCGGAAAACCGTGCCTCGACCATCTTTGTGAGCTGGTTCCCGCAGTCTTCTTCTGACTTGCTCAGACCAAACCCGAACGTCGCGATGAAGGCACATCGATTCACCGCTTGCGTGCTTATCGCCAATTCGAACGCGGCAGGATTTTCCACTAGAACCACCGTTTCGGGGGAGGCGCAACCCGCGACGACAACATAGAGCGGGTGGGAGGGAAATTGCCGAGGCTCGATGCCGTACGCCTTGAGAGAACGTCTCGGGATACGGGTGAGCATCTTCGAGGAGCCAAGCAAATACTTCGCGCTCACAATATAGGCTGGCTGGCCGAGCAAATGGAGTTGATCATGGCGAAGCTTTACTAGCCCATCCAGCAGAAGCCTCATGTCGTCCTTCGGAAGATCCTTGATGGCATCTGCCACGGATAATAGCGCACCGGCATCAGCCTGACTAATGCCCTTTTCCTCAAGGACAAGAGACCAGCGTTGGAGATGTTCCTCGACATCCGCTGTCGGCTTTATTACCGAAATATAGCTACTAACGGGCGTGCCACGCTCGTCTGCGCTGAACACCAGATGACCCTCGTCTCGCAGAAGCAGCAGTGCTTTTCTGATCGCGACGGGGTCATTGATCACCTCGGAGCGCAACCTCGCGACGACTCCTTTCGTGAGAACTTTGCCCGTGACGCTGCCCTTGGTTCGTTTAAGAAACCATTGCTGAATTCGCTCCTCGAATTCAGGCATTCACGGTCTCCTCGCCGGCCATATGGGCTTTGTGCTTGTAGGCGCTGGTGTAGAGAATCACCCCGTTGCTGTCCTGCCAGGGCTCAACAGAGACAAACACGCGCTCCCGCCCAGGATCACCCTTGTTGGCGACTTTCTTCCTGCCGACCAGATGCACGGGGAAGATGTCCTTGTTGTTCACGTAATAGGGATTGTGGATCAGGCCGATAAGCTGAAAGTTGTCGCCGACGCCGCGCAATCCCTGGAATGCGTCATTGATGTAGTCCTCGTTGGACAGGTTGGAGAACAGACCGTCGAAGAACATGATCCGCTGCGCGCCCTTCAGCGCCGCCTTCCGTTCCTTCCGGGTGCCGTAGAGCGATGCTGCTCGGGCGATGGCAAATTCCGCCTGCTTGATCAACCACATCATCGCCAGCGCTGTTCGTTGCCCCGTTGAAAGGCCACGGTCAGTGAAGGGCACCTTGTCCTTGCCACGAATCGATGCGTGGGTGAAATAGACTCGTGGAACGATGGAGTTTTCGTCCTTGTCCCGAGCGGAGAAGATCCGTTTGTAGATGGTGTCGTGGATCAGCCGCTTGTAATCTGCCGTCTTGCGTTCGATCTCATCGTTGAGGAGAATGACGCCCCGCTCGCGCACGACGCGCTCCTTGTCCTCGATCTGTTCAAGAAGTTCGGCGATGATTCGCCCAATCTCGCTTTCGTCCGCGACGGGAGCCTCGATGTAGAACCTGGCATTGGGGGTCTTTTTCATGACCCGTTCCAGGATGTCGAGGCTCAACTTGGCGTCTCGAGCGAATTTGGCCAGATTGTCGATGGAAGCCTCCTTGTTGGCTTCCATGGCCTCGCGGATCTTGGCCAGACTGGCTTCGCTTTCGGTGATCTGGGCTTGGATTGCGTCCTGGGTTTCCTGAATGCGCTGCAGCTGCTCAATAGTCTTCGCTTCTGCGATGGCCGAGATCTCCAACTGGTTCAAGCCGCGGATCTCACCGGACCTTGCACGGTCACAGAATTCATCACGACGCTGGATGTATTCGCTCAACCGCCTCCGCTTATCTTCGCCAAACCTCCGGAGCTCGTCGGTGTTGATCTCAAGTTCCTCGACGCACTGTCTCAGGTTGAGCATGGCGATCTTGATATCCTGGGCGGTGCTCGGAATCTCACCCGTACAGGCGATACGAATTGTTTCTGCATGAACCAGGATCTCGGGATCGGAGAACGGTGAAGCCTGCATGAGACGGAGGATGTCCTCGGAAAACAGCGAGACTTTGGCGTACTGAACCCGAATCGAGGAAACCATCTCGTGCATCGTCTCCATGAAAGGCGTCATGGTGGCCATCTCGCCTTCGATTTGGGTGATGTCGCGGCCCGCGTTCTTCGCGGCCTCATCCGCCTCGTCTCTTTTTTCCTGGGCGTCAGCGATACGGTCGGCGATGCTGCGTTCACCCGATCGAGTAGCGTCGATATACCGTGCTGCGCGGTCGAAGGCTATGCCTTGCAGTCGCTTCTGGGCCGTCACCAGTTCAGCTTCGAGCCGCTGTCTTTTCGAATCGGTGGTCTTCATGAACTCGACGAAACCTTCCTCTTCGAACAGGATCGAGACTTCAAGGTCGCGCTTGTCGATTGGGAAAGTCTTGCTGATCTCGGAAAGAATTTCGGCCGCTTTGTTGAAAGCCTCCCTCAGTTCGTTGTCCACCTTGCCCTGCAGTTCATCCACTGCGTACTTGAGCGACTTCACCTTTAACGAGAGATCCGTGGCCGCTGTCTTAGCTGCGGCCAGCGCATCCTCGCCGCCTTCGCGTTGAAAATCCTTAGCCGCGTGCAGGGCTCGAAGTGCGTCTTCCTCCGTTTGCGCGCGCAGGTCGGCAAGCCGTTCGCTGATGCTTTTTTTCTCGTTTTCCAGGCCGGGGATGATGGTTTCCACGAGTTCCAAATACCGGATCTCACCACCGGCCTTGATGTAACGCTTCATGGAAGAGATCGCCTCAAGAGCTCTGGTCGACGCCCTCTCTTCAAACCAGGTCTTCTTCGCCTGGAGGGCGTCTCGTTTTCTGGCGGCCTCGTCATGAATGCGCTCGGAATCACGGCGGATCGCTTCTTTCGCACTCAGCGCCGTCTTGACGGCGGCGCTGTCCTCGGAAATATCCGCGACAAGTTCGCCGATCTGTTCGTTGCGCCGGGTAAGATTTCCGATCTGTTCCTCGATCCGCCTCTTCTCCTCCGCGATGAGGGCGGGGTCCAGAATGATGTCGACCTGCCGCGTGCGACGGCCAACCCACAATGCGTGGGCTGTTTCACCGGACTGATGAATTTCTCCGTCCAGAATGAACGATTCCAGGGCTGGCTTGAGGAAAATCGGCACCGTCAGCTCGGACTGCTCCAACAAGCGTGCAGCGTTCGCGGCCTCCTCCACGGATGCGATAGCCGGGGCTGACAAAGCAGCAGAGAAGAGGGACAGACAGGTCTCCAGGCGGTCGCCTGACACGGTTCTCGAAGCAAGGTCGTGCAGCCGGTCAAATCTGATGCCATTGTCGGCCAGGACTTTCAGGGCTTTGGCGTAGACGCGGTCATCGGCAGCCCCGAATGAGTCCAGGTCCTCCAATTCACCCGTGAGGTCGCGGATATTGTTCTGATTGCTACCACGCTCCTCGATGAGCATTCGGCGCTGATCCGACGCGTGGGCGAGCCAGTCATCTGGCGAAATGCCAGGGAGCTGCTCTCTGAAGTAGGTCAAAGCCTCGACCAAAGGCTGATGATCCGCCACGACACCATCTTCAGTAGCGATGGCTTCCAAGTGGCTTTGCAGATCCCCCACTGGGTCTAGGCCATCGGGACCGGCGTCGCCAAACATCTCAAGAAACAGCTTCGCCATGGGTTGCAGGCCCAGCAGCTCCTGCTTCTTGGTATCGGCATCCTGCAGCTGACCGTCATTTTTCGATTTGTCGCCTTGTACGCGTTGCATCTCGGCCTGAGGGCTCAGGCCCAGCGGGTCAACGTCACCGAAGATCTCTATGAATTTGGGTCGGTAGGCCGCAAGTCCACTCAGCTTCTCCAGGCGCTTTGTGGCAACGCCAAGATTTCTTTCATCCCTTTCCAGTTCCGTGCGCTTGTTACGAAGTTGTGCATTGGTCTGACCGAGGTCGCCCTCGGCCGTGGATTTGGCCTCCACCGCTTTAGCATGCAGTTCGCTCAGGGTTGCCAGCGCCTCCTGCAGCGAAGTTTGCCCATGCTTCTCGGCCAGTTTCTGCCACAAGCCGTAGCCGCTTTGGCGTTTGGCGCTGAGGGTGACATGCTCAGTGCGTTCCTCCTCGGCTTTCTTTGCGGCGGCTTCTGCCCACTCTTGCGCAGCGAGTGGGGTGCTCCAGTATTCCTCGGGGAATTCATGTTTTCTCGCCATGAAACCTTCATAGGCGGCCTGGTTTTCCTTGGCATCCCGGCTCTCGGTGAGCAATTTTTCGTATGAAGCCTGGTAACGGTCGCAGTCACCTTGAGCCGTGCGTTGGCGACCTCTGGCTTCGTCCAGGCTCAACGTAAGTTTGCGCAGCCGATGCCGGTAGGGATTGGTGTCGATCTCGTCTGCGGCGATACCGAAGGCGCGGGTAAGGACGTCGGTAAGTCCTGAAGTTTTCGCGCCGGCAAGGTTTGAACACGCGGAACTGATAGAAAGGGCCGGCTTCAGCGGATAGCACTTGGTGTAATAGCGTCGACCTCCGCGTCCAAATCTTTTGAGATGCTGTTTATTTTCAAAGGGTTGTGCTTCCTCTTGCCCCTCCCCTCCGGATGGCTCACTAGGCTTGGTCGATTTGAGATGCTCGCTGAGTCCAATCGTTTCGGAGTCGAGCATAACGATGTTGCTGGTATCAGAGCGCTTGTTGATTTCATTGGTAGGCACACCGATCAACGCGGCCAGACCCTCGTCTGTGATCACCGTTCCATGCTTCTTGTCGATGACCATGTGCCCGAGGGCGGTCATTACGCGCTTGTCACTTGCCCACTGGGTTCCCGGCGGAATAACGGGAATGCCCGGCAACGGCGACGCCATGGACAGGGAGTGGACGATGGCCGCGTTTCGTGCGAGCGCGTTCATCTCGCGCTGGTACTCTGCGTTGGCGGTTACGACCTCACTTGCCTTCTGCAGCACCGGTTCGAATTTCCGGAGGGCCTCCTTCGTCTGCTCTAGTTCAAGCTGGCGCCTGTTGATATCTAACAAGGCGTCGGCCGCCGGCTTCAGCGTCTTGAGGATGGTGTCCTCGAATCCGAGTTCGTCTGGATCACCTTCCGCGCCCATGGCATGCTTGAGCAGCTCAGGGGCGACAAATTGCCGGAAGAAAGCGGTATCGTAGGTTTCAGCGCCTTCCGGCTTCACTTTGGTGATCATGGCCGAGTAGTCACCAGCACCCTCCAGCTGGAACTCCACGTTCTGAAGCAGCACCTCGATGTTGGTGAACTGCCTGATCTCCTCCAGCCACTCTGCCTGATTGCGCCAACGATTCCATCTGGCGCCCGGCATGCCCTCCACAGACTTTCGGAAGACGTCGTTGGCGATGAGGGCAAGCTTGTTCTGTTCCCGGATATAGCAAGGGGCATCCTCCAGAGTCCCTTGGTAGGAATAGAAGCTGGGATCCTTGGTGCGGCTCCAGCACATGCCTACGACATAAGTGATGCCAGGAATGTCCTCGGGATCCAGTGTGATCAGTTCCGTCTGCAGGATATCCTCCTCATGCGATTTTTCGACGAACTCAAAGCGTATGTGGGTCCAGCCTTTGTCGGGTGGCGCAACCCGATCCTCTACCCTGGATTTCAGTTGGCGATGTCGGGTCAGTGCATACAGGCAAGCCTCGGTCAGACTCGTCTTGCCGCCGCCATTGTCGATCTGCATGGCGGTGGGCTGTCCGAACAGACGGAAGGTCTCGCCACGATAGAGCGGGGCCCATTCCTTTCCCGTCATGTATCCCTCGGTGAGGAAATTGGCGACCTGGATCCGTGATATCGCAGCCATTACTTAGCCTCCGTTTCTTCGTCGGTGTGCTCGACCAGTATCTCGCTTGCGGCCTGGAACTTGTCCTGTTCGGGCAGCAGCGTCTTGAGTTGTCGATCAAAATTGCACTTCATCTCGTACGCAAAGAGCAGGCTTTGCCTGAAAATGTCCTTGTCGATTTCTTCTAGCAGCCCGGCGTCAACCATCAACTCGATAAAGGCGTAGCAGGCCTGGGCGATCGCGCCTTCCTTTAGGCCGGTCATGGTCTTGTGCACCCGGTCGGTTTCTAACGTGGATGGGTCGATCTTTCTGACGCGATCATTCAGATAGTCCCTGACGGAATCAATGAAGATTTCCTTGGAGAAAGCGGTATCCACCCAGTCCTGCATGGCATTGGGGCCACGGTTTCTGCGCGTGTATAGCAAATCAAGCAAAACGAACCATAGCTGGGTGAACCAGGTCTTGGCTTCCGCGTCGGTGTCGATGCCTTTCACGAGAAGCATGCGGCTCACGAGACGGTCGGTTCCCCAGAAAGGGGGGGCGGCGTCGGGATTCCTGGCAAGCATAAACACGGTGCTGCCGGACGCTATGCCCTTCGCATCGAATGACGTGAGAGAGACTAACTGCAATCCCTGACCCTCCAGCATCTCCTCGAACTGCATGCGCAGGGCGGGATCTGCGTTGAGCAGCAGGCCGGCGATCTCGCGCTCCTCCTTGCTGATGGCTCGCCGGCTCGACTTCGTTTCGGCGATGCGATGGCGTAACAGCCAGGCGTGGACGCGGCCCATATCCGAGTTGTTCATGATTCCTCCACTGCGGTGATTTCGATGTCGGTGAACAGGAATTCACCGCCTCCAGCTACTCTGCTGTCGAGCGTTGTGCTGACGCCGATCATGATGTTGCCGGCAATAGGGATGCTGTTTGGCGCAACGAATATCCCAACGAGATCTCCCAGCATCATCTCTTGTTCCACCATGAACCAGCCGCGCTCGATTGCGTCGGACAGGCGTAGTGGTCCGGACTTGAGCGCAGCGGCAATCTCTGGACCATGCATCGCCAGGAACCTCGCCTTGCCCAACTCGGAAACGGTCTCGACTGTTTCGTCCAGGAAGGCCATGGGCTGGACGGCTTCAGCCATCGTACGCAGCTTGATTGCGCCGAGCCCATCGAGAGCCGAGTGAAATGGTGTTTCCAGAATCATTGCCCCCCACTGGTTGAGCAGGAAACTCTCTTTCTCTGGCGTGAGCGGGGAACGAATGAATTGCGCCGCGGTTTCGATGAACGAGGGCGGCGGCACCGCCGAACGCTCCCCCTGCAACGCCAGGCTCACTAGCTCTGAGAGGAGACGGTTGAAAATCAGCAGGACCTGGCGGACATGGTTGATCTGGTTGCGCAGGTAATCGAAGGTGAGGTCCATGTCGGCCGCCTCCTGCCAGCGCTCGAATGCATCCAGAACGTCGCTTTGCTCCAGCCTGGATTCAGCTTGCTGGGCGATGCCGATGGTTTCTTCGACGACCTGCTTGTATTGATCAAGCCGGTCCAGGTACTTGTCTACCGTTTCTGTTCGTCCGACACGTTCCAGGGCGGACCGCACTTCCAGAATCTCGTTTCGTAGCTGAGCAACGATGCCATCCGCGAAAGTCAGGATCTTCGGGAAATCGTTGAATTCGATGGCATGCAGTAGGTTGTAGGCATCGCCTCGCAAGTACGTGGCATCTCGGGCCACGTTCGCCAAGGACAGGAGCAGCCGGCCGGATGCCGACAGCCTGTATTCGTCAGCGTAATCGGTTTTCTCGATAAGTGCTGTCTCGCGTCTCTCCGAGTGGCAGACCTTTGTCCGTTGGCCGACAACGCTTGTTAGATAGAAAAGTTCAGAGGGCCGCCGCAGTACATTGAGGACGTACTGAACGTCAGCATCAGCCGTCTCAGGGCGCTCTTCCTTGACGGCGTTCAGGATGACCGAGAATGGGAGGTAGTCCTGGCTTGTACTTTGATCAAGCAACTTCAGGCGATGGATAATGTTAAAGGCAATATCGAGATAAATCCCGTCAGAGTTGCCTGTCCTTGATTCACGCGTGAAGTTGGGTGGGCTACCGTAGGCGCGATCGCTGTCGTGCAGATCGACCAGCCTCAGAGTAGATGCTATTAGGGGAATCCACTCCATCACTGGCACGCTGGTACGTTGGTTAATAAATCGCCGCGTTTTCTTAGCACTTCTTGCATTGCCTCTCTTGCTGAAGTCAGATTCTTGAACAGAAGGGAGGCGGCAGCGCCGCCAGCGCCTAGCGGTTGAAAAGCCACTTGGATACCTCCCGTGCGTTTTCAACGGCGATTAGGTACTCGGGCGCATGCTGGATCTTCGTGTCCGTCGCAGCGTGTATGTCCTGAATGAAATAGGGGACCAGCGCCGCGCGGCAGGTTTCGACGCGGCTCGCTGTCCCGTTGAAGTATTCGGCCTGGATCACTCTGGCCTGTGCTGGAGAAAGGTCAGGGTGGGCGACCAGGCGTACCTTGACCTTGGTGTACCAGTCGGAGTCATCGAATCGGGTGCGATCCGCGGGACGCGCTAAAGGCTTCACCTCGAGGATTCGCCCCAGTGCGTAATCCCGGAATTCCTGATGCGCTTCGCTGTAGGCGCGCACATGCCACCTGCGGCCGGCGAGAACCAGGCTGTGCGGATAGATCGTGCGGCGATGAGGAGCCGGTTCGCTCATCGACATGTATTCGATTTCGACGGCCTTTGCCTGTCTGATCGCATTCCCGAGGCTTGCAAATGTTTTGGGTGCCGGGGCGGTGATGCTTGGTGTCGCCGACCAGGCCACTGAACCGCCTTCTTCCATGGCCGACGCATAGGGAAGCCCGACCATGGACAGGTAGCGGGAAAGCGATTCGGAAATGTTTGCCTGAGTAGCCTTGGTGTACCGCTTATAGAAATCAGGCGTAGCGAAGTAGCTCCTGGACTTGCTGTCCCATTGCATCCAGGTGGGGTTCAGGTCGCGGATTTCCTTGATCCATTGGCTGGCCCGTGGCAAACCAATACCGAACAGCTCGCATACCCGCGAACGGTAAATACGCCCTTCCCAAACCAGCAAAAGCTCCAGAAGGGTAAGGCGTTGTTGCGGGCTGTCGTTCCGTTGGTCCATGTACATTTCCGTATGTTATAGAAAAATATAACATATAAATTCTTATAACATGGAACCTTGCAGCAAAAGACCCCTGGCCAGCCAACCCTGTAACTAGGGAGTTGCCCCACACTGCGTTCCGTGGGCCCACTTCGTGTGACCGCTTTGGCCCCGAAGAAGCGACGGTGGGAGGCTCTCTCAGACAGGCGGGTCGTCGGCCGAAGCCGACTTCGGCCTAGCCAGTCAATTATGTCCGCTCACGTCTCCAGAGCGGTCGAAAGCTAGTCCGTCACATCAAACGTCTGCTTCCCACTTGGCCTGCGTGATGCGATTTTGGCGATCGCGAACATGGGACTTCTATTCGTCAGTCTTCTTCTTGATGAAGGATCCGCTCGATGCGACGGTCAGGAAACAACCACATTAACGCAACAACGATGTAGAGCAATTGCGCTATCCTGGGTAGCCAAAACGCGGCGCCGATGGCTGTAATGTAGAAAAGCACGGAAACCTTCCCTTTCCAGTCGTGCCCAATGGCTCGCTTGAGCAAGGATCGTTCACCCTCATTAGAAACGATTAGCCACTGCAATATCAGATAGCCTAGCGATGCCATGAGCAAGACGACTCCATAAAGTGCGGTGGGTAGCGGCGCAAAATGGTTCTCCCCCATCCATCCCGTCGCGAAAGGAAACAGCGAAAGCCAAAACAGCAAATGCAGATTGGCCCACAGAATGGGGCCCGAAACCCGCTTCACTGTGTGCAACAGGTGATGATGGTTGTTCCAGTAGATGCCAATGTAGACAAAGCTCAGGATATAGCTGAGAAACACGGGTGCTACCAGCGCCAAGACCGTCAGGGTCTCGCCGTGCGGCACCTTCATCTCCAGCACCATGATCGTGATGATGATGGCCAGCACGCCGTCGCTGAAAGCTTCCAGTCGGTTCTTTCCCATAGGATTCTCGTCGGCTCTGGTGTGCCTAAACACCTGGTTTGCTAACGGTGCAATTTACGCCCAGGCAGCGATGCGCACCAGCTCTGCGTGTGCGGTATTCAACCCGGCAGCCTTGCTCTCTTCGCCCATGTTCAGCCCCTCGGCATAGACGAACTCGACATCGGTAATGCCGATGAAGCCGAGAAAGTTGCGTACATACCCGGTCTGGACATCGAAAGGCGTTCCAACATAGCGACCGCCGCGCGCCGCAAAGACATAAACCTTCTTGCCAGAGAGCAATCCTTCCGGACCATTCTCGGTATAGCGGAAGGTGATGCCAGCGCGGGCAATGTGGTCGAAATAAGCTTTCAGCATCGATGGCATGCCAAGGTTGTACATCGGCAAACCAATGACGAGGACATCGGCAGCCTTCACTTCTTCGATCAGCGCGTCAGAGTAAGCGACCCTGGCCTGCTGCTCTGCGCTGCGCTCCTCCGGTTTGGCGAGAAATGCCTGGAAGCACGCCCCGTCGAGATGCGGCACAGGATCGATGGCGAAGTCGCGAGTCACGATCTTGGCTCCGGGGTGGCTGGCACGCCAGGCGGCGACGAAGGCGTCAGAGAGTTGGCTAGACTGTCCGCCGCTGGAGAAAAGACTGGTCTTGAGTTGCAGTAGTTTGCACATGGGAATTCTCTTTCGGTGAAAGCGAGGCGCCCCGACCCTTGCGGGTGGGAGCGTCGGACGATTACTCGTATTTGTCATATCCAAACTGGAGGCCGGCGGTTCCACCTGTTTCGATGAACAGGTTCATGAAGGCCGGTACGGTTTCTTTGCGTTGCCAGTCGCGCTGAAGTTCACAGAACAACTGCGGCACACTGATCATCTTGCCGCCTGCCTGTTCGATCCGGCGCAGGGCCATCTCGTGGGCTGTCACCGACGTACCGCCGACGGCATCAGCAACGACATAAACCTCGTAACCTGCCGCGAGCGCATCCAGCGCCGGGAACGTCAGGCAGGCCTCGGTCCAGAGTGCTGTCATGATGAGTTTCTTTCGGCCGGTGGCCTCAACAGCCTTGCGAAACTCCACGTCCTCCCACGAGTTGATCGTGGTACGGTCAACAGTGGGAAATTTATCGAGCACTTTGCGCAACTGCGCGATGGGCGGCTTGTTGAGGCCAGTCTTGACGTTAACCGTGGAATGCACGATCGGCAGGCCGTAGGCCACAGCAGCCTTTGCCGTGCCGACAATATTGTTGACCAGCAGCTGACGATCCATCGAGGCGATCGAATTCACCTGGACCGGCTGGTAGTCGATGACGATGAAAGCGGCGTTTTGCGGTGTCAGCAGTTGATCGTTCTTTTGATCACGAATAGGCTCACTTGCCATGATTCTCTCCTTCTCAAGTTAGGTTTCAAACATGGATTCCTCCGCTAAATCGGCAGTGAAATCCGTTACCGATTAGCGCTGGGAATCCAGCACTTCGCGGTTTTTCACGACCTCTCCTTGCCGTAACTCTCGATCAGCAACAGGTAGGTCGGGAAAATCTAGGTATCAGTTCATCCACGCTTTCCCAGGCTGTAACGCCCGCTGCCGTGCAGAACCAGGTAAAGCAACCCGCCTGCCATCGCCAGATTCTTTTGGAAGTGGATCAACTGATTCTGGAACTGGTCAGGTGAGGCGGCCCAGAAGTTGTGGAATATCAGACCGGCAACGATGGTGAACAGGCCTAAAGCAGCGGCGGCCCAGCGTGCCTTGAAACCCAGGATCAGCATCATGCCGCCACCGATTTCCAGACAAATGGTCGCGACTGCGGCCAGGCTTGGCAGCGGTACCCCTTGGCTTGCGATATAGCCGACAGTGCCTTGAAAGGCGGTCAGCTTGCCAATTCCGGCGGCCACGAAGATCACTGCCATCAGAATACGGCCTGCCAGATGGCCGAAATCATTTCGATCAAAGACGGTGTTGCTCATTGGTATTCTCCTTTTGGGTTGATGGGACTGCTGGGTCAATGGCCGATTTGTCCGAAGCGGCCACTGTTGTAATCGTTGATCGCCTGCACGATTTCCTCGCGGGTATTCATCACGAAGGGACCATGGCCGACGACAGGCTCGTTCAACGGCTCGCCGTTCAGCAGCAGCAGCGTCGTGTCTTCGGCCACGTCAAACTCGAGGCGGCTTTCGGCGCGCTGCATGACTGCCAGTTCGGCAGTGCGCACGGTGTAGTGGTCCTTCGTGCGAATGGCGCCGCGCAACACGAAGAGCGCCGTTGTATAGCCCTCGGGAAGGTCGAGCGATACGCGGTGGCCGGCCTTCAACTGCAGATCCCAGACGTTCATTGGGGTGAAGGTGCGCGCCGGGCCGCTCACATCGCCGTAACGGCCTGCGATGATGCGTGCTATGCCGGCCTGGCCGGGCAGCTCGACTTCCGGAATCTGGTCGGTGGTGATGCCCTGGTAGCCGGGGGACGACATCTTGTCCTTGGCAGGCAGATTGACCCAGAGCTGGATCATCTCGAAAGTTCCGCCTTTTTCGGCGAAAGCCGGGCTGTGGTATTCCTCATGGATCAGCCCGGACGCAGCCGTCATCCACTGAACATCACCCGGGCCGATGGCGCCGCCGCCGCCCGACGAGTCACGGTGCGAAACGCCGCCTTCGTAGACGATGGTTACCGTCTCGAAGCCACGATGCGGGTGCTGGCCAACGCCGAGCTTGTGCGTGGTCGGCGGGAAATCGGTCGGGCCGGCGTAGTCCATCAGCAGGAAGGGCGACAATTCCTCTGCGATATCGTTATAGGAAAAGATGCTCCTCACCGGGAATCCGTCGCCGACCCAGTGGCTGCCGTTGCTGCGTTTGATGAATGCGAGTTTTTTCATGACTGCTCTCCTTGGGTTGATGGTTCGTACTGTAGAGGGCAGACATTTCCTCGACTAGATGGTTAAATATGGAAATACTTTTCAATTAAATGAAAAATGGATCTCAACGAAGCTGCAGTTTTCGTCAAGGTAGTTGAAGCCGGGAGTTTCAGCGCGGCGGCCCGACTGCTTGGCCTGCCGACCTCGACGGTTAGCACCCGCGTTGCGCGCCTGGAAAGGCGTTTGGGGGTCACTCTCTTGCAGCGGACCACGCGCCGCCTGCACCTGACCGAAGCCGGCGAGTTGTACTACCAGCACGCGTCGACCGGGCTGGGCCACATGCTCGATGCGGAAGCCGCAGTGACCGAATCGGCTGGCGAACCGAAAGGACTGTTGCGAGTGACGGCGCCTGCGGACGTCGGCGACCTCATCTTGGCCGAGATCATCAACCAGATGCGGCACCATTGCTCCAAGGTCAGTATCGAGATGGTACTGATGAACCGCTATGTGGATCTCATCGCCGAGGGCGTCGATGTGGCCATCCGGACAGGCAGCCTGAAGGACTCAACGCTGGTCGCCAAGAACGTCGGCATCGCGCGCTGGGCACCCTTTGCCAGCCCGGGCTATCTGAAATCAGCTCCGAAGCTAACTACGCCGCAGGCGCTTTCCCAGCACAGCTGCCTGCAGTTCACGCCGCTAGGCAAGGAGGCCTGGACGCTGAGCAACAAGCGTGACAGCGTTACCATACCCATGTCCGGCCAGGTGATGGTGAACGACATCGGCGTGATCCGCTCGATGGCGCTGGCCAGTGAAGGCGTTGCCCTGTTGCCGCTCTACCTCTGCCGACATGAAAGCGATGGTGACAGGCTAGTGCGCGTGCTGCCCGAGTGGCATGCGAAGGCCGACCCGATCCACCTCGTCTACCCTCGCCAGCGCTTCATGCCGCCCAAGCTGCGGGCATTCGTCGACTTGGCATCATTGGAGTTGCGTAAGTGGCTGGAAGAGAGTTGAGTGCTGTCCCTTCCCACTGACGAAAGCGGCCGTTCACGCAGCCTATCGCGTCAACGTCGGCAATCTGCGCGACACCGGCCATTCAACTCAGCCAACGCCACCGGCAGCAAAGGCCGATCAGCAGAAGTACGCGCTGGTTTCACGACCGACCGCTTGCTGTCCTACACCGGCCACCCAGTAACGCAGGGGTGACCCGTACTTTCACTGTTTGTCAGGTCAAGTCTGAGCCTTTACTCTCAAAAACTTTTTTGGTGATTTCCGCTAGGACGCACGCTGGTGGGCGCTCTTTGTCCAGCCATTTTTAGCCCTTAACCAGTAAGCCGTTTCCCTTAAGCCCCCGTATTCCTTTGTGTTCGCGTCTATTCAAGCGAACAAGCCCTTTCGGGTAAGTCCCTTGTCCCTTATTGGGTTTTCTTTTTTTGGGCAACCGATCATTTTATCCATTTCTGATTTTGTTTTCAGCAATCAATCAAAAAAACATTCTTTTGATTTCCGCTGGAAGCGGGATGAGCGCATCCATAGCATTCGCCCCATGGTTTCCCTCTCCTCCCCTTGGGTTGTCCTCATGACGGCCCTTTTTTATACCCAAGCCCACGCCTTCTGTTTTGATGAGGCGGGGGAGATGTATGGGGTCTCACCACTATTGCTGAAGGCAGTGGCCCAAGTTGAGTCGAATATGAGACCGCATGTGGTTAACAGCACTCACACAGCGAGTACGCAGTCTCAGGACATTGGGCTGATGCAGATCAATACCCGGTGGCTGCGGAGGAACCCTATCAAGTCGCTCGGATACACCGAGGCCCACCTCTATGATCCCTGTACCAGCGTCAAGCTGGGTGCCTGGGTGCTGGCTAACAACTTCACTCGATATGGCGCTTCGTGGGAAGCGGTCGGTGCGTACAACGCGGCATGCACGCGACTTAAAGGCGATGCGTGCCGCCGTGCACGAAATGGCTATGCCTGGAAAGTCTACCGGGCAATGAGGAAATCCTCATGAAACGCATGTTCACATTGCTTGCCCTGGTCTGGGCAGGTTCGTCGATGGGTGCCGACTGGCAAGTGATGCAGTCCGATTCCATTAGCGCTTATGTCATGTGTCATCAAGGAGATTGCCCTGTAAGAACGGCGAAGGTGCTTGACCTGCCTGTAGCCGTTCCCATGCCCGCGAGGGTACCGGATAGCGCTGCTAAGCCGGTCACCGTGCATTCCTCTACTTCAGTTCGTTTTGCGTTGGCTTCGGCCCGGCTCAGTCAGACCGAGAAAGCCAAGCTCAAGGCATTCCTAGAACGACATCGTGGCGCTAGACGTTTTCTGATTCTTGGCAGCACGGATCAGATAGGCAAGAAGCGATTTAACGAAACCCTAGCGTACAAGCGCGGGATGGCGGTCGCGGTTTATATGCGCGCCAATGGAATCCCGAAACGGAATATCAAAGTCGATTCGCGATGCTGCATCGAGCATCCGCCCAGCACGAACCCTGGCGCAAGACGTGCGGTGATCAGCCTTAACGAATAGGGATTGGGAATGACAAAAAACACTACCGAACCGGGATACAAGGCCGTCCTTGTGCGCGAGGAAACCAAACTCAAGCTGCAGGAGCTTGGGAGAGCCCTTCCCAACAGGAACCTTTTCTTGGAAAGGCGGCTGGCCACAGCCGCCATTGAATACTGTCTGAACGATGGTACAGCGAGGCAAGCCATGCTGGATTTGGTGCGCCACATCGTGATGCGAGACCTTGAGACTGCTGAGACACCGGGACCATGAAACCAATCTTTCGATACACACGCTCAAGGAGAATCAAATGAATTTCATGAAAATGTTCAGCAAAAAACAGGTCGTTGTCGGTGGGCTTCTTTCCGCTCTGATGATCAGCTCGGCATGGGCCACCACCGCCGGCGGTGGTGTGACCGGTACAGAATTCCAAGCCCTGTTCGACATGCTGGTGGGTTGGGCCGAAGGCTATCTGGGCAAAGCGCTGGCGATCGCCGCGTTCGTTGTCGGTGCACTCATTGGCTTCGCCAAGTCTACCGCCATGCCGGCGCTGGTTGGCATCGTCTTCGCCATCGTGTTCGGCCTTGGCCCGACGATCATCAACGGCATGTTCGCCGCTGTGATTTAAGCGAAGCATCACCGGACTGAACAGCATGGTCAATCAAGATTCGCCAACGATCCCGACCCGCCTGGACGACCCTCCCAAGTTCATGTGGTGGGATTTCGACGTGGCCATGCTGTTCATGTCCTTCTTCGTATTCGGTCTCATTACAGGCTGGCTCGTGAGCTTCACGGTGTTTGGGTTGGTGATGGCCTGGCTTTACCGCAAAGCCAAATTCGGCCAGCACAGAGCTTATGGCATGCACCTGCTGTATTGGCATCTACCCGTCAATCTGGGAATGAAGGCAACACCGCCTTCGAGCATACGAGAGTTCATCGGCTGATGAGAATAGACAAACTGAGCGGCCAAGTGGCCGTCACTCTCGGTGTGCGCAGATGGGCTGTGATGATGTTCGCCCTGTCGCAGATCGCATTGCTTTTGATGTTGATCGCCTTCCTGACGCGAGGCGACACACATCGAGAAACACTGGTTCCACCGACGATCCACGCAACATTCTGGGTCGAGGATGACAAGGTTTCCAAAGAATATCTGATCGAGATGGGCGTGTTTCTGGCCCAGCTCTATTTCGATGTGACGCCACAGAACGTGGACTTTAATCACCGCACACTCAAGTCCTATATCGACCCCCGCTTCTACGGGAAGCTAGAAATCGAAGCCGGCGCTTATGCCCAAAAGATCAAGGCAGATAACGCCAGCACTTTCATGGCGATCGCGATGGTCATGCCGGACGAGGCAAAACAACGTATCGCTGTTCAGGGTGTGCTCAACACCTATCTGGGAGACAGCAGAACATCACAGGTGAACAAAACCTACGTATTTCAGTTTGCCCAACGCGGCGGCCGTGTGCTGCTGACCGGTATGAGAGAAGGTAAGAATGCTGCCCGACCGTTTGAAGAAATCACTGCTCCTTAGCCTTTTTTGCTTATTTGCCGTCCCATCCTCTCATGCTCTGCAGGTAGTGGAAGGCGTCGAGGGCAAGACCCTGTTCGTCAAGGTGAGTCTGAGAGACTTGAACCGCATCTCGATCGAGGGAGGCCGGGTTCGCCTGGTCAAGTCCGCCGACGACGGAATGCTCACTGGCAGTGCGGACGCCACCACCGGGCAGGCCCTGATTCAGCCATTGGCCAAGGATCCGTTCGGAGTGTTTGTGTTCAGCCAAAGCGGGAGAACCTACACGCTGGTGTTGCAGCCCCAGGATATCCCAGGGGAAACCATCGTGATCAAGGAAGCGGCCGTCCCTGCTTCTGTTGCAGCCAAGCCTGGCGAGATTGAACGTGCCGCCAGTTACCAGCAGGCGATCAAGAAAATGATTCAGGCATTGGCAGGCGAAGGTTTGCCGGAGGGTCTGGAGGTGAAGAAAACCTGGGAGGAAATCCGCCTCTGGGAAGGCTCCCGTTTTGCGCTGGAGCATGTTCTAACCGGACATTCACTGGTGGGTGAACAGTATCGCCTGTTCAACGTCGGCGACGCCCCGGTTCGGGTCGCCGAACAGGAGTTCTACAAAAAAGGCGTACTGGCTGTGTCGGTGCGCGACTTGACCGTTGAGCCGGGTCGCAGCACCCAGGTCTTTGTGGTGAAACGGAACGAAGGGGTGAGGTAATGGCGAGAATCATACCCACCCTCAAGGCTTCGCCCGCCCGCAAGAAGCAACTCATGATGGCGGGCGGCGTCGGCGCCATGATTGTCGGGGTGGCCTTGGCTGCGGCATGGTTCGCCGACTCCGGGAGCAATAAATCCGATCAGGCTCCTGTGGACAAGCCGGAGCAGGTCAGCCTCAACTTGGCTGTTCCGGGTCAGCAACTGAACGACAAGGATGTTTGGCGGGCGAACGAAGCATCAAAGATCGAGGCGCTGAACAAGGAAATCGCCGCGATCAAGCAGAACATGGTGAATAGCCCACAAAGTAGTGGCGGAGCCATGCAAGGCACCGCCGGAGCGGGAATCAACGAAGTGCCGATGCCTCCCCCGGCAGCGGTAATTCAGCCCGGAGGCAATTTACGCCCGCTGCAACCCATGGGTTCAGCGGCATTGCCGCCCCCTCCCCCACCGCCTCCTGGAAGGCCTGGGCAGTTCGCACAGTCTGGCATGGATCCGAATGCGCCGATGCAGCCCGTGGTGAAGCGCGCGTTCACGCTCGAAGTTTCCGATTCGACGGTGGCTGCGCCTGCAGCCCCGCAGGCGCAGCCACAAGCCGCCGGCATGTCGTCCGCCCCATCCAAGGAAGAGAAGACATCGGCTGAGAACTATCTTCCTGCCGGGACGTTCATGCGCGTGGTGTTACTGGCGGGTCTGGATGCGCCGACGGGTGGACAGGCACAAAACAATCCGCATCCGATTTTGATGCGGGTGCTTGATCCAGCCCAGTTGCCCAATCGCTACATGGCCGACATGAAGGATTGCGTGGTCACGGCCAATGGCTACGGCGACATATCTTCTGAGCGTGCTTATATCAGGACGGATCGGCTGTCGTGCATCGACCAGAAAGGTGGGGCGGTCGACGTATCGCTTAAAGGGTATGTAGCCGGTGAGGATGGCAAGGCCGGGATGCGCGGAAGACTGGTTTCCAAGCAGGGTCAGGCGCTGGCGAATGCCTTCCTCGCGGGGATTGGCTCAGGCATCGGGCAAGCGTTCAAGGAATCTTCGAGCACTGTATCTACCTCACCGCTGGGTTCCACCAGCACGGTGACTGACGGCAAGGAGTTGCAGGCTGGACTGGCATCCGGCGTTGGAAGCGCGATGTCACAGCTCTCGAAGTATTACATCAAGCTGGCCGAACAGGTTTTTCCGGTGATTGAAGTGGACGGCGGCCGCGTGGTCGACGTGGTGCTGACGCGCGGCCAGAGCATCGAGAGAAGGTAAAGAACATGA
Source organism: uncultured Thiobacillus sp. (assembly GCA_964404175.1). Taxonomy (GTDB): domain Bacteria; phylum Pseudomonadota; class Gammaproteobacteria; order Burkholderiales; family Thiobacillaceae; genus UBA6918. The sequence goes on along the minus strand of CAYOJA010000001.1, from coordinate 67,277 downwards.
GACACCAAACCAGAATGAAAACCCTGTTGCCCCAACTGCTGATTCTGTCCTGCATGCCGGGATTTGCGCTAGCTCAGGATGTGAAAGGAAACACTGTTCTGGCGCCTCAAAACGTGAATATTGTGGCCGCAGATGCGGCCGTGATGGATGCCGGTGGTGCTGCACGTGCAAACGATCAGATCGCAGTCCAGCGCAATCTGCGGTTGATGTACCCGAAGACACGCTTCGGAACAATTTCCCCCACCCCGCTGCCGGGTATCTACGAAGTCGTGATGGGCCGCAATGTCGCTTTCGTGGAAGAGTCGGGGCGGTATTTCATTTTCGGGCGCATGTTCGACATGGAGAAGCAGGAGGACATCACCTCCGGAGCCGAGGCTGCGCAGCCGGCGTCACCTGCTGTCGATTTCGCCTCACTCCCGCTGCAACACGCGATCAAGAGCGTGCATGGCCAGGGTCGGCGGACGCTCGCCGTGTTCTCGGATCCGGACTGTCCGTACTGCAAGAAGCTGGAGCAGGAGCTGGCGAAAGTGGATGACGTGACGGTCTACACCTTCCTCATGCCACTGGAGCAGCTTCATCCTGATTCGCGCGCGAAGGCCGATGCGGTCTGGTGCAGCAAGGATCGCTCGGCCGCCTGGTCCGCCCTGATGCTTGAGGGCAAGGTTCCCAAAAAGACCAAGGGCTGTGAAGCGCCGCATCAAGCGGTTCTGCCTCTGGCTGAGAAGTTGGGGGTTAGCGGTACACCTTTCCTGGTGGCGAGTGATGGCCGAACCATGCCGGGAGCTGCGGCTGCCGAGCGGATTTCCGCTTGGCTAGATGCCGTGAAGAAGCCTGTCGCAGCCAATGTTCAGGGAGGCACACAATGAAGGTCGGGTATCTGTCGCTCGCCGCCGTGACCTTGATGAGCGCGGGTTGTTCTTCATTCTCCGGACTCTCTGGCTCGAAATCGGAACTGGCTTGCAAGGCCCCCGATGGGGTGATCTGCACGTCGGTTTCCGGCATTTACGCGAACTCCCTGGCCGAGGCCTTGCCGGGGCAGCAACAACCGAAACCCCAGGATAAACCTTCGCAGGATGCTGGCAGCAAGGATTCAAAGGATGGCGAGACGATGCCGCCTCCTGGCTATTTCTCCCCACGCGACCTGGCGACGCCGAACAGCGGCGATCCGATTCGCATGGCGCCGTTGGTGCTGCGGGTATGGATCGCTCCTTGGGAGGATACGGATGGTGATCTGCACGATCAGCACTATCTCTACACCGTGGTCCACCAGGGTAAGTGGTTGATCGAAACCAACCAGCAGCAGATTCGTGACGCGTACAAGCCGGTGTTCCCGCTCAGGGGTAAGGATAAGCCCGAAGAGGAACGTCCGGTTGCAGATGACGCGATGCCCGGCATATCGGGTCAGAGGGCCGGCAATCCATGATGTCCGCGCTGGCGCAACCATTTGTTTCGCTCAAAACGTGGCTGACGCGCGAGGACGAACTTGCGACGCCATCCCCCGTGGCGGACGAGAACCACTTCACCACGCGGCAGGACTACAACCGCTTCTCTGATCTCTTGCCCTGGACGGGGTATTGGGAGACCGAGAAATTATTCGCCATTGAGGGCGAGGCAGAAGGCAGCATCGAGGCAATTGGCTACGCCATCGAAATGAACCCGCAGACAGGCGCTACAGACGACATGGCGCGCTTGATTCAGGAAATCTACCGGGACATGCCAGCCGGAGCCGGGGTGCAGGTTCAGTTGTGGGGGAGCCCGGACATTGATGCCTTCCTGAACGATTTTAAGAAGATGGTGCGCCCCGAATTGCTACAGGACGACGCCCAGCGGTCATTGATCGCGCGCATGACGGCCGAGCGTTACGCCCATTACAGGAAGGCATCCCTCGTTCCGCCCGTCAGCTTGCGCCCCAGCGTGATGCGTCGCTACCGGGTGCTGCTGTCTGTCGCGATGCCGGTGAAGGATGTGGAATACCGAACCCTGGAACGCATCATCGCCCTGCGCGATGCCCAGGTATCCAAACTCAAGACGTATTACCAGTTCGAGCGGGTCTGGGAGGCGGAAGATCTCATGTCCTGGGTGCGCACCATGTTGAATCCCGCACAACATTCAGCCGATCCGGTCTGCTATGACGACGGACAGCCATTGCGCTACCAGATGATTACCCGTGACACCGTGGCATCGGTGGGCAGGCTCGGCACCACCCTGCGCTCGCCAGACGGGGTTGCGGTCTGCGTGCGTGCGCATTCGGCGCAAGGTTATCCGAAGCAGTTCGATCTGCATCAAGTCGCCAGCATGCTGGGAGACGCCAATAAGGGATCCATGGGCTACCCCTGCCCCTTCCTCATCACCATGGGGGCGCAGATTCTGAATTACGACGAGCACAAGAATCTTACGCAAATGAAAACGGCTCGGGCGATTCAGGTTTCGGAAAGCCCGATGGGGAAAGCGCTGCCGGACGTGAGTAAGCGAGCTGCGGACTGGAAATTGTTGCAGAACGCCTACGACGAGGGGGGAGGTGCATTGCGTCTTTACCATCAGGTGCTGCTTTTCCCCAGCCCGGATGCCGTAGCCGAGGCGGATGAAGCGGCCAGAGCCATCTGGCGCAGCATGGGCTTCGCATTGAGCCCTGACACCTATATGCAGACCCAGGCGCTGATGTCCTCGCTGCCGATGGCACTCGGGCCCACCCTGCAACGCGACATCAAGATCGCGCAGCGGTTTTCCACCAAAACGACCGCCAACGCGGCCAATCTGTCGCCTGTTCTGGGTGAATGGCGTGGTGTCGGGGCTCCGGTGCTGACCTTCACTGGGCGTAATGGCCAGACCATAGGCGTGAATCTGTTCGACAACCCGTCTGGCAACTACAACGGTTGCGTGGTGGGAACGTCCGGGTCTGGCAAATCCGCATTCCTGAACGAGCTTGCCGAACGCTATCTGGCGATGGGGGCGAAGGTCTGGATTATCGACGTGGGCCGTTCCTACGAGAAGCTTTGCCACGCGCTCGGGGGTCAATACATCGAGTTCACCAAGGAAGCGAATGTTGTCCTCAATCCGTTCACCATGGTGAACGACATCGACGAAGACATGGAAATGTTGAAGCCGTTGATCGCCCAGATGATCTCCCCTGGACGCCGACTGTCAGATTACGAACTGTCCCAGCTCGAACTGGCGATTCGAGGTCTTTGGGAAGAGCGCGGGCCGCGATCGAGTATCGACCTTCTGGCGGAGAAGCTGAAGCTCGCCTGTCACGATGGCGGCACGCTTGAGCATGGCGAGGAAGAGGCCTGCGATCCGCGCATCCGCGATCTGGCGGTGCAACTGACTTCCTACACCTCGCTGGGCAGCTACGGCCATTACTTTGAAGGTCAGCACACGGTCAATTTCAATTCCAATCTGGTGGTCCTGGAGCTGGAGGAATTGAAATCGAAGAAAGACCTGCAGGCGGTCGCCCTATTCATCCTGATGTATCGCATCACCCAGGAAATGTACCTGGCGCCGCGTGAACAGCCCAAAGTGGTGATCCTGGATGAAGCCTGGGATCTGCTCACGGGCGGGCAGACGGGTGACTTCATCGAGGCGGGCTACCGCCGCGCCCGGAAATACGGCGGTGCCTTCCTGACGGGCACACAGGGCATCAACGACTACTACCGTAGCGCAGCCTCGCAGGCCGCACTGGAAAACGCTGACTGGCTGTTCATGCTCCGGCAGAAGCAGGAATCCATTGCCAAGCTCGAAGAGAAGCTGGCCTTCACGCCGCACATGGCTCACCTAGTTAGCAGCTTGCGTACTGAACAGGGCAACTATTCGGAAGTGTTCGTCTCCTGTGGCCAGGCTGGTTACGGGGTCGGGATGCTCCTGCTTGACCCCTACTCCCAACTCATGGGATCGGCCAATGCACGCGATTTTTCAGCGGTACGGCAGAAGCTTGAAACTGGCTTGTCCATGGCTGATGCGGTCGATGCCGTGCTGCGGGAACGGAAGGCGGCGATATGACCGAGATAACAAGGGCCGAGAGTAATTCTGCAGAAGTTCCGGCTACGGAAGATCTGGCCGGGGCTCAGCCTGAGATGGGGGGTGATTTTCTTATGGTGAGCTGGATTTCGTTGTTGATGGCATTGCTCGTCTCAACAGTGACGCTTGCGGCATACCACTTCTGGCTAGCGAAACCGACCGCTGGATTCGCGGTGGTAGACCTCGCCAGTATCGTCAAAATCAAGGAAACCGAATTCACCACTTTGCTCTCCCGGCCGAATGTCAGCGACGAGGACCGGAAGGCTGCTTATCTGATGGTCAGCCGGATCGGCCCTGCGATCGAACACGCAGTGGACAGGTTGGAGAAGGAATGCGGCTGCACCATCGTGGTGAAGTCGGCGGTGATCGCGGGGCCGGCCGAGGATCTGACGCCGCGTTTGAAAGCGATGCTCGGTATGTCGCCGGGTACTGAGGCTCAAGGCGGCGGAGTGAAACCATGATGAAGACCGTAGTCGCCCCAGGCGCGGGCAACTTATGGAATCGTTGGCTGGTTTACTGGCATACCGAGATGATTCCCCATCTCCGCCGCAACTGGATGTTTTGGGGCGGGTTGGTGGGCGCCATCCTACTCTTCAATGCGTTCTTCACGTTGGCGATTACGGTCACGGAAAGCCTGCCGTACCGGGTGTTTGTGGTGATCAAAGGCGACCTGAATATCAAGCGCGGCGATTACATTGCCTGGCGCTGGGCGGGCGGTGGGCCGTACAAGGCCGGACTTTCGTTCGTGAAACAGGTGCGTGGCATGCAGGGCGACACAGTGACCACAGAGGGTCGGGATTTCTACGTGAACGGCGAGTACATGAGCACGGCCAAGCCGCGCACCCGGACAGGCGAACCGTTGGCGCTTGGCCCGACCGGCGTGATTCCGGCCAACCATTTCTATGTTTACGCACCCCACAAGGATTCGTTGGATTCGCGCTTTGCGCTGACGGGCTGGATTCCGCTTGAGCGTGTCTCCGGGCGCGCGATCCCACTGTTTTGACATGATCAAGAAGGCTCTGGCGATGATTCTGTGTGGGTTGATCATGTATCCGGCCTGGGCTCAGGAGATCTTGGGGCCGTCCTATCCCATCACCGAACCGGACATGCTTGAAGCGATACAGGACAAGCTCAAGTCCATGGAAAAAAACGGTCGTCTCGGCCAACTTCAGAAAGAAGCCATCGAGCGATCGAAACAAAGCATCGAGCGGCCGGACCCAGTGAAGGGCATCGTTAAGACGCGCCAGCCGCGCACCTTCTACTTTGATCCATCGTGGCGCGTCCCGCGCGACATCACCACGCCAGATGGCAAAGTCATCGCGCGTGCGGGTGACATGGTCAATCCGCTCGACTATGTGCCACTTTCCAATCACCTGTTTTTTTTCGATCAGAGCGACCCGAAGCAGGTAAAGAAGGCCGCCGAGATTCTCAAGCGCTTCAAAGGAGCGGTGAAGCCGATTCTGGTCGCGGGTAAACCCTTGGCGCTGACCCGTCAGTGGAAAAGGCAGGTGTACTTCGACCAGAGCGGGCATCTGGTGAGGCGCTTCGGGATCAAGCAGGTTCCTGCGCTGGTGTCGCAAGAGGTAGCGCAAAGGCGCTTGCGCATCGACGAAATGAAAGCTGACTGAACGTGCATACTTTTCCCTGTATTACCGGTCCTGGACTGATTCTGCAAATTGCTGAATGGCCAGATTCCACAGACCGCATCGGGGCAGCACCAGGATCGAGGCTTGGGACGGCAGCCGGCCGCAAAACCCTGATCATCAAGCCGACAAAGAAGCCCGTGGGCATGCTGGGATGGTTCAAGTGATGGGCTGGCTGCTCCGGAACCTTCGTGCTGTTCTGGTGCTTGCCTTTGCGGTTTCGCCCAGCTCATGGGCGGCAACGACCACTTGCACCGGCAAGTTCATGAATCCGATCACGGATATTTGCTGGTCGTGCGCGTTTCCGCTCAAGGTCGGCGGCACCACGATCATGGATTTTGGTCAGGAGGATTTTGATAGCGGTGTGAGCAACCCGCTGTGCGCATGCTCAAGTCCGCCCAAGGTGGGTTTGAGCATCAGTTTTTACGAACCGGCGCGGCTGGTCGAGGTGGTGCGCAAACCCTACTGCTTCCCCTCCCTTGGCGGGATCACCATTGATCCCGGCGTGCCGGCGCCAGCGCATGTTCAAGCGCGTGGGGGTAAATCGTTCTACCAGGCTCACTGGTACATCAGTCCCCTGATGTTCTGGCTGGAAGTCATCGTCGATAACCCGTGCCTGGAACAGAATGTTTTCGACCTGGCGTATTTCACCGAGCTTGATCCGCTGTGGTCGGATTCGGAGCTGACCTTCATCCTCAATCCTGATGCAGTGCTGTTTGCCAATCCGCTGGCTCAGGGTGCGTGCGCCGCGGATTGCGTGGCTGCCACGGCGGGCTTTCCCCTGAACGAGCTTTTCTGGTGCGCGGGCTGCCAGGGATCCATGTACCCGCTCAATGGTTGGGTGGGCAACCATGTCGGCGCCGTGCAGGCCTCGACACTCATTGCCCAGCGCATGACCAACAAGATGCACCGCGAATTGCTTGTCTGGGGCGCGCACGGAACGTCGGGGCAGTGCGGCTACTACCCCATACCGCTCATGGATAAGCGCGCCTACAAGACCCAGATGACCTACCCCATCCCCAACACCAAGAAAGAGGATGGCAAATGTTGTTCAACCATGGGACGCACAACGGTCATTTCAGGCGCAGGGAAGGAGTTCCCATACAAGGGCGAGGATTTTGCTTACATGCTCTTCCGCAAGCGGGACTGCTGCCAGGGGGCCTTTGGATTCTGATCGATGAAGAAGCCTGTGATGAAAATGCTGTTGCTTGTTCTGTTCGCTGCCATCGTATCCGCTGGGTATGCGGCTGACACCCCCCCTACCCTGCCAGAGATAAATGGCTATGGCGATGACGCAGTGGCGCGGCAGAAGTCGAGTCAGGCGATCGATGCTGCCAGTCAGGCGGCGCGTAATGGCGCGGTTCGCGCCTTTCCCAAAATCAAGGTTCCATCTTCCGGCGTGGACATCGGCCAGATCGCGGCCCGCTACAACCAGACAGCGCAGAAGCCGGAAGACGACAATCTCATGATCTTCGTCACCCTGGGCATGCCGGGTAAGGCTCTGATAAATCTGGCCAGACAAGCCGCGCGCACCCGTGCAGTTCTGGTCTTGCGTGGTGTCGAGGGAGGGCTCGCCAAGGGAAACTGGCCGCGTGCCATGGAGGCACTGAGGCCGATTGCCGAAACGGGTGCTTCCATCATCATCCACCCAGATTTATTCCGCGCATACAAGGTTGTTCAAGCACCCACGTTTGTCCTGACGACAGGACAGCAGGGCGAAGCCTGCCTGAACAACCTGAGACAGGAATGCAGCCAGAGCCTGCGCGCGACCGGCGATGTCACCCTTGATTACGTGCTTGAACGCTGGGCACAAGGCGGCAGTCCACTGGCCGCTGAGGCACGATCACGGCTGGCCATGCTGGAGTACCGGCCGTGAAGGCTTTACTGCTGTCACTGTGCCTGGTCTCAAGTGTGACCTGTGCCGACATGACCGCGAACGATGCCTTCAATGAGGGCAACACCTTCGGCAAGGCGAATGTCGGAACAGCCAAAAGCAAGATCAGCACCACCACAGCGAGCGATGCCAACACGGGGGTGCCGAACTATACGGCCACCGATCCTGCTTCCAGCTACTACATGGGCGGCACAGGTAGCCTGACAGCGCCAGCCACGGCGGGGGTCACTGGCTGTACATCCACCGCAGGAACGGCAGATCCCGATCCACATACCCACGGGAAGTGCGAAGGCGTCAGGATGCTGATGAATGACCCTGGCAAGAAGAACGTGATGTTCCCGCTCAACTCCACAACCGATCCGCTGGTTGTCAAACGCAACATGGTGTCGGGCGATGCAGAGACATATCTCGGCAGCCTGATCGTGAGCGGGGGTTATGCCGGATGCGCAGAGAAGACGGTCAAGGATCCGGACAAGTATCAAACGGAAACCTGTAATCAATACCTGACGGCAGGTGAGGAGTCTTGCAATGAAATCCTGACGGTTAGTGTTACGACATCCGAGTCGTGCGTACCAGGCACATGGTACGGCGGATTCAGATTGCCATTCCCGATTCAGCAAGTAGATATCTTTTGTGACATGAATCGTGCGGATGGGATGATCAGGCTTCGTTTCACGCCATACGAATTGCATGGCGTGTGTAGTGTCGGCTACCTGGATGTTCCGAAGGCACCATTTACTGTTTCAGACAGGGTGCAATACGGTGTTACCGGCCACACCTGCGACACCGATGGTTGCTGGGATGAGTACGGTTACCTCAATTACGAAGTTGTAACCATAAATCACTGGAAAGGTTCTTGTACTGTTAAGAACTTTATTGGCTACGAGCCGGGATATATTCAGGGTTGTTCAGGAGACACTTGCAGTTATACCTTCCGCGCTATCGATTGGCGATGGGGAAATCAGGCAGTAGCAACAGCAGGTTTCACGCCGCCAAAGACAATCGTCACTGAAACGGACTTCTGGGATAACCAATGTACGGCGCTGGAGGCCAGGCTTCCATGATGCCGCTAACCTTGATGCGGCTGGTAGCCCGGCTACTCATCGTCACACTCCTGTTCCCCTTGCTCTCGTCTCCGGTGCTGGCAGGGGATGGCACCTGCACAAAGAATTCCAGGGTCTGCATCGAGGGGCCGGAAACGCGCACGATAAGCGGCTACCCGGTGACCCGCGATTGCTGGAAATACGAAAGCAAGTACGACTGCATCTCCCAGAACTACGTGGACGATTGCGCGCCTCTAGCCGCGCAGGGGTGTGCGCAGATCGGATCAAGTTGCGTGGACTATGTGGACGGTGATCCAGCAAAGTGCTCGCTCTATGAGCAAACGTATCAATGCAAGGTGGCAGATGGTGAGTCTAAAACCATCACGGATTGCGGCGGACAGACCTACTGCGTGGATGGCACGTGTTTCGATGCGGGCTACACGCCGGACGGTGATTTTGCGCTGGCGATCACCGGCATGGAGACGCTGCGGCAGGCCGGCAACTACATGGACCCGGATACCCTGACGCTGTTCAACGGCAAAAACAGCAAATGCAGGGTGACGCTCGGGATTTTTAGTTGCTGCAAGACTAACTCGATGGGGAGCAATCAGAACAACAGCGACATGATGACCAGCATGGGCGCGAGTCTGGTGAAGAGTTTCGGGACTGAATCAATCCAATATTTAGGGTCTACAGCAGTCTACGATTCGCTGTTCCAATCGGACGCCCCGAATTTCCTGATAAATGGAATGGAGTCAATTCTTGGGGGAAGCGGGTCTTCATCGGTGTTTAGTCCTTCGTTCAGCTATTTTGGTCTGACCGTTGGATACGGCGCCCCAGCAGCCGGTACGACCGTTCTGCTTGGGGAAAGCGGGACGTTCTTCGTCGGTTTCGATCCCGCTTCGTTTGCGATTGCCATCGCGATCTACATCATTATGGAGCTCGTTTCATGCGAACAAGAAGAGCAAATTCTTGGCATGAAGCGCGAGCAGAATCTTTGCGTTCATGTCGGAACCTATTGCTCCCAAAAAGTCCTTGGTGTCTGCGTGCAGAAGAAGCAATCGCACTGCTGTTTCAACTCCCGTATCGCACGATTGATCGCTGCTTCCGGGCGATCTCAGCTTGGCAAATCCTGGGGGAGCCCCCAAAGCCCGGATTGCGGTGGCCTAACCCCTGCCGAACTCCAGAGCATCGACTTCAGCTTGATCGACTTTTCCAGCGTGGTGGCGGATGTGAAGGCCAGCGTCAAAATCCCGGATTACGCGATCGACCGTGCCACGACAAAGATCAACAGCTACTACGGCACGCCTTAGATTGATTGGAATGAAAGGCGATCATGAACTCATCTTTGTCACTAGCCATGTTCAGAACATGAATCGGACAATCGTAATGCTGCTTCTAACTCTTCTTGGATCCAGCCTTGAATCCGTGGCTGCTCCGACGCTACCTGAGACAGCCAATGTGCGAGGCTTGTTACTTGCGGCCATTGACTCAAGGGACGGGACCGCCAAATCCTGGCTCATCGGTGATATGGCTCAGAAGCTTAAGAACGACACGAAGGCACCTCCGAACACGCGGGTCAAGGCATCCGTAACGACTGTGCAGGTTATCCGGCCCGGCTGTAAGCGGTTGAGGCTGGTGCTCGGCATGCCAACCCACAAAATGAGAACGGTGAATGGCACGATGGAGCCGTTCAGCATGTTCTACGAACTCAATCTATGCAGGGATGGCCAGCCGCCACAGGTCTCGCCTGTCGGGATGGGAGAGGCGCGTTGAAGCGACCGATTGCCTTGCTTGCTGCAGTGGCTCTGTTGATAAGCCAGGCAGTGTTTGCTATCGCCGACTCGGACCCTGCAAGTAAAGGCTGGTGGGACGATACGCCGTGGCAAAACCCGGAGCGCGGGTTCAACTGGTATCCGCCGGACGCACAGCCGGTGAAGAAGGACAAGAAGGCTGATGCCAAGCCGAAGTCCATCAAGGCAATGACAACGATGGAGGATCTGCAGAAGGAGTTGGCCAGGCTAAAAGACCTGGCCATCATGCAGCCCACACAAGCGAACGTGCGCAGTTATCTTGAAGCGCAGACCTATGTGATGGACAAGAGTTCGGTCTTCGCCGATACCGCACGCCGCGTGGTATGGGCCACACCATCGGTTGACTACAACAACCGGTCACCGACGGCCACCTTCGCCCAGCTCAACAAGAAAGATATGCGGCGTGAAGCGCAGGAGCAGACCCTTGCCGAGCTGTCGCGAGACTACGGCCTGATGTTTTTCTTCCGATCGGACTGCCCCTACTGCCATCAGCAAGCGCCGGTGTTGCGCCTGCTGGAGCGAAATTATGGCTTGCCCGTGATGGGCGTCAGCATGGACGGTGGAACCCTCCCCCAATTTCCTGATGCCAGGCGCGATAACGGCATCTCGATGACCGTGAGCAATGGCCAGGGCATCCAGATGGTGCCTGCGCTGTTTCTGGTTCACCGGGAAACCCAGCAGGCCGTGCCGATCGGAAGCGGCGCGCTGGCGATTGATGAAATTATCGAGCGGATCCGCGTGTTGACCCGCACGCAGCCCGGCCAAGAGTTCTGAACAAGGAGTCCATCATGAAAATCAGCACACGTCTGAAGGCAGTCTCCCCCATGCTGGCCCTGAGCCTGGGACTGGCCGTTCCTGCCACGACATCGATCGCGGCCGGGTCGGACTGGATGAACGACTACTTCAATTCAGCAGGGGCGGCGATGAATGTCACGCCTTCCGCTGTGTACGAGTCGCAGGGACAAACGACGATGGCGCTGGGAGGTTTTTCTTACCGCGCGCCGCAGCGCGCCACCAATCTATTCAGCTTCTCCCCGCCAGGCTACAAAGCGGGCTGTGGTGGGATTGACGCCTGGCTCGGAGCCTATGGCTTCGTCAACATGGATGCGTTCGTTAATGCGCTGCGAAACATCGGGCAGAACGCCGTGGGCTACTTCTTCCAGCTTGCCCTCAAAACCATGGCTCCCGAGATCGATGGGCTGCTGACCGATCTGTCGAAGACGATGAATCAGCTCAACCAATTCCAGATCGGCAGTTGCCAGGCGATCAAACAGTATGTCGGTACCGCGCCCGATACCCGGAACATGGATATGGAGCAGCGTGCCCAGGTCTTCGGTTCGGCGCTCACCGGCTCCTATGGATCGTTCTTCAATGCCAAGGAAGATACCCAAACCAGTCCGGCGAACACGAAGGCCGCCTATGACGCGGCATGCACCGTGAATGCCGCGCTTTGCCTGGACAGTGCGGGAAAACCGGTACTCAAATCGGATTTCAACCTTGTTTACGACGCCCTTGAACGCGCGGGCGGGTATTCCAATGAAGAAATCGAACTGTACATTTCGCTCTTTGGGACTATCACCTTCATCAGGAACAGCAGCGACATCGCCAGCGGCTTCACCACGGAATATTTCAAGCCAACCATCACGTGGGAAGATTTTTTGGGGCCATTGTCCGGCACACATACCATGAGGATCCGTGAATGCCCGTCCGGTTCAGATTGTCTTCCCTATGCCTCGGCAACGGACGAAGGGACACCCCGTACAACCGTAGGGATGACGGCAATCGTGTATGAGCAGCTGAATAAGTTGAAGGACGCCATTGTCACTAGAACAGCGCTGACGGACCCGAAAGCGCTACAGGTGATCGCCATGACCAGCACACCGATTTATCAGATGATCGCCCAGTCCATCCACAGCGGCCGTGGCTCGACTATAGTTGCCGATCGCATCATTGATGGGTTCTCGGAAGCGATCGCTACTGAAATCGCTTTCCGCCAAATGCAGGACATCAGCCGCGAGGTCGATGACGCGCTCAACAAGACCAAAACAGTTTCGGTTAAGGCCGATGTCAAGGCGATAGACGACTTCCAGGGGAAACTGGCCGAAATCAAGAACACGGCCATCAAGATCTACGGTCTCAAGCAGGAAGACATCTCCAAGAAGATGGGCAATGTAGCGATGATGATGGACTTCCAGCGTCAGATGTACACCAGCCTTGGCCCGCGCCTGACCTCCAATATCGATTTCGGCAGCCGCTGATCAGGCATGGATACAATCTACGCCTATTGGGACGCCCAGCAGATCAAGTACGTGCTCGACGCTGTAGCGATGCTCACCTCGATGAGCGACTACACCGGCTTGATGAAAGTCTTCGCGATATTTGGGTTGTTCGTTGCCGTCGCCACGACTTTCGTGAAGGCACGCGGCGAGGATGCAGCAATCTATATGCTGATGCTGGCCATCTGGTATGTGGGCCTCTTCTTGCCCAAGAAAGACGTGGTTGTGGTCGACGTGGCTGGTGGTTCCGGTACGTATACAGTGGCCAACGTACCTCTGGGGCTCGCGGTTTTTGCCAGTGCGGAGAGCCACATCGGCTATTGGCTCACCAAAGTAAGCGAAACGGTATTTGCGCTTCCTGGCGATATTTCCTTTGAGAAGACCGGCTTCATGTTCGGATCGCGTGCCATCAAGGATAGACAGAGCGTGCGCTTCTACGATCCCAATCTGGTCAGCTCCCTGACCAACCTGACCAAGGATTGTGTTTATCCGGAACTGAACAACAACGGGCCTTTTTTCGATCAGATCATGAAGTCGGGCGACATCTGGGCAGACATCGCCCCCCAGATGAACCCCGGGCTACTGGTTCAGGTTTATGACAACGCAGCAGGCATCTACAAGATCGTCGGCTGTGATCAGGCCTGGTCTTACATTGATGCCCAGATCAACCCGCATGTTTCAAATGACATCCTGCCCCGCCTGGGCAGGATGCTCAACCCGAGCTCGCCTACCTCTGCAGCTGCCTCCGCACTGGTGGCCGCTCAATTACCTGCCGTAGACAACTTCATTTTCGGGGTGAGTCAAACCGCACAGGACTCCATCAAGCAGGCGGCGATGATCAACCTGATCGCGGATTCCACGGTTTTTGTGCCACAGATGATCGGTGATACGACATCGGCGCAGGTCGCGCTATCGACGGCGATGGCATCCGCCAGCGCAAACAGCAGCTATCGGACCATGGCCAAGATCGCCGAGTCGTCCATGCCCCTGATCCGAAACGCCATCCATATCGTGATTCTGGCGCTGTTTCCAATCGTCATGCTCCTGATCATTGTGGCTGGATCAAAGGGTGGCCTGGTTCTCAAAACCTATCTGATGGCCTTGTTATGGATCAACCTCTGGGCGCCGGTTTACGCAGCGCTGAATTTCTTCACCAGCTGGTACGCGACGCTCGGTGCCAAGGCTGCCATCGACGGGATGAATCCCCTCTCCTACGCAAGCCATCAGGCGCTGATGCACTCCATGATTTCTGATCAGGGTGTTGCCGGTATTCTCACGCTCTCGGTACCGGTCATCGCCTACATGCTGACCAATGTCAGCGCGGCATCTTTCACCAGCGTCATATCAGGCGTTATGAGCCCGGCAAATTCCTCCGCTCAAACCGCAGGCGCGCAGGTCGGTACCGGGAATATCAGCGCTGGCAACACTCAATGGGGCAATGTCACCATGGGGAACTGGAGCGCGAACAATAGAAGCTCGGATCAATGGAATACCGCGCCGATGAACCGGCATGGTGCCGCGATAGACCAGGCTGTTGGAGCGGACGGAACGGTGATGTCGTCCTATGGAAATGGAACATCAACCGCAGCGCAACCTATGAATGCCCTGAGGGTGGGGGCTTCAATCACAGCCGGTCAGAACGCCGGTCTGCTCCAGCAAGCCGGTAAACATGCATCGGCCGGGCAAGCCCATACCATCGCTGCAGGGAAGGCAGAAGAAACCATTCTGTCCAAAGCCCGCGCTCATCTGTCGTCGCTCGCCACCACCAACCAGAGTGGCTTTGGCGGGAGATCGAACTCGGGAGGAGATTTCACAGGATCATTGGGTGACTCCGCGAGTTCTGGTGAGGAATCTGGCAGCGGCGCATCTTATACGACCAGAAACCAAGCTTCGCAGAAAGGAAGCGTTCGAGCTAACGCTGGTGGTGATGTTGCGCTTGGCAGCAACCAAACCGTGACTACTGCATCAGGCAAGGATACGGGTGCGGGTGACGGGGGTATCCAGTCACGGGAGTCGAGAAGCGGCAGATCAGCGGTCAAGGCAAACCTTAACGGAGGTATTGATCTTGCGCAGGAATACGCGGCCGGGATTCAGAAGCAAAGTAGCACTGGCGAGAAAAGCGCGGTGCTGGGCAATGCCGAGGCGAGGCAGGCATTCTTCGATCGGCTGGAGAAAGACCGCGATTTCCGCCATTCGGTGCTTGGACAGGATGCGGACAGTAAAACGACAGGGGCGACACTTAGCAGTCGGCGCACGCACCTCGACCAGGCGCAAGCGGAATTCCGCGAGGCGGAAGACCTCACCCAACAGGCCAATCAAAGCTCGTCCCGTGGAGTGGGCGTCAATTACGATCCGCTCAAGGATCCGGGAAATACAAATGCAGCGTTGGCATTGGTCGAAGCCGTCGAAGCCGCGCCATCCGGACAACGCGACCAAGTAGCATTCGATGGCCTAAAGACCATGGGATACGATCAGGGTGGCCAATTGCCATCCGCATACCAGGATGGCACAGCGGTGCGTGGCACACCTGAGGAAGTCCAGGCGCTGGCACAGGCCATGATGGACGACCCGGCTTTGGCAAATCAGATACGCACCCTGCATGCGGGCCATCTCAGGGATGTGCCCAATTCAGGCGCGCCTGTAGGCGCCGGATCCGCAGCAGCCAATTCCAACAGCGATCTACCGGGTAAAGCCCAGGACTATCACGACCAAGGCGAAGTAAAGCAGCAAAAGGCGATGGACTACCACGAGGCGATGCAGGAATCAGGAGAGTTGCGCTACCAAGGCGAGGCAGGCGATGCAGCCCCAAAATCGCATAATGTGGCGACTTACAACAAACTCATGAATACGGCGGAAGAAGTCGCTACCGATGACATGAAGCTTTCGCTGCAGCAAACGCTTCCGAATGAAACCGCGGGAATCAATGTGCCAGGAGCCAAACCTACCCTGGAGCAGTTCCAGGAGAAGATCGGCTACCAGCCAGATGGGGCAAAGGAAGGGACGAAAAAATAGGATGGAGTCTTATTCATCAATCTTCATTCCATTTGAATAAAGTCCAAAACCGTAGATGCCATTCGTATATCCATTGTCTTCATGCCATGTATCTTCGTCGTCCAGCACCCCGCCACCCTGCCAGCCCTGCGCCTCATCGATCAGTCCGAAGGTATTTGCAGCAGCGTAGACGACGAGCGCGAGCAGACCGCCGATGGCCGGGCCGACAGTCAGCGCGATCACAGCAACTTGCGCCAGGCCGGCGGGCGTAATGCCCGCCAGGCCGAATACATGGGGAGCCATCAACCAGGCAAATCCGATGATCGGCGTCAGGAAGGCCAGCAGCAGAGCCAAGGCGGTTTTGCGGTTGCGTTTCCAGTTGAAGTCATGCAGGGCGTAGCCCAGGCCGAAGCCTACAAAGCCGAAGAAGGCCGCACTTGCCGCGATGCCTTTGTCCATGCCAAAACCAGCACCGGCAAGCATGCCCAGCACCGCGCCTGCAAGCGGGAACAGAATTCGGCGGGTTTGAGTTTTCATGTTTTTATCCTTTTTCTTGCTCTCCTGCGATGTTACTCAGGAGGGCATACCACCCTCCCCATCTAACGCATCATCTGCTCGCGGAGCGGCACGAGTTGTCGTGGCTGATGATGCCGATGGGCATGATGTCACCTCGAAAGCTAACACAACGTTTTCACGTAACTACTTTATTGCATTTTTGCAATTGCGGCGACGTATGGCTATGTGTTCTCGGTGCCAACCGCAGGTTTCCCGCGTTTGGCCCTGGGGTGAGCCGAGTCATATACCTTCGCCAAGTGTTGCCAGTCCAAGTGGGTATAGATCTGGGTGGTGGTGATGTTGGCGTGGCCGAGCATCTCCTGGACCGCCCGGAGATCACCTGACGATTGAAGCATATGACTGGCGAAGGCGTGGCGGAGCATGTGCGGGTGTACCGATTGCCCCAGCCCGGACTGCGAGACCCAGTGATCGAGGCGCATCTGTACGCTACGCACCGAAAGGCGTCTCCCCCAGCGACTGAGGAACAATGCCGGAGTATCGTTACCGCCAAGGAGTGCCTGGCGCCAGCTCAACCAGGTCTTGATCGCTTTACACGCTTGCCTGCCTACCGGCACCACGCGCGTTTTGCTGCCCTTGCCGGTAACCCGTGCCTCCCCTGCTTTCAGATCAATGTCGATGAAGTCCATGCCCGTCAATTCGGACACCCGCAAGCCTGATGAATAAAGCAGCTCGAACATGGCGTGGTCACGTGCCAGCAAAACATTTGAGTCAATATCCTGCTCCTTCTTGCCATCGAGGAGCTGGGCGCAACTATCGGGTGAAAGCGTCTTGGGAAGGGCCCGTTTTACCTTCGGACCTTTTTGCCCGACACACGGGTTGTTCAGGTACCCGAATCTCTGGATGGCGTATGAATAGAATCCTCGCCAGCTTGATATATGTCTGGCCACGCTCGCCGGCGACAGGCTTTTCTTCCTGAGCTTGACGATCGTGTCCCGCACATCGGAGGCTACTGCGTCAGCCAGTGCTTTCCCGCTTTCTTCAGTCGCATGGAGCAAAAAAAGAAGATCCCTCTGGTAACTTTCAAGCGTGTTCGGAGAAAGCCGCCTCTCGGCCGCGAGGTGCTGGAGGTAGGCGGCAACATGTTGCCGGGAAAGCGTCGTGGCTTCCTTATCGTCCGTGTCGGACATCATCAAGTCTCATGGTCTCAGTTTCTCAACCGGGCGGGGATGATCTCCGCCCGGGTACTACCGTTTACCCAAAGATCCAGGCCGTGATCATGAAGATCGCCAATCCGTTCCAGGAGCATATGCTATTCGCAGATAGCATATCTCTTCCTGAGCGGCCGTGCTGGCCATTTTGGGCTTCCGGAAAAGCTCAAGTTCACGCTTTTTCAGATTGTCTTTGAGCAGATTGATTTCTTCAACCAGTGCATCCAGCTCGTTCCAGCGCGCTTCGAGCCCGGCATCCCGTATATTCCTCTTGAACGCGGCCTGTCTTTCCCTGTTGGTTGCAACCATGGAATCGACCCCTCGATCGCTGTTACTGGTGATCCTCGACTACTCCGCGCCAGCGTAGGAAAGGGCTTTCTCCCCTTGTAGCGACGCAATCAGCGGGCAAGACACGTTCCCCTTCCGCGCGTGGCAGGCGCACACAAGCTCGGACAGCACAGACTCCATGCTCGCCAGATCAGCCAACTTCTCTCGCACGTCTTTGAGCTTGTGCTCGGCTAAGTGGCTGGCTTCCTCGCAGTGGGTGCCGTCCTCCAGCCGCAGCAACTCTCCGATTTCATCCAGGCTGAAACCCAACCGTTGGGCCGATTTCACGAACCGCACGCGCGTCACATCCGCCTCACCATATCGGCGAATACTGCCGTAGGGCTTGTCCGGCTCCGGCAGCAAGCCCTTGCGCTGATAGAACCGGATGGTTTCCACATTGACCCCGGCCGCCTTGGCGAAGGCGCCGATGGTCAGATTTTCCAGATTGATCCCCATACCGCTTGACTCCGTACATGACTACGGAAGTAACGTTACGCTATTCATCCAAGATTCGGAAGGGAGAAAACATGTTGCAAGAGAACGCCGGGCGCTTGCCGCTCATCGGCGGCGTCATCGCCGCTATCGCCGCTTCACTGTGTTGTATCGGCCCGCTGGTGCTGGTCATGCTCGGCGTCGGCGGCGCCTGGGTGGCCAATCTCGCCGTGCTGGAGCAGTTCCGGCCCTACTTCCTCGGGGCCGCCATCATTGCTTTGTTCTTCGCCTGGAAAAAAATCTACCGCGCTCCAGCGGCGGCCTGCACGCCAGGTTCGCTGTGCGCCATGCCCCAGACCAACCGCATCTATAAGGTTCTGTTTTGGATGGTGGCCGTGCTTGTCGTTCTCGCCCTGATCTTTCCCTACCTCGCCCCGCTGTTTTACTAAAGGAGTCTCGTCATGAAAACGCTCGTTTCGGCGCAAGCCAAAAAACTGATTCTCGCCTCAATCCTCGCTTTCGCTTTCGCCGATGCCGCATTCGCCGCCGTGCGCACCGTCACGCTGTCCGTGCCCGGCATGTACTGCGCGGTCTGCCCGATCACCGTGAAGAAGGCGCTTGAGAAAGTGCCGGGCGTGTCCAGGACGACCGTTTCCTTCGATAAAAAAGAAGCCGTCGTGACCTTTGACGACGCCAAGACCAGCGTCAAAGCCCTGGAAGATGCCACCTTCGAGGCGGGTTATGAATCCAGGTTGAAGGAGGTACCGGGCGAAGGAGGCGCAGCCAAATGAGCGAACAAATGCTCAGCGTGACCGGCATGACCTGTGATCACTGCGCCACGTCCGTGAAGCAAGCACTGTTGTCGGTCGCAGGCGTGAGCCGTGCCGACGTGTCCTACGCCGCAAGCACCGCCCGGGTTGAAGCCGCAAGCGACGTTCCAGCATCAGCTCTGCTCGACGCCGTGCGCGCCAGGGGCTTCGGCGCGGAAGTCGCGCGCGGCGCCTCGCCCAAGACCGAAGCCAAATTCAGCGTCGCCATCATCGGTACCGGATCGGGAGCCTTCGCCGCCGCCATCCGCGCAGTGGAGGAAGGCGCGGAGGTGACGGTGATCGAAGCGGGTATCGTCGGCGGCACCTGCGTCAATGTCGGTTGTGTGCCGTCGAAGATTCTGATTCGTGCCGCCCACGTGGCGCATCTGCAAGCCCAACACCCGTTTCCCGGTTTGGCCAAACACGAGCCCATCTTGGATCGCAAGGCACTGGTCGCGCAGCAGCAGGCACGCGTGGAAGAACTGCGCCACGCCAAATACGAAAGCATTCTAGAAACCAACCCCGGCATCAACCTGCTGCGTGGCTTTGCACGCTTCGAGGATGCCAGGACTCTCGTCGTACGCCAGGCTGACGGCAGCGAACAGCGCCTCACCCCTGACCGCATCCTGATCGCCACCGGCCGCTCGCCGCAGATTCCGGATGTGCCTGGTCTTGCCGGAACTCCGTTCTGGACGTCGACCGAGGCCTTGATCGCCGAGGAAACACCGGCCCATCTGATCGTATACGGCGGCTCAGTGGTTGCGCTGGAACTCGCGCAGGCGTATCTGCGCCTGGGCAGCCGCGTCACCCTCGTGGCACGTGGCGCGCTGCTGTCGAAGGAAGACCCTGCCATTGGCGAGGGGCTCAAGGTCGCCCTAGAGGAGGAAGGCATGCAGGTTCTTACGGATACCGCCGTGAACGCCGTGCGCTTCGACGGCAAGGCGTTTGAACTGGAAACCAGAGCGGGCGTGCTAAGCGGCGACCGCCTGCTCATCGCCGCCGGGCGCAAGCCCAATACGGAGGGCCTGGAACTCGCGCGTGCCGGCGTCACCATGGATGCCAGCGGCGCCATTGTCGTGGACGATCACCTGCGCACTTCGGTGCCCCACATCTACGCGGCCGGCGACTGTACCAATGCGCCGCAGTTCGTGTACGTGGCGGCGGCGGCGGGTACCCGCGCTGCCATCAACATGACTGGCGGCGATGCCGCGCTCGATCTATCCACCGTGCCGGCGGTCGTGTTCACCGATCCGCAAGTGGCCACGGTGGGCCTCACCGAAGCGCAGGCGAACAAGCTTGGCATGGAAACCGACAGCCGCACACTCACCCTCGACAACGTGCCGCGCGCACTGGCCAACTTCGACAGCCGCGGCTTCATCAAGCTGGTAGCAGACAAAAATACCGGACGCTTGCTGGGTGCGCAGGTGCTGGCGGGGGAAGGCGGCGAGATCATCCAGACCGCCGCGCTGGCAATCAGGAACCGCATGACCGTCGCGGACCTGGCGGGGCAGTTGTTTCCCTACCTCACCATGGTGGAAGGGCTGAAGCTCTGCGCCCAGACCTTCACCAAGGATATGAAGCAGTTGTCCTGCTGCGCGGGGTGAGCAGGAATCCCCAAGGTCGCTAGATGCGATCAGGTTGCAGGACAATGATGACCATGCCTGCGAGCGCCACCGCCGCGCCGATCAGATCCCAACGCGTGGGGGCGATGCCCTCCACCCGCCAGAGCCAGACCAGCGCCATGGCGATGTACATACCGCCGTAAGCGGCATAGGTGCGGCCGGCGGCCGAGGGATGCAAGGTCAGTAGCCAGGCAAATATGCCCAGCGACAGCGCTGCCGGCAATAGCAGCCATGCCGGCCGGCCCTGCTTGATCACCAACCACGGCAGGTAGCAGCCGACAATCTCTGCCAGTGCGGTGAGTGCGAATAAGGCAGTAATCTTAGCGAGTTCGATCATTGCGCGTTCAGTGCGAATGCCGGTGGTGCATGTCCGGGAAATGCGAATGCGCGTGGGTGATCGTTTCGTGCCGGTGCCAATGCATATGTCGGGTACCCGGCGCGATGGGCTCGTGATGGCTGTGCTCGTGGTGCTCGTCGCCTTCGCCGTGGGTATGTTCATGGCTGTGCTCCAGTGTCTCGTGCGTGTGTTCGTGCTCGTGCCGCTCGATAAGGTGGAGCCAGACGCCGATTGCCATCAGCAGTGCCGCAACAATTAGCGTCATCGTGACCGGTTCGTCAAGCAGCCCAATCGCCAGTACCGCTCCGAAAAAAGGAGCCACGGAGAAATAGGCTCCGGTACGTGCGGTGCCAAGGTGGCGTAGTCCGATCACGAACAGGGTTAGACTTGCCCCATAGCTGACGAAGCCCAGCAGCGCCGCGCCAGCCACAGTTGCGCCGTCAGGCCATCGCGCATTCGTGGCAAGCGCGAGAACGAGATTGGTACTGCCTGCCACCAGCCCCTTGATCATGGCGATGAACGAGGCATCCGTAAGAGACACCTTGCGCGTCAGGTTGTTGTCGATGGCCCAGGCAAGACAGGCCCCCAGCACCGCCAAGGCGGGCCACGCGCCAGCGAAGCGTGTCTCCTGCGGCCAACCTAGCATCGTCGCCCCGGCGACGATAGCGAGCATGCCAAGCGCAATGCGGCGGTCGAAGCTTTCCTTGAAGGCGAACCACGCCAGGAGTGCGGTGAACACGCCTTCAGCATTAAGCAGCAGGGAAGCTCCCGAGGCCGGCATCGTCGACAATCCGAACATCAACAGAACGGGGCCGACCATGCCGCCGAAGATAATCGCGCCCGCCAGCCAACCCAATTCAGTATGGGCCATGTGCACACTCTTGGCACGGCGCAGGCGTCGGAGCAGCCACAGCCCTGTGCCCGACCCCAAATAGAGTAAACCCGCCAACAGCCACGGACTTGTATTGGCAAGGAACAGCTTGGCGAATGGGGTTCCCGCGCCGAACAGCGCGGCAGCAACCAGCGCCGCGACCATACCGGTGTTCAGGGTGTGAGTCATCGTGTTTTCCTCGCGCCTTTCATGCCTATAGGGGCTGTGGCTGCGTCCACGTGGCAAGTGCGGGCTTCTCCCTGCGCGGCGGCCACCAGTTCATGCAGAATGCCGCAATCAGTGGTGGCGTGCTTCGCATTGCAGCGACCGCGAAGTTGTTCGAGTTGCCGCCCCAAGGCACGCATCGACTTGAGCCGTGCGCGCACGCGCACCAGCTGTGCGTCGATCAGCCGGTTTACGTCTGCGCAGTCGTTGCGCGGACGATCCAGGAAATCCAGCAGCAACCGCACGTCCACCAGCGGCATGTCCAGCGCCCGGCAGTGGCGAATGAATGCCAGCCGTTCCAAATGAACGGCCCCATAGGTCCGGTAGCCATTAGCCAGCCGCGCGGCTGCGGGAAGCATTCCTGTCCGCTCGTAATAGCGGATGGTTTCGCGGTCCACCCCGGTCGCCTTCCCTAATTCGCCGATGCGCATGTTTTTCCCCCACAATGCCCCCGTCGATTATATGTGCTTGACGTTGGAGTCGCTACAGGGTTTTCAATAGAACCTTCTTCCTTCCTTTGAGACTGCAATGGCCGATGATTACTGCGGGACAGGGTGCGTTACGCGCGGCAGACTTGGCCCGCCCTGCCGCAAGATGTGTCAGGACGTTGGCGGGCCCTGCCGCCCCAACATCCGGACACCCAAACCGGCGGCGGAAAACAAGTAATGGCGTGCTCGTGTTCCGTTTCCGCCTCGCTGCCAGTGACAATGCCGCGGCCGTGGAAAAACCCGCAGGTCGTGACCTCGTCCGCTTCCGGCGTCCTGCTCGCGCTGGGCTTTGTCGGCGGCTACCTGGGCCTGTCCCACGCCGCCGAGACGCTGTTCTATGTGGTTGCGGTCATCATTGGCGGCTATTACTTCGGTCGCGAGGCGCTGGAGGAACTGATCAAGGAGCGTGCGGTTGGCATCGAACTGCTGATGTCCGTCGCAGCCCTCGTCGCCGGCGCGATGGGGCAGTGGCTGGAAGCCGCCACGCTGGTGTTCCTGTATTCCATCTCCGAGGCGGCCGAAGGCTATACGGCCGAGCGCACGCGACACGCTGTACGCGCGCTCATGGACCTGGCGCCGAAGACCGCCCTGGTGCGCCGCGACGGCCAGGAGTCGCGCATCCCCGTCGAACAGGTGCGGGTGGGCGACATTTTCGTCGTCCTGCCCGGGGAATCGGTCGCAACCGACGGCGACGTGATCGACGGCCATTCCGCCGTCAACCAGGCGCCGGTGACGGGGGAATCGGTTCCGGTGGAGAAGTCTCCGGGCGGCAAGGTCTTCGCGGCCAGCATCAATGGGGAAGGCGCGCTGACGGTACGCGCGACCAAGGCGTTTGCGGACAACACCCTGTCCCGCATCATCCATCTGGTGGAAGCGGCGCAGGCCAGCAAGGGGCGCAGCCAGCGCTTCATCGAGCGCTTCGGCAAACGCTACAGCCCGGCCGTTCTGGGCATCGGTATCCTGATCGGTCTGCTGCCGCCGCTGTTCGGGCTGCCGTGGGAGGATTGGCTGACCCGCGCGACGGTTTTCGTCGTGGCTGCGGCGCCCTGCGCCCTGGTGATCTCGATTCCTATCACCTTGGTCGCGGCCCTGGGCACGGCCGGCCGCAACGGCCTGCTCATCAAGGGCGGCATCCATCTGGAGAACCTGGCCCGCGTGAAAGTCGTGGCGCTCGACAAAACGGGCACCCTCACGATAGGACGCCCCGAGGTCACCGACGTGCTGGTGTTCTGGGGGCACGACGAGCGCGAGGTGCTGGAGGCCGCTGCGGCCCTGGAGTCCCGCTCGCAGCATCCCCTGGCCCAGGCCATCGTGCGCCGCGCCCACGCAATCGGCCTCGAACCGGCACCCGCCGAGAATTTCCGCTCGCGCACCGGCGCAGGCGCCCAGGGATTGGTGGGCGGACGGGAGTTTTATATTGGCAGTCCAAAGCTATTCGCCGACCTGGCTGTTCCGGTTGCCGACGTGATGGACAAGGTTCAACACCTGCAAAGCCAGGGCAAGACCGTGGTGATGCTCGGGACCCATTCCTCGATCCAGGCATTGTTTGCCATCGCTGACCCCTTGCGCCCCGAGGCGGCGGACGCCATCGCCGAACTGAAGCGCGCCGGAATCGAGCGCGTGGTCATGCTGACCGGCGACAATCCCCTGGCCGCCGCCGCCATTGCCGAACAGGTTGGGATCGATGAGGTCCATGCCGAGCTTTCTCCCGAGGACAAGACGCGCAAGGTGGCCGAACTGGAGGCGAGGTACGGCAAGGTGCTGATGGTGGGCGACGGCGTCAACGACGCGCCGGCGCTCGCCGCCGCCCACGTGGGCATCGCCATGGGCGCCGCCGGCACCGATGTCGCTCTGGAAACAGCGGACGTGGCGCTCATGAGCGACAACCTGGCGCGCCTGCCTTACCTCATCCGCTTCAGCCGGCGCACGTGGCGCGTGGTGCTGCAAAACCTGGCGCTGTCCGTGGTGGTGATCGGCTCGCTCGTCGCGGGCGCGGTGACCGGATTTTTCACGCTTCCCATCGCCGTCCTCGCGCACGAGATCAGCGAGTTCGTGGTGATCGCGAGCGGGCTGCGCATGCTCAGGACGTAATCCCTACTAACATTTTTTTATCAACGAAGGAGCAACAACATGAGCACCCGGTACGGTTTCGGCAAGGCGGTCGCGTCTTCTTTCGATGCGGCGATCGAGAAGGTCACTCAGGAACTGCAAAAGGAAGGCTTCGGCGTGCTGACGGACATCGACGTGGCGGCGACCCTGAAGAAGAAACTCAATCAGGACATGCCGCCCTACCGCATCCTCGGGGCCTGCAACCCGCCGCTGGCGCATCGGGCGCTGGAAGCGGAACCGTCGATCGGCCTGCTGTTGCCGTGCAACGTGGTCGTGCGCCAGGACGATGCAGGCAAGGTCCAGGTGGAGTTCATGGACCCCAATGCGGTGCTGGACTTGGTGGCGAAGCCGGAGGTCCATCAATTGGCCAGCGAGGTCAGGCAAAAGCTGGAGCGGGTCATGCAGGCCCTGTAACGCTCACATCATGCAGATAGGCAAAGGGGCTTCGATCCTGGCGCTGGGCGCAGCCGTCGCGTGCCTGGCCGCCCCGATTGCGGCATCTGCCGGCGAGCCTGTTTCCAGTGAACGGACGACCCTGGCGGGCGGGATGGGAATGATGGGCGGAATGGGCATGCACCGAAACATGATGCAAGGGATGATGGGTGGCGCGCTGCCTCCCGGAATCGACCCCGCCCACCTGCCCGAGCCCAATTCGTCCGGGGCGCACCTGCTCCAGCAGTTCTGCATGCAATGCCACAACCTGCCCGGCCCCGGCCTGCATACCGCCCCGGAATGGCCGCAGGTGCTGGGCCGGATGAACATGCGCATGCAGATGATGGGGGGAATGATGGGCGGCATGATGGGCGTAGCGGCGCCCGATCCGGTGCAGTTGAAAATCCTGCTCGGCTATTTGCAGCGGCATGCCCAGAAACCGATCGATGCGGCAACCTACCCCGACCTGGACACGCCGCCGGGCCGGGCCTTCGGCACAACCTGCATGCAGTGCCACGCCCTGCCGGACCCCAAACAGCACACCGTCCAGGAATGGCCGGCGGTCGTGTCCCGCATGCGCGGCCATATGACCGCAATGGGGAAAATCGTCCCGGACGAAACGATGACCGATGAGATCGTCGATTTCTTGCAGCGGCATAGCGCGGCCCAACAATAGCGTGTGCGGCGGGACAAATTTTGGAGAGCGGCATGATGTGGGAATACGGCATGGGTTGGGGATGGGGGTGGTTCGGCATGATGCTGTTTTGGCTGGTGCCGATCCTCCTCATCGCGGTAGTGCTCAAATATTTTTTCGGCGGTGGCAACCGTCCGAACCCGGGCGCCCGCGATGCGAGTCAAAGCGCGCTGGACGTGCTGGAAGAACGATATGCTCGGGGAGAAATCGATCGCGAGGAATTTCTCAAGAAACGCGACGACTTGAAGCGTGGTTAGGGAAGCCCTGAACAAGTCCCCATTACAAATTCGCATTCCACCGACCGTGCAATTCGGCCTCCCGACATGCCGCTTGTGTGCGCGTCCTCGCCGGCTTCATCGCGAATTGCTCGTTTATTGAGCAATTCGCCCGCCGGCAGGCGGATTTATCCTGTCGCCAATAACGCCCGTCTGGCCTGATACAGGTTCCCCAGCGCAAACAGCGTCACAAGTTGCGCCGTGTTCTTTTCCAATCCGCGATACCGCACCTTCGTATAACCAAACTGCCGCTTGAGTATCCGGAACGGATGCTCGCCAATCGCGCGCAGCCTGGCAATCGCATGATTCAGTCCGCGCGTCCAGGCATCCAGCGACTTGCCCGGCTTCGCCTTCCTCGCCACCCAGTCTTCGATCAGCTTCTCTTCAAGCTGTGCGTGAATCTGCGGGTAGTCGTAACCCCGGTCGGCGCTGATGCGTGCCTCGTCCCCATGCAGCAGGGCGCCGAACTGCGACATGTCCGAGACTTTGGCGGTGGTGCCGACGACGGTGTGTACCAGTCCACTTTGATCGTCCACGCCAATATGCGCCTTCATGCCAAAGTACCACTGGTTGCCCTTCTTGGTCTGGCTCATCTCGGGGTCGCGCTGGCCGTCCTGGTTCTTGGTCGAGGGCGGCGCGGCGATCAGGGTGGCGTCGACGGTGGTGCCCTCCCTGAGCAGCAGACCTTTCTCGGCCAGTAAGGCGTTGACTTCGGCAAACAGCCGGGCGGATAGCCGGTGGGTCTGGAGCAGGTGGCGGAAGTTGAGGATGGTGGTTTCGTCGGGCAGGGTGTCGGTGCCTGCATCGAGTCCGGCGAAGCGCCGCAGAAGGGGGATGTCGTGCAGGGCTTCTTCCATGGCGGCGTCGCTATAGTTGAACCACTGCTGCATGAAGTGGATACGCAGCATGACGGGCAGTTCGTAGGGGCGGCGGCCGTTGCCGGCTTTGGGATAGACGGGGTCGATGACGGCCAGCAGACGCGTCCAGGGCACGACGATTTCCATCTCGCACAGAAACTTCTCGCGTCGGGTTTGCTTGGGCTTCTTGACGAAATCGGTAGCGGCAAGGCTGAGTTGTTTCATGGGGAAAGCGGCACGAATACGAATGACGAAATTCTAAAACGAAGGGGACTTGTTCAGGGCTTCCTTAGGTGCTCACGCTTGCGTGGGCGTTACGCGTCGTTTGGATCACCGTAAGGAGAAGCGGCATGAAAAAGATCGTGTTGGCAGGTCTGACCGTGCTTTCGCTCACAGCCCCCGCGGCTTTTGCGCAGCAAGGCTATTACCCTTGCCATGGCTATGGGTGCGGCATGATGATGGGCCCCGGAATGTGGGACTGGCATTAAGCCAAAGCAGCTTCGGGCGGTCCGGGTGTTGAAGGGTTGGTCCCCTACCTCAGCTGGATCGCGCATCACTTACCAAGAACGAGCACGCCATAAGAATTCCAACCTATCCCCCTACGGCACGATGGACAATCAAGAAAACAACCACACAAAGAACGCAAACAGATAAGATAACAATATGCATCCCGCAGCCGCACGTCGACTCCTCTATTTCCTGCTGGTCACCCTGCTGATCAATGCGGGCGGCTGGACGTTCAACCGCGACGCGGTGGCGGATGCGTTTTTCGCCAGCCCGGAAAGCAGCCCGGCGGGGCTGGTACAGCCCTCCCTGCAAGCGGGCCATGATGGTCAAGGCGAGTCTCCTAAAGCCAAGGCCGCATGTACCCACTGGTGCCACGAAGTGGGGCATTTCCTCGCGTTGTTCAGCCAGGCGCCAACCGTGTCCTCGAAGCCTGTCGAAGGCTACGCCTCCCACCTCTCCCGGTTCATTCCCGAACCGGCCCCGGAAGGCCTTTTCCGGCCGCCGCGACTCATCTCCTAGTTTCCAAACGCATTGATTGTTGTGTTGCGAAGACGCACCCGCCTTCGGTCGGGTGGCGTGTTCGCCTTGGAAAGGAATGAGCATGAGGTTTTCATTTTTATGCCGCAACGCCCGGAGCGGGTTGCGGCCGGCGTGCCATGCAACCGTGGCATCGTTGTTCTGGTTTTTATTGTCCCCTGCCACGTTTGCAGCCCCCCCGGCATTGACCCTGGAAGCCGCGTGGCAGCGCGCCGAGGAGGCCAATCCGACGCTGCGCGCGGCCCAGGCCGCCGTCCCCGCGGCCGAAGGCGAACTGCGCGATGCACGCGCGCCACTGTGGAACAACCCGCAGGTCTCGATGGAACGGCGCCGCAAGGAAGTCCCGCAGATCTCGAATCCCACCCAGGTCAACCGCGAGTGGAACGTAGGACTCGCCCAGACCTTCGAGGTCGCGGGCCAGCAAGGCGACCGGCGGGTCGCAGCCGAGCAATCGCTGGCCGCGACCCGGAAGGTGATCGCGGAAACCCGGCGGCAGGTACGTGGCGAGGTGGAGAGCCGCTTCGTGCGGGTGCTGAGCCTGCAGTCGCGCATCCAGACCGAGGAATCGACGCTCAATCTCATCGAGGACGCCGCCAAGGCCGTCGGCAAGCGGGTCGCTGTGGGAGAGGACAGCCGGCTCGACGGCAACCTCGCCCGCGTGGAAGCGGAACGGGCGCGCAACCAAGTAGCCCTGCTGCGCGAGCAGCTCGTCCAGGCCCGCGCGGAACTGGCCGCCTTGCTGCAACTGCCACCCAGCGAACTGCCGCAGGTGCAAGGGGCTCTTGATCCGGTAGCCGTCCCCTACTCCCTGGAAGACCTGCTGAACGCTGCCGCCGGCCGGCCCGTCCTGCAGGCGCTGGGCCATCGGGAACAGGCGGCGAAGAGCCGCCTCGACCTGGAGCGCGCGGCACGCTACCCGGACGTCACGGTGGGACTCAACACCGGGCGGGAGGGACCGTTCGATGCCCGCGAAAAGATCGTCGGCTTGAGCGTCGCCCTGCCGCTTCCCCTGTTTCGCCAGAACGCGGGCGGCATCGGGCGGGCGACGACGGAACTCACCCAGACCCAGATCGAGCGCGAAGCCACGAACCGCGACGTGCGCGCCCAGGTGATCGCCCTGTGGGAACGGTTCACCAGCCTCAAGGCGCGCGTCGATCGGCTCAAAGAGTCCGTGTTGCCCAGCCTGCAGGAAAACCGGCGCCTCTCCTCCATTTCCTTCCGCGCGGGCGAGATCGGCCTGCTGCAACTACTGCTGGTCAACCGCCAGGTGCTGGACGGACAGCGCGACCTGCTCGACGCCCGCACCGACTTGCGCCTGACCCAAGTGGCGCTGGAAGCGGCGGCGGGCTGGCAGTCCACGCCCGCCATGCGCTGAACAAGACATTCAAGAATTCAGGAAATCATGACATGAAAAATTCACACAGCCCACAAAAACGCGGCCTGAAACGACTGGCCTCGCTGCTCCTGGCCGGCAGCCTGTCGGCAAGCCTTCTCGCCGGGTGCGGCGACAAACCGGCGCCGGAGCAAGGCGTCTCCGGAAAGACGGAACCCGCAGACCAGGGCGCGCAAAAATCCCCGCCAGAA
Organism: uncultured Thiobacillus sp.; assembly: GCA_964404175.1. Taxonomy (GTDB): domain Bacteria; phylum Pseudomonadota; class Gammaproteobacteria; order Burkholderiales; family Thiobacillaceae; genus UBA6918. The sequence continues at coordinate 37,772 of CAYOJA010000001.1, read as the reverse complement.
AAAACGGAAGAAAAAGCCGCCGAGAAACTGCTCGACCTGAGTGACGCGGAGATTCATCAAGCGGGCATCAAGGTGCAGAAACTGGAGCCTCAGGAATTAGCCGACCAGATCGTGGTCACCGCTACCATCCAGGCCAACCAGGACAAACTTGCGCACGTCGCGCCGCGCGTGCCGGGGCGCGTCGTCAAGGTCAACGCCAGCCTGGGCGACAAGGTGAAAGCGGGCCAGGCGCTGGCGATGCTCGACAGCATCGATTTGGGCGAGGCGCGATCGGCCTATCTGCAGGCGGCAAGCGAGGCGGCGGTGGCGCAGGCCGGCTTCGCGCGGGCCCAGCGGCTGAATGCCGACAGCATCATCCCCGAGAAGGACTATCTGCGTGCCCGCGCCGAGCACGAAAAAGCCCGGGCCGCGTTGCGTGCCGCCGCCGACAGGCTGCGCATGATGGGCGTCAGTCCGGAAAGGCAATCCGGTTCCGTCTTCCCGCTTACCGCGCCCTTCGCCGGCACGATCATCGAGAAGAAAGCGGTACTCGGCGAACTCGCCCCGCCCGATCAGTCGCTGTTTACCGTGGCCGACCTTTCCACCCTGTGGATCGAGGCCGACCTGTTCGAGAAAGACCTGGCCAAGGTCAGGCCGGGCATGCAGGCGAGCGTCACCGTATCGGCCTATCCGGGTGAGGCGTTCAAGGGAAAACTCACTTACATCAGCAGCGTGGTGGACAAGGACAGCCGTACCGTGAAGGCACGGGTGGAGGTGCCGAACCCGGGCGGCAGGCTGAAGCCGGAAATGTTCGCGACGGCCGCGATCCAGACGGGTTCGGGCGCCAAGGCGCTACTGCTGCCGGAAGATGCGGTGTTGCTGGTGCAAGGCCAGCCAACCGTGTTCGTCGCAGAGAAGGATGGCTTCGCCTTCGCACCGCGCGCAGTGGAAGTCGGCGAGCGTGCCCAGGGCCGGATCGTGATCAGGTCCGGTGTCGCGGCGGGCGAGGCGGTGGTGGTGAACGGCGCCTACGCGCTGAAAGCCCGATTGCTGAAGTCGCAAATCGGCGACGCGGATTGAGGGGGCGGCCATGTTGAACAAAATTGTCGATCTCTCCCTGCGCTACAAGGTGCTGGTGCTGGTGGCCTTTCTGCTGGTGGTGATGCTGGGCGTGAAGGCCTGGCGCGAAGTGCCGGTGGATGCCTTTCCCGACGTGACGCCGGTGCAGGTGAACATCTACACCGAGGCGCCGGGGCTGGCGGCCGAGGACGTGGAGAAGCTGCTCACTTTTCCGGTGGAGGGCGTGATGGCAGGCCTGCCGGGGGTCGAGGAAATCCGCTCGGTGTCGCTGTTTGGGCTGTCCTATGTCAGCGTGTATTTCAAGGATGACGTGGACATCTACTTCGCGCGCCGCCTGGTAAGCGAAAAGCTGCAGGAAGCCAAAGGCCGCATACCGGAAGGCTATGGCGAACCGGCGCTGGGCGCCAACAGCTCCGGCCTGGGGCAGGTGTTCTGGTACACCGTCGAATCGGCCGACAAGAAGCTCTCCGGGATGGACCTGCGCACTCTGCAGGACTGGAGCGTGCGGCTCGTGCTGCGCACCGCGCCCGGGGTGGACGATGTGACGTCCTGGGGCGGCGACGAGAAGCAGTATCAGGTGCTGATCGATCCGCGGCGGCTGATCAAGTATGGGCTGACCTTCAAGGAAGTGATGGAGGCGTTGACCGCCAACAACCGCCAGGTGGGCGGGCAATACGTCGACTTGGGCCGGGAGCAGTATCTGGTGCGCGGACTAGGTCTGGTGGCCAACACCCGTGACATCGGCAGCATCGTCGTTGCCGAAAGGGAAGGCACGCCCGTCTACGTGCGCGACGTGGCCGAGGTCAAGGAAGCGCCTTCATTGCGTAGCGGTGCGGTCACCAAGGATGGGGGCGAGGTCGTGCTCGGCATGGCCTTGCAGCGCATTGGCGAGAACGCCAAGAACGTGGTGGACGCCGTCAAGGCAAAGCTGAAGACGGTGCAGCAGGCGCTGCCCGCTGGCGTGACGATCAAACCGATTTACGACCGCACCGAACTGGTTGAAAAAGCGGTCAAAACGGCGGAAAGCGCCCTCGTCGAAGGCTCCATCCTGGTGGCGATCATCCTGTTCCTGTTCCTGGGCGAGGTGCGGTCCGCGATCGTGGTGATCCTGGCGCTGCCGCTGGCCATGCTGATCAGTTTCATCCTGATGCAGCAATGGGGCCTGTCGGCCAACCTGATGTCGCTGGCTGGGCTTGCCGTGGGCATCGGCATGATGGTCGACGGCGCCGTGGTGATGGTGGAGAACGGCTTCCGTCTGTTAAGCCACAAGGTCGGGCAGACGGTCAACAAGACCCATGTGATCCTGGAGGCCGCGCGGGAGGTGATCAACCCGACCGCCTTCGCGATCCTCATCATCATCGTGGTGTTCCTGCCGCTATTTTCCTTGACTGGGCTGGAGGGCAAGCTGTTCAAACCGATGGCGCTCACCATCACCTTCGCCATGATCGGCTCGCTGGTGCTCACCATGACGCTGGTGCCCGTGCTCAGTTCGCTGATCCTCAAGCCCAAGGAGGAGAAGGACACCTTCGTGGTGCGCTGGGCAAAGCAGCTCTACCTGCCGCTGCTGGACTGGGCGCTGGAGAACAAGCGCAAGGTCATCGGCGGCGCGGCGGTCCTGTTGATCGGAACCTTCGCACTGTTTCCCTTCCTCGGCAAGGAGTTCATGCCGACCCTGCAGGAAGGCGGCATCATGTTCCGCGTCACCAGCATTCCGTCCACCTCGCTGGAGGAGTCGATCCGCATCTCCGAAGACATCGAAACCGCGCTCAAGCGTTTCCCGCAGGTGAAATCGGCCGTCGCCATGATCGGGCGCGCGGAGAAAGGCGAGACAGCCGACGTCAACTACATGGAAATCCTGGTCGACCTCAAGCCGCGCGAGCAGTGGCCGCAGGCGATTTCCTTTCCGGAGTTGACGCAGGACATGCAAACGGTGCTGGAGAAGCGGGTGCCGACCGCCGTCATCGCCGCCACCCAGCCGATCCAGATGCGCGTCGAGGAATTGATTTCCGGGGTGCGCGCCACGCTGGCCCTGAAGCTCTACGGTGAGGACCTGGCCACGCTCGACCGCCTGTCCGCCGAGATCAAGTCCACGCTGGAAAAGGTGCCCGGCGTGGCCGACCTGTCGCTGGAAGCCAACAAGGGCAAGCCGCAACTCGTGGTGAAGGTCAACCGCGAAGCGGCGGCGCGCCTGGGGCTGAACGCCGACGACATCCTGGAGGTGGTGCAGGCCGGCATCGGCGGCAAGGCGGTCTCCACCCTGATCGACGGCGTCAAGCGCTTCGACATCCAGGTGTGGCTCGCGCCCGATTTCCGAAACAGCGTGGAAGCCATCGCCAACATCCCGATCCGCACCCAGGCGGGTGCACTGGTGCCGTTGTCCGCAGTGGCCACCGTGGATCTGGACGAAGGCTACTCCTTCGTGCGGCGCGAGCAGTTGCAGCGCTATGCCGTGATCCAGATGGACGTGAAAGGACGCGACGTGGACAGCTTCGTGAAGGAGGCGCAGGCGCGCATCCAGCGCGAGGTAAAGATGCCCGCGGGCTACTGGGTCGAATGGGGCGGCGCGTTCGAGAACCAGCAGCGCGCCATGGCCAAGCTGGCGCTGATCGTGCCACTCACCATCGGGCTGATCTTCATCCTGCTCTACACCGCGTTCAACTCGCTCACCTACGCCACGCTCATCATCGCCAACGTGCCCTTCGCCACCATCGGCGGCGTGATCGGGCTTGCCGTCACCGGGCAGTACCTGTCGGTGCCGTCGGCCATCGGCTTCATCGCCGTGTTCGGGGTGGCGATGCTGAACGGCATCGTGCTGGTGTCCTTCCTCAACGATCAGCGGCGGCAAGGTCTGTCGGTCAGGGAGGCGGTCAAACAGGGCGCTGCGCTGCGGCTGCGGCCGGTGCTGATGACGGCCTCCATCGCCATCTTCGGCTTGGTGCCGATGCTGCTCTCCAGCGGCGTCGGTGCCGAGACCCAGCGACCGCTGGCGACCGTGGTGGTGGGCGGGTTGTTCACCTCTACCGCGCTGACCCTGCTGCTGTTGCCATTGATGTACGAATGGGTTGAGAACCGCCGCGAACGCAAGCAAGCGAAGTAAACCGGAAACGTGCGGCCCGAACAGGCCGCACGCAATCACCAGACAGGAGAAAACGCATGAAAGAAATCAAGGCTTACATCCACAACCACCGTATCGGCGACGTGATTCGCGCCCTCAAGGACTCGGGGCAATGCAACGCGAGCGCCGGCTGCCGCAATCTTGCCGTCATCCCCGTGCAGAGCCTGCTGAAGGCGGTGGACGCGAGGGAGCAGCACTACTCCATCGAACTGGCCGAGGAGGTCATTTACGAATCCAAGCTGGAACTGATCTGCGAAGACCATCAGGTGGACGAACTGGTGGGCATCATCGCGCGCACCGCCCGCACCGGCCAGGCCGATCCAGGGTGGATATTCGTGATCGACATTGTCAGGGCAATCCCTGTCGGGGCCATGTAACGAGCGAACCTGGGTTCAGGTGATGGCCTGTGCCCACGTCCTGAACCCAGTAAGCGAAATCGGATTTTTATCTCAATCCACTATTGAAGGAGTAAATCATGGGATTCCTTGAACGCATGCTCGGGAATTTGATAGGCGGCAAATTCGGCGGCCACCACGGCAGCTACCGGGGCGGCCATCACGGCGGTTCCCGGCATGGCGGCTATGGGGGTAATCCAGGCTATCCGCAAGACGGCAGCCCGGCAATCGCCTGCCTCAAGTGCGGCAGCGCCAATGCGCGCGACGCGCGCTTCTGCCGGCAATGCGGCGCGTCACTGGCGGCCGCCAAATGTTCCGGTTGCGGCGCGGAGTTGGCGGCGGGCGCGCAGTTCTGCGGCCAATGCGGCAAACCCCGGCAGTAACGCAGCGCCTATCCCGCTGTGATCGTTTGATTCCTGAGGAGCGGCAGCATGGCCGAAAAACTTAAATTGGACTTGTCCCTGGTCTTGCCGGATGTCCCCGACGAGCGCGACGCCTGCATAGGGAGGCTGACTAATTTGCTGCAGGCCGAGGGCCTGGAAAAAGTGCACTTGGTCCGCGAGGACGGCAACGCCCGCCTGTGCCTGCACTACGACCCGCAGCAATTCAGCGTGAGCCGGGTGCGCGAACTGGCGCAGGCGGCCGGCGCGAAGATCGGCAATCGCTATCGCCACGAAAGCCTGCGCATCGACGGCATGGACTGTCCCACCTGCGCCACCGTGATCGAGCATGCGCTGACGCGCATGGATGGCGTGCTGGAGGCCTCGGTGAGCTACGCCGCGGAGCGCCTGCGCCTGGAGTACGACAGCGAAAAAATCGCGCGTCCGGCGATCGTCCAGCGCATCCAGGCGCTCGGTTATGCCGTGCTGGAGGAAGGCCATGAGGCCGGATGGCTCGCCGAGCATCGCGAGTTGGTTTTCAGCGGCATGGCCGGCCTGCTGTTGCTGGCCGGCTGGCTCGCGGGCCTCGCAGGCGCGCCGCGTACGCTCTCGCTCGGCTTGTTGCTGGGCGCCTATGCGGCGGGCGGTTTCTATACCCTGCGCGATGCCTGGCAGAGCGTGAAGAGCCGCAGCTTCGACATCGACACCCTGATGATCGTCGCAGCGGCCGGGGCTGCGGCGCTGGGCGCTTGGGCGGAAGGCGCGCTGCTGCTGTTCCTGTTCAGCCTCGGCCATGCGCTGGAACACATGGCGATGGACCGCGCGCGCAAGGCCATCGAAGCGCTGGCGGACCTGGCGCCCAAGACCGCCGTCGTGCAGCGCGACGGCGCGGAGATCGAGGTGCGGGTCGAGGAACTGCGGCGCGGCGACCGCGTCATCGTCAAGCCCGGCCAGCGCATTCCCGCCGACGGCCAGGTGGCAGCGGGCAACTCGGCGGTCGACCAGGCGCCGGTCACCGGCGAATCCATGCCGGTGGACAAGCAGCCGGGCGACAAGGTATTTGCCGGCACGGTCAACGGCGAAGGCGTGCTGACGGTCGAGGTAACCAAGCTCGCGCAGGAGAGCACGCTGGCGCGCATGGTCACCATGGTGGCCGAGGCGCAGACGCAGAAATCCCCCACCCAGCGCTTCACCGACCGCTTCGAGCGGGTCTTCGTGCCGGCGGTGCTGGTGGGCACGGCGCTGCTGATCGCGCTGCCGCCGCTGCTCGGTTTTCCCTTCGCCGAATCCTTTTACCGCGCCATGGCGGTGCTGGTGGCGGCCTCGCCGTGCGCGCTTGCCATCGCCACGCCCTCTGCGGTGCTGTCCGGCGTCGCCCGCGCCGCGCGCGGCGGCGTGCTGATCAAGGGCGGCGCGCACCTGGAGAATCTCGGCGTGCTCACCGCCATCGCCTTCGACAAGACCGGCACCCTGACCGTCGGCAAGCCCGAGGTAACCGACGTCGTCGCCGTCGGCGGAAGCGAGGACGAATTGCTGAAAATCGCCGCCGCGGTGGAAAGCCGCAGCGCGCACCCGCTGGCGCAGGCGGTGGTGACCGAAGCGAAGCGGCGTGGATTAAGCTGGGGGGAAGCCGGCGAGGTCGAAGCCGTGACCGGCAAAGGATTGCGCGCCGAATTCGACGGAAAAAGAGTGAGCATCGGCAACGTCAAATTGTTTGAAGGTGAAGCCATCCCCGAAGCCATCCTGCAGCAGACCGAGCGTCTTGGAAGCGAAGGCAAGAGCCTCATGCTGGTCCAGACTGACGGGCAGTTCCTCGGCGTCGTGGCGCTGGCCGACACCCCGCGCGAGGGGGTCAGGCAGGTACTGGAGCGCCTGCACCAGACCGGCATCCGCAAGACCATCATGCTCACCGGAGACAACGAGCGCGTGGGCCGCGCCATCGCCGACGCGGTGGGGCTCGACGAAGTGCAAGCGGGCCTGCTGCCGGAAGACAAGGTTGCGGCGATGGAGGAACTCGGGCAGCGCTACGGGCAGGTAGCCATGGTCGGCGACGGCGTCAACGATGCCCCGGCGATGGCGCGCGCCACGGTTGGCATCGCCATGGGCGGCGCCGGCACCGACGTGGCGCTGGAAACGGCAGACGTGGCGCTGATGGCCGACGATTTGAGCAAGCTGCCGTTCGCCGTGGCCTTGAGCCGCGCGTCGCGGCGCATCATCCGGCAGAATCTGTATGTGTCGCTGGGCGTGGTGGCCTTGCTGATTCCCGCCACCTTGTCCGGCTGGGCCGGCATCGGTTTGGCGGTGTTGATCCACGAAGGCTCGACCGTGGTCGTGGTCATCAACGCGCTGCGCCTGCTGGGCTATCAGGCGAGCGAGCAATGACTTCCTACTCCGGAGATACGTGATCTTGCCGTAACGCCGCATAAAGACTCGTATAAACGAGCCGCAGCGGCCGCACGCGGGCTGGCGGCTGCCCAGCTACCACCAGCCTATACGAGCAGGCTAGGCATGGGCGCCCTATCTGAGCAAGGATGCCGTGGATATGGGATAGAAAAATCGAGGACACATGCCGCCCATGGCCGGTTCAGGAAACCTGCCAGCACAGGATTTGCGCGGAGAGGGCGATTCTGGCTGGAGGGGGCTAGGTAACGTGCGCAGTGGGCTGGGAAAGGAAAAGTACTAGCCAGTCTGTCTTGCGGGCGTGGCGCCACTTAGGGCAGCGCCACGCTCACCTTTTATTACATCACTTCTTTTTGGCAGCTTTCTTACCTGCGACCGCTGCCTTGAAGCCAGCTCCAGCCGTGAAGCGCGGCACAGTCGAAGCTGCAATCTTGATTTCGGCACCTGTCTGTGGATTGCGACCAGTGCGAGCAGCTCGTTTGGACGATTTGAAGGTGCCAAAACCTACGAGAGTGACGGTGTCGCCCTTTGCGACGGCTTTAACGACCGCATCGAGGATGGCATCGAGCGCCCTTCCAGCAGCGGCCTTGCTGACATCTGCATCGGCTGCAGCGGCTTCGACCAGTTCAGATTTTTTCATGAATACCCCTTGGGTTGGTTGAGGGCGTTTCATGCTACCAGCGATCACGCCTTTTTGGACCAGCGATCACGACGTGTAGCCATTCAGGGTCGAGGACGATCTTTCAATTTTTCAGAGAGCAGACAATACAAAGTATCCGTTAACCACCGGTTGAATCCGCAGTCGAAAAGTAGTCATTCAAGGACCGAGCTCAATCCACGTGCCCTAAACCCTCGGGAGCAAACTTGATGAAATACGAAAATATCAAAATATCAAAAACACTCGCTCAATCAATACTGACCAAGTGCTGCTTGCAGACGTAATGATTGCGCGCCCTCACGCCGCGACATGTGTGGGGCGCGCGCTACATGCTTACTTCAAGACTGTCACGTTCGTGATGGTGCCGCCCATCGCATTAGGCACGAGTTCAAACGTCACGTGTTGACCGGGCTTGACGGTTGATGCGATCTGCCTGTCGATCTTGAATCGCATCGTCATCGCGGGCCATCCCAGCGCAGGGATGGCTTGATGGGCGAGCGTGATGCTGCCTTTGTCAGGGTCGACGGATTTCACGACGCCCGCCCCCGGCACAGTCTGTTGCTTGCCATCGCTCTTGCCGGACGGCGCATTCATATTCATGTCGCTCATGTCTGCGGCAAACGCCGGTGTGCCGGCTATCAGTGCGACCATCATGGAAGTAAGCAGTACTTTCATCTTCATTCTCCTGGGATTCGTAAGTTGACGACTGAAGGAAGGTGTCGGCGGCGCATCAGCCGGTACGCAGCCGGAATCACGAACAGGGACAGGAGCGGCGCGGTGACCATGCCGCCCACCATGGGCGCGGCGATGCGGCTCATGATTTCGCTGCCGGTGCCGCTGCCCCATAGAATGGGCAGAAGACCGGCAATGATGACCGCCACGGTCATGGCCTTGGGCCGTACGCGCAGCACCGCCCCTTCCCGAATGGCATCGAGCAGGGCCACGCTGGTCTCGTTTCCGTCGTCGATTCGACTGTGCCAGGCCTGCTTCAGGTACAGCAGCATGATCACGCCGAACTCGGCCGAAACGCCGGCCAAGGCAATGAACCCGACGCCGGTGGCAACCGACAGGTTGTAGCCGAGCAGGTACAGAAACCACACTCCCCCTGTGAGTGCGAAGGGCAGCGTGACCATGATGAGCAAGGCCTCGTCGAAGCGCCTGAAAGTGAGATACAGCAGCACGAAGATGATAAGCAGCGTGGCCGGAACGACCAGTTCCAGGCGCGCATTGGCCCGTTCCATGAACTCGAACTGCCCCGAGTAGGCCAGGCTCATGCCGGGTTCGAGCTTGACTTCGCGCGCTACTGCGGTGCGCAGGCCCGCCACCACCGAAGCCAGGTCGCGTCCGCGCACATCCACATACACCCAGCCCGAGGGACGCGCGTTTTCGCTCTTGAGCATGGGCGGGCCATCCGATACCTTGACCCGCGCCACCATGCCCAGTGTGATCTGGCTGCCCAGCGGGGTCACGATCGGGAGCTGCGACAGCCTGCCGACGGTGTCGCGCCATTCTCGCGGGTAACGCAGGTTGATGGGATAGCGCGCCAGGCCTTCGACCGTCTCGCCGATATTCTCGCCGCCAACGAGCCCGGACACGACCGATTGCACATCGGCGATATTGAGTCCGTAGCGGGCAGCCGCGGCGCGATCGATATCGACATCGACATAGCGGCCGCCAGTGAGCCGCTCGGCCAGTGCGGATGAGACGCCGGGCACCGTCTTGGCGACTTTCTCAACTTGCTGCGCGATGCGGTCAATGTCTGCCAGATTGCTCCCCGAGATCTTGACGCCGATGGGGCTCTTGATCCCGGTGGCCAGCATGTCGATGCGATTGCGGATCGGCGGAACCCAGATGTTGGCGAGCCCTGGTACCTTGACCGCGCGATCCAGTTCCTCGACCAGCTTGTCCGGAGTCATTCCCCGTCGCCACTGGTCGCGTGGCTTGAACTGGATGGTGGTCTCGAACATCTCCAAAGGTGCCGGGTCAGTGGCGGTCTCGGCACGACCTGCCTTGCCAAAGACACGCGCCACTTCGGGCACGGTCTTGATCATCCTGTCAGTCTGCTGCAACAGCTCGCTGGCTTTCTGCGCCGACAGCCCCGGCAGAGCCGACGGCATATAGAGCAGATCGCCCTCGTCCAGTGGCGGCAGAAACTCGCCGCCGAGCCGGCTGACCGGCCAGGTCGCGGTGAGGAACAGCAACGCGGCGACCGCGAGCGTCGTCTTCGGCCGTGCCAGCACGACATCCAGCAGCGGCCGATAGGCAGCGATGAGCCAGCGATTGATCGGATTGCCCGCTTCATCCGGCAGCTTGCCACGTATCCAGTACCCCATCAGCACGGGAATCAGGGTCACCGACAGACCGGCGGCGGCGGCCATGGAATAGGTCTTGGTGATCGCGAGCGGACCGAACAGCCGGCCCTCCTGCGCTTCCAGCATGAATACCGGCACGAAGGAGATGGTGATGATCAGGAGCGAGAAAAAGAGCGCGGGCCCGACCTCGACGGCGGACTCGGTCATGACTCGCCAGTGCGCCTCGCCCCGGAGAGACTGTCCGGGATGTTCCCGCTTCCACGCTTCGACATGCTTGTGGGCATTCTCGATCATGACGATGGCCGCATCCACCATTGCGCCGATGGCGATCGCGATGCCGCCCAGCGACATGATGTTCGCGTTCACACCCTGGTAGCGCATGGCAATGAACGCCATCAGCACGCCCAGCGGCAGCGACACGATGGCCACCAGCGACGAACGCACATGCCACAGGAACAGGGCGCACACCAGCGCGACGACCACAAACTCTTCGATGAGTTTGTGGGTAAGGTTTTTCACCGCCCGGTCGATCAGCTTGCTGCGGTCGTAGGTCGTGACGATTTCCACGCCCGTGGGCAGGCTGGCCTTGAGTTGTTCCAGCTTCGCGTGCACCGCCGCGATGGTTTCGCGCGCGTTCTTGCCGCTACGCAGAATGACCACGCCGCCGACCGTTTCGCCCTGGCCATCCAGCTCCGCGATGCCGCGCCGCATTTCCGGCCCGAGCTGGATGGTCGCAACGTCGCCGAGAAGGACCGGCACGCCGTTCACGAGTTTGAGCGGAATGGACCGGAAATCGGCAAGCGATTGCAGGTAGCCGCTGGCGCGTACCATCAGCTCGGCTTCGCCGAGCGTCAGCACCGATCCGCCGCTCTCCTGGTTCGCCCTGGCAATGGCCGCCTTCACTTCGGCCTGCGTAATACCGAGACTGGCGAGTTTGACGGGGTCGAGCACGACCTGGTACTGCTTGACCATACCGCCCACCGTGGCCACTTCGGCTACGTTCGGCAGGGTCTTCAACTCGAATTTCAGAAACCAGTCCTGCAGGGCGCGCAACTGTGCCAGATCATGCTGCCCGGTCCTGTCGACGAGCGCATATTCGTAGATCCAGCCCACACCGGTGGCATCCGGCCCCAGCGCCGGTTTGGCCGTTGCTGGCAGACGCGCCTGCACCTGACTGAGATATTCAAGCACCCGCGACCGCGCCCAGTACAAATCGGTGCCGTCTTCGAAAATGACATAGACGAAACTGTCACCGAAAAAAGAAAAGCCGCGCACCGTCTTCGCCCCCGGCACCGACAGCATGGTGGTCGCAAGCGGATAGGTGACCTGATTCTCGACGATCTGCGGCGCCTGGCCGGGATACGTGGTGCGGATGATGACCTGTACATCGGACAGGTCAGGCAGCGCGTCGATCGGCGTATTTTTCACCGACCACACGCCCCACGCCACGGTGAACAGGGTCGCCAGCAAAACCAGAAAGCGGTTGGCGACCGACCACTTGATGAGGCGTGCAATCATTTTGCGCCTCCGGTCTTGTCGAGTTTCTCAACCAGCAGGCCGTCGTCGGTTTCGCGCACACCAACCCGCACCCGATCACCCACCTTCAGGCCCTGCCCGAGTTTGGGATTGGCTAGCGGAAACGCCATGGTCATGCCGGGCATCGATAGCGTCTTGAAGGGGCCGTGCGCCAGCGTCACGCTCGTGTCGGACAATTCCTTGATGACGGCATCGGCTTCGTTCAGCGCAACCGGCGCCGGCATCGCTTCGGCCGACCCGGAAGGGCTTGCAACAATCCCCTGCAGACTCGCTTCTGAATCAATCAGGAACTGGCCGCTGGCGACGATGTGCTGGCCTTCTTCGAGACCGGACAGAATGACCGTATCGGCACCGGACTCGGGGCCAAGGACGACCTCGACCGGGCGATATCGCCCTTCTGCTTCGGCTACGATGACCAGCGCACGGCGTCCGGTGCGGATCACCGCTTCGGTCGGCACGCGCAGTGCCGATTCGCCACCCGCCCCCTTGAGGCTGACCTGGGCCGTCAAGCCCGGCCGCAGGCGTCCGTCCTTGTTGGGTAGTTCAACCCGAACCCTGAGGGCACGCGCGGCATTGTTTAGTGTCGGCAATAACGCAGTCACACGACCCTGAACCGGCTTGCCCGGAAACGCAGCAAAATCCGCCTTGACTGTTTGCCCCACCTTAACTGCTCCGGCCTGGGCTTCCGGCACCGCAACATCGAGCCATACCGTGGCGATGCCGTTGATGCGTGCCAGCGTCTGTCCCGCCATCAGCGTCATGCCGGGGCGCACGTCGAGCGTCTGGATCACGCCGCCGCGCGGGGTCGTGATCGATATCCGGTTTCTGACCTTGCCGGTTTCAGCCACTTCACGAATCAGGCTTTCGGGCATGCCGCCCAGCCGCATCCGCTCACGCGCTGCCGCTTCCAGCGAGGTGTCGCCCAGCTTCCTGAGCGCAAGGTATTCCTCTTGCAATGCAGCCCATTCCGGCACCAGCAGCTCGGCGATGAATGCGCCTGATCCGGTCACGTCATTGGGCGCCAGTCTGGCCACGCGCTCCACGAATCCACCTGTGCGCGCCTGAACGATGGCGATATCGCGCTCGTTGAAATCGACAATACCGGTCGCCATGACATTCAAATCCAGCGGGGCACGCGTGACCGTGGCCAGGCGAACGCCCAGGTTCTGCGCCACGCCTGGATCGATCTTCACGGTCGAGGCATCGCCGCCTTCGTCGGCGTATTTCGGCACCAGTTGCATGTCCATGAAGGGCGACTTGCCGGGCTTGTCGAACTTTTGCGTGGGCACCATCGGGTCGTACCAATACAGCACGCTGCGGCCGTCTTTCGCTGGGGTGGAAGGCATGTCCTTCCCGTCCGCCGGTGCATACTTTATTTCCCACCACAAGCCCGCCGCCGCACCAACGGCGAGCAGCGTAATCACGGCGAAGAGCACCAGTACTGTTTTCTTAATCGTTTGGCGGTTCATTGTTTTTCTCCGGACAAAGTGGGTTCGCCATAGGCGTAATGAAGACGGGCAGCCATTTTCTTGCGCTCGCCTTCGAGCGCGATGGCCATGAGTTCGGCGTCAACGCGTTCGCGCCGCGCCATCACCAGATTGACGAGTTCGCCTTTGCCACCGCGCCATTCAGCCAAGGCCAGATCGACTTTCTCGCCGGCCAGCGGCAGCAGTACCTCGCGCTGTCGCTTGACGGCCTTGTCGAGGCGCTGGTACTCGGCAAAATCCGCTTCCAGTATCGCCGCATGTTCGCGCATCACCGTTTCGCGTTCGGCATTGAGCCCTTCGCGCTCGGCAAGCTTCGCGGCAATTTTGGGATCCTGCCGGGTGACGGCAAACACCGGCAGATCAAAACTCACCTGCACCGTGGCCATGTCGCCAAACTGCGCGCCGCGCTTCTGGTAAGCCAACTCAAGCGCCCAGTCCGGCTTCTTGTCGGCCCGCACTTCGGCCACCTCGGCGTCCAACACCTGTGCTTTGGGGTCAAATATCGCCAGCTCAGGATGCTCGGGCAGCGCATGCGCCAGCGCGTCATGGACAACTGGCCAGTCAGGTACGGTGCCCTCCAGCGGTGCGTCCGCGCGCGGACCCACCCAGCGTTCGAGCGCGGCGATGGATTGCTGGCGTTGTGCGATGAGTTGATCCCGCCTTGCGTCGATCAGTGCCGCTTCCTGGCGCGCTGCCACCGCATCCATCGCACTGCCCTTGCCGCCGGCAATGCGGGCACGTACTGCAGCGTCGAACAGGCGGTTCTCATCGTCCAGCGCATCGACAAGTGCGAGCTGGTGTTCGACCGTATCGCGCGCAATCCAGGCGACCGCCGTTTCCCGCAGCACAGTGAGACGGGTGATGCGGGTTTGTGCTTCGCTCAGTGCAATCCGCCCACGTGCAACTTCAACGCGTGCGCCGCGCTTGGAGGTGTTAGGAAATTCCTGCATGACGCCGATGCGTTGCATGGTCATCGGTTCACTGGACAGGCTGAAACGGTCGGCGCCCTCGATGGGTACGTTATCGAGCCCCAAGGTCAGCTTGGGATCGGGCAACTCGCCAGCTGGAATGGCCGCTTGCCGGGCAGCGTCGACCTGCGCTGATTCTGCCCGGAGCGTGGGGGCCTCCCGCACGGCCAATGCCAGCGCGGCATCGAAAGAGAGCGGCTCGGCGAACGCCGTGTTGACTGGACTCGCCAGTCCCAGCAACGTAGCCGTGCAGCACAGTAGGAACCGACTCAAGCAGTCGGCTGATTGGGGAATACGCATGTTTCCAACTCCTTACGCGACAGCGCGCATCAAACAAGCCAAACCAGGCTTGATGGCGCCAGATATCCGCACTGACGTCTGATCAAACAGACGCAGCGCAGCGCTCGGCACAAGAAATCAGAGTTGGGTGGGGGCCGCCAGGTGGCAGCAGGGTCAAAGGAGAACGTGATATCCACGAAGTGCGGGAAACGAATGGAAGACGCTGAGGCCTGGGGTAAGACCCCCTGTTCCATAATCGGAAAAAACTGCCCCATTGATTGGCAGGGTTGTGCAGGCTTGCAGGGCTTACCGGTTTTTGCAGCGGTTTTTGCATCGTTGCAGCAATCGTGCATTGCATCTGCATCCGTCATATCCATCATGGTGGACGCCATCGGGCAATGCGGCTTGGGCAACGCAAAGCTTGCGTATCCCTGGAGGGGAAGCGCAATGGAGAGCCAAATGAACAGGAGTGTCCGGATTAGACGCATAGGTAAAATTTAACGTGGGCGGCCCTGACATACAAGCAAAACTTGTCCCCTTGGTAAAAATCTATTACGGAACAACCGATTTGTACTGACTGGATTTCTGGGAGTGAGTAGTCAACCACGTTCCAGCATCCGTTCCTGAACAACGCCATAAGCCTTGGAGCAATAGACGCCACCTTCACCTTTTACAGTTGGTACTCCTGAAAGGCCCCCTTAGGCGCCAGCCTGTGTCCGGATCAAACGGATCATCCGACGTGAGCCTCAGCCACGGCCTCATCATCCGATTCCCATCATCCCTGGACCCATGCCATACGAGCCAGCTTCGGTAAATCACGGGCTGGCAAAGTATGCCAGGCCGGCAAGCGATACTGAGAAAATCCCCAACAAAATGGCTTTACGTGGACATTGCATGAAACCTCCTCATCAGTAATCGTGAACTGCAATAGAAACGATCTGTCGCAAAAGAAGCAGACTCTGGAAGCGTCTGCGCAAAAGGCAGTCTAGTGATGCCCTCGATGCGGTTTGACTTCCAGATTGCCTACCTCACATTCCTCAACATAATGGACAAAGCCGCGTTGCAAACGCTCTGCCCATCCCGTTCCGAGCAGCCCTCCGACTTCTCCGATGCGCACTTCAATCTGCTCGGCGGTCGCCTGCAACAAGTCATAGGTTATGGAAATGGTGTCGCCAGTAACCTCCATGGACCGGATGCCCATCATGGCACCCAATTCTTTGACAAGAATGGCCGCCTCCTCGTTGGTCAACGGCTGTTCCAGGCGGAAGCGCCGCTGCTTGACGATCTCCAGACCCTTCTGCTTGGGGGCTTGCTCGCCCGGTACGCCGATATAAAGATGCGGATTCGCCTCGAACCGATCCTGGCACTGCTGGGAGCAGAAGGCGTAATGGATGCCCAGATGCTCGATGGCAAAGGAATCCCGGCTGACCTGCATACCGCAGACAGGATCTTCAATGGTGTCGTCCATGATTTCCTCCTGTGTATCGTCATGCTCCAGCAACGGGAGTGGCCATGCCGCCCCGTCCGAGCAGCTTGGCATTGATCGCCACGATGACCGTGCTGGCCGACATGAACACCGCCCCCACTGCCGGGGTCATCAGCAGCCCCCAATAGGCCGCGACACCGGCTGCGAGCGGGATGGCGAACGTGTTGTAGCCGGTGGCCCAGATCAGGTTCTGGATCATCTTGCCGTAGGTCTTGCGCGACAGCCCAAGAATCGCTGCGACATCCTCTGGGTTGTTGCTCACGAGCACGATGTCGGCCGCCTCGATCGCCACATCGGTGCCCGCGCCGATGGCCACGCCCAGATCCGATTCCACCAGCGCCGGCGCATCGTTCACCCCGTCGCCGACCATCGCCACCGTGAGACCGCGCGCCTTCACTTCGCGGATTTTCAGCGCCTTCTGTTCCGGCAACACTTCGGCGAAGAAGTCGTCCAGGCCGAGCTGCTTCGAAACCGTTTGCGCCACCGCTTGCGAATCACCGGTGAGCATCATGCATTGAATGCCCATGGCCTTGAGCTGCGCAATGGCGGCTTTCGATTCCGGGCGCACCACGTCGGCCAGGCCGAACACGGCGACGGCAGCACCGTCCACCAGCAGGAAGATGGTGGTCTTGCCCTCGGCGGAGAGCACTTCCAGCCTGGGATGCTGGACCTGAATGGCCTGTTCCCGCAAATAGCCTGGGCTCACCACTTTCACGTCCTGGCCTTCGACCGTGGCTTGCGCACCTCGGCCAGTCAGATTAGTGAAGTTGCTGGCCTGCGGCCACTCCACCTGACGCTCCTTTGCCGTACGCACGATGCCTGCAGCGATGGGATGTTCCGACTGGCTCTCCAGCGCAGCCGCCAGGCGCAGGCAAGCGGTCTCGTCCAGGTCACCCAGCGGCACGATGTCGCTGACGCCGAAACGCCCTTCGGTCAACGTGCCGGTCTTGTCGAACACCACGGCGCCCAGATTGCGGGCACGCTCGAACGCGGCGCGGTCGCGGATAAGCAAGCCGTGGGATGCGGCCATGCTGGTGCTGACCGCCACCACCAGCGGCACGGCAAGACCGAGGGCATGGGGGCAGGCGATCACCATCACGGTGACGGCGCGTTCCATGGCGAAGGCGAAATCGCGCCCCAGGGCCAGCCACACGACCAGCGTGGCAATGCCGCCGCCGAGGGCAATGGCAGTCAACCATACAGCCGCGCGATTGGCCAGGTCCTGGGTGCGCGAGCGCGACTCCTGGGCTTTACTCACCATGTCCATGACCTGCGCCAGATAAGTCTGCCCGCCGGTTTTCTTGACTTCCAGGGTAATCGCGCCTTCGCCGTTGACCGAGCCGCCGATGGCTTCGGCACCCTCGCCTTTTTCCACCGGTTTCGATTCCCCGGTGAGCATGGATTCGTCCAGGCTGGTCTGGCCGGAGACAATGATGCCATCGGTCGGCACGCGTTCGCCCGGCTTCACCAGGAGCTTGTCGCCGGGTGTGATGTCGTCGACTGAAACATCTTCCGTGTTGCCATCCGCTAGCAGGCGGTGCGCTTCGGATGGCAGCAGCCGCACCAAAGCCTCGAGTGCACCGGACGCGCCCAACACCGATTTCATCTCGATCCAGTGGCCGAGCAGCATGATGTCGATCAGGGTGGCCAGCTCCCAGTAGAAGCCCATGCCGGACAGGCCGAAGGTGACGGCGCTGGAGTAAAAATACGCGGCACTGATCGCCACCGCGATCAGCGTCATCATGCCGGGCTGGCGCTTGCGCAATTCTTCACCGAATCCCTTCAGGAACGGCCAGCCGCCATAGAAGAAAACGACGCTGGAGAAACCGAACAGCACATAGTGGTCGCCGCGGAACGTCAGCGGCACGCCCAGCCCGAGCATGCTCCACAAACCAGGAGACAAGGCCAGAATGGGCAAGGTGAGGACCAGGGAAATCCAGAAGCGCTTGCGGAAGTCGGCCACCATGTGGGCATGGTGGTCATGATGGCCACCGCGCCCTGCGTGATGTTCGTGCATGGGAGCGGCGTGTTCGCCATGTTCTGGGGACGAATGCGTCATGCCATGCGGGCCCTGATGGTCAATGTGTTCTTCCATGAACGTCTCTCCATATTGCCCTGCTCGATTGGCCCCTGGTTGAACATTCTGTTCATCCCATCTTGCCTGCGTCGCCACTTCTACCGGGCGCCGAAGGGGGACGGTTGCAGCATGCGTCCCCTTGGGAATGGGCGTTGGCGTGGGCATTCTGGTCCAGAAAGCGGTACCACGCCGACTTCAACCTCCACCAGGCACCGGGCGGGCGCGCGATACCTGCTTTGTCGAGTAACGCCTCGATATCATGCATACCGACATGCGAGGAATCATAGGAAACCCGCAACTGGCCACGCCGGTCGACGCGTACATCAATAAGCGGATTGAGAGCAGCAAGCTGTCGGACTGCTTCCTGCAGCTTCTCCGCCACGACGGGCGCAAGCGGGATTTTCCGGGAGACATCGAATGGTCCTTTGCCCGTCGTTCCTATTTTCTGAGTTTCACTCATGAGCTCTCGACATGCCTAGCGACATGCCCCCAATCACATCAATTCGCTCCCATCCACCCATAGCCGCGCCAGGCACGCGAAATTTCCTGGCGCTGGCTATCGGTCAGCAGGCCATCGATTTTCTGCTGCATGTCGATCATCGCGTCCATTTGCTGGCGCTGCAGGTCAAACAAGGTCCGCGAAGCGGTGCGAATCTCATTCCAGTCCCGCTTGTCTGCTGTATAGAGTCCATTGAGACGGGCCTGCACCTCCCAAGCCTGCTGCATGAGGCCGCGATTGCGCGCCGCCGACTCGGTCTGCAGCTGGCCAATCTTCTGCACTTGTTCAGACGTCAGGCCAGGAGGAGCCCAAGGCATCATGGTGTAACTTCCAGCCATGCCAGGCCCCATACCCGCGCCCATCCATGGCATGCCACCGCCATACTGGCCCATCATCCCTGGCCCGTATCCGCCACCTGCCCCTGGCTGCATTCCATACCCCGATCCACCCATTATTCCGGGTCCCATGCCATACCAACCCTGCGCACCGTCTTCACGATAAGCATCGCCCCATGTGCCCATCCGGCCCCAGCCATGCGGCGGCCCGTAACCCATGCCGCCGGGTCCATAGCCAAATGCGAGGAATCCCGTAATGACGACAAGAACCACCCACAAAGCGATCCAGAATCCATTTTTACGATTCATTATCTTTTGCTTTCTCAGAACTGTTTCAAAGCCGTAGCCTTCATGCCCGCGGACTTCCTCGCTATTGAGTCAAGTCTCGCTTTCTCTTCTGAAACTCCTGTTCGTCGATCTCGCCACGCGCATAACGCTCCTTGAGGACGTCCAGCGCTGTGCTGCCACCGCCGCTCCGCCCCCCTGCACCGAAAGTGGCGGCCAACCATTTCACCAACACCACAATGCCGGCGATGATGAGTACCCACCACAGGATCATGAAAATCCCGCCGAATCCAAAACCACCTGTCATCCCATAACCGCCCATCATCAACTTTCTCCTGAATAAACATTCATCTATAAGGCCAATTCGTCTCACTAACGGCTATGAGCACAATCCAACTCCAATTGCGTTCTGCAATGGGGGCCGAGCGTTGCTTCGCTCGGACGTGATGCCGAAATAAGTCGTCGTCATCACGCCAGAGCGATCAACATCGACACGATTCAGGGACATGACCCCGCCCAGACCCCATCAATCACTTCGTCATGGGCGATCCGCCGTGCATCATTCCATCCATCTGCATGCGCATCTGATTCATGCGATTTTGCGTATCGGCATTCATCATCATGCCCTGACCCATCATGCCGGACATCTCACCCATCATGGTTCCCATCATGCGCATGCGCTCGCCCATCAGCTTCTGCTGCGCAACACTCATGTTGCCTTTGGCCATTTCTCCGGCCATTCCCATCATCTGGGTAGCCATATCGTGCTGTAAGCCCGACATTTGTTGCACGCCCGGTCCAGGCGCCGTATTGCCCATCATCCCCGGCCCCATTTGCTGGGCGTTGACCGGAAGCGCCAACGCGAGAATGCCGGCTGCAAACAGTGAGGACAACAACGTAGACGTAGTGGAATGCTGTTTCATGCTCTTTCCTTTCAGTTAAAAGAATTGCCCAACCCAACGCTCCCAAAGGGAGCCATTCTTCAGCGAAACTCCGGAAGTGTTACCTTCAAACCCTTCGGGGCTCCGCCAATCACTTCTCCAGTGCCTTTCGAAGCACTGGCAATTTCGATTCGAAATTGAAACGGATAGGTTCTACCGTTTCCATGCGCCTCGTAGTATTTGCCGGCAACCATTTCACCTAGTGAATTCTTTATGGAACCACTGCCGTCTGATGACCCTCACCTCCCGGGAGTGGAATCGTGCCGACCACCGTAAACGTCTTCTGGTCCACCACCCATATTTTTGGCGCCTTGCTGCTGGAGACATACACTTTTCCGGTTCCCGGGATCTTGTCGAGATGGTAGGGCTCCGGAGAAAGCGTCAGGACGCGCTGTTCGCCGGTTTGGGTGTCGAGGGCCACCAGCTTGTCATCCGAGCGGCTGCTGATGAAAAGCGTTTTTCCGTCGTCACCGATGTCCAGACCGTGTACTCGCTTCCCGATCTTGTAGGTCGTCTCGACTTTGCCTTCCTTGACCGATACAACGGAAACCGTTCCAGCACGGTCGTTGGACACGTAGATCGTTTTTTCGTCGGGGGAAAAGACCAGATGCTCGGGCGTTGGCCCGGCCTCAAGTGAACGGGTCACCTCCCATTTGGCGAGATCGATCTCGCTGAGGGTGCCGTTGCCGCTGTTGCTCACATAGGCACGTTTACCGTCCTTCGTCACCAGCGTGTAATTCGGCGAGGGGCCGGTCTTGATTGTCTTGTAAACCTTGTTGTTGATCACGTCGACGACGCTGATTCCGCCACGCGTCGGATGCGTGGAAATCACATATTTGCCGTCAGGCGTCACGGCTTCATGGTGCGTCCAACCAGACACCGGGATCTCGGCCATGACATGGCCGTGCTCGGGATGGATCACATACAGTTTGCTGTTGGGCGTATCCGATGGCGCGCCTTCGGGGACCGGAGTCTCCTTCAGGCTTCCCGCAACCAGATAGTCGCCATCGGGCGTCGCCACCAACCCATGAGGATTCTCCACCCCGGAATAGCTGCGGATGATCTTGTCGTTTGCCGCATCAACGGCAATCACCTGATTGGCCGAGCCTAATGGAATGTATGCAATCGGCGCTGCCATGGCGAAGGTCCCGCCACCAAGACACAGCAGCGCCAGAACAAGTTTCTTTGCATTCATTTGGCATTTCTCCTTGTTTGCGGTTCTTATTGGAACTCATTACGCATGTACTTCAGGACGGCCTTCAAATCCGCGTCGGTCAAGGCGGGATTCCCGCCCTTAGGAGGCATCGCCAGGGATGAGCCGGTCGACTGGAAACCGTCAGCCATGCGCCCGAGCAGGACCGCATCGTCTTGCGATAGAGGCCCGGTTTTCCCGGTCAAGTCTGGGACGCCAGGGAGACTGCCGGTTCCATCGCTGCCATGGCATGCGATGCACGTTCCGTTGTAGACCAGCTGACCTTGGTTGAGCTCGCTGGCGGTTGCTGAAAGACTGACAAATGCTGCGCAAGCCAGACAGTAGCGGACCTTATCCATGGTATCTCGCATCGCCCAACCTCCTTTGTTGATCGACCGATCAGACCCTGTTGAAGAATTGCCGTAATTCAATGGGTGTGGGTTGCCCCCGAAAAATGATCTCGTCGTTCACGAGGAGGTTCGGGGAGTGGCGAATGCTGTGGGTTACGACCACGTCGGGATGCTCCTCCACAAACAGCACCTCGAATGGAATGCCAAGCTCATTGAGTTCGTGCTGCAAATTCAGGCAGTGACTGCAACTCTTGGTCGCAACAATCTTGACGTTCATGAAAATCTCCTTCTTCATGCAAAATTCGAGCTGCACACTCCGGATTCCTCGATACCGAGCCCGTCAATGCTTGCCTGGCGCCTGGCCGCGAATCCTGCGCTGGACCTGCAGGGCAGTGAGGCCGTCGTGTCGTCCTTGCTCGTTGTAAAGCACGTCGATGACCACCCCCTTGCTATCGAACTCCAAGGTATAGGTGCGCACACCGTTCCCCGGTTCGCTTTCATAGACGGTATGCTTTTCCTTTGTCGGATGCTCGTAAGTCCGGGCTTCCTTGATTCCCACTTCGTACACCCAGCCTTCCTTGCCGTTGGGCAGGATCACAGTACGGATCGCCTTGCCGTGATGGCTGAAGGCGTCCTGCTTGGTAATAAGGCCAAGGGGATAGGCCCGCAGCACCGTCTCGGGATCCGACTGAACGGTGAAAACTGGGGGCATGGCTAGCTGTCCGGCCATGGCGGTGGTCACCAGAGCCATAGTCGATGTCAGCAGCAAATTCAGGACAAGTTTCACGATCAATCTCCTGCATGTCCGACGGATTCAGTAACGGGTATAGGTTTGGGTAGTCCCATCCTGGTTCACGAGCAGAACGTCATAGTGATCCTTGCGGTTGCCCTGCTCCATGCCAGGCGAACCCATGGGCATGGCGGGCACCGCCAGGCCGCGGGCCTTGGGCTGTTCTTTCAGCAGGCGCCTGACGTCCCTCGCCGGAACGTGGCCTTCCACCAGATAGCCGTTGACCTCGGCGGTGTGACAAGAACCGTAGCCATACGGCACGCCAAGCCGGTATTTGTGCTGCGCCACATCGTGGGTGTCGTGGCTGCGCACGTTGAATCCGTTGGCTCTCATGTGGTCCACCCACTTGCCGCAACAGCCGCACGACGGGCTCTTGTAAACATCCACAGTGGGGGCTTCGGAGGCAGCCAGCGCCGAGACACTAAAGCTTCCAACGAGGAGGAGTTGGAGAAATGCAGTCTTCACGCGGGGTTCCTTCCTTGAGCGTGACTCCAGTGTGCAAGACGGTTACCTACATCAGCCTGACTTGCTGATTACAAATTTGTCATCGTCGCGTCATGTCAACATGGCTTTTTTACCCTGTGGGTCACGAAGGGGCTGGCAACGCCTGCCATGGGTAGATCAATGTTCGTGACCCCCGGAATGTGAATGTTCATGGCTGTCTGCATGTCCCGGCGATGGCGTGTGGTCGTCATCAGGGTGCATGGCCTCCGTCCCAGGCAATCCGCCGTGCGAATGACCTTCGCTCGACTCGACCAGGGCAACATATTGCGCTGCCGAAAGCATGGGCATCTTCTGGATGAAAGCCACCAAGTCCCAGATGGCCTCGTCCTCGATCCCGCCCTTGGACCAGGCCGGCATGCCGGACGCCTTGATGCCGTGCTTGATGATCCAGAAATGACGCGCGGCCATATCTGCAACCGTCTCCTCCTCCGGAAGCGTCAGGTCGGGAGGTTTCGGATACAAACCCATTCGAATTTCAGAATCCGGCTTGCCGGGTGCCAGATGGCACTCCGCACACATGGCAGCGTAATTTCCCGCTCCACGGCGGATGCGCTCCGTGTCGGCCAGATTGCCAGGTACCGTAAGATCACGTGCATGGCGCCCGATGGATTGTTCGCGCGCTGTCTCGATTATTTGGTAGACGAGCCGACTGTGCGGGGCGTCAGCCGCCACATCGAGGATGCCGGAATATACAGCCATCGCGCCGAGCACTACGCCAATCACCAGCGTGGTGAGTCCCCCCATCAAAAAACGTGTCATCAGGCTTTTCCTCTGCAACCACTTAAAAAATGCCGAAAACGGTTTCATCGGCGGGGACAACCGTTAAGCATTAAGCTCAACGCGCGGCTGCAGACCGCGTCTTTGCGTGAGCAGCCACTCATATTCCGCGCCTAGTCGCCGAAGACTCTTACGCCTGTGGCCAGGCAACGGGTTCGCGCCGTCCATCTCACTTGGCCATCTTTTCCATGCGTGTGATTTCCAGTCCCGTGGCGCCCTTCTCCAGTTCGAATCGCACCTTGTCTCCGGCAGCGATGCCCTCCAGCACCGCCTTGTCCTTGACGCGGAATAACATGGTCATCGGTGGCCAGTCGAGCGCCGGAATGGCCTCATGGCTGATCTTGATCTTGCCCTGTTCCGGCCGGGTCTGCTGCACCACGCCGACAGCGGACACGGTCGATGTCTGCACGGTGTCCGCAGCGGCGAGCCGGATCGGCGCCACCGCGCCGTCCGGTGCGGCATACGCGATTCCTGCCACGCTTGCTCCAATAACTCCGAACAGGCCTAACCTAAGTATGCTTTTCTTGATCATGATTGCGTTTCCAATTCATATTGCGTTGATGAAAACGGCCCGCGCATAACCTCACGCTGGCCTCGAACCTGTCCTTGATGCCCGGCTATATAAATGACCGGACATCAAGGACAGACAAATTTCCCGTGGCTGAATCGAGTATCCTTTTCATGCAGGTTTCTCCACTGGGCTAAGTCGGTTGAACCCTCGAAAGTCAAAACCAGAAGCGCAGTCCCGCGACGAGCCGCGTATTCTGGGTGGCTTCACCTGCGACACGTGCAAAATCCGCCGTGCCCCCGAACTTGCGTGCCCATTCGACACCGACATAAGGGGCAATCTGACGCGTGAACTCATAACGCAGACGCAATCCGGCGCTCGCGTCGGAGAGGCCGCGGCCGATCTCTCTTGCTTCGTCCCGCTTCCCATATAGATTCATTTCAATGCGCGGCTGCAGGATGAGCTTTTGCGTCAGCAGCATTTCGTACTCTGCGCCCAGGCGCAGCGCGGTCCGTCCGCGACTTCCCGCATAGGCGGTTGCATCGACGTTGAACCAGTAGGGGGCAAGTCCCTGAATGCCGAAGGCCAGCCAACCCCGATCCGATCCGACGCCGTAGTCGTAGCGCGCGCCCAGTTGCGTGTCCCAGAACGTGGCCACGGCGTGCCCCCAGAGCGCTTCGGTGCGGGCTTCCTGCAAGCGGCCCCGCGCGACGTCGCCCTCGGCCTTGAGCACCAGGCGGTCGTAATCGCGGCCAAACCAGGCCTGCGCGTCGTAAGCGGTTGCGTCGCCGTTGTCGGTATAGACACGCTCTAGCCGATCGATCAGCAGCGCACCGAAGTTGTGTTCGTCAGCCATGCGCAGCTCCCGTGGGCCGGGACGTGCATAGGGCCCCGACTCAAGCGTATAGCCGCCGGAATAGGCATGCGGGTCACGCGCGTCGATTGGCGCCGGTCCACCCTGCATGTCCATCGAACCGGAGTTCATACTGCCGCCGGGAGTCATGTTGCTCATGTCGCCCTGCCCCACTCCCGTCATGGCGCCGTGATCCATCTGTCCCTGGGCCATGCCCGGCATTGTCTGCATCTCTCCGGCTGCCTTTTCCTGGGTTCCCGGGTCTTGTGCCCAGGCGGGCGAGAGTCCGAATGCCAACACCGCAGCAAGGGCAATAGTTTTTGCTTCTTCGTTCACCATCGTATGGCCTCTAATTTTCATTTGCGCGGGGCTTACGCCACCACCACTTCACGGAACATGCCAGCGTCCATATGCAGGAGCAGATGGCAATGCCAGGCCCATCGGCCAAGCGCGTCGGCGGTGACAAGAAAGCTCACGCGTTGCGCCGGCTGCACGGCGATGGTGTGCTTGCGCACCTGGAATCCTCCATCCGGGCTTTCCAGTTCGCTCCACATGCCGTGCAGATGCATGGGGTGGGTCATCATGGTGTCGTTGACGAACACCACGCGCAGGCGCTCGTTGTGACGGAAATGCACGGGCGTCGATCTACCGAATTCGACTCCGTCGATCGACCACGTGTAGCGCTCCATGTTGCCGGTGAGATGCAGTTCGATCTCGCGCTCGCCATCCCGCGGATCGAGGGGCCCGCCGACCGTGTGCAGATCGGCATAGGTCAGGACGCGCCGGCCGTTGTCGCGCAGGCCAACACCCGGATCGTCAAGGTCGGTGCGGGGCGTGTTCACGCGCATGTCCACGCTCGGGCCGTATTCGGTCCTGGCATGGTGCGCACGCGCCATGCCAGTCATGTCGCCCATCATGTCCTCCATTTCAAGCGGTTGCGGTTTGTCCGGCGTGGGCACCGCCGCCGTCATGCCGGCACGCGGCGCCAACGTGCCACGTGCGTAGCCGGTGCGGTCCATCGACTGGGCGAAAATCGTGTAGGCCCCATCCTTCGGCGTGACGATCACATCGTAGGTTTCGGCCACACCGATGCGAATCTCATCCACCGTCACCGGCTCGACGTCCTGGCCGTCAGCCTGGACCACGGTCATCTTGAGCCCCGGTATGCGAACGTCGAAGAAGGTCATCGCACCGCTGTTGACGAAGCGCAGCCGCACCTTTTCGCCCGGGCGGAACAGCCCGGTCCAGTTGCCGGCCGGAGTCGTGCCATTCACCAGATAGGTGTAGGTATAGCCGGAGACGTCGGCGAGATCGGTCGGGCTCATGCGCATCTGGTTCCACATCTTGCGGTTGTCGAGCGCGGCTTTGAACCCGTTGCGCGAGACGTCGCGGAAGAAGTCCGCAACGGTGGGCTGGTTGAAGTTGTAATAGTCGCTCTGCGTCTTGAGCTTGGAAAAAACCCTCATGGGATCTTCATCGGTCCAGTCCGACAACTGCACCACATAGTCACGATCGGCACGGATCGTCTCGCCGCCAGCCGGCTCAATGACGATGGTGCCATACATGCCGGTCTGCTCCTGCATGCCTGAATGCGAGTGATACCAGTAGGTGCCAGTCTGCTGCACCTTGAAGCGATAGGTGAAGGTCTCCCCCGGGGCAATACCCTTGTAGCTGATCCCCGGCACACCGTCCATTTGAAATGGCAGGAGGATGCCGTGCCAGTGGATGGAGCTGTCAACCGGGAGCCGGTTGGTGACCCGAATGGTCACGGTATCGCCCTCCCGCCAGCGCAGCGTGGGCGCAGGAAGAGAGCCATTGATGGTGGTGGCCATGCGCGGTGCGCCGGTGAAATTGACGGGCGTTTCCGCAATCGTGAGATCGAATTCCGTGCCGCTGAGCACCGGAGCGCCATCTGTCGTGGTATCGACCGCATCTGCCCAGGCCGGCTTGATGATCGCCGGCAGGCCAAGCAGGATGCCGCCCGCAGCAAGCCCCTGTACGAATCGGCGGCGTGGCAAATCCGGAACCGATAGGTGATGTAAGGCAAGAGGTTTCATGTAGGGCTGCTCTCCATTCTAAAAAACGTTTTACCCAATTCGGGCAACAGGCCGCGCCTGCCGGCCGTTTCAGGAGCCGGTGTATTACATGTGGCATGACCCCTTGCAGGTCGTACCCGGGCACCCAAGCGATGCCCGAATATTGCAAGTGCGCACCCAACATAAAACTGACAAACAAATTACAAATCTGTAATGCATTCCGCGCAGGGGGTGAGCTGTGGCAGGATGCTTGCATCCCACGGATGCCCCATCCATGAAAATACTCATCGTCGAAGACGAGCCCAAGACGGGCGATTACCTGAAACAAGGCCTCACCGAGGCCGGCTTCGTCACGGATCTGGCCCGCGATGGATGGGAGGGACTGGAGCTTGCACAAATCGACCACTACGACCTGCTGATCCTGGATGTGATGCTGCCCGGTCTCAATGGCTGGCAGGTGCTCGAAGGTATACGTCGAGCCGGGATTGAAATGCCGGTACTGTTCCTGACCGCGCGCGACCAGGTGGAAGACCGGGTCAAGGGGCTGGAATTGGGAGCCGACGATTATCTGGTGAAACCCTTTGCCTTTTCCGAACTGCTGGCCCGGGTACGCAGCCTGGTACGTCGGGGACATGCCAGCCTGGAATCCACCGTACTCAAGGCGGCCGACCTGGAATTGGATTTATTGCGACGGCGCGCCATACGGGCAGGCAACAAGATCGAACTCACGGCCAAGGAGTTTGCCCTGCTGGAATTGTTCCTGCGGCGGCAGGGGGAGGTGTTGCCGCGCAGCCTGATTGCATCGCAGGTCTGGGATATGAATTTTGACTCCGACACCAATGTGATCGATGTCGCGGTGCGCCGGTTACGTGTCAAGATCGACGAGGGTTTTGATCACAAGCTCATTCATACCGTGCGGGGGATGGGCTACGTGCTGGAGCCTCCCCCAGAAGGCACGGCCGCATGAAAAACCTGTCACTGACCGCCCGTATCAGCCTGCTTTTCGCGGGGGCGGCTTCCCTGGTATTGCTGATAACGGGATTTTTCCTGACGCAAGTGGTGGAACGCCATCTCAAAGAAGAGGATCGGGTCGAACTCACGGGCAAGCTGGAACTCATCCAGAATTTATTCAAGCACGCCTATAGCCAGAAGGACCTGGACCTTCTGCCCCAACAACTGGATGACGCCCTGGTCGGCCACCATGGTCTCGCGGTGTTGGTGACGGATGCGACGGGCGAGATCTGGTTCGCCACCTCGGGCGCCGATTTTCCACAAACATTGCTTAATGAGTGCCAAGCCCAGCCAGCCATGTGCACCACCGGCACCTTGCAGCAGTGGATACAGTCCGGGATAAGCTACCGCGGCATGGCCGTGTCGATGACCACAGGAAATGGCAAGCATTATACGGTGGCTGTGGCACTGAACATCCAGCACCATATTGTCTTCATGGACAAATTCCGGTCAGTGCTGGCCCTCGCCATCGCTTTGGCCGCCCTGGCCACTGCCGGCCTGGGCTGGATGGCCACCCGCTGGGGACTTTCCCCCTTGCGTCAGGTCACCCACATGGTGGCCGGCATTTCCGCCGAACGCTTGGCAGACCGCCTGCCGGCTACAGGCCTGCCTACGGAACTCAAGCCCCTCGCGACCGCCTTCAACGCCATGCTGGCCCGCCTGGACGACTCCTTCCGGCGGCTCTCCGAGTTTTCTTCCGACATTGCGCACGAACTGCGCACTCCCATTTCCAACCTCATGACCCAGACCCAGGTGGCGCTTTCCAGCGCACGCAACAAGGACGAGTACAAGGACGTCCTCTACTCCAGCCTGGAAGAATATGAACGCATGGCCCAGATGGTCGGCGACATGCTCTACCTGGCCCAGGCCGACTACGGCCTTCTCCGACCAGGCCTGGATAAAGTCGATCTGGCCAACGAAACACAGGACTTGTTTGATTATTTTGAAGCCTGGGCGGAGGAGCGCGGCGTTTCGCTCGCCCAGACGGGTGCTGCCAGCGTACCCGGCGACCGGCTGATGTTGCGGCGCGCGCTCAGCAACCTCATATCGAATGCCATCCGGCACACCCCACCCGGCCATACCGTGCAGGTATCCCTGGCCGGGCACGGGGATACAGTCACCGTTGCCGTCGAGAATCCGGGTACGGACATTCCGAGCGAGCACCTCCCCAGACTGTTCGACCGCTTCTACCGTGTCGACCCATCGCGTCAGCGCAAGGGAGCTGGCGCTGGACTGGGGCTTGCCATCGTTAAATCCATCGTTGACGCGCACAGAGGCTCAATCACAGTGACGTCCGCTGACCAAAGAACTCGGTTCCAACTAACGTTTCCGCGTTAGCGGAATGATGCGAACGCCCGCTTTTGGCCAGACTATTTTGCCCGGCAAAATAGTCAAAATCGGCCCGTGCCCAGCCGGTTTTCTCTTCGATTCTTTAAGTCAGACAGACTGCTAGGGACGATAAGCACTAGCCTACTGTTTGAATGCGGACGTGGCTTACATTGACAGCGCCACGCCCGCACATGTCACATCACTTCTTCTTTACAACTTTCTTAGCCGCAACGGTGGCCTTGAAACCAGCGCCAGCCGTGAAGCGAGGCACAGTCGTGGCAGCGATCTTCAGTTCCTTGCCTGTTTGTGGATTGCGGCCAGTACGGGCAGCACGCTTGGAAGATTTGAAAGCGCCAAACCCAATGAGGGTCACAGAATCACCTTTCGCTACCGCTTTGACGACGGTGGCGAGGATGGCATCAAGCGCTCTTCCGGCAGCAGCCTTGCTTATGTCCGCTTCGGCTGCCGTGGCTTCGATTAATTCAGTCTTATTCATGAACATCCCTGGGTTGGTTGAGAAGATTTGATGCTACCAGCGTTCAGGCATTCGTGGTCTGGCAGGCCAACAGTCAAAAGCCAGCAATAGCAATATGGGGGGCGCGTTTCGATTAGAACAAAGCAAAAGCCATCTAGCGTCAAAAGCATATGCAGTTCATGATAAGGTCAATTATCAAGAATGCTGTTTTTCTGATTTAACTCAAGGATCTGTGACCTATATTTCCTGTTTCTTCTTGATTTCAGCCAGTTAGCCATGGAATCCACTCGCAAAATCGGGCGTCACCACCTCGCCTTCTACCGCGGCTGGCTGCAGGGCCTCGACCTCAAGGTCGCAGCGGACCGCTACCTCGAATCCGGCCTCGATCAGCGCATCGCGCGCTCCACGCTGGCCTGGATCCAGCAAACTCTGACGATGGCTGCCCGCCGGCATGGCCGGCACGCCCTGGCCCGACTGCTGCGCCTGCCGCTCGGCATCCTGCCCGAGGCAGTACGGTCGACGACCGCCCTCCCCTCGCTCGAAACCTTCCGCGAAGTACACGACCCCGATCATTTCTATTCGGAGAAGGAACTGGCCGCGATGTACGTCGAGGCCTATCCGCAGAGCATCGACCGCCGCGCGAGACGCTACGCCCGTCTGGTCGAGCGCCAACTGGCGGCGCTGGTGTGGGTGGAGGAACTGCTCGCCGCCGACCCGCAGCCGCAGGACCCGGTTGCCGCCTGGTTTGACGATCGACTCGCTGCCAGGCTCATCCTCGCTGGCATCCCCACCATCGAGGCGCTGCATCAACGCGTCCGCACGCAGGGCTACCGCTGGTGGGTGTCCGTTCCTCGCCTTGGCGAAAAAGGGGCGCGCCGGCTCGTGACGTGGCTTGCCACCCACGAAGGCAGTCTGGGTGTGATGGCGCCGCAGGGGCTCGCCCCGCTTCGGTCGTTGTCGCCAATCGAACTGACCCGGCCCTCGGCCACCGCCATCATGCCGCTGGAGTCGTTCTCGACGCCGGTGGAACTGGACGGCTCGGTTGGCGAGAACCGATGCCTCGGCCGCAGCCGAATCAATGCTGAAAATGACTATCAGGCGATCCAGGCCTGGCTGAAAGCGCGCGCATCGAATCCGCATACCGAGCGCGCCTATCGCCGCGAGGCAGAGCGCCTCCTGATCTGGTCAGTGATGGAGCGCGGATGCGCCCTGTCGTCGCTGTCAATCGAGGATGCCGTTGCTTACCGGGATTGGCTGGGCGGGCTCGGCCGCACCTTGCCCGCGGCATGGCCATGGCGCCTTCCCCAAGCTGAATGGATGGGAAAACGCAGCACACCGCGCTGGTCAGCCAACTGGCGGCCATTTGAAGGAGCCGCCTCGCTGCGCAGCCAAATCCAGGCCCATACCATCCTCAAGTCCCTGTTCGAGTGGCTTGCCAAGGTGCGTTACCTCGACAGCAATCCATGGGACGGCGTGCTGCCACCACAGCGGGTGATGGGCGTGGCCACCGCGCCTGATTTGGAGCTGACGCACGCCTTCACACGCAGCCAGTGGGCATTTCTCATGGAGTATCTGCACCGCCAGCCTATGGACGAATCCGTCCGGCGCTTGCGCTTCGTACTCCCCTTCGCCTATGCCACGGGGCTACGGCTCACCGAACTGGTGGATGCCCGTTTGGGGAGACTCTATTCGGTCCCTCTCAAGCGTGACCTGGGTGTCCGCTGGATGCTGAAAGTGCTCGGCAAGGGTGGCAAATGGCGGGCAGTCCCGATGCCCGGCATGGTGATGGATGCATTACGCGATTACCTGGCCTGGCGGGGCCTGAATGCCGACCCGCTGGATAATCCTGGAGACATTCCCCTGATCGCCCGGCTGCGGCGTGGGCAGGATACGGGCACCCTGGATCCCACCACGCTGTACAAGGCCTTGAAGGTGTTCTTCAGGGAAGCGGCTGCGGTGCTTGCAACGCAGGGGCATCATGACGATGCCAAAAAGATGGCGAAAGCCTCGACGCACTGGCTGAGACACACGCGCGGCGCGCATTCCGCAGAGACGATGCCGGTCAACATGATCCAGCGCCTGCTCGGACACGCCAGCGTTGCAACCACCAGCATATACACGTCGACGGACGACGAGTTGCTGTTTCTGCTACTGGATGACAGCCTGAAAATAGAAACACAACCGGGCAACAGTGCCAGCTGAATGGCCATCCCAATTCTGTTGGGCTCTGGCAGACGATAGAACGCTGAACCCGGATACCCAGAAATCCTTCTCCACATTCTGGATCGGCGTGCCGAGCCGGTTGGCGGTCGCCAGGAACAGACCGAGGCGATCCTCGGGAGAGGCGGCGATGATACGAAGAAAGCCGGCGTTCACGGTGAGGCCTTGGTGCTTGCCTGCTCAGACCGGGCAAGCAGATCGCGAATCCACTGTTGCATCCACGACGGCACAGTGTGTAAGCCGGATCGCAGATCATCACGAATAGCACTTCCCTGGCTGGAGTCCTGCAATAGCCGAATGAGCCTGGCTTGAATCGCATCCTGATCGATCTGGGCACCAGCCTTCAGACCATCGCGGAGCCAGTACTGGGCTTGCACCACCCGCATGGCTGGACGGTCCGCCCAGTAGAGCTTGCTTGGCGCCGTCAGCTTGAACTGAAGAGTCAATTTGCCCAACTGGATCGGTCGCAGCCGACCATCCGTATGTACGATGACCTGCCCCGGCACCGCATTGGTCAGGCCCAGATCGTTGGCGGCGGTCATCCCGTCAATCAAAACGCGCACCTGGTCGCGGCGACCGACGGCATCGATCACGCTGCGATAATCGGGGGCGGTTGACTGGCCGGTGAGAGAATTCATCCGGGGCTGGTCGTACAGTCCTCGGTCGATGCGACGCAGCTCATTGCTGGCGACCATGCGCTGGAGCGTTTTGTCCACCGCGTCGCGATTACCCAGGTCGAGAAAATCCACCGGCGTCCACACTTTGGCTGCCGGGGCCTGGTTGATACGTTGCCTCACCTGCGATTTGATGACGGGCGTCGGGTTGAGTATGACTGGCTCCATGTCTGCTAATTGTATACATATATCGGACATCGGTAAGGCAGAAATGATCGAACAAGCAGGAAGGCAAGTCGGCAGAAGAAGCCTGCCACGTTGCCTTAAATGACAACAGCCCTTGAGGTTAGACGTCAGAAGGCACGAAGAGTCTTATACCAACCTGCTCATCAAGCTGGGGTTGGCATGGCACGTCAGGAAATATTAGAATTTGCAGTCTGTTGTGGATCGTGCCTCCAGGCACGATCGGAAATCGATTCAGGAATGCACATGGGATGGGCTAACTTGAATGTAATACCGTCATGGGAGTGGCGGCGAAAATAATAAGCTGAAAATTTACCCCTGCAGTTGCGGAGCCGAAGGGGTTAAACCAAGAAAGGCAAAATAAATGGGTTCCGCAAAATCTAAATCCCTGCTCCCATCCGTGGAGCAGTTCAGCGATGAGTTATGGCTTGTTCATGGTCTCGCCGACAGGACCATCGACGCCTATCAGGCGGATCTGATCAATTTCGGATCGTGGCTGACCCAGCACAATGGGAAGACGCTACTCCAGGTCCAGAATCAGGACATTGAGGCGTGGCTGGCAAGCCTGCTGGAGAGAAAGGTCAGCGCTCGGAGCGTGGCTCGCTATACCGCTTCGCTTCGTCGGTTTTACCAATATCTCATGACCAATGGGCAGGTTGCGCAGGACCCGACCATGCGCCTTGGCAAGATCAAAATACCCCACCGCCTCCCGAACACGCCGACACAGGATGAGGTGGCGTCACTGCTTGACATTACTGATCTCAATTCTCACCAAGGCCTGCGTGACAAGGCCATGCTCGAATTGCTCTATGCGACCGGGATACGCGCCACCGAGCTATCCGATCTCAAGGTCGAAGACTTTGATTTCAAAAACCGTGTGATTCGAGTTTGTGGAAAAGGAAACAAGGAGCGGCTGGTGGTTTATGGTGAAGAGGCTGCATTCTGGCTCGATCTGTACCTGAGTAGGTCAAGACCCGCCCTGAGACGGGACGACCTTTGCAATCATGTGTTCCTCGCCGTTCGCGGGAAGAAAATAAGCACGGGCGTACTCCGCATGGTGGTGAAGAAGCACGCCTCAAACAAGGGGATCGAAAGACCCCTCAGCACCCACAGCCTCCGGCACGCCTTTGCCACGCACTTGCTGGACGCTGGTGCTGATTTACGGGTCATTCAGGAGCTGTTGGGACATACCTGTATCAGCACGACTCAGATTTACACATTCGTAGCCACCAAACGAATGGTCACGCTTCACGCAAAGTCCCACCCCAGGAACTAAGGCCACGACATCGTCAAACGATCCTGGTGGAAGTCGAACCTTGCTTCGGTCAACGAGATCGAGCTGAGCTGCTCTTGGCAGGCTTCCTGGGGGCTTTGGCTTGCTCTTGGGGGCGCTGGGCAGGCGTGCAAGGCTGAGTGATAAAGGACACACCACACCCCAAAATAAACGTGCTGATCAATCAGGCAGCCAGTAAATAAACCAGTAAAGCGATTACGACTATTGACATTGATAATCTGGTGGCTTAGAATTTTTGTGTCAACCAGAAAAGCCTTTTCTACTTATATGACGAAGTTGGGGCAAGTAGCAAGCATTCGCATGGGTTACCCGTTCCGGTCGCGCCTTGAGCACGAGGCAACGGGAGCCATCGCCGTTGTGCAGATGAAGGACATAGACGAAGCCAGTTTGCTGCATGTAGAGGATGTGGTTCGGGTGGATCTGCCGGATTTCAACGAGCATCACCTGATCAGACAGGGCGACTTGGTGTTTCGGTCTCGTGGGCGGACTAACTCTGTGGCGCTAGTTTCGGCTGACGTGGGGCCGGCGGTCCTTGCTGCCCCCATGCTACTGATACGGCCCATCGAGGTGCTGCCCGCCTACCTGCTCTGGTATATCAACCTACCGGCAGTTCAAGCCATGCTGGCGGCGCAGGCCGAGGGAACCTCGGTGCGAATGATCAGCAAGGCAGCACTAGAGCAGTTGGTGATTTCAGTCCCGCCGTTGGAGACTCAGCGACGAATCGTCGAAATCGAACAGCTTGCCAGTCGGGAGGCAAGGATTACAGCCGAATTAATGGATCGGCGTAAGGCGCTGATCGATGGAATTCTGATGCGTAAAGCTCAGGATGCCCACTGAACTCAAGTGGGCCAGGCGCCGACCCAGGTACTCGCAATACCCGGACCGGCACGTTATGAAACGCAACGTATAAGGTATTCATCATGGCAAAAACGCCTTCATCTAGCAACACCCGTTTTGTCCAGCCGAACCCCCAAGGTGGCTGGGACAACAAGAAAGCCGGCGCAAGCCGTGCAGCTTCACATCACGACACCAAGCGGGAAGCCATCGATATCGCCCGGAAAATGAGCCAGCGCGAAGGGTCTGAGCTGAAGATCAAGAATCTGGATGGAAAGATTGCGCAGTCGGATAGCCACGGTAACGATCCGAGAAATATCCCTGGCTAAGACCAAAGGCGGGAGGAACCTCTCCCGCCCTTTCCAAACATCGAAGGAATTGCGGATGAACGACAAAATCACACAACAAGAAGTCAACTCGGCCGCCTGGGCCGCCTGCGACACATTTCGTGGCGTTGTCGATCCAGCCCAATACAAGGACTACATCCTCGTGATGCTGTTCCTGAAATACATCAGCGACTTGTGGCAAGACCACTACGACACCTATCGCCAGCAATACGGTGACGACGACGAGCGTATCCGGCGCAAATTGGATCGCGAGCGCTTCACGCTGCCCTTCGTCGAATTCAAGAACGAAAAAACCGGCGAACTCATCGAGCGCTTCGCTGGCGATTTCAATAGCCTGTACGAACGGCGCAACGCCGCCAACATTGGCGAACTGATCAACATCGTGCTCGACGGCATCGAGGATGCTAACAAGGCCAAGCTTGACCGTGTATTCCGTAACATCGACTTCAACTCCGAAGCCAACCTCGGCCAGACCAAGGATCGCAACCGCCGTCTGAAAAACCTGCTGGAAGATTTCGCCAAGCTCGACCTGCGGCCCTCTCGCGTCTCCGAGGATGTGATCGGCAATGCCTACATCTACCTAATCGAGCGCTTTGCCTCCGATGCAGGCAAGAAAGCCGGCGAGTTCTACACGCCCAAACAGGTGTCCCGCCTACTCGCCCGCCTGACCAAGCCTAAACCCGGCGACCGCATCTGCGACCCCGCTTGCGGTTCCGCCGGCCTGCTGATCGAGGCGGCGGCGCTGGTGGAAGAAACCGGCAGCCGCGATTTCGCCCTCTTCGGCCAGGAGGTGAACGGCAGCACCTGGGCGCTGGCCCGCATGAACATGTTCCTGCACGGCAAGGACTCAGCGCGCATCGAATGGGGCGACACCCTCAATAGCCCCGCACTGATTGAAGCCGACCGCCTGATGCGCTTCGACGTGGTAGTTGCCAATCCGCCCTTCAGTCTCGACAAATGGGGTTCCGAACATGCCGAGTCGGATCGTTTCAACCGCTTTTGGCGCGGAGTGCCGCCCAAGTCGAAGGGCGACTACGCTTTCATTAGCCACATGGTCGAAACTGCACTGCCCCAGGCCGGTCGCGTGGCGGTGGTGGTACCTCACGGCGTGCTGTTCCGCGGCGGTGCCGAAGGCCGCATCCGGCAGAAGCTGATCGAAGACAACCTGCTCGACGCCGTCATCGGCCTGCCGGCCAATCTCTTCCCCACTACCTCGATACCGGTGGCCGTTCTGGTCTTCGACCGGGCGCGGGAAAAGGGTGGCGAACGCGAAAATTGCCGTGACGTGTTGTTCATCGACGCCAGCCGCGACTTCCAGGCCGCCAAGACCCAAAACGCCCTGTTCGACGCCCACCTGGACAAAATTGTGGCCACCTTCGATGCGCGCCAGAACGTCGACAAATACGCCTACGTCGCCCCGCTGGCCGAAATCGCCGAGAACGATTTCAACCTCAACATTCCGCGCTACGTGGATACCTTCGAGGAAGAGGAAGAAATCGACGTGGCCGCCGTGGAGCAGGACATCGAACGCCTGGAAGCGGAACTGGCCGAAGTGCGCACCAAGATGAAAACCTACCTCAGGGAATTGGGCGTATGACAAAGAAACGTGTTATCGATCAGCACCACGAGACCTTCGAGGGTATCCGTCAGTTCGACGCCGAAGGCAATGAATACTGGGTAGCGCGAGATTTGCAGCCACTACTCGAATATGCAGCCTGGGACAAGTTCAAGCGCGTGATCGAAAAGTCGATGGAGGCCTGTCGTCAGTCGGGCAATGTGGTCGACGACCATTTTTCCCAAATGGCGAAAATGGTCGATATCGGCTCCGGTGCCAAGCGCGAAATCGAGGACTATCGGCTTTCTCGCTATGCCTGCTACCTCATCGTGCAGAACGGCGACCCGTCGAAGCCGGTCATCGCCAACGGCCAGACCTACTTCGCCCTGCAGACTCGCCGGCAGGAATTGAACGATAACGAAGCCTTCGCCCGTCTGTCGGAGAACGACAAGCGGCTGGCCATCCGTAACGAACTAGCCGAGCACAACAAGCACCTTGCCGCTGCGGCCAAGGACGCCGGCGTCGAAACGCCGATTGACTATGCCATCTTCCAGGACCACGGCTACAAAGGCCGGCCCTATGTCGTTTCCAGTGGAAATTGACACTTCAACAAACATGACAACAGGTG